>CAZYGH010000001.1:0-18741 GCA_964647595.1 uncultured Verrucomicrobiota bacterium
CCTTCACTCGTGATGGACAAACTGTTGTGCGCTGGGAAACGGTGGAGTCGTGGGGCACGGCGGGGTTCTGGCTGGAGCGCAAGGTGGGCGAGAGCTGGGTGCGCGTCAGTCAAGAGCTGTTGCCGTTCCCGCTCTTTGGCGTCACGCCGATTGTCTACGAGGAAATCGATCCAACGGCAGTTGCAGGCGGCACGTATGTCTATCGGTTGGTGGAGTTGGAAAACGACGGCGACGAGTTGACGTATGGCCCGTACACGCTGACGGTGGATGGCCCCGGCCGCACGTATGACGATTGGGCGGCGGAACATTCTGTCGGCGGTCGCGACGAAGATGCCGATGGCGATGGCCTGAGCAATGAGCAAGAGTTCCTGGCCTGGACCGATCCGACGCGCGCCGACTCTGTGCTAGAACTGACGGAGCTTCGCGAAAGTGCGGACGGCCTCGAACTGTGCTGGCACAGCGTACCGGGGCGGACCTACAAGATCGCCGTGGCCACCGCGATGAGCGGCCCCTTCCTCCCGTTGGCGCAGGACTACCTCGCCACGGAAGCAACCTCGCGCCTGACCTTCCGAATCGATGCTCAAGATCGGCAACTCTACTTCCAAGTCATTTTGGTGGGTGGCGAATAGTGCGGAGGCGGTGAGTAACCGCGATTGAATCAATCAAAACTTCGCACTGGCGACCAGTTCGGCGTAGCGGCCGTTTTGCGACATCAGTCGGTCGTGGTTTCCGGTTTCCACGAGTTGGCCGTTTTCCAGCACGAGGATCAAATCGGCGTGGCGGATGGTGGAGAGGCGGTGGGCAATGATAAAGGCCGTGCGGCCTTCCATCAGGCGTTCGAAGCTGTCTTGAATGGCCCGCTCGGTTTCGGAGTCCACGGCGCTGGTGGCTTCATCCAGGATGACGATGCGGGGATCTTTGAGAATCATACGCGCGATCGACAGGCGTTGGCGTTGACCGCCAGACAATTTGATGCCGCGTTCGCCGACTTGGCTTTCGTACTGGTCGGGGAGGGATTCAATAAAGGCGTCAATATTGGCAAAGCGTGCAGCGCTTCGAATGCTTTCGCGATCCATTTGGCGGCGGGCAAATGCGATATTTTGCGCAACGGTTCCTTGGAAGAGAAAGGTTTCTTGGAAGACGATTCCGATAGCTTGCCGAAGGGAATCCAGGCGGACGTCGCGAATGGGGATGCCGTCGACGAGGATGCGGCCCTCCTGTGGTTCATAGAAACGCGGCAAGAGGGAGACCAGTGTGGTTTTCCCGGAGCCGGTGGAGCCCACAATGGCAATTTTGCTTCCGGGGGCGGCCGTGAAGGAAATGTCGCGGAGGGCGGGGCGGTCGGGGTGGTATCCAAACGTGACGTGCTCAAACCGAACTTCGCCGCGTTTAAAATGAACGGCTTTGGCATTCGGAGTTTCTTTTACTTCAGGGGGCAGATCCAAAAAGTCAAACACGCGTTGGGATGCGGCGAGTCCGCGCTGAATGGTGTCATAAAATCCGACGAGCTGATTCACGGGATCAAAGAAGCGTCCCAGCAGGGGTAGAAAAGCGATCACCATGCCGAGGGTGACATTTCCCCAGCCGAGGATGACCATGGAGCCGCCGCCCACGCCGATGAGGAGCATGGCGACATCGCGGGTGCCGTACAAAATTTGATGATTCAGGCTAAACACGCGCATGGCTTTGTGGACGAGGCGGACGTGGGCGAGATTGGTGCGCAGGTAGTCGCGCTGTGCGGCGGGTTCGCGTTCAAAGGCTTTGATTTCGCGGATGCCGGCGATGTTTTCTTGAATGGTGGCCCCGATGACCGACTGTTGCTCGCGCATGTCGTGATAGATGGGGCGGAGATGTTTGCGGACGCGTTGAACGGCGGAGTAAATGATGGGCAGGGGGAGGAGCGTGACGAGAAAAAGCCCCGGGCTCATGCCGATCATGATGAGGGGAACCGTGATGAGGTGAGTCGAGGCGTAGAGGAGGACAAACGAGTCGCGGATCATTTGCTCCATCTGGTCGGTGTCGCCCACAGCCCGTGTCATGATGGCGCCGGTTCGTTCGGCATCGAAATAGGCCACGGGCAATTCGTGAAGGTGGTGATTCACGCGATGCTTCACATCCAGCATGATGCGTTGGCAAACGCGTGTGCCCAGTCTCCACATATAAACGCCGATGGAATTGGCAAGGATGATGAGGGCGAAGAGAACGGCCAAGTAGCCGACGGACCAGATCATCTTGTGGTGAACATCCGGCAGGAAGGGTGCGAGGTTGAAGGTTTGTCCGAAGAACGAGAAGGTTCCCGATCGAACCACACCATCCATGTACCACGCAAGACTGGCGGCGGGGACCAGATTCAGGATGGAGTTGATGAAATAGAGCAGATAAACGGTGAGCAGTTGGTTGCGATACGGCCGGACAAATTCCATGGCCCGGCGCAATAACTGGAGATCGGAACGAAACTTCTCGCTTCGAGGCGGAGAATCAGCGGGCTTCATTTTTCTTTCCCTCAACGCACATGCGCAGGGAATGATAGTCGGCCTTCCATGCGTGTCCTTTCATTCGGCTGGTGGCCACGCCGTTGCGGTCCACGGAACTGAAGACGCCGCCGTCACTGTCGAGAAACTTTGAGAAATAGAAATCTGCTGTGCGCTGAAAGGCATCGCCATAGGGTTCACCAAAGAGGCGTGAACCTAAACAGAAGGCTTTGACGGCTTCGGACTGGGTCCAAAAACTGGCGCCACCGGCGGACTGTCGCTCGGTCAAAAAGAATTGATCGGTAAAGTTTCCATTGGGCTGAACGGCATGGTGGAGAGCTTGATTCAACAGGGCACGCTCAACGGTTTCGGGTAGCTCTGCGCCGGGCCATTCACGGAAGAATCCGAACCATTCCAGGCCGTGGGCCATGGAGGCATAGGCACCGGGCTTGCGGTCGGGATCGTGAAATCCTTCGCGGAAAGCATCGAAGGTGACACAATCGGTGGGATCGAAAATGCGCAACAGGAAAAACTCGCGAACCTCCCGGATACGGTTGCCGAGTTGGTTCTCAAAGCCGGCATCGCGGAGACAAAGAATGGCTTCGAGGTAATGGAGGACATTGTTGCCGGCGAATTTTCCGATGGGGGCGAAGCCACGTTCGCCTTCGCCATAGCAACCCAGAACACCCTCCGTACGAATGTCCCCAAGAATGGTTTTCTCTTCGATGAGGCGGAAGAGTTGCCAGGCTTCTTCGCGCACATCGGCGCGGTTGGTGGCTTGGGCATAGCGAGCCATGCCGATCACGACAAACAAGTTCATGTAGGTGTCGAGGCCCAAGGGGGAAAACAACTTGTCGTCCATGAATGAGGTGTACCCACCGCCGGGTGTACGCAGGGAGGTGGTGATATAGTCGTACAAGTGAGCCGCGTGTTCCCGGCAAAAAGAGAGGCCGGAGAGAATGCCTTCCGAATAGTTGTAGAGCAGTCGAGACTGAATCAGAATGGCCCGATGGGAGCCGGGCAGAACGGTTCCGGTGGAATCGATTAGATGATGAAATCCGCCCTGTTTAGGGTCACGACAGCGTTCCCAGTAGCGAAGGATGCCTTCGAAGTGCTGATGAAAGTTCATGGACGGCAGAGCACCACGCGATAGTGAGCTTTTCCACTTCGTAGACGAGCAATGGCCTCGTTGATTTGGTTGAAGCTGAATTTTTCGATGACCGGTTTGATGTGGTGCAGATTGGCGAACTCCAGCATTTGTGCGATGGTGGCCGGACTTCCCACAGGGGAGGAGGAAATAGAACGCTGTCCGGCCATCAGGTTGAACACGCTGATGTCGAGTGGTTCCAAGGTGGCCCCCACCACGTGTAGGCGTCCGCGGGGCTTCAAGGTGCCCAGATATAAGTTCCAGTCCAACTTCACGTTCACCGTGGACAGAATGAAATCAAAGGTGTTCGCCGCCGCGCGAATGGCTTGGGGATCTCGAGAATCCAGTGTGTGATGGGCACCCATATTTAGGGCCTCTGTCTTCTTGGCTTCGCTGGAGGTGAAGGCCGTCACTTCACAGCCAAAGGCATTCAGAAAAAGAAGCGCCATGTGGCCGAGTCCACCGATGCCGATGACGGCGACTTTGTCGGTGGGCTTCACGCCAAATTGAATCAACGGATTAAAAACGGTGATGCCGCCGCAGAAGAGAGGCCCGGCCGATTCCAAATCCACGCCTGCAGGAATGGGAACCACGCTATTGGCTGCCGCGCGGACTTTATCTGCAAATCCACCATGATGGCCGACAATGGTGGCTTGAGCGTGGCTACAGAAATTGTGGTCGCCCGAGCGGCAGGAGCTACACTCGTTACAGTAGCCCGAGTGCCAACCGAGCCCGACGGTTTGGCCGATGGTGAGATGTTTCACCGTTTCACCCACTTGGGCGATGTGGCCCACCACTTCGTGGCCGGGGACTACCGGATATCGAGTCACGCCCCACTCGTTGTCGATGATGCTCAAATCGCTATGGCAAATGCCACAGAACTGTACGTCGACTTCAACCTCATCGGGTCGGAGCGGACCGGGATCGTATTCGAATGGACGAAGCGCGGCTTTGGGTTCCATGGCTGCAAAGGCTTTGATCACGAGACACCTCCAATTTGAATAATAGATGATTATAGTCGATCGGAACGGGTTAAGCAAACCGGGGTTCCAAGACAAAGTGGTCGCGCATTTCCGATTTTGTTTTTACTTTGCATGCGTGTTTCGCTAAACCGGACGCATGAAAAATCTATTTGTTCTCCTAATGATGGTGGTCCTGATGCTGGTGGGTTCGTCTTGCGGAAAAAAGGACACCGCATTCCGCATGGACCTCATCAAATATCTGGACAACTCTTACACGAGGAGTTTTGAAGAGAGCCTTAAGACGGGGCTTAAAGACGCCGGGCTCGTGGAAGGGCGGGACTATAAGCTACGAGTACGGTCCGCTCAAGGCGACATGACGACGCTGACCATGCTGATCGATGCGGCCGTGAATGCCCAGACCGATTTGCTCATTACGTTTCAATCTCCCACGCTCTATACGGCGATCCAGCGTGCGCCATCGGTGAATAAAATCTTCACGTTACTACAGAATCCGTTTATTTTGGGCGCGGGACAAACGGATGATGACCATTTGCCCAAGTTGACGGGATTGTACTTGGTGCCCCCCTTTGAGGAAATGCTCGACTTTATTGAGCAATGCTCGCCGCCCATTTCATCCATTGGAACGATCTATGATCCCGGCAACGACGATTCCGTCTATCGTAGAGATGAGTTGGCACGATTGGCCGCCGAGCGGAGCATTCAAACGATTGCGGTTCCCTATACCTCCCAGAACGAAATCATGATGGCCACCGATTCTTTGATGTCGCAAGCTCCGAAGGCGGTGATTCATCTCCAGGATCCCGCGCAAGACATTACGTTTCCGGCGTTGTTCAAAAATTCCTCCCGGCGGAAAATTCCGGTTTTTTCCCTTGTCTACAACATGGAGAAAATCGGGGCCGTGATTGCTTGCTCCACAGATCGCCAAGAAATCGGGAGCCAGTTTGCCAACATGGTGGTGCGCATCGTGAGGGGGGAAGATCCGTCGTTCATGCCGTTGGAAAATGACCGGGCGTTGAAAAAACGGGTCGGGTACAATCGGACGGTTGCTTCTGACATTCGGCTGACATTGCCGGAATCTTTGGTGAAGAAATCAGAGTAGGGGGAGCCTCATCGAACGGGGAAGAACTAGGGGGAGGATGGGTATCAAATTAACGCGCGGGGGAGAGAGCGTCGAGGGCCGCGAGGAATTTGCGTTCGATGGCGGGCCAGGCGTATTCGCGGGTGACAAAGTCGCGGCCGCGTTGGCCGAGGGCGGTGCGCGATTCGGCGTTGTCGAGCAGGTGCAGGAGCTGGTTTTCAAAGTCAGGATAGTGTCGGAACCAGAGGCCGGCGCCTGCGGCGCGGCATTGGCTGACGAGGACGCGGCTCTTGGCATGGACAAGGCCGGGAGTGCCGGCAAGAAAAGCTTCGAGTAGAACAATGCCGAAGCTTTCATTGACGGAGGGGTGCAGGAAGGCGGTGGCGCCGGCCATGGCTTCGTGTTTTTCGGATTCGCTGACAAAGCCGGCATCCAAAATGTGGGGCCAGAGGGCGGGGGAGGCGTCGATGGTGCCGGAACCGGTGAACACGACTTTGACATCGCGTTGGGTGCGTTCGCGGAAGGTTTGCATGTAGTCGCAGATGAGGGGCGTTCCTTTGAGGGGTTCGCGGCGGCCTGAGTAGAGAACGTAGGGGGTGGTGAGGTTGTGGCGTTGGGCAAAGGCGGTAGGGTTGGCATCGAAGGCGTCGAGGCCCATGCCGACGATGCGGGCTTTGGCGTCGGGAAAATCGAACAGATCACGAGCCAGTTCGCGTTCGGCTTGTGCATTAAACAGGCAACCGGCGGTTTCGGAAAAGAGTCGTTTCATGCAGGCGAGCTTGGCAAAGGGCTCATCGTGCAGGCAGGGAACAAGAAGCGAGCGGGAGGGGTGGGCGAGGGCGGCAAAATAGGTGAGTCCGAAGAGGTAGGGGCCGAGGAGAATGGCGCGATAGGTGGTGGCGTGCTGATCGAGATGGTGCAGCAGGGCGGTGGAGTTGACGCCATTGCGTAACCAAAGAAGTTCATCGCTTTCAGAAACGGGATGGCCGCGATCGATGGATTGCTGAATGCGCAGGAAGGTGCCGGTGTCGCGGGCGTCGACCGGAAAAAAATGAATGTGGATTCCATCCATTTGTTTGACGCCGGGGGGGAGGGTGTTTTCCCACGTGAAATGGCTTTGGGCGCAGGTGGTCAGGAAGTCGACGTCCAGCCCGCGGGCGGCCGCATGGATGGCGAGATTTTTGAGAAGAGTTTCGGCACCGCCCACCGCGCCCTCGCCGGCGAGGCGGGGACAGACGAAGGCGATTCGGTCACGAGCGGCCATGGTCGGCGACCTTTTGTTCCAACTCCACAATGCGCTTTTCAAGGGCGGCGATGCGGGCGGCGGATTGCTCTTCCATTCCTTCAAGGGCGGTGATGATGAGCCCGTTGATTTGGTTTTGCTGCGACCAGAGGCGATAGGTGTAGAACTTGAGAAGGCTCCAAATCGTTTTTTTCAGGGCGACGAGAAGGGGCCCGATGGCGCGGCGTCGCTCGCGAATTTCAAAGTCGGAGATGTCGACAAAAACAGCATCACGAAGACAGGTGAGATAAAACGTGATGAAATCATCCGAACCGCGGAGATGGACCAGATTGGTCTTTTCGGCGCGGGCTACGCGGGCATCGGCGTAGGCGCCTTCTTTCATTTTGCGGTCGGCGGTGGCTTGAAGATTGGCGACAAGACGGTCGACATCGAGACCGGGTGCGCCAATGGTTAAGATGGGGGAATCGCTCATGGGTGGAAAGTAAAGGGGAGAGATGGGGGGTGTCAAGGCGGGAGGGACATGAGTGGTGACCAAACGCGGCGGGAGGGGTGTCTTTTGCTTGCGTGGCATGCGTAGACCCTGACACACTGTGAGGCATGAAACAGGTACTGTGGATGATCATGGTTTTGGTTCTGTGGGGAGGGGGCGCGCTTGCTCGTTCATCGGTTCCGATGAATCAGACGGTGCCGGGTGTGTTGGAGGTGAAGTTTCAAGAGGGGCAAGGAATTCGCCTGCGAAATGGGGAACTGACGGGTTTTTCTGTCGGGATGTCGATGTCTGCACTGTCTGACCTGCAAGCGTTGGGCGGAGTTTGGGCGCGTTCTTTTCCGGATGTGAGCGAGCGGGCGTTGGAGCAACTGCGCGGGCGTGCGGTTTCGATGCTGTCGGCAGATGGGCCGACGGTGCCGGATTTGAATTTGTATTATCGTGTTCGTTTCCCGACGGGCGTGGAGTTGGAGGAGGCGGAGGCGATTCTGAAGGCGTGGGGTGTGGTGGAGGCGGTCTATCAAGTGCCTGTCCTCTCCTTGCCGACGGCACCGGACTACCTGAATCCGGACAACGGTTCGGGCGTGTGGCAGCGGTATGTGGATGCCGCTCCCGATGGGGTGGATGCTCGCTATGCGTGGTCCAACAGTTTCAACGGCGCTGGTGTGAGAATCTGCGATGTGGAATATGCTTGGAATGGGAACCATGTCGATTTGCCGGCGTTTACGCATCTGGTTTCGAATCTCACGGAAACCAAATATGGCGATGATCATGGTACGGCGGTTTTGGGCGAAATGGGCGGAAAAAACAATGGGGTGGGAGTGCGAGGCATTGCGGACGGGGCCTCGTTCTATGTGGCGGGGGCCTATGCCAATGGGGACTTCAATGTGGGCAATGCCATTATGGTGGCAGCAAATACGTTCAGTGCGGGTGACGTGATTTTGTTGGAGCTGCAAATCACGGGGCCGCTCGATGAGTATGTGCCGGTGGAGTGGTACAAGCCCTATTATGATGCCATTGTGACGGCTGTGGGGCAAGGTGTGGTGGTGGTGGAGGCGGCGGGAAATGGCGGGCAGAATCTCGACGATGCGGCGTATTCGACGGGCAACGAGGGGCATCATCCGTTTTTGTTGCAGAACGACTCCGGTGCACTTCTCGTGGGAGCGGGGGCGTCGGCAAGCTTTCCAGACCCACGGTCGCGGTTGGATTTTTCGAATTATGGAAAAACCGTTGATGTGCAGGGATGGGGGCAAGCCGTGCTCACGACGGGATATGGGGATTTGTATTCAGGAGAGGGATCGAATCATCTCTTTACGGCGACCTTCTCGGGAACCTCCAGTGCTTCGCCGATTGTGGCGGGGGCAGCGGCCGTGATTCAGCAGGTGTATCGAGCAAAATTTGGTCAATCGGCTTCACCCGCATTGGTGCGGCAACTTCTTCGGAGTACGGGAACACCCCAAGGAGGCACGGATCTGATCGGGCCTCTTCCGAATGTGCGTGCGGCCATTGAAGCCATCCAAAATCCCGTGGATTCCGATAGCGATGGCATTTACGATTGGCAGGATAATTGTTCTGGAGCGAGCAACCCTACGCAAGCGGATGCGGATCGAGATGGAGTGGGGGATGCCTGCGACAACTGTTCCAGCCTGTCCAATCCGGGGCAGGAAGAAATGGATGGAGATGGGGCTGGCGATGCTTGCGATCCAGACATCGATGGCGATGAGGTTGCGAATGGTTCGGACAATTGCCCGACAACATTCAATCCTTCTCAAATGGATTCGGATGGGGATGGGATGGGAGATGTGTGTGACTCATGCAATGTGGTGGTAACGGAATTTCGGCCGATCTTGGTGCGCGGGTCTCCGACGGTTCCTGCCACAAGCGGTTCTCCGAACACGATTGGAGAGCGATTCGATTTCAACTTGGACGGTGGATTCGTGGGCACGCGGGATCAATGTGGGTTTGGCGAATTTGGGCAAGTCTATTTCAACTACGATGCGACGAACCTGTACATCGGGGGCATCGGGGTGGATATGGCGGGCGAAAACAACGGGCTGGTGATTTTTGTGGGTGTGAACACGTTGTCGGACAACCGACTCAATCTGTGGGATCAGAATGGAATGCCCAACGGATTGGACAGTCTTCACAACATCAATTTCGCGCAACCGATGGATATGGCGATTGTGCTGGGTGATGAATGGGGGGACGGAACGTATTCAGATTTTAATTTGGGTAATGGCTATAATTTCGGTCAGGGAATTTTTTATTTGTCGGCGACATCGTTTGTGCCGGTGGCGAATAGCCGGCTCGCTCAATATGATGGCGTGGGGACAAACTGGGTGACGGGAAATAATGAAGATGGAAACCGGATGACCGACCGGTGGGAAGCGGCGATTCCATGGGGCAGTTTGAGTGCGGCTGGGTCGCATGCTATCACCTCCCTGTGGGTGGCCGGGGTGATCGCGAGCGATGGAGAAAGCGAGCCCGACCGTTATCTTTCCGGCAACGTGCTTGCAGAATCCTTGCAAAGCGACACGGGATTGAATTCCTTTAACAACTATGGATTTGGGTCGGTGACGCTGAATCCGGTGACCGTGGATGTGTCGCGGGTGGATAGTGATGGGGATGGCATGCCGGATGCCCAAGAGAGAATTGCGGGTACGGATCTCACGAATTCCGGCTCGATGTTTCGCGTGGCGGGTGTGCCTGCGGCAGGACAAGTGGCGATTCAATCGGTGGCGGGGCGTGCCTATCGATTGGAATATTGCACCAATTTAGTGCAGCCGGTTTGGTGGCCTGTTGCGGGAGCGGCGAATATTCCGGGTACGGGCGGTCTGCTGGTGTTGACCAATGATTCTGGTTTTGATCTTCAACGGTCTTATCGCATTGGAGTGAGCGTTCCATGAGTTCACGACTTGGGGTGAAGATGGTGGTGGTGGGCGCTGGCATCGGGGGCCTAGCGGCGGCGGCCCGATTGGCGCGGGATGGATTCGATGTGACAGTTGTTGAGCGCAATGACCAAGTGGGGGGGCGGGCCCGGATTTGGCAAAAAGATGGCTATACCTTTGACATGGGGCCTTCGTGGTATTTGATGCCGGAGGTGTTTGATCGATTTTTTGAAGGCTTTGGCAAGAAGGCGGGGGACTATTATACGCTGAAAAAACTCACGCCTTCGTATCGCGTATTTTTTGGGCCGGGGGAGGTTTTCGACGTTCCGCCCGATCGGACTGGAGTGGATGCGTTGTTCAACCGATTGGAGACAGACGGCGGTGCCAAGCTGGGCCGATATCTGGACGAAGCGGCTTACAAATACAAGGTGGCCGTGGGCGAGTTTTTGTATCGCGAGTATCGAACCCTTTTCGATTTTCTGAATCGGCGCATGATGACCGAGGGGCTCAAACTCAATGTGTTGGGCAAACTGGATGCAGCCGTTCGCAAGCGGTTTGGCGATCGCCGGGCGCGCCAGATTCTGGAGTATGCCATGGTGTTTTTGGGGACGTCGCCGAATGATGCCCCCGCGATGTATGCGCTGATGTCCCACGTGGATTTGACGCAAGGAGTGTTTTATCCGATGGGCGGACTTTCGGCCGTGGCGCAAGGAATCCGGAAGTTGGCCGAAGAGCAAGGCGTGAAATTTGTGTTAGGCACGGAAGTGACGCGCATTGTGACGGAGCGTGGGCGGGCGGTTCGAGTGGAGGCGCGGGGGGCAGGAGGTGAGAATCTTTCGCTGGCCTGCGATGGGGTGTTGGCAAATGCGGACTATGCGCATGTGGAGACCGAGCTGCTGGCGGCGGAAGATTGTAGTTATCCCCGGAAGTATTGGGAGCGACGCGTGGTGGCTCCGAGTATGTTCTTGATGTATCTGGGCCTCAAGAAACCCTTGGAAAAACTGGCTCACCATAATTTATATTTTCAACCGGATTGGAATGGCCATTTTGACACGATTTTCAAGAAGCCCTCTTGGCCTGAGGAACCTTGTTTTTATGTGTCGTGTATCACGAAGACCGATCCGGCGATGGCGCCGCCGGGACGCGAGAACGTGTTCGTGTTGGTGCCGGTGGCGGCGGGGTTGACGGATGACGATGCGACAAGGGAAGCCTATGCCCAGAAGGTGATTCGACATGTGGAGAAGATGACGGGCGAAGAAATTTTGCCGCATATCGAAATTCGGCGAATTTTCAGCCATCGTGATTTTGCCCATGACTATCATGCGTGGAAGGGAACGGCTCTCGGGATTTCGCACACGTTGATGCAGACGGCAGTGTTTCGTCCGTCGATGCGGAGCAAAAAGGTGAGCAATCTCTATTTTGCGGGGCAATACACGCATCCGGGTATTGGCGTGCCGATGGTTATGATTGCGGCGGACGTGGTGGCGGGAAACATCCGCAAGGATATGAACAGGGGAAAACGATGACGCCCAATATGCAAACTCAGGTTTTCAAGGCAGGAAGTACGACCTACTTCAATTCCAGTTTGTTCTTTCCTCCCGCAATGAGGAACGATGTTTTCATCCTCTACGGTTTTGTGCGAGTGGCCGACAATTTGGTGGACGCGATTCCTCAGGATGCTGTGGGGTTTGCCCGTTTTGTGGCGCGATATCGGGCCGCGCTGGTGGGTACGCCTGCGGAAGATCCGATCCTTGACGACTTTGTTGCGCTCTCGAAACGGTTGGCGTTCGATCCAGTCTGGACGGATGCATTTCTGGCCTCGATGGAGGCAGATCTGACCAAGCGTTTGTATCGCACAGAGGAAGAGGCGATCGAGTACATCTATGGATCGGCCGAGGTGATTGGCTTGTTCATGGCGAAGATCATGCGGCTGCCGGAAGAGTCGTATCACGCGGCGAGGATGCTGGGTCGCGCGATGCAATTTATCAATTTTATTCGCGATGTGGCTGAAGACACCGGGTTGGGACGGCGTTATTTGCCGCTGGAGCGGGAGGGGAAGAGTCGCTTGGAAGTGCCGGACAATTGGTTGCCCACTCGAGATTGGGCGATGGCCCATGCGGATCAATGGTCAGCCTTTGTTCAGGAACATGTGGCGCGATATGCGGAATGGCAGGCGGAAGCGGAGGCCGGGTATTCTTTCATGCCGTGGCGCGCACGCCTAGCGGTGAGAACGGCGGGGGATATGTACAAATGGACGGCACGCCAAATTGCGAAGGATCCCTTCGTGGTATTTGAGCGCAAGGTCAAACCCAAGAAGTCACGAATTGTGTGGCAGGCGTTGTGGAATGGATTGCGCGGGTAGGGGGAATGGATCTCTATACCAAAATCAATTTGCTGATTCTGGCGATTCCATTGGCGTTGTCGTTCGATCGCAAGGTGGCATTTTGGAAAAAAGGACCCCAGGTGGCGGCGGCGATTCTGGCTGTGGTGGTGGTGTTTGGGGCATGGGATTCGTGGATGGCGTCCCGAGGCATCTGGGAATTCAATCCGGAACATGCGGGAACGTGGCGATTCCTTCACCTTCCGCTGGGAGAGTGGCTTTTCTTCATTTGTGTGCCGTATGCGTGTTTGTTTGTATTGGCGTGCGTGCGATCCTATTTCCAAGACCGTGCGTGGGGATTGAAGCGCAGAATGGTCATGATCGGAGTATTCATTTTCTTTGTCTTTGCGTGGCTGTTTCGCGAGAAGGGCTATACGTGGAGTGTATTTTTATCGGCCGGATTGGCGATAATGGCCTTAGACGTGTGGGTGCCCGCCACGTTGCGTTCGCGAAATTTCTGGGTGGCGCTGGGACTGACGTATGTGCCGTTTGTGATCGCCAATGGTGTGCTGACGGGACTTCCCATTGTGCTGTATGACAACACGCAAAACTTGGCCATTCGAGTGGGGTCGATTCCGGCGGAAGACTTTGTCTTTAGTTTTTCCATGTTGGCTTTGGCCGTGCTGATCCAGGATGTCGTGGAGAGACGAAGAGGTCTGCAGTGAGTAAAACCGTGGCCATTGTGGGAGCGGGGATTGGTGGGCTGGCGGCTGCGGCGTTGTTGGCCAAGGCGGGGAATCGGGTGACCGTGTTCGAGAAGGCGCAAACCACGGGGGGAAAGGCCGCTTCGATTCGGCTTGGAGGGTTTCGTTTTGACACAGGTCCATCGCTATGGACGTTGCCGGACGTGTTTTCGGCTTTCTTTGCACGCTTGGGACGCGACATGCAGGATGTTCTGGAACCGATTCCATTGGCACCCCTGTGTGCCTATGACTTTGCCGATGGAACGCACCTCAACAGTTTTTCGGAACGGTCACCCTTTGCAGCGGAACTGCAACGGGCCGGCGTGGCCACTTCATTTGAGCTGGATGCCTATCTGGAAAAAGGCGCACAGATGTGGAATTTGGCGGGCGAGTTGTTTCTGACGCGTAGCCTTCATGAACCGTCCACTTACCATTCTCGGGCCGGCTTGAGAGCCATCTTGAATGCGCCGCGTCTATCGCCATTCAAGAGTTTGCACGAGGCGAATGCCCGAGCCTTCGCAGATCCGCGTGCGGTGCAGTTGTTTGATCGCTATGCGACGTACAACGGGTCGAGTCCGTTTCGAACGCCGGCCACGATGCGAATCATCTCCCATGTGGAGTATGCGTTTGGCGGCTATGCCTTGAAGGGTGGCATATATTCTTTGCCGCGAGCTCTGGAACGAGTGGCGCGGGAGATGGGTGTGAAATTTCAACTGGGCACCCCTGTGGAGCGAATTCATGCGGAAGTCGGCCGTTGCCGAGGCGTGGATGTGGGAGGCCGTTTCTTCCCCAGTGAAATTGTGGTCAGCAACGCCGATGTGCTGTCCACCTATCGCACCCTCTTGGGTGAGCCGCAGGCCCCGGAGGCTCGACGGTACGAACGGCTGGAGCCCTCGTCGTCCGGGCTGGTATTCTTGTGGGGGATGGGGAAGCGATTTTCCCAGATGCAGGTTCACAATATCTTTTTCTCCGATAACTATTCGGATGAATTTGATGCCATTTTTTCCCGACTGGATTTGCCGGAGTGTTCGACGGTCTATGTAAACATCACCAGCAAGGTTACGCCAGAGGATGCCCCGGCGGATGGCGAAAACTGGTTTGTCTTGTTGAATGCGCCCAGATCGGCGGGGCAGGACTGGCCGGCGACCGTCGCTCGCGCCAAAGCCGCCGTGTTGAAGCGGCTTTCGGCGGCGTTAGGTTGCAACATCGAGGCCCTGATTCGAGAAGAGAAAGTCATTACCCCGGTGGATATTGAGCGAGACACGGGATCGACCTTTGGCAGCTTGTATGGCATCGCCTCACACTCGTCGGTATCGTCATTTTTGCGCCATCCGAATCGGTCGCGCCGGATCCAGGGACTCTATTTTGCCGGAGGCAGCGTGCATCCCGGCGGGGGAATGCCGCTGGCGTTGTTATCGGGCATGCTGGCGGCTGATTTGGCAGAAAAATACGAGCGATGAACTCACTACATTCGGAAACAAGTCGGTGGGTTGTTCGACGCATCGTTTTTGTTTTGATGGTGCTCTTTTCTGTGGGTTTCGTGGGGCATCTGCTTCCAGCCACGGGATCGTGGATGTTATGTCTGACACCCGGATTTTTGTTATTCACAAGTCTGTTGGTGGCGGCACCGGCCGTGGCCGCAGGTGGGCGACCGTTTGTGTTGTGGATCGCGGTGGCCTATGTGTTCACGTTTGGAATGGAGGCCGTCGGGGTGGCCACGGGAGCGGTTTTTGGAGAATACACCTACGGGCCCACGCTGGGCTGGTCCTGGCGCGGAGTACCGCTGATCATTGCGTTCAACTGGGTCATGGTGGTGAACGGGGCGATGAGTCTGGCGACGCGCCTCGTGCCGGTCTCGGTAGGGAAGTGGAGAATGCCTCTTCTCGTTTTGCTGACGGCAGGAGGCTCCACCCTGTTTGATTTCATCATGGAGCCGGTGGCGATTCGTCTGAACTATTGGACGTGGACTCAAGGCGCGATTCCCTTGCAAAACTATGCCGCCTGGTTTGGGTTGGCGGCGCTATTGGCGATCGTGCACCCGTGTCTGCGAAGGCCCGTGTTGGACGGGGGAGAATCCGGGTGGCTTTCCGTCCTCTATGTGCTTTTGCAGGCGTTGTTTTTTGGCGCTTTGCGAGGAGTGTGGCATTGGGGCGGTTTGTGAGATAGAATCCGAACATGCTTGAGTACTTCAAACAATCCCGCCCCGGCATTGTGAGTTCCATCAGTGAAATTCTGAAGGAGGTTTCCCCACGCCTCGGGTCGATTAGCCCGTTGGGAACCCAACTGGCTGAACGTCTGGAAACGTATGTCCACTCGGGAAAAATGATTCGGGGCATTTTGGTGCGATTGGGCTACGAGCTTTGTAGCGCGGAGGCCCCCGACGAAGCCATGAACCGCGTTTTGGATCGAGCCGGTGCGGCTATGGAATTCTTACAGGCGGGATTACTGATTCACGATGACATCATGGATCGCGACACCTTGCGGCGAGGAGGGACAACAGTTCACACGCAATACGAGCACGATGCCGAGCTGGGGCATGCGACCGATCCGGCGCATCACGGCGTATCTCTGGGCGTGTGCGCAGGCGATGTGGCTTTTTTTCTTGGATTTCACACGCTATCGGCGTTGCCTGTGCCGGATCGTTTGCAGGAGCAGGCGCGAAAAGTGGCGGCCTTTTCTGCACAGGAACTGTGCTGGGTGGGTGTTGCGCAAATGGAAGATGTGCGCAATGGGGCCGGAGGAATGGGGGCCAATCCCGATCCAGGACAAATCCTGCGCGTCTATCGCTACAAGACGGGGCGCTACACGTTTTCTCTTCCGCTGGTGGTGGGGGCCATGCTGGCGCACGGGAGTCCTGCGCATTTGGAGGCCTTGGACCAAGCGGGAGAAAATCTGGGTGTTGTCTTTCAGCTCAAGGATGACGAATTGGGCATTTTTGGCGATTCTGCTAAATCGGGAAAGCGGGCCGATTCGGATATTCGCGAGGACAAGAAGACGTTGCTGCGACATTTTTTGTTTGAGCGGGTGAATGCGGACCAACGGTTGAAGCTGGAATCCATTTTTGGAAGTCCAGAACCCGGCGAGGCGGGCTTGCAATTCGTCCGCGAGGCGATGGAGCAAAGCGGCGCTCGCGCCAAGGTGCGGGAATATATGAAATGCTTTGCGATGGAAGCATCGGATCGCATTGGCAGTTTGCCGCCGCAGACGGGTGCTTGTGCCCAAGCCGCTCGCGATGCTTTTCATGAGCTTTTTGTGTACAGCGTGGAGCGCAACGCATAGAAGAGGCGGTCATGCAAAGGCTCGTTTGGATTTTGATCAGTAGCCTGTTGTGCGGTGTGTCGTGGGGGGCGGATGCGTATCGGGGAGCCGATTCCAATTTGCTGGCGCAGGTGCGGGCAGAGTTTGAAACAGCCACGGAGTCAAGTGCGGCGACAACCGCCTTGATTGAATTGCTCGATCAAAAATTGCCGCAGGAGACTACGGAATGGCCGCCCGTCTTTTTGGCGTATCGCGCCGCGCTGGAAGGATTGACGGGGAAACATAGCCTTCGTCCGTGGCAAAAGTATAATCGAACCCAAGCGGGCTTGGCACGGTTTGAGGGCCTAGTGGAGGCGAATCCTGAATCCATCGAAATTCGCATGTTGCGTTTTTCATTTTGTAGCCAGTTGCCCGACTTCTTTGACATGCAAGCGCAGGCCGGCCAGGACCGCCGAGCCCTGATTGAGATGTTGGCCCAAAAACTCGACCCGATGGTCAGCGACGCCTATCGCCAAGATTCGATGCGGTGGATTGTGAATAATGGAAAACCCTTGCCTGCTGAAAGAAAGAAATTGGAAGCGATGCTGGCGGAGAAAAAATAGGCAAAAAGATTGTCGGCCTAGTTTTCCAGTCCCAGTTTTTTGAGTTTGGGACGAATGACCGCTTGGCAATAGGGGGCGCGTTTGTTGTTGCGGTAGTATTCCTGATGATAGTCCTCGGCGGGGAAAAATTCCGTGGCGGGTTCAATACGTGTGACGATTTTTCGCGCATGGCGCCCGGACTGGTCTTCGGCGCGAAGAGAGTCTTGAGCGGCCTCTTGCTGCGCACCTGAATGGGTAAAGATGGCCGAGCGGTATTGCGTACCCACATCGGCTCCTTGGCGATTGAGTTGGGTGGGATCGTGGGCGGTCCAAAAAATGTCCACCAACTTTCTGTAGGAAATTTGTCGGGGATCAAATGTGATTTGAATGGCCTCGGCATGACCGGTGTCTCCCTCGCAAACTTGTTGGTACGTGGGATGGGGAATCGTCCCGCCGATGTAGCCCGAGCGCACTTGGGTCACGCCGGGTTGTTGTCGGAAGATTTCTTCGATGCACCAAAAACAGCCGCCGGCAAAAGTTGCAATTTCTGTTGGGGCGGGTGGGTTCATTGTTTCTCCGGATTGGCTATGCGCGACACAGGCTGCGAGACAAGCGATGAAGCACGAGGCGATTTTCATATGGGCAGTCTACCGCACGAACCTCATCGCCGCAAAGGGCGTCTGCGATTTTCCACCGAAGGAAAAGTTTTCCACGGTATGGAGCGCGCGCTTCGCGCACGGATTGCCGAAGGCAAGTTCCGCTTCGGGACGAGGGCCAAACGTGGCCCGAAGCCCACCATTTTTTCCATTGTGTGGAAAAATGGCGAAAAAGTTTTCCATTGTGTGGAAAACGCGAGCTATCACTTATAATTATAAGTGATAGTTGGGACTTTCACACTTTGAGCGGGAGGGCGTATCTACGGGGGAGGAGGATAGAGGGCGGGAGGGGTGAACGTCGGCCATGGGGGTGCTGGGGTGCGGGTGCCCCAGAGCTGGGCATAGAAAGCGGGGCGGCTGCCGGGAAAATCCCACAGGCGGTTGCCGAGAAGGTTTTCCAGCGAGGTGATCAAGGAAAAGGCGGCGGCGGCGGGGCGATAGGTGCGTGGATCGGTGACGGTGAACTGGAGGCCGCGTAGGATTTGCCCTGTTTTGTCGGGGTAGGAGGTGGGCGTGACTTGCAAGCCGGGAAGAGGGGGGATCTCCAGGCTGGACAAGTCGGCATGGGCGGAACCGATGCACTGAAAAGCTAGGGGCGTACCGCGTGCATGATCTACCATGGGGAGGGCTTCGAGGAAGACGGTGAGCGGGAAGCAAAGGGCGTTTTCAAGGGAGATAATGGCGGGGGAGGTGGCGTGCCAAGTGGGATAGATGTGGTGAAGGGATTGCGAGCGCGAAAGGCCGAAACACGGGGCGATGTGGAGGTCGAGGTTGTCGAGGTGCAGGGCTTCGCGCAGAAAGAGTGCGGTTTCGCCCATTGTCATGCCGTAGCAGAAGGGAGTGGGAATCAGACCGACAAAAGAGGCACAAGCTTCATCGAGGAGGG
>CAZYGH010000001.1:18751-135692 GCA_964647595.1 uncultured Verrucomicrobiota bacterium
CCGGCGGGGGGGGGGAGCAGGGTGGGGTCGGGGCGATCGGCCACGATGAGCCTTTTGCTAAGCGAGGAACAGGTTTCCATGAGAAGGCGAAGTGTGGAAACATACGTGTAGGCGCGGCAGGCGATGGTTTGAATGTCAAACACCATCACATCCACCCGATCCATCATGGCAGTGGTGGGCGCTCGCGTGTCGCCGTAGAGTGAGAAAATGGGGATGTTCCAGTCGGCATGAGAGGTGTCGGAGATGATTTCGCCTGCCCCGCCACGTCCGAAAAATCCGTGCTCGGGTCCGAAAAGGGCCGTGAGGTTGACGCCAGTATCTCGAAGGAACTGGGCCGAATGGCGGCCATCGGATACCCGGCTGGCTGGATGCGCCACAAGGCCAACGCGTTGCCCTTGAAGGAGGCCGGTGGGCAACAGTTCAATGCCCGGTCGGATGGATAGGCTGGGAGTCATGCTACCTATTCTAGCAGAAGAAGGAGTCATGAAAACAAGTTTTGGATCTGGCTTACGGGGGCATTGCACCTCGTGGAGGGAACCGCTAGGATAAGCCTAGTATGAATGTCTGGAAATTTACTCAACGAATCAGTTTGATTGCCATCGTTCTTCTTCTGATGCTGATTGTGTGGCAGATTTTTAAGCCGCAGTTTCAGCAGCAGAAGGAATTGCGCGCCAAAGAGGAATTCGTGCGGCAGGACATTCAGCGCGAGGCGGAAAAATTGCGGATGCTGAAATTGAATCAAGAAAAGTTGCAAGAGGATCCGCGTTTCATTGAAAAGATCGCTCGCGAAGATTTGGGGTATGCCAAGCCCGGCGAAACGGTCTTTCGTTTTGTGGACACAGATAAGCCGTAGCGGGTATTCTCCTTCTGCGCGAGGTTGTTGGAATGCTGAATGTCGCAGAATATCTGGCGCAACATGAGCGGAAAGATCTGTTGAGATTTCTGACGTGCGGATCGGTGGATGATGGGAAGTCCACCTTGATTGGTCGGCTACTCTATGATTGCCAAGCGATTTATGACGATCAGTTGGCGGCCATTCGGAAGGATTCTCTGGTGCATGGCACGACGGGAACTGATTTTGATCCCGCCTTGCTGACCGATGGATTGAAAGCGGAGCGAGAGCAGGGCATTACGATCGACGTGGCCTATCGCTACTTTTCAACCGACAAGCGCAAGTTCATCATTGCGGACACGCCCGGGCATGAGCAGTACACGCGCAATATGGCGACGGGGGCTTCGACGTGCCAACTCGCCGTGGTGTTGATTGATGCCCGGCACGGAGTGACCACGCAGACTCGGCGGCACAGTTTCATCGCCTCGTTGTTGGGCATTCGGCATGTCGTGGTAGCCATTAACAAAATGGATTTGGTGGATGGGGTGGAAAGCGTTTTTGATCAGATACGAGAAGCCTATATGGATGCGATCGCCAGAATGGGTTTTGTGGATGTGCAATTCATTCCGATATCCGCCCTTCACGGAGACAATGTGGTGAAACCGAGCATGCGAATGCCTTGGTATCGGGGAAGCACGTTTCTTCACTATCTGGAAAACGTGAATGTGGCTACGGATCGTAATCTGATTGATTTGAGATTTCCTGTGCAAACGGTTATCCGGCCGAATCTGGATTTTCGTGGTTTTGCGGGGACGGTGGCATCGGGGGTGTTGCGTGTGGGGGATGCGGTGTTGTGCTTGCCATCGGGACAATCCTCCCGCATTCGATCCATCGTTTCGTTTTCAGGAACCTTGCCGGAAGCCTGGCCTCCCATGGCGGTGGTGGTGACGCTGGAGGATGAAATCGATGTGAGCCGCGGGAGTATGCTGGTGCATCTCAATAATCTTCCCAAGATGGTCACGGAGTTGGATGCTCTGTTGGTTTGGATGCACGAAGATGCGGCCCGAGTCGGGCAGTCCTATCTGCTGAAGCACATCACTCATTCTGTGCCAGCGACCTTGGCGGAAATCCGCTACTCCATCGACGTCAACACTCTTCGCAAAGCCGATACACAAGGGCTGACGCTGAATCAAATTGGCCGAGTGCGATTGAATCTCCATCGGACATTGGCCTATGACGCTTATGCTCAGAATTCCAAAACTGGAAATTTCATTTTGATTGATCGCCTGACTCATGCAACGGTTGCCGCGGGCATGATTCTGGATCGGCCCGCCTTGAAGACGGAGCCCGAGCAGGAACCCACGGATCGCCATGTGAGGAGAGAGTACTCGTGTGTGTCGCGCGAAGACCGCGAACAAAAATGGGGCCAGCGTGGGGTGACCGTGTGGCTGACCGGGTTGAGCGGTGCGGGTAAAACAACGATTGCCAAAGAGCTGGAGCTACGATTGATGGGGATGGGGCATTTTTGCACGCTGTTGGATGGCGACACCCTGAGGCATGGGTTGAACGCCAATCTGGGTTTTTCGGCTGAAGATCGCAGGGAAAACATCCGGCGCGTGTCGGAAGTGGCTCGTTTATTCAACGAGGCAGGGTTGATTTCGATTGTGGCCTTGATCTCTCCCTATCGAATGGATCGTGCTCAGGCCCGGGGCCGTGTGGGGGAGGAACGATTTCTGGAGGTTCATGTCAGCACACCGTTGGACGTGTGTGAGGCGCGCGATCCGAAGAAATTGTATCAAAAGGCACGGGCGGGCGAGATTCCGCAGTTCACCGGAATAAGCGATCCCTACGAGGCGCCGCTCGCCCCGGAGGTTGAGTTGGATACATCGCGGCAGACGGTGGAAGAGTCGGTGCAGCAACTTGTGGATGAATTAGCGAACCGTGGTTTTCTGAAGGCGGGGCCGCCATGAGAGCCTATCGAACCACCCATCTGGAAGAGTTAGAGGCAGAGAGCCTCTTTATTCTCCGTGAAGTAGCGGCAGAATTCGAGCGGCCGGTCATGCTGTATTCGGTGGGCAAAGACTCTTCCGTCCTATTGAGATTGGCGCAAAAAGCCTTTTATCCGGGCCCCATCCCGTTTCCGCTGATGCATGTGGATACGCGCTGGAAATTTCATGAAATGTTGGAGTTCCGCGATCGAATGGCCAAGGAGATTGGATTCCGCTTGTTGATTTGGACGAACCCGGAAGGAGACCGACTTCGCATCAATCCGATTGACCACGGCTCCGAAAAACATACGCAAATCATGAAGACCGAGGCCTTGAAACAGGCACTGGATCACCATGGTTTCGATGCCGCATTTGGTGGTGCGCGCCGCGATGAGGAAAAATCTCGCGCAAAAGAGCGCATCTTCAGTTTTCGTAGCCAACACCACCAATGGGATCCGAAAAATCAGCGCCCTGAATTGTGGAATCTCTATAACAGTCGGATTCGCAAGGGTGAATCTATTCGGGTGTTTCCTCTATCCAACTGGACGGAGTTGGATGTCTGGCTGTACATCATGAAGGAACGAATTCCCGTTGTTCCGCTCTACTTTGCCAAACCGCGTCCCGTCGTTCAGCGCAATGGCACATGGATTCTGGTTGACGACGATCGCCTGCCTCTTGAGCCTGGAGAACAACCTCAACTGAAGTTCGTTCGTTTTCGCACTCTCGGGTGTTATCCGCTGACGGGCGCCATCGAATCCAACGCGGACACCATCGAAAAAGTGGTGGAAGAAATGATTGTAGCTAAGCAGTCTGAACGTCAAGGTCGAGTCATTGACTTCGATGGAGGCTCCAGCATGGAAGACAAAAAGAAGGACGGGTATTTTTAGCGATTTTCCCGCTCGTGCATAGGGCCGGCATTTGTTTATGATGCACGGCTAGGCTGAAATGGATGAAGACAAAGACTAAAATTTTGATGATTTTAACGCACGATCGGTTGGATTGTTTGCGGCTGTGCTTGGATTTTTTGGAGAAGGCGGAGGCGTTTGCTCGGTTTGAACGTGTCGTTTTTTTGCTGAATGGAGTGCCTTCGTGTCTGCGGCGTTTTGTGGAGGGATACATAGCGGCACGGCCACAGGTGAATTGGGACTGTGTGGTGGGGGATGGAACGCGCCCGGGCGGGATTTGCTTTGTGCAGAATGAGTGTATTCGCCGCTATCCGGATTCTGTGTATGTGAAGGTGGATGAGGACGTGATGGTTCCGCGTGGTTGGGCGGAGCGATTACTCGAGACCTATGAGCGCTACGCGGATCGAGATGATTTGGCACTGATTACGCCGCTGATTCCGAACAATGCGTTTGGGTTGCACCGCTTGCTGAACGTGTTTTATCCCGAAAAACTGGGTAAATTTGAAAAGACCTTTGGGGATAAACCATCGGATGCACCAAAGGGGCCCACGTGGCAAAGTCCGTCGATTGCAGAGTGGGCCTCACGGCAATTCCTCCATCTCGATGAGGCCAACGAAGAGCAGCGGCGGCGATTGGCAACGAGTGGCCAATCCCGATGGCATGAGTTTTGCAAATATTTCAGCATTGGGTGCATTTGCTATGACTACGCGCATGTGAAACGAATGGGGGGGAGTTTGCCACCACGCGACGAGCCGGATTGGTGCGCCTGGTTTGAGGCCAACAAACAGGTGTGCGTTCTGGATCAAAGTTTGATGGTTCTTCACTACTCCTTTTTTGTTCAACAGGAGTGGCTGGATCGGTCTTCGCTCCTTGAAGATATTCGTGCCGTGAATTTGCCTGACACGGCGTCCTGTTTTGCCCCCGTCCGGCGGTGGATTCGTTTGACCAGGCAATTGCCCGGAATCTTGAAACGGAGACTTGGAGGATGAAAGATATTGCCGCCTACCGAGGCAAGCGGGTTTGGCTGACGGGAGACACGGGGTTCAAAGGCTCTTGGCTGGCGCTGTGGTTGCACCGAATGGGGGCAGAGGTGTTGGGGATTGGTCTGGAGCCAGAGAGCGCAGACGGCCCTTTTTTGCGAGCGGAGTTGTCGAGCCTGATTCGCCACGAGACGGTGGATATTCGGGATGGAGAGCGGATGGCAAAATTGGCCCGCGATTTTGCGCCGGAGGTTGTTTTCCATTTGGCGGCGCAGGCGCTGGTGCGGCGGTCGTATGTCGACCCAGTGGATACCTTCGACACAAACGTTCGGGGTACGGCATGTGTATTGGATGCGGTGCGGCTGGCGGGAAATCCCTGTGTGGTGGTGGTGGTGACGAGCGACAAGTGCTACCAGAACCGCGAGCAAGATTATGCCTATCGAGAAGAGGATCCGATGGGCGGGCATGATCCGTATAGCGCTTCCAAGGGTTGCGAGGAACTGGTGGCGGCTTCCTATCGTGATGCCTTTTTTGCGCCAGGAGGGAAAATCCATTTGGCGACGGCCCGCGCCGGGAATGTCATTGGTCCTGGAGATTGGGCCGCCGACCGGATCGTACCGGATGCAGTGAGGGCGTTTCGTGATGGAAAGAAGCTCTCGGTTCGTAATCCGCGTGCCGTGCGTCCGTGGCAGCATGTGTTGGAACCGCTGGGCGGGTATCTTCGGCTGGGGCAAGCGTTGATGGAGCAAGGCAAGGAAGTGGCGGAAGGGTGGAACTTTGGTCCGGACCCGGCCAGTGCGCGGGATGTGGGCACGCTGGCGGAGCGACTCTGCCAAGCGTGGGGAAACGGCGCGGCATGGCAGGCGGATCCGAATCCGAAAAATCCGCATGAGGCTCATCTGTTGCAGTTGAACATTGTAAAGGTGGGTGCTCGATTGGGGTGGTATCCCCGCTGGGATTTTGAAACGACGGTGAGTCGTACGGCGACGGGCTATCGCGATATGCTGGCGGCGCCAGATGCTGCGTCCGTGCGTCGATTCATGGAGTCGGAGATTTTGGCATACGAATCGGGAACTTGAAGGAAATTCACCATGCACAACAACGAAATACCGATCATGATTTTGGCGGGCGGGCGCGGCACACGCCTGATGGAAGAGACTCGCAACATTCCGAAGCCGATGGTGACGATCGGGGGCAAGCCTGTGTTGCTTCATCTCATGCAGTTCTATAGTCGATTTGGATTCCGAAAGTTCATCGTTTGTCTTGGCTATAAGGGCGAGCTGATTAAGGAATATTTTCAAAATATTCGCGAGCGAACGTCTACTATGCGTTTGCATGCCGGAGGGCAGATGGAATTTGAGAAGGGGCCCGCTAGCGAATGGGAGATTACGCTGGCCGAAACAGGGGAACACAGTCTGACGGCGTTGCGTATTCAACGCGCCGCAAAATATGTGGATGCTCCGTTGTTCGGGCTGACCTATGGGGATGGGTTGAGCGACGTGGATTTGGATGCAGAGTTGGCTTTTCACCGGGCGCATGGGCGTCTCGGGACCATGACGGCGGTTCATCCTCCTTCTCGCTTCGGCATGATGGAGCTGGGAGCGGATGGCAAGGTAAAGGCTTTTCGTGAAAAAGAAAAACTGCAGAACGATTACATCAATGGCGGATTTTTCTTTTTCCAGAAGGAATTTTTTCAGCAACTTCCCGCGAATGAAAACACGAGCCTTGAAGCAGCTCCTTTGACGAAGCTTGCGGCGGATGGAGAATTGTTTGCTTTCCGCCACGATGGGTTCTGGGGTTGCATGGATACGATGCGCGACCGGGAAGAGCTGGAAAAAATCTACGAATCGGGCAAGGCTCCTTGGGCCGGATGAATTCGGCAGAATAGACTGAAGACTGTTAGGCGGATAGGGAAGCAAGGATGAGGGACCATACAAAGTTGCGGGCGTTTGAACTTGCCGATGAATTGGCATTGTTGATTTATGGAATGACATCGGCATTTCCTCGGTCGGAAATGTATGGACTCATCTCACAGATGAGGAGGGCGGCTGTTTCTGTTCCTTCCAATATCGTCGAGGGGTGTGCTCGCGTGAGCCAAGCCGAATATCTTCGCTTTCTCGAAGTGGCCTTTGCCTCTTTGAGAGAACTGCGATACCAGTTTGGATTAGCGAATCGTTTAGGATTTGCAAAGCCGGAGGATGCTTCTGTCTGTGATATGAAAATGCTAGAAACAGAAAAAGTGCTTTCGGCCCTGATTCGTTCTTTTCGGAAACCCTAATAGTCTTAAAGCCTTCAGCCTAGCAGCCTATGACAAGCCTCTCTCCACAACTTGAATGTCTAGACACCCTTTCGCGGCGGCTTGTCATCGTCACTGGTTCCGCAGGGTTCATCGGTCGGCGCGTGGTTGCGCGATTGGTCGATGCAGGGGTGCGGGTTGTGGCGATAGATCGCGTTCCATTGCCGTCGCTTCTGCCGACGGGGGTGGAGTATCATGGGGTGGATATTGCGGAGGACTTTCCACCGCAGGTGGAACCCTTCATACTTGTTCATTTGGCGTGGAACATGGATCGAGCCAACGCCGAAGCGCAGGCCACTTCGGCGGCTGTGTTTTCAAGATTGCTTGGACTGGATGGGTTGTGCGGTGTGGTGGGGTTGGGGAGCGCGGAGGAGTATGGCGAACTGGAAGGATGCCTGAGCGAAGACATGGCGCCAGGACGCCATCTCTCGGCCTATGGCCGGGCCAAGCACGAGGCGTGTCGGGCGTTAGAGAGTTGGTCGCGCGCGTCGAAACACCGTGCCATTTGGTTGCGACCCTTTGTGGTGTATGGGCCGGGGCAGGGGGGCAGCATGGTGATCCCGTATGCGTTGAAATGTGCCAAGGAACGACATTCGGCGGAATTTTCGGAAGGTCTCCAATTTCGTGATTTTATTCATGTTGAAGATGTGGCGGCGGGTATTGTTCGAGCGGCTTTAGAAATACAAAGGGAGGGATCGCTATTCACGGTGTGTAATTTGGGTTGTGGGGTACCGGTGAAGTTGCTGGACGTGCTGGAGCGGATCTCGGAGAACACGGGGGCGCATCGGCGATTCCATTTTGGTGCCCGGGCAATGCGGGCTTCGGAGCCACTTGAACAATATGCGGAAGTGGCGGCGGCTGAAACTCATCTAGGTTGGCGCGCCGCCATTTCCTGGCAACAGGGCATCGATGCATTGTGCAAGGAGAATGAAAAGGACAACCACGGATGAATACGGATGGACACGGATTGTTGGGGGAAGAGCCAACCCGCGGAATCATTGGCTGCGCCATGGTGGTGATGAACACGCTGGGACATGGACTCTTGGAGAAGGTGTATGAGAATGCCCTGTGTGTGGAAATGGGGTTGCGGAAAATTCCATATCGGCAGCAGCCCCATTACAATGTGGCTTACAAAGATGTGAGGGTTGGTGAGTACATGCCCGATTTGGTTGTTGCGGATGCTGTGGTCGTGGACGCCAAGACAATCGATGCGATTACCGACCAAGAGATCGGACAGGTGATCAATTACCTCAAAATCACGAGGCTACGCGTTGCCCTGATTCTCAATTTCAAACACTCGAAACTTCAAGGGAAACGAGTTGTCTTGTGAATGCCATTTGTGTCCATCTGTGTTTATCCGTGGTGGGTTCCCGTGGATGATCGAAATGTCATGGTACTGGGGGGCGGGTTGGCGGGGCTGGGGTTTGCGCGGCATTGGCCGGGGTGTCGGGTGTTTGAAGCGGAGGCGGTGCCGGGGGGACATGCGCAGTCGCACGAGTTTGCCGGAGCTTGGTTTGATCGAGGTGCGCACATTTGTCATTCGCAGGACAAGGGTTGGTTGGAACTCGTTCGTGCTCATGCGCCACTGCATGAGATGGTTAAGAGCGTGGTCTTGAACCATAAGGGAGTGCAATGGTTTGCTTATCCGGTGCAGAATCATTTGGCCGATTTGTCGCCTGCGGATTGCGATGCGGCACTGAGCAGTTTTTTGGAAGCGCAGGAAAAATTTCGGGGACGGATTCCAAACAATTATGAGGAATGGTGCCGGTTCCAATATGGTGATTTTTTGTTGGAACAGTTTTACCGACTCTACACGGCAAAGTATTGGCATGTGCCGATGGCGGAGTTGGCGACCGACTGGCTGGGGGGGCGTTTATTGCCGTCGCAGGTGGAGAGCATTGTGGCGGGAGCGAGGGGGCATCAGGAAGAGAAGCAAGCGGTATTTAATCGCTTTCTGTATCCCAAGCGCGGTGGGTTTTATGCCATGCTGGAACATCTGGCGGAGGGCGTAGACCTTCGACTGAATCGGCGAGCCGTTCGGGTGGATGCGTCGAAGCGGAGGGTGTATTTTGAGGGTGGAGCCGAGGAAGAATTTGAGACGCTGGTTTCGACCATTCCGTTGCCGCACCTGATTTCGATGACCGTCGATGCGCCGACTTCTGTGCGGGAGGCGGCTGGAAAACTTCGTTATTTGCGTCAGTATTGTGTGAACCTGGTTGTGGCGCGCCCAAAACTCCATGCGGCGAATTGGTTTTATGTGTACGATCCGGACATCGCCCTTTCGCGCGTATCATTTCCCTTTTCCCTTTCCGGCGAGGTCAACGGGCGAACGGCCATTCAGGCGGAAATTTTTGTGCCCGGTGATGCGAGGCCCGATGAACAGTTGTTGCTCGACCAAGCGGTGAACGACTTGGCTAGGCTATTGAAATTTGATCGGGCGGAGTTGTTGGGTGCAGAAATTCGGTGCTACCCGGTGTCCTATGTGGTGTCCGACCTGAACCGCGCGGCGGCCGTCGGAGTGGTGCGGGAGTGGCTTCAAAGCCGAGGCATCGAGACGGCGGGGCTTTATGGAAACTGGGCTTACATTTGGTCTGACCGCGCGTTTGAAAGCGGGAGGGCGTTGGCGCTGCAGATGGGGCGTTGCCCATGAAAGTTTCCATTTTGGTGCCGGATTTGGGTTGGCCCATTGTGGGGATTGCGGCGCGCATGGCGAAGTATCTGTGCGACGTGCATGAGGTGGAGATCGTGGGTCCGGCGCTTTGGGGGCGGCCTAATTCCATGTATTCCGACGAGTTTGAATATCGTTTGATAGACTGTCCCAAGCTGTATCGCTTTCCAGAGTATTTTCGAGAAGTGCGAAAGTTGTCGCGGGCCCTGAAGGGCGATGTAGTGATTTCGATGAAGGCTTTTGGCAGTTCATTGCCAGCGGCATTATTGGCGAAAAAAGAGCGTGGGTGTCGGGTGGTGGCGTACTTGGATGAGTGGGATGGTGCTATTTCCGCCTCGTGGGGGTTGGGGGAGCGAGTGAAAAACTGGATGAGAGATTGGGCGCATCCCGTCAACAATGTCTACGTGCCATGGGTCGAGCGCCGACTTCGAGAGTGCGATGTGTGCTTGGGAACCACACAGTTTTTGCAACAGAAGTTTAATGCCCGTCTTTTTCCCATTGGCGTGGATACGGACCGTTTTCAGCCGCAGGATGCGGTGGCGATCGAGCGGCTGAAGAACCAGTTGGGATTTCGGGGGAAGAAGCTGATTGTTTTTGGTGGTGTGGTTCGGCCCCACAAGGGCGTCGAAGTGTTTGCAGAGGCCTTGGCACGGCTGAATCGGGAGGATTGCCTTCTCCTGATTTTGGGACCGATGAATGACCATGTGCAGAGCCTGATGAAGCATTCTGCCTATGGAAAATATATTCGATGTCCGGCGACAAGTGCGGAAGAAAACTTGAAAATTCATCACGATATGCCTCTCTATTTGGGATTGGGCGATGTGTTGATTGTGCCACTCGCGGATACGCCTTTATCCCGTAGTCAGATGCCGTGCAAAGTGTTTGAAGCCATGGCCATGGGGAAGCCCATTCTCGCGAATGCCGTTTCCGATTTGCCGGATGTGTTGAACGGATGCGGGCGAATAATTCCGCCGGATGATTCATATGGAGTGGTCCAAGCGTTGGAAGAAATGTTGGACAATCCGCAGGGTGCTCGCCACATGGGTGAACAGGCCCGAGCCCGTTGTGTGGCGCGATATGGTGCGGAAACCAGTCGGCAAACGTTGTTGGCACTGCTGAATGAATTGAAGTAGGCAGAGCCTCTTGCAGAACGGACCCGGACGACACGGAGGTCGTTCCTCCATTTTCAGGAACACGCGATTTCACTTGTCTTCTGGATGGTCGGGCTCCGTCCCGACCGTTTGAGCCCGAGTTCTGCAAGAGGCCCGGCCGGATAAGACTTTTCAAACCGAAAATTGTGTAAAAAATCTTTTGCACTAAATAAGAGGCAACTGCTACTCTTAAGCAATGTTTGCAACTTAATGTTTGTTTACATGGAGGCTGACGGTGAAGAAAATGAGCGTTTGGGCTTTGGTGTGTGGCGCTTTGATTTTGGCCTTTTCCAATCCAGCATGGGCAACTCCTGATGGGCCTTTGACCTACTTAACCAACACGGTTCGTGCGGGAACCTCTGTGACGTTGGCGTGGACCAATATCGCCAGTGGGTTGGATGCGCCAACGGGTGCAATTGTGTTTGCTCGTTCTGGCACTTCGCAAACCTCTCCATTTTCTCCTGTGGACGATACGGGCTATTCGGAAAATGCGAACTATTCGGTGGCCACTTCCTACGGATCGGGCTGGCGGTGTGTGAGTCACCAAGAGGGCTTGGATGGTGTCACGGTGTCGGGACTCAACCCCAATACCACGTATACCTTTTTAGCCTATCCTTGGGACGGGGATGTCTGGGGGTCCATTGATTTTCTGACGGATACTCCGAAATTTTTACAGGCCCGAACCTTGTCTGGCGAGCCGGTAGTGGCGGCCTCTTCCATTTCGTTCAGTGCTGTTGAAAATGAAACCATGACGGTGGGATGGACGCGTGGGGACGGGGCTTCGGTTCTGGTGGTGGTTCGCGCGGGTGCGGTTCCCGTCAATCCGGTCGATGGGATTGTGTACGCGGCGGATGCCGAGTTTAGCCGTGGCGATGATTTGGGCAGTGGTAGTTATGTCGTCTATAAGGGGGGCGGAACATCCGTGGATTTGACCGGGCTTTCGGCTAACACCTCCTATACGGTTGCCGTTTTCGAGTTCAATGGTTCCGCCAGTGGTGAAAATTATTTGGTCACGGGCCGCCCCACGGCATCCCGATCCACGACCATTGCTGCTCCGGTCACCAGTGCCAGCAGTGTGGCATTTAGTAGCATCGGTGCGAATCAGATGACCGTGGGCTGGGCGAATGGAAATGGAAGTCGCCGTTTGGTTCTGATGCGGGACGGAGCCATCACGGCTGATCCTGTCAGCGGAACCAACTATTCTGCGAATGCGACGTATGGAAATGGGGCTTCGTTTGGCGATGGATCTTTTGCGGTGTTCGACGGGGTCAATGGACCGGTGACGGTTTCCGGTTTGAATCCGTCCACGGCCTACTCTGTGGAGATTTTCGAGTACAACGGAACCGGAGAGTCCACTTCTTATAAAGTGGCAGATCCTGGTGCGGGGAGTCAATCGACCTTGGCGGCGGAACCCACGACGCAGGCCACTTTTGTTTCATTTTCCGCCATTTCCACTAACGAAATGACGGTGAGTTGGACAAATGGAACTGGGTCGAGTCGCATCGTGGTGATGCGCGAGGACTATGCGGTAGATGGAAATCCAGTGGATGGGGTTGCCTATGCGGAGGATGCCTCATTGGGTGGCGGAACCGTTGTGTACAATGGTGCGGGTACCAACGCGGTCTTGGATCATCTAGTCGCTGGAAAGTTATATTACGTTCGCGTCTATGAACTGAATGGTTCTGGCAGTTCGTGCAACTATCTGACGACAACGGCGACGGATAATCCGGACAGTCAGCGGACGTTGTTGGCTCCTCCCGTATTGGATCCAGCCTCATCGGTGACAAGCTCGGGGTTTACGGTTTCTTGGCTTGCATCGCTCAATGCCGCTGGCTATCGGCTGGATGTGTCGACCAACTCGAATTGCGTGGGCGGGTATGTGGGATCTTATAGTGATTTCGATATCAGCAGTAGCGGCAACAATCTGCAACATGCGGTCACGGGGCTCCAGCCGGGTACGTTGTACTATTTTCGCGTAAAAGCGTATGCAAGCGGGTCGACGAGTGTGTATTCGTCGATCGTCTCCGTTTGGACATTGGCGGCCGCCCCAACCGCGTTGAGTGCTACCAACGCCTCGGCCGTTCGCTTTTATGCAAACTGGCTTTCTGTCGTTAGCGCAACGGGATACCGCTTGGATGTGGCGACGGATGAGTCGTTTGCCACGATGGTTGCCGGATACAACGACTTGAATGTGGGCACCGCGCTCACACGCTTGGTCAGCGGTTTGTCTGCGGCTCAGACGTATTACTATCGGATTCGCGCGGTCAACAGCAGCGGTGCTAGCGCCAACTCCGGGACGATTACGGCAACGACGGTGCCTGATGCGCCTCTTGCGCTTTCGGGTGCTTATTTGAATACCAATAGCTTCCAAGCCTTTTGGGTTCAGGCTGAAGGCGCAACTGGCTATCGACTAGATGTCTCGACGAACATGGATTTCTCCAATTTTGTGCAAGGGTTTTCCAACCTGAACGTGGGACTTGTCACGACGCACACCGTTCTACATACGGACTTGCGCGAAGGCGTCACCAACTACTATCGCGTTCGTGCCTACAACGCCAGCGGTACCAGCACCAACTCCAATGTGGAAAAGGCGTATTATTCCACGGCGGTGGTTCTTTACTACTTTGATCTGATGCGGTGTGGCGAGGACGTCAAGGTGGTATGGGAAACGGCTTCCGAGGAAGATACGGTGGGGTTCTTTGTTCAGCGATTGAATTCGGATTCTTCGTGGACGCAGATTCATGGCGGGTTGGTGCCGGCGGGTGGAGCAGATGGCATGGGTGCGCGTTATTCTCTTGTGGATCCAGATGCGGTGCCGGGGCAGAGCTATATCTATAAATTGACCGAAGAGGAAACGGATGGCAACCGCATTGAATATGGTCCCTATTTGCGTAACACGGAAGAATTTCGGATTCCCGAACCCATTACTTTTTCGGAAAAGGGAAATGTGATTCAATGGCTTAGCTCGGAGGCGGAATCGTACTGCATCTTGAGAAGCACCAATTTGATAGAGGGGTTCACCGTTATCGCTGCGGGCTTGCCCGGCGAGTCGCCGATGAACACCTTCACGGATACCGATTTGACGGTCGGAGCTGTCTTTTACAAGATTGTCGCGGACGCTGGTGGCGAGAAATAAGTTTTTTGCGCCATGTGACGCAATGCCCCGCCCGTTTCTCTGGCGAGACACGGCGTGAGCTTTCCGAGTTGCCCTGAATTTTTCTGGGCACGGTCCCGTGCATCCTGACGATTCTGGCTTGTGGTATCTCCAAGGGATTTCTATCTTGTGAGCCATGAATACTAGCATTCGTTCGATTCGTTGGGGCATCGTGAGCTTGATTGCTCTGTTCGGCACCGATTCGTGGGCGGGGGAGGCGAACTATCAGCCGTTCATTGTGGGCGAGCGGGCGGCTGGAATGGGTGGGGCGGTGGTGGCGACGGCGGATGGCATGGATGCGTGTTTCTATAATCCGGCCGGCCTTGGGCGCGAAGAGCGAAATTCAATTTCGGTGAATGGCACGTTGTATGGCATTCAGAATTTTTCAACGAAAGATGCCGCCTTTCCGGGTGAAGAACTGGATATCTCGTCCTTTGTGACCATACCGACCGGATTGAGTGCGGTGCGAAAGTTGAGGGATGGCTTGGCCGCCTCGTTTTCCGTGTTCGTGCCGGCCCAATCGAATGCTCGTGAAATCAAAGCTTTTCCAGAGCGGCAGCACTACTACAACTACAGCCATGACGATCAGATGCTCCTGTTGGGGCCATCGATCGGACAGGTGGTCAACGAGAAGCTCTCCATCGGTGCTTCCGTTTTTGGCATTTATCAAACGGCTAGCGATTTTCAGAACCTGTACTGGGGTGACTATTCCTACACGTATACGGCGAACTACAAATACTCCGTCATGGGAGTGGTGGGCACCGTTGGGGCTCAATATCAATTTACAAAGGATTGGTTTGTCGGAATTGCCGTGACAACCCCTTCGGGTACGCTGGACGGGAATGGGCGCGTTCAGCTCAGCCAAGTCATCGGCGATGAACATGTCGCTTCAGCGGACTCCTTGTATCTGGATGAGATGGATGCCGACAACGGATTGCCCGCACATGTGCGGTTGGGTCTGGGCTGGCAGAAGAAGGGCGTGGGCAGCGCCGGCTTGGATGTGACGCACCATTTGTCGCGCAATTACAAGTGGATGGCAGGAACGCAGGATGGCGACGATCAAACGATTTGGCAGGAACGCAAAGCGGTGACCGATGTCCAACTGGGCGGAGAATATTGGGTGCGGAATCGGTATCCCCTTCGCGCAGGCTTTTTCACGAGTTTTTCTTCCGCCGCCGACTTGGATGTGGAGGACACCAGTACGCCGCACCAAATCGACCTGTATGGCGTGACGACCAGCGTGGGCGTCGTGGGAGAGAACGTGATTCTCAACTTCGGCCTCAGCTATGTTTGGGGCGAGGGCGAAGCTTTTGGAAACCGACTGGACGACATAGGCGACTTGCAACCCGTCATCACGAAAACCAAGGAAGCCAGTCTCTACGCCTTTGCCAGCACGACGTATCGCTTTTGAGCCCAGCATTTCTTGTGAGAAACACAGACGCATGCGTCCGCTTTCGACTGGTGTTTCCAAGGGTTGCTTGCTAGTTTTCACCCGTATTGAATGCGGCGACAAACTGAAATAGGCTCGGCATAACACAGGCGGGAAAACAGCAAACGATTTTGGATATTCTGCAGAATCTTCGTAGCCTCGACAGCCTGAAAACTCTATTTTGGGATGCCCTGAACTACGAGTGCGAGAACAAGCCCCTCAGTCCCCGCAAATGGCCTGACGGCGTGAGGCAGTTCCTTGCAGAAGATCCGGTTCTCTTTGCCAGCGGCGGAACGGGGAATGACTTCCATGTGGTGTATGGCCGACTGGATTCTTCCTCGCTGCGGCGGGGCATGGAGCGGCCCGTGGTGAACCAGTTGCTTCAAGACCATCCCTACGCGCTTTTCATTTTCTCGAATTGGGACTATTCGGCTTGGCACTTCCTGAATGTCAAATACGACGCCCAGACGGAAAAACGACGGCTGGTGCGGCGCATTGCCGTAAGGGCGGGCGAGGGACTGCGGACGGCGGCGGAACGGATGGCCTTGCTGGACCTCCAGACCATGAGCCCCGATCTTTTCGGGCTTTCGCCCCTGCTCATCCAGGAGCACCACGACGATGCTTTCGATGTCGAGAAGGTCACGAAGGATTTCTACGGAGAGATTGCCAACTGGTACTTCTGGGCGCGGGAACACGCGGAGTTCCCGAAGGATGCTCCCTTGGATGCCGACGGGAAGTCCTCGTTGTCGCTGATCCGCTTGCTGACCCGCCTCATTTTCTGCTGGTTCCTAAAGGAGAAACGGAACCCACAGACCGGCAACGGGCTGATTCCGGAAACCCTGTTCGATGCCCGGCGCATTCAAGATCTGCTGAAAGATCCGTCGCCCGAGTCCTGCATCTACTATACCGCCATCTTGCAAAACCTGTTCTTCGCGACGCTAAACACGGAAATGGATCAACCGGGCGAGCCTCCAGTCCGCCGCTTCCTCGACGAAGGCGATGGCCAGCGGAGCGACGATCACATGGTTCATCAGCGTTGGCGACATGCCCGCCAACTGCGCGATCCGGCCGCCTTGGAAAAATTGTTGCGCGATATTCCGTTTCTGAACGGCGGGCTTTTTGAATGTCTCGACGATCGCATCGAGAAAGCCAATTCGCCCTACACCGTGGAAAAGCAGATCGATGGATTTTCGAACGATCCCAAGAAACAGCCCAAAATTCCAAATTTCTTATTCTATGGGGCTTACCAAACCGCCGATCTTTCCGAGGCGTATGGCGATTCCTCCCGTAGCCGCGAAACGGTTCGGCCCTTGCTCGACATTCTGCGCCGGTACAACTTCACCCTGACCGAGAACACGCCGTTTGATCAGGAAGTCGCACTGGATCCGGAACTGCTGGGGCATGTCTTTGAAAACCTGCTGGCGGCCTTCAATCCCGAAACCGGAACCGTGGCCCGTAAAGCCACGGGTTCCTTCTACACCCCGCGCATCGTCGTGGATTGGATGGTGGACCAGGCCTTGCAAGGTTTGGCTGGCCTCTGCGTTGTCCGATGGAGGGCCGACCTCCGTGTCGGCCGGTGCCAAGACGGACGCGACGGAGCGCGTCCCTCCAGAAGACGCCAGATTGAAACGATTGCTTTCATGGGATGAAGACGTCCACGATTTCAGTCCGGCCGAGGTCGAAAAGCTCATTGATGCCATCGACAGCTTGAAGACGATCGATCTTGCCTGTGGTTCCGGTGCTTTCCCCATGGGCATGCTCCAAAAGTTGGTCCATGTGCTCCGGAAACTGGACCCGGAAAACAAAGGCTGGCGGAAACGGCAGGAAAGCCAAGCGAAGGCCATCGATAGCAGTCCGGTTCGGGAAGAGGCCCTCAAGGCGATTCAGCGGGCCTTCGCGCGCGATAACGACGACTATGGCCGCAAGCTGTATCTGATCGAGCGTTGCCTCTATGGCGTGGATATTCAGCCCATCGCCGTGCAGATCGCCAAGTTGCGGTTTTTCATTTCGCTGGTGGTGGACCAGACCATCGACCCGCAGGAGGAAAACTACGGCATTCTGCCCCTGCCGAATTTGGAAACCAAAGTGGTGGCCGCCAATTCCCTGCTGGGCCTGCATCGCGGACAACTGCTGCTCGGTTCGAACGAAGTGAAGCGGTTGGAAGGCGAATTGCAGAAGGTCCGCCACGACTACTTCACGGCGCGGAGCTACAAGCGGAAAAAGGAACTCCGCAAAGAAGACAAACAGCTTTGCCGCGAGCTGGCCACGGAATTGGAAACCAGCGGTGAGTGCACGCCCTTCGATGCTCATCGGCTGGCGGGCTGGAATCCCTACGACACGAATACATACGCCCAGTTCTTCGATCCCGGCTGGATGTTCGGGCTGGCTTCCAAAGACCACGGCGGCGTTTTTGACATCGTCATCGGCAACCCGCCTTATGTCCGGCAGGAGGAATTGAAGAAGCAGTCTGTGGTGGGCAGCGATGGCAAGGAACAGCCCTTGAAGGATGCGCTGAAAGATCAATACGAATGCTTCACCGGCACCGCCGATCTCTATGTGTATTTCTTCGAACGCTCTTTGCAACTGCTGAAAAAGGGCGGTGTCCTGAGCTTCATCACCAGCAACAAGTGGTTTCGCGCGGCCTATGGCGAGAGGCTGCGCACCTATCTGGCCTATGCCTCCCGTCCGCGCGTGGTTCTGGATTTCGGCGATGCACCCGTGTTCACGGCCATTGCCTATCCGTCCATCTTGGTGACGCAAAAGACCCGCTCGGTGGAACTGGGCCAGTTGCCCAAAAAGATTACTGCGGAGAATGGGCAGTCTCGCGTCATGACTTGGACGCCCGGCCCCGAAGGGGTGCCCCGCGGGGGCAAGGTCAGAGCCGTGCCCCACGGCGGGTGGATTCTACAACGCCTCGCTCTTCACGAGGCCAAAACAAGGAAGGCGGCCCTCTTCTCCCTTGGCGTCATCCACCCCAGGCATTTGCGGGGGCGGTCGTTCAAATACTCGTCGATCCGCTGGAGCTCCTCTTCCGCGATCTCTTCGAAGGAGGATTGCTTTGGATGGAGCCTGCGCACCAACCCGTTAGTGTTCTCGTTCGTGCCGCGTTCCCAGGAATGGTAGGGCTTGGCAAAGAATACGTCCAAACCCGTCTCCCGCGCGATCTGCTCGTGGCGCGCAAATTCCTTGCCGTTGTCGAGCGTCAGGCTCTGCCGACAGGCCGGCGGCAACGCCGCAAACAGCCGGCAGATCGTCGCGGCGACATCATCGGCCTCTTTGCTGTCCGTGCGCCCGATCAAGGTGAAGCGCGTGTTCCGTTCAACCAGCGTGACGAGGTTCCCCGTTTCGCGCGCTCCGTTGATCAGATCTCCTTCCCAGTGTCCGACGGTCTTGCGCGTCTCCACCTCGGCTGGCCGGGTGTCGATCCTCCGCTGGTTTGGAATCCGGCCACGCCCGCGATCGCCTTTGCGGGGACAACGACGCTTGCGCTTGCGGCCAGACCGCGGCAGCTTCTCCCAGAGCTTTCCGCCCGCCTTGGCATCGGCGTAGACATGCTTGTAGATCGTCTCCTTGCACACCCACGGTCGCCCCTCCAGCCCGGCGCGCGCGGGAAGCGAATGCGGCAAGTTTGCTTGAGAAATGATTTCATGTTTGTACATAACCACAATGGTGAAATAATAGCAAGAGATATTTACATCACTTTCGCGTTTTTCTTTAGGTTCGCTAATGATTGAGGTTCCTCGCGCACCTTGAACCCTTATGGCGTGACAACAAAGAGGGGCACGTCGAGTTCGTCGGAGGAGAGACCGCCGTGATTGCCTTTTTTGACTTTTTTGTATACGGAGAGTGCGGGGGGATAGAGGAAGGCATGGCCGGGGGCAGCAAAGAGAATGTAGTCGCCGAGACGATTGGAAAGGGCGGGATGGGGCTTGCCGGGCCCGAGAAGACCGGAGCGGAGAATCGCGGCATGAGAGACGCAGACGCTGTTACCCAAGAGTGGAGAGGATTGAGTGAGGCGCAAAAAATCCTTCACGCGAGTGGGGCGTACGAAGCATTGAACCATGCGGGCATCGCCAGATGGAAGGGTGGCGAGAGTGTCGTAGAAGCCGGGGATTTCGGCGAGGTTGAGTGCGGTGTGCGTTTGCATGTGGCCGTGGTCGGCGGTGACGAGCAAGAGGGTATCGGTGCCTGCGAGAGCTCGTTGTGCGCGGGCGAGGAGCGTATCGATTTCGGCCAGATGTTTTGCGGGCACACGTCCGTTGGGTCCGTATTGGTGGCAGAGGGAGTCATAGTCGGGCCAATAGGCGTAGGCATAGGCGCGCCCGCGGGAGTGGGCAAAGGCGCGGAGTTGTCTCCGCAATCCGTCGAGATTTTGGAAGGAGTGGCGCTCGGTCCACCAGGGCATGGCCATGGAGGTGCGGCTCTTGGGAATGGTGCCTTGAGAGATGAGAACGCGACGACCCGGCATGGTGGAGAGGGGGGAGGGTAAAGCGAGATATTTTCCGAGATGGAAATCGGGCGAAGCCATGGGCGTATCGGTGCGGGTGACGAAAGGCAAGATCGTTCCATCCATTCCGAGATCGGGAAGGTGTAGATGCCAGCCCAGAATGGCGTGTTCGGTGGGGGAGGCGCCGGTGGCGAGGGTGGTGATCACGGCGGCGGTGGTGGCGGGGCTGGCCGTTGTGATTTTTTGCCAAGGGTGGAGGGCGAGAAACTGTTGGCCTTTTCCGGAAAGAATATATCGATGTAACTGATTGGCCCCCAATCCATCCAGAAGAAGAAGAACCACTTTCTTGTAGTGGCGAACGTCCGAAGGAGAGAGGCCACGGAGAGGGGGGTGGGGAGAGCGTCCGCCACGGGCGCGAATGATCGAAGACATCAGGTTGAGGATACTGCCGCCGGCATAATCGGGGCGGGGCAAATCTTGGAATCGGAGGAGTGTCGTCATTCATGAAAGATACTGTTGTGGTGGGGAGGAAAGCAATAACCGGAAACAGTCGAAAAAAATGTTAGTAAAATGTTTTAATTTCACTTGCCAATGTTAGAACCTGAGTATATCGTTTTACAAGATGTGCGGTTTCCGTCCCTTCCAAACATAATTCCGAGGAGTTCCCCTGCGATGAAATCCATGAAGATGATCCTGTGGTTGATGTGTGCCATGACAGTCTTGTCCATTGTGCCGGTGGCGGGTTGGGCAGAAGAAAGTGGAATTGACGGTTGGGGCGTGAACGACACGACCTACGGGCTCAAGACGCGGGAGGCCGAAGCGGGCTTCAGCTATACGCCCAGTCCTGCGGATTGGCGCGACATTAACATTTACCAGCTCTTCACAGATCGCTTTGCGGATTCCGGCACGGACCAACTCGGTAGCTACAAACCGTCGTGGAAAAGCGAGAACAAGAGCTTTCCGGCCAATCGTAATTTCCACCACGGCGGCGATTGGAAAGGGATGAAGAACAACATCGGCTATCTGACGGGCATGGGCGTCAAGGCGGTGTGGATTTCCGGCGTACAGCAAAACGATCAGGGGAAAGACGCCAACTATACGCCGTACCACCAGTATCATCCCGACAACTTTTTCAAGTGCGACCCGGCAATGGGCACGTTCGCAGAACTGAAGGAATTGATCGACGCGTTGCATGCGGCGGGAATCTATGTGATTCTGGACGTGGTTCCGAACCACATGTGCGACAAGAACGGGCTGTGGGGCAACAGCCAGAACGATGACAAGCAGTATTGGGCCAATGGCAATGGGACGTTCGGCTGGTGGAACGACGGCAACAAGCATCCGGCACCGTTCGACAACCTGAGCTATTTCCACAATAACGGCACGATCAACAACTGGGACAGCTCGCCGGAGAATCTGTGGGGTCAGTTCAAGGGCACGGACGATATGAAGACCGATGACTCTGCCGTACAGAGCATCTTGTCGAAGGCGTTCAAGAATCTGATCGACGCGACGGATTGCGACGGCTTCCGCGTAGATGCCATCAAGCACGTGGAGTACAACTGGAACAAGCAATGGGCCGACGACATGCGCAAGCATGCGGCTCATCGCGGCAAAAGCGACTTCATCCTCTTCGGCGAGCTCTTTTCCTATGACAACAGCGCACTGGCGAGCTGGTGCAAGGATCCCGGCTACTCCTACAATTCCGCCCTATTTTTCCCCCTGAGCCAGAACATCAAGAGCGTTTTCGTGGATGGCAACAACCCGAACCAATTGACGCAGCAGTTGAATAACAAGAGCATGTATGGTGAAGGTGCTAACCGCCTCGTGGCATTCATCGACAACCACGATTTGAACCGAATTGCGCTGATGAGCGGCGGCGACACGGGCAACGATGTATGGAAGCTGCGCCCGGCGCTGTCCTTCCTCTATCTGGCCACACCCGTCCCTTGCCTCTATTATGGTACGGAGCACGCTTTCGACCAGGGCGGCCACTACAATGGTAGCGGCAGGACAGAGGACAATCCCGACGACGGCGACTGGCAGCGCGAATGTATGTTCGACAAGGGGTTCCAGCCCGGCGCGGCGCAGGGCAACAAGTTGGCGGCGACGGATGCTCCGCTCTATCAGCACATCAAGGCCCTCAACGCAGCCCGCGCGACCTACAAGAGCCTGACGCGCGGATCCTTAACGGAACGCTGGGCGGACGGTGCCTATGCCTTCAGCCGTATCCTCGATGCGGAAGAATCCCTTGTGGCCATCAACCTTGGCGACGGTAGCAAGTCGCTGAATCCGCAAGTCGGCAAGCCCGACGGCACGGAATTCGTCAATGCGCTCAACACCGCCGACAAGGTGACCTCTGCGGGCGGACGGATTTCCATCAGCCTGAGCGGCAAGGAGACCAAGATCTACGTTGCCGGCCTTGCACCCGTTGACATGTGGGTCAAGGGCACGCACGCTTCCCCAGCGGATGGTGTGGCGACCTCGGCGGATCCGATTTTCATCAACACCGAAGCGGGCCCGACGGGTCTGGTGTCGAGCGTCAAGGTGGGATATAGCGCAGACGGCGGAACGACATGGCAGGCGGTGGCGATGACGGAGACCAACTGGGCCAGCACAGGCGGGACATGGTACTTCCATCGCTTGGGACAATATCCGGCGGGTACGGTCATCAAGTACTATATTGAAATCGCCGACGCCAACAGCAACAAGAAGTGGGACAACAACGGCGGCCTGAACTACACGCTGACTGTGAAGCAGGCGGCCGGTCTCTGGGCGCGCAACTCGAAGAATTATCCGATCGATGGCGATGCCACCGACCTGACGGATATTTACCTGAACAGCGAAGCCGGACCCTCCGGGCAGGTCACCTCGGTGACGGCTTCTTTCAGTACCAACGGCACCACGTGGGTCACAACCAACATGGCGCTCAAGGCGGATTGGGGCTCGGACGGCGGCAACTGGTACGAAGTCAATCTGGGCAAGTTCCCCGCCAGCTCTTTGCTGCGCTATTACGTGACTGCCGCAGGAGCCACGAGCACGAACAAGGATGACAACGGCGGCCAGAACTTCCAGCTCACGATCCGTAGCGGCGTGATCGACAGCCTCTGGGTGGGCGACACGAGCTTCATTCCGGCGAACGGCGAAATTACGTCGTCGTCGATCCTCCAGATCACCAGCGAAACCTGGCCGATTGGTGCTGCGACCAATGTGGCAATGGCCTATTCGATCGACGGCGGGACGTCCTGGCAGTTGGCTCCTCTGTCTTCCATTGGATCTACGCCGGCGAATGATGTGTGGCGGGCAAACATGGGGCCGTATCCCGATGGTACGATCCTGAACTTTGCGGTGGTGGCGCAGTCGGCCACGCTGGAAATGTGGGACAACAACGGTGGGCAGAACTTCCGCGCCACGGTGGGTGAAGTTGGCGGGTTGCGCATGGTGGAACATACGCCGGTAATCACCACGGCGGGTAGCCCCGACAATCCGTCCGACCAGTTTGACTTCAACACAACGGGCGGCGCAGCGACCACCAGCGGAACGAATGGATTCGGCAGCTTCGGTAGCGTGTACGTGAACTACGATGCTGAAAACCTGTACATCGGCGGCACGGGCGTGGCCTTGCCGGATGACAGCCTCAACAATGCCTACATGGTGTTCTTGGGTGGTGGAACCAACGCGGGGACGCCGAACTTCTGGGATTTCAGCGGACTTCCAGAAGGTCTCGACAAAACGCACAACGTGGCGTTCCAGCCGACGGTGAACATGGCGATTCTCTTGGGTGATGTGTGGGGCGACGGCACCTTCACCAACTTTGGAATGTACACGAATGGCGGCTTCGACTTTGGTGAGGGCGTGTTTTCCACGCCGGGCGGAGGCACAGCCTTTGCGGCGGTCGAAGGTGCGATGCTCTCGCAGTTCGGAGGCTACGGACTTAGCAGCCGTTTAGCGTCGAATTGGGAGTGTGCCATTCCGCTGGCACGGTTTGGTGTGACGAATGCGGCAGAGCTGACGAACTTGTATGTTTCCGGCCTGATGGTCACCAGTAGCACGAGCAACAATAATCGATTCATCTCCGGCCGATATTTGGGTGACAGCGCCACGCTGGGCAATAGTGAGTTGCCGGATGCGTATGGCAACTTCGCGTTCAGCTTTGTGAACTTGGGCGGAACCAAGGTCTTGCCGCCGCAGTCTTCGAATGCGGATTTGGGTGTGCCTGATGCATGGGTCGAGGAAAACTTTGGCCCCAGCTATCCCCTCACCGAGTCCAGCGATTACAACCACGATGGTCGTCCGGACCGCCACGATTATTTCGCGGGACTGGATCCCAAGACGAATGACTCGTTGCACTTCATGATGATGGATGGCCGCACCTCCCGCGTATACAAGGTCGGTGGTCAGCTCTGCACATACGTAATCGATGTGGCCGACACGGTGACCAACGGCGCTTGGAACTGGACGGCGCATTCGACGGTGGTGAGCACGGACGGTAGCATCGTCATGCCCAGCCTGAGCCTGACGGCCGCCGTGATGCGCGTTCGTGTGAATGTGCCGCCGGTGGATCAGCCCGTGGATCGCGTGACGGTGGGGGCCACCCCGGCGGGGGGAAGCTTCAGCACCGACAGCATCAACGTCACCTTGAGCGTGAGCGGCGTGAATGTGACCTCCTCCACCTATGTGGTGCAGGGCGGTAGCGTCACGGCCTACACCAACGGTGCTGTGCTTGCCTTTGGTGCGGGCATGACCAATGGGCAGAGCCGTTCTTTGACCCTGAGTGGAAGCACCGTCAGTGGTGTTAGCACCCAGAAGCTCTACACCTTCACCAAGACGGCGCAAAGCCAAGCGGTGTCGTGGACGGGCAACGTGGGGACGGATCCGGCATCCGGATCATGGGACACGAATGAATCGTTGACCATTTCCTTCCAGACCGCGCCACTAGGCGCATCGGTGATGGCCGGCATGGTGTTCAGCGCCAATGGCGGAGCCAACTGGTCGTATACAAACATGACCAAGGGTGCGTCGAACGCCAGCAACGACACGTGGTCGGTGAACATTGGCGCCTTTCCCGCCGGCACGGTAGTGCAGTACGCGTTTGAGGCGAAGGATTCGCAAGGGAATTCGACCTGGAACAATAACAACAACAACAACTACAGCATCAGCGTCAACGGTGGTGGAATCCCCGGCGGTAACAAGCCCTATTCGACGAATCCGACCAAGGGTGCGTATCGTTCAGCGGGAATCACGATCGACGGGGCCAACACCTCCGGCGAGTGGACAAGCGCCATGTTGATTGCGTTGGACAAAGCCAACGATGATCCCCGTAGCCTAGGTAGTAACTGGACGATGCACGAGGCGCCGATCGACTTCACGCACGTGTGGGCGTGTTGGGATGATGCGAATGTGTACTTGGCTTGGCAACTGGTGGACATCACCGACGTTGTCGATCCGTCGAATGCCGGCAGTGGCGATCCGATCAACCGCAACGATGGTATTCTGATGTGGATGGTGCTGGACACGAAGACCGGCGGTGCTACGCAGGACATGTGGGCCAAGAGCAACCGTTGGACCGGTGCCAATTCTCCTGATTTCCAAATCTACATGGCCGGTAGCTTGTGGCAGTCCTATATGTCGCGCGAGTCCGGCGGCGTGTTCCCAGTGGACGATGGCGGAGTAAACTACAAGACCGCAGCGTTGTGGGGCATCACCCATGCCAAGAGTGCTTCACTGGTGGCCAGCGATATCTGGGGCGTGAACGATTGCGATGACCGCAACGGCGATGAAAGCGGTTTGCGCGATTTCAAGACCACAGGTCACGGTCGCACGGAGCGCGACAGCTTCTATGAAATGAAGATACCCCTCACGGCGTTGGGCATCACCAAGAATCAACTCGAAGCTCAGGGTGTTGCCGTGATGATTGGCTCGGGCGGTCTTTCGGCGATGGACTGCATCCCGAACGATGCGACGACGACGGACACGCCGGGCGTGGAAGTGTACAACTCCTCCTATGAATGGGCGGACAGCGACAACTTCACCGCTCCGTTTGCACGCATCGGCAACTAGAGCAAGCTCGTCTAGATGTCGCCGGCCGCGGTGAGGCCGGATCATGGTTGAAGATATCGGCCGGGGTCACCGCCCCCGGCTGCAATATGTGGCACAAGTCGGTAGGGAGAGGATCCGTATGAAAGCAATCGGGATGAAAATGGGTGTAGTGGGATTTCTTCTGACATCGGCCCTTGCGGCACAGGGTGTACCGATGCATGTGACCCACTTGTGGCATATGCATCAGCCGATCTACTTTCCCTACGAGACGGTGAGAAGCACGGATAGCAATGGCCGCTACAATTTCAACGTTGAAGGCAACGTGTGGGATGGCGATCGGTATAGTTGTTATCGCGACTGGCCGGCGGGTGCGGTGTCCAAAGCCTCGGGGCATGGCGGCTCTCAGATGAGCTATTCGGGCTCGCTGACGGAGAACAACAGCGTGATCTGGGGTGATCCTGCGGGATGGGCGGGCAACATTCGAAATGCTCGCAACAACCTGAAGACCAGTTCAGGCAATTCCCGTTTGGACATGGTGGGCATTGCCTATCACCACAGCCTGATGCCGCTGACCAGCGTGGAATCGATGCGCATGCAGATCAAGTTGCACAAGGAGCAGTATAAAGACGCGTGGGGTACAGGTGGCGCGTATTCCAAAGGTTTCTGGCCGCCGGAGTGCGCGTACGACAGTTCGATGATTCCTGCTCTGGTGGCCGAAGGGCTCGAGTGGGTGATTGTGGACAACGGGCATTTGTTCCGTACAGTGTCGGATTTTGAGTGGAGCAGTGGTAGCTCCTGCCGTCCCAACCGCGCCGATGTTCGCAACGGCAGCTCGACGAATTTGGCAAGTACGTGGGTGGGCTTGCAAAATGTGTGGGCTCCTACCAAGGTGCTTGCGCCGTGGTCGTATCAGCCGCACTACTCGCGCCACGTGGACCCGTGGACAGGTGAGATCCGCAAAGTGATTGCCGTTCCCGCAGGCCGCTATGAAGGCAACGAAAATGGGCGCGGCGGCTATGGCGCCTTCAAGCCGCAGAATGTTTGGGGGAGCCAGATCGGGGCCAACAACAATGCGTCCAAGCCCATGCTGTTGCTGTGCCATAGCGATGGTGATAACTACGGCATGAAGAATTCCGATGCCTGGAACGGTCAGCAGCAGGCATTCGTGGATATGTGCGCGGCTAATGCGGATTTTGAATACACCAGTGTCCAAGATTATTTGAGTATGTTCCCGCCAGATCCCAATGACGTAATTCATGTGGAGCCCGGAAGCTGGATTGGCATCGATGGCGGCACCCCGTATTACGAGAAGTGGCTGGCCTATGAAAACCGAAGCGGCGAGATGCCCGATATGTGGTCGTGGAGCGTGCTGGTGGCCGCGCAGAATCGCGTGTTCACGGCGGATGACATGGAAAATAGTTATCTCTCCGGCTCAAAAGATATGAACGATGTGGAGTGGGGGATTGGCAACGATACCGCCAAGGCGTGGCACTTTTATTTGAATGGCGAAACGAGTTGCTACTGGTATTGGGATTATGACCGCGCCAATCCGTGGGATGGCAATGTGACACGTGCATGCAACTTGGCCATTGCAGAAGCCAATAAGGTTATTGCACGGAATGCTTCCAACGATCGCCGAGGCCCGAGCATTTTCCCGCCGCAGCGAACGCCCTACAATCCGGGTGGGCGCATGTGGAGTGAGGTCAGTCCGTTGCCGTCCGACTTTCAGGTGTGGTCTTTTGTGGACGATGTGAACGGCGTTCAGAATGCGACGCTCTACTGGCGTCGGGACAACGACGGGAACTGGCCCATCAGCTCTACGGAAAACGAAACATATGCGGGAGGTCCTGGCGTTGGCGCCTGGCAGACGGTGGCCATGACGAATGAATGGTGGCCCACGGTGAAAGGTCCGCAAGTTCCCTCTGAAACCGCCCGTGCCCAGCGCTACATGGCAACCATTGCGGGCCAAACCAATTGCCTGATCGACTATTTTGTGCAAGCCGTGGACAACCGTGGAAATACGAATCGCTCCAACATTATCCACGTCTGGGTAGGCGAACAGTCGGGAAGTAGCGGAGATGGCAGCGACACCAATGTGGCCGTCTGGATTCGGGGAACGCACAACTATCCGGCCGATGGCGACGTGAAAGACGACACGCCCATTTTCATCAATTCCGAGGCCGGTCCCTCTGGCTCGGTGACGCGTGTCACGCTGGGATATAGCACGAACAGCGGCTCGAGCTGGACCCGCACCAACATGACAGCAAACGCCGAATGGGGATCCGTGGGCGGGCAATGGTTCAATTCTTCTTTGGGGCAGTTTGCTGCAGGAACCGCGATCAAGTATTACATTGAAGCCACCGATGGAGTCACCACCAACTGGGACAACAACCGGAATTTGAATTATTCGATTACGGTCAGCAATAGCGGCGGTGGAGTCGAAACGCTGTGGGTGGGCAATACCGTCCATACGCCCGGAAACGGCGCGATCACCACCACCAACCCGCTGGTCATTTTCTGCGAAACATGGCCAATAGGGGCTTCCACGAATGTGTCGCTGATCTATAGCGCCGATGGTTCCACATGGCTGACGACGGTATTTGCCAAGGTGGGCGAAACCAACAACAACGATCGTTGGCAAGTGAATCTGGGCACGTTCCCGGACGGGACACGGGTTCAGTACTGTGTGCTGGGAGTTCTTCCCAGTGGCTGGCAGGCGTGGGATAACAACGGCGGACAAAACTATGTCGCCAACATTGGCGAAGGGGCCACACTTCGGATGGCGGTGCATACGCCGACGATCAACCTTGGCGGGAGTCCGGACAACACCAACGACCTGTTTGATTTCAACACATCGGGCGGAGCGGCAACCACCAGTGGCACCAACGGATTCGGGAACTTCGGAAGCATCTATGTGAACTGTGATGCTACCAACCTCTACGTCGGAGGCACGGGAGTGGGTCTTCCTCAAGACAGCCAGAACAATGCGTACATCGTGTTCCTATCGGGTGGAACGCGTGTAGGAACTCCCAACCTGTGGGGATTTGATGTCAGCCCGACAGGCTTGAACATCCTCCACAACACGGCCTATCAGCCTCCGGTGAACATGGCCATTTTGCTGGGCGATGTGTGGGGCGATGGAAATATCGTTGACTTCAAGATGTACAAAGACACCGGATTTGACTTTGGTCAAGGCGTATTCACGACTCCCGGCGATAGCAATGCATTCACGGCCGTCGAAGGTGCCCAGCTCTCGCAGTTTGGCGGGTATGGCATGGATAGTCGTCTCGCGGCGAATTGGGAGTGCGCGATTCCGTTGTCGGCGTTTGGCGTGGTGAATGCGTCGAGCCTGACCAATCTGTACATCTCGGGCCTGATGGTGACGAGCGGAACGAACGGTTCCAATCGTTTCATTTCAGGCCGCTATTTGGGCGACAGTGCCACGCTTGGCAACGATGAGCTTCCCGACGAGTGGGGCAACTTTGCGTTTAGCTTTGTGAATCTGGCGGGCACCAAGATTGGCTTGCCGAGGAACAGCAGCGAAACCCATGGTGTGCCAAATTCATGGATCGAAGATCAATTGCCGGGCTGGAGCTTTACGGCTAACAGCAACAAGGATGGGGATCGTCATGCGGATCGTGAGGAATACTTCTTGGGAACAAACCCGAATGCGGCGGACGGCTTGAGAATCCGCGCCATGGATGGCGGTCGCATGCAGATGGAAAAATCGGGTGGCCAAATGTGTCGCTACATTCTCGAGACCGCCGACCAATTGAATGCCAGCAATCACAATTGGAATTGGACGGTTAAGGTGGAGCTGCCGAGTACCAATGGCGAAGTGGTATTGCCCTCCTTCACGGCGTCCAATCTGATGATGAGGGTGAGAGTGTCCGTGCCTGAGGCAGAATAAAGCCTTCAGGGCATAAAAAACAAAGGGCTCCGCGCAAGCGGAGTCCTTTGTATTTTGGGGTGAGGCGGAAGCGGAAGATCAGGCTTTGATAATGTCGGACTCCAACGCTCGTGCGGCATCGAGAATTTCGTTGCGCCGCCCGTCACCGGATAGGAGCGCCTTGAAGGGCGGATGGCGCAGGGCAAAAGAGATTCGAGACAGCAGATGGAGATGGACTCGAACATTGGGAGATAGGGGAATGAAGAGTGTATGAACGGGCTTTCCATCCAGCGAACCGAATTCGATGGCGGTATCGAGAAAGCACAGGCAGACCATCGGGGTTGTGATTTCCAGCACGGCGGGATTTCGTACATGGGGAAGAGCGATTCCATCGCCGACGCCGGTGGATTGCAGTTGTTCCCGCGCCAACAGCGCTTGGAGAAAGACTTCCCGGTTCACTTGGTCCGGTAGCTTTAGCAGACCCGCAACAGACTGGAGGACATCGGTTTTGGTGGCTCCGCATACGCGATAGTGGATTCCGCCCTCCTGCAGGGCATCAGAAAGAGTGGGAAGGGGAACGATTTCTGCCTCGGGCTGAGTTTCATCCGACGAAAAGTTGATTCGTTTGGCCGTGGCCCAGTCGAACAGCATGGCTCGATTGATTCGATATTGGCCTGCGACTCGGTAAGCGGGAAGTCCGCCCGATTGAATCCACCGATAGACCGTTTTTTCCGCCACGTTCAGGGCTGTTGCCGCATCCTTTACTGTCAGTTGCATCGGAATCTCCTTGAGGGATTAATGAGAATCGCAGAGAAAATCTAGACTCCTTGTCTAAAAATGTCAACGCGGGTAGCCCGATGGAATGTCGAATTATACGGGAGGCGAATTCGGTAGACGGCGGTCAGGGTGGCGGTCGCCGATCGATCTGTAAAGGTCGTGAAGCCGAATTGTCCGGGGATGGATTACCCGTTGGCCGGTGAGGGCACCGATCACGACGTTGAAATCGGGCGTACATATTCATAGCGTCGGGCGGAGGGAATGCTCAAGTGGGTTGTAGGACGCCACAATGCCCGTATCGGGTATATTTTTTTCTTGAAACGCGTGCAGCAGATTCCGCATTTCTTCACATTCGATATTTAAGCGTCCGATCATTTGCTTTCTTTCCGTTTCATTCGCATATTTTGACCGAAGTTCCTCGGCAACATTTGATACAGCCGAAATACTGGCGGTCAGTTGGGTGGCAAAGGCTGTCGTCATTGCATCAATATTTGCAACCCACTGTTCCAACTCTGCCTGCTGGATAGCCGCTCGAATCACGATTCGGAATTCATTGGGATCGTCCAGTGGCTTGGTTAAGAAGCGAAAAATTTCTCCTTTGTTGACGGCAGCCAGAACCTGCGAGACTTGAGAAAAGCCGCTGAGCACAATGCGCACAATCCCCGGGTGCTGCTCCTTCACTTTGCACAGAAGCGATAGTCCATCCATGTCCGGCATTTTCATGTCGGAGACAACAACGTCGATCGGTTGTGCGGCAATCAACTCAAGGGCTTGCTTGGCACCAGTCGCGAAAAGGGCTACAAAGGATTCACGGATGACGATCCTATCGATGGATCGCAACACATGTTCTTCATCATCAACGAATAAAACGGTAGCTTTTCTCATGGGGTTACATCCTCAGAATCGCCCGGCTTGTTCGCTTGCCCCACCGTCTCAATCTCTTCGATCATGGCATTCATTTCTCCTCGAGATTGGCCAATTATTCCTAAAGCCGCTGCATCTTCTTCAAACTCCGTTATCAAGTCGTGATCGCCATATCGTTTCCACGCATAGCGGTCGACCAGATGCAAAATGGATAAGATCCGTTGCTCCTCGATGGAAAGATGTTCCTGTACTGGATGATGGTGGTATAGAGCCGCAGCAACACAGATTCGGGGGAAGGACCAGAGATCGAGCAAATACCCACCAATTTCATCGTGGCCTGCACCGAATACGTTCTTTTCCCTGTCCGAGGGCGACAGGGCCGGTTCGGATCCCTGAACAAGAGTCTGAGCCATTTGTTTCATTTGTTCCGGCATTCGAATTTCCATGAGATACATGCCCATGTCGTGGACCAATCCGATGGATCTGGCCGCGTCAGGGATCAATCGGCCATTCAGTTTATAGTACAAGGCATTCGTCAATCGATTGACTTGCGCGGACGTGTCTTGCAACCTGCGCAAGCGAAGGGTCGCGTCTTGGCCAAGGATTTTTTCATCGATGATCGAGAGCGCCCACACAATCCCCTTCACAGCGCCGACACCCATGAACACGATGGCGTCCTTGATGGATCCGACGGATGCCTTGTGGCCATAGAAAGCAGAATTGGCCAATCGCAGGATGTTGGTTGAAACAGCGGAATCCAATTCCACAGCGCCCACAATGTCGTCTGCACTACTGTCCGCCTCCACAAGTGCAAGCAGGTCTTGTCGCCGTTTTGACAGGACCGGTAAGGGGCCAGCGGAAAGGATGGCATTGCGAACTCTGGCGTCGTTCAGATGGTCCCTCATCGTTTGGCATTGCTTGAGAATGCTGACCAGAACCTCGATTTCAAGGGGTTTGAGGAGATAGGCGGTTGCGATGCCCTGCATGACGGCATTTTGGATAATTTTGGCGTCTGCGAAGCCGCTCAGAATGATTCTTGCCGTGGACGGATACAGCTCCTTGATTTTTTGTAGCAAGTCATAGCCGTTCATTTCGGGCATCATCATGTCGGAGACCACGGCGTCTACGGACGTGGTTTCAAGAATGGAGAGAGCCTTCTTGCCGCTTTCGGCGTACAGGGCTTCGTAGGGGCGCCGCATGAGCAGTCGCTGGATTGAACGAAGGATGTACGGTTCGTCGTCCACAAATAGTATTTTCACGAGGGTTCCTTTCTCAAATGGGCACCATGTACGCCGTGTCGGATCATGAAATGGGCAAGCGGATGAGGAAGGTGGTGCCGCCGCCTTCTGGCCCAGCCATTTGATTCGGACTGATCACTTGAATGCCTCCGTGATGTTTCTGGACGACGATGTCGTATGAAATGCTCAAGCCCAATCCCGTACCTTTGCCGGGGGCCTTGGTTGTGAAAAAGGGGTCAAATATCCGGCCTTGGATATCTTGAGGAACTCCGGGGCCATCGTCGGCGATTTCGCACAAGACGTAGCCGGCATAGTGGTAAGTTTTGATGGAGATGGTTCCCTTTTCTGGCCGATTTTGTCCGGCAATGGCGTGAGCGGCATTGACGATCACGTTCAGGAAGACCTGGTTGATCTGGCCTGCATCGCACATGATTTCGGGAACGTCGCCTAGTTCCGTTTTGACTTCGGAATGGTATTTGTATTCGTTTTTGGCAATAACCAAGGTGTTCGCAATGCCGACGTTGACGTTGTAGGGGGCTTTTTCGGCCACTTGGTCCGTTCGGGAAAAGTCGCGCATGCTGTTGATGATGGCCGAGGTGCGCTTGAATCCGTCTTTGGTGTCAGCAAACAGAGACGTCAAGTCGTCGAGAATGAACGCCAGCTTGAAGTCTTCGGCCTTTTGGCGAACACGGGATGCTTGGTCTGCCAACTCAGGGATCCCGGCGGCGGCAACCTCCAGCGCACGGTAGTCGGCGAGCAATTCCGCGATCACATCCATATTTTCTTTCAATGCGTTGAAATTATTTTGGATGAATCCGATGGGATTGTTCAGTTCGTGGGCGATGCCGGCCGCCAGTTGACCAATGGCTTCCATTTTTTGTCCGTGCCGCAACTGGACCTCCATTTGCTGCCGCTGTTTTTCCGCACGAACGCGTTCGAGCGCTTGGGCAAACGTGTTGGCCAACATTTCGAGTACGCGTCGGTCTTCGCTGCTCCAGAGGCGTACGCAGTGTACGGAATCGAAGCCGAGAAAGCCCCGCAAGGTTTGGCGCCATACGATGGGAACAACCACGAGGGATTGGATGCCTTGTTGCGACAAGATTTCCATTTCGACGGAGGCTTCCGGGGGCATGTCGGATACCTTCGGAATATGGATGGTGCCGAATTTCTGCAAAATACCCATCCACCAGGGAAGCCAGGCGCAGGGGATTTGCTGAAGGCCGTCGATGGCTGGCTCAATGCCGGGGGCGCACCATTCGTGCGAATTGCGCATGGTTTCTCGATTGTCATCGATGATGAATACGTAGCAGCGATCTACGCTTGTCAATTCGCCGATGGTTTTCAAGGCTTCTTGGATCGCGGGGTCTGTTTCCTCCGAGGTTAGATTGATGAAGCGGCTGGAGATGTCGGCGATGAAGGACTCTTTTTGGGCGATTTGCTTTACGGTGTCTCGCTCGAGCTGGAGATCTCCATACAGGTAGGCATTGCGCAAAGCTTGAACGGCGAGAACAGAAAAGCGCGGGACGAGATGATAATGGCGGGAGGTAAAGAATCCTCGTTGATTGTGGGTGCAGACCAAAATAGCAACGATCCCCTGCGCTCGCAGGGGGATATGAAGGGCGGAAACGGCAGTTTGACAAATGGCTGCCGACTGGGCCTGCCATTCAGCGATTTGCCGCGTTTCGTAGACCGCTAGAGGTTTTCCGTTCAGCACGGAACGAAAACGTTCTCCGACCAACCACTCCATTCCCTTGAAGGGGACGGAGGTGGATGCAATGGTCTTCAGGCGAGCATCGTTGTTTTCTGAGGGAATCAGGATGAAGGCCTCTTCAAATCCGAAGACGCCTCTCGCCATGTTCATAAGGCCCGCATAGATGTCGTTGGGCGAAAGCGCTTCGTTGATGATTCGTACGCCATCCAGAAGGCGTTCGGTCTCTTGTAGGCGAATTTCAGATTCCTCTCGAGCCTGAATCAAATCGAAATACAGGTCGTCCAATCGTTCGGGCACGACAGGAATCGGTTTGGACGGAGTGTCCATGGATTGCTCAGGCGGGGGTGTGGATTCTATCCGATTCGAACACGATCATCGAAAACATCAGGTTTCCGTGGCGGTTTTCACCGCCGTTGAAGCATCCTTGTTCGCCGAAGGAAAAGGTGCCGAGGAAGGGACGGTCGCTGAGGGCATGGCGGATGGTGTCGGCGGTTTCGCTCATGCGGGCGTGTGCCGTCATCATACACCCGGCACAATAGACGACCATGGCACCGGCCGCCTCCTCGCCGCGCATGCGGCCCTTGCCGAGAGCGGCGAGGGAAACGACGCCGACGCGCGAGACGAGATCGTCCACGGTTCCCCGCATCAGAATGAGCCGGTCGCCAGGTTCGAAGCGGGCAAAGAAGGAGAGTCCGCCGTCGGGGGTGACATCGGCGGGGTGCGAGAGGCGGTAATAGGGGTGGGAGCCTGAGTAGCCCACTAGGCTTCCCAGCGGATAGAGAGAAGTCTGGCGCAGGACGCTACCGCCTTTGCCATCCAATGCGGTCTGGATGATGCCCCCGGTCCACTGGTTATAGACGTGAGCTGCGGGCTTGCCGTCGATTTCGTGAACCACGCGCCGGGAGCAGCGGGTGACCACGCCCTGGATAGCCGTTGGCGAAAATGCGCTATGAAAGGAAAAATAGGTTTGAACCGAAGGATACATGGCCGTGACAACAACGGAATGGCTACTGACCAGATCGCGGGTAAACTGCTTCCAGTGGCCGGCCACATCGTTGTCCGCCGAGGAGCCGCCCGCGATGGGGACGCGGTCGCCGATAACGTCCTCGATGCCCTGAAGGATTTCCTCTTCGTTTCCGGGGGCGCTACCCAGCCAGACCAGTTGGGGAGGTTCGCCAATGCGTCCGGAGCATTCGATCGCTTGTTGAATGGCGGCGGCACCGGCCTCGCGCGGGTTGGAGGCGAGCTCCGCCATGCCGACGCCGTAGGAACCTTCGGGATCGACCAGGCCCCACAGCCCCAGCGCGTATCCCTCGCAGAAATGATACCCATTGTTGTTCATGATGCCTTGGCAGGATGTGCTGCCGTGGAGAATCACGGAGGGTGTCAGTTTCCGGAGCGTGGCCAGAAGCAGGGGTATGTCGTACAGTGCCGAACAAGCCACCCACAGATAGTCTGGCAGAGCGCCCAGTTGTCGTCGGAGATCCTCAAAAGATTCCAAAACGGCCTGACGTGTGTCTTGGGCAATGCTCTGAGCAACCGCTATTTTCATGGTGCCATTCTCCCTTTGGCCTATTTTGAAGGGACCAAAGAACGTTCAAAAATTGTTGTAGACGACCACGTTTCTAAACCCAATCCTATAATGCTCTCGCCTGCAAGCAGAATAGCCAAAGCGGAAGGACCCCGGCAAACTTAATTTTCATTTATTGGAGATAAATACGGTAGGCCGTTGAAGAAATAGTTGCTTCATTTCGGTCCGTGTATGTGGTGAATCCCATTTGGCCAGGAATAGAATGGGCATCCGGCAAAAGTTGGAAGGAGGGGTTGGATAGCAGATTGGTGGAATACTCGATCCGATACAGCTTACCGGTGGAACTTTGCCAGCGAACAATCCATCCAACTCCATCGGGTGGCACAGCGGTGGAGGGGGGGGCCAAGGCGAGGAGAGAAGTCGCATCATGGGGATCGGTGTTGGCTCGCCATTCTTTCCAGTTGGAGAAGAGGTCGTGGTCGGTATCTTCGCTGTCGGCCGAACCATCCCATGGCAGGTTGTTGTCCTTGAGCCATTGCGCCTCAATCCCAGAGGGGGTGAAGGGATGCTCATAGGCACCCATATCGACCGCCGGTCCCACCACGCGCAAGGACCCTGTCACATCCAATGTGCTGTCCATCCAAGCCTGATGATTTCCAGCGTTGATGCAGGGTGAATTCGTTGCGAGATGAAAGTCGCCGCCTGCCTGATCCACGAAGAGGGGGTCTGCGTCGATGTTGCCGAGGCCCGGAACAAGCTGAGGTACGCAGCAATAGGAGAGGGTAGAGCTTGCCATGTGGTCATCGTTGTCTGAAAGAATACAGTTGAGTAATTCACACCCGTAGGTTCCGCCGCCTTCAACGGAGGCGTTATTTTGGACTAGTGTGCAATTGCTCAAATGGCCTCCGTAGGCCCCGCCACCTTGGGTTGCAGAATTATTGACGAGCAAGGAGTTATTCACGATGCAGGCATAAACGCCACCGCCCAATTCCTCGGCCGTATTTCCGGATAATACGCATCGATCCATTTCGCTGTCATAGGCACCTCCGCCCAGTTCGGCGGTGTTGTCGATTAGTTCGCAAGCGATCAGTCGTGCATTGAAAGCGCCACCTCCGCTGTCCGATGAGTTACCCGCCAAAATGCTGTTCCGGATGGTTCCGTCAAGAACACCCCCGCCCACAGGTGAGGAATTGCCGACGATGACGCAGTTGGAAATCTGAGCGGTTTTGTCTGCGCACCCAATTCCACCGGCATCTACTCCGTTGGTTAAGGTGAAGCCGGATAGAGTGGCGTTGACACCGAGATAGGCACAACGCACCCCGGATTCACCCTGAATGATGGTAGTGCCGGGGCCATTCACGCTACGAACCACAATGGCGTTGGTGATTGCTACCCGGTGAAGAACTTCGCCAAGTCCCGCCACACTACCTGTCGAATAGATGCCATTGGAAACCCATATGGTGTCGTCCGCCAGCGACACCGCTATTGCCGATTGAATGTCGGCGGCGGCGGTGAGCCAGTTGGTATAGGGTGTTGCGGCTTGCGGATTGCCAAGGGCGACATAGCGGTTGGCAGGTAACACGCCTGTGCCTCGAACATTCAGGGCAAAGGGGGATGAGGTGTTGCTAGCGGAATGGGATATCTGAAGTGTTGCCTCGTAGCTACGGACTTCATCCGGATGAAAGGCAATCTGGAATGGCAGGGAAAAACCGGGTTCCACAGAGGAAGGGAAGGCGTAGATCGAAAAAGCGTCTGCTCCCGCTCCCGAGAAGGCAGTTCCCGACAGGACAAGTGTTGCATTTCCAGAGTTGGTTACATACAGGGTGTGAGACACCGAGTGGTCGGAGCGGGCAATCCAATCGGTTCCAGCTCCAACATCCGGCACATTTCCGCTTTCGATGGCTTCTCCATTAATCCCAAGGAGTAGCAATTGAGGATTTGGCACTGGCGGCGGGTTGTGCTCATACGTCCCGAGGTCGACGACTTCATCCACAATGCGCGAGCTGCCATCTAGATCTGTGGCCGTGGTCATCCAGTTTTCGTTGCTGCCGATGTTGATGCAGGGAGACTCCGATTGGAGACGCAAGTTGCCACCGATGGGATCCACAAACAGGGGATCGCCTGTTCGATTTCCATCCCCACTTGGAAGAGGAGACGACAAGCAGTACTGCAGGACGGATTCGGACCACTCGTTGGAAATACCTTGGACATCGTTGCCATATACGATGCTGTTGTATAACGTGCCTCCCTGTACACCGCCACCCGCCATGGCGGCATGGTTACCCCAAAGGGTGGTGCTGTAGATGACGCCTTCTGGTCCTGCGCAACCACCTCCTTGATTGGCCGTGTTTTCTACCACAAGGCATCCGCGCAACACGCTATCGAACGTGCCTCCGCCCGATTCCGTGGCGTTGTTGGAGGTCACCGTGCAATTCCAGAGAAAACTGGCGCTGGCACCTCCGCCTTGCTCGGCGGAGTTATGGAGTAGCAGGCAATTTTGCATGGAACAATCGTACGCCCCGCCACCTTGAAGCGAAGCGACATTCTCGCTAAGCGTGCAATCCAAGAGATGGACACCTTGAGCCCCGCCTCCGCGAACGGCCGAGTTTCCAACCAGCCAACAATTTTCTACGGACGCCGAACCACCTTCTCCCCATACAGCCCCGCATTCCACAGATCCAGTCAGCCGAAAACCAATCAGCCGGGCTGAACCAAGCAAGGTTGCGCACCGCACCCCAAGTCCACCTTGGAGAGTGGTGACTTCCGGTCCATTTGCACTTTGCACGGTCACCGCATTTGAAACAACGATACGATTTGTGAAATCGGCAACACGTGTGGTCCCAACATCATAGAGGCCGTTCCCAACGAGAATCAGATCCTCTTCTGCGGCCACATCAATAGCAGATTGAATATCCGCTGCCGCCGTATCCCAGCTTGTGAAAGGCTGTTTCGCTCCTGGGTTGTCTTTGACCACATAGAGCGTGGTGGCGGCGGAACACAACTCCACGGTGAAAAGCAAATACGCGCTGACAAGCTGGACAATATGGAGTCCTCTTCCCAAAGAGAAAATATGTCGTTTGGTATTCATGGGGCCACTCCTAGCGTGCGCGAATGTTGCAGGATTTGAGTACCATAGTCGCAAAGGAGAAGGCAAGCTTCCGTGCTCGCTGCGGAACACAGAAAGTGGAACACAAATTGCCTTTCCGATTGCCATTCCAACCGAAGAAGGAATAGACTTCAAGGATGTGGAAATAGCCTCTGTTTTGTTCTCTTGCCGGGACAAAATGGGTCTATTTTTTCGTGGAGGTTTGTTTATGAAAATGCGCATGTCATGGATTGGCCTAATGGCCTCGGTTGCACTGTGGACGTTGCCGTGCGAAGCGGCGACCGAAGATCAAAGTCTGAACGTCTTCCTTTCGGACGGCGTGGATCAGAATTGGTCGGAGACGGGGCCCGCCACACGGAGTCGTTCGATTGCCGTTTCTGTGGCAGCGGATGAGTTGCGATCCATTCACCAGATCCAACAGGAATGGTTTGATCAGTTGCCGTATCAGACAGAGGCGCAGTTCGATAGTTTGTGGGAGACATCGGCGCGTCCCCCTGCAAAAAGATCGCCAGCTCCCAAGGGAGCTTTGCAAAAAAAAGTGGTGGGGTGGCATCCCTATTGGATGGGCACCGCTTACCAGCGCTATGATTATTCCAGCTTGTCGACCATTGCGTATTTTTCCTACGAGGTGAATCCCACCAATGGCTCGTACTCTTCCCTTCGTTCCTGGGACACCACACCGCTCATCGCATGGGGCGCATCTAACGGCGTGAAAGTGGTGCTGACGGCCACGCTGTTTGGAAATGCCAGTTGTCAATTGCTTCTGAACAATGCGACCAGTCGCCAAAACCTGATTGATTCGCTCGTGACGGTGGTGTCCAACCGAAATGGCGGCGGGGTGAATATCGATTTTGAAGGCATCAGCGACGCTGCCTTGAAGGCCAACGTCACGTTGTTCATGAGCAACTTGACCACGCGCTTCCATCGCGACATTCCGGGTTCGGAAGTGTCGATTGCCCTGCCCGCCGTGGATTGGAGCAACGTCTTTGACATGGCGGCGCTCGATTCGTTTTTGGACTACGCCATCATCATGGGATATGACTATTCGTGGAAGGGTGGCCCGACAGCAGGCCCCGTTGCGCCGTTGCAGGCGAGTGCTACCTTTGGTTCGCTGAGCGTTTCAAACTCCATCAACACCTATCTGGGCAAGGGCATCCGCGCCTCGAAACTCTTGCTGGGCTGTCCCTACTATGGCTACGACTGGCCCACAACGGATTATTCTTTGCCCAGCACCACGCGTGGCGCGGGTTCTGCGGTGCTGTATCCCAATGCAAAGGCAAATGCGGCCAGCTACGGTCGCCAGTGGAGCGCAGCGGGTGGCGTACCGTATTATTTCTACACGAATTCTGGCGCGCGCCAGTGCTTCTACGACGATGCACAAAGTTTGGGCCTGAAATATGACCTGATCAACAGCAAGAATCTGGGCGGCGTGGGCATCTGGGCGCTGGGCTATGATGATCCCAATCCAGAGTTGTGGACTCTGTTGGCGGAAAAATTTGCAGGCGAACCGGTTTCCACCGCTTGGCCGCTCGACGACAGTGGAACGTCCGCCTCGTTCTATGGCGTAGGCAGCCGAACGGGAATCGTGGTGGCGGTGGGCGCGGGAGGGATGATTCGCACCTCGTCGGGCGGGCAAGCTTGGCAGTCGCGAACCAGCGGTGTGGCCGACTTATTGATGAACGTGGATGGTGCAGGCCCCTTGTTTGTGGCAGTGGGGGATGTCGGAAGAATCTTGACCTCACCCGACGGAATTACGTGGACGACTCGCACCTCGCCGACCACGCAGATGCTCCGAGGCATTACATGGGGCAATGGCGCCTACGTGGCCGTGGGACAGGCGGGTGTCATCGTGCGATCGACGGATGGTGCCACGTGGACCGTGCAGACATCCGGAACCTCCAACGTCTTGCAAGGGGTTGAATACGGTGGCGGGCAATTTGTGGCCGTGGGGGCATCGGGTTTGATTTTGACTTCACCGGATGGCATCGCATGGACGGCGAGGACTTCTGGCACGTCGAGTTGGTTATATGATGTCACGGTTGCCAACGGAAATGTTGTGGCCGTGGGCGCGAATGGTGTTATCCTACGTTCGACCAACGGCATCACATGGGCCGCCTCCGCTTCGGGTTCCGTCTTGCCGATCTACCGTGTGGCGTTCGGCAATGGACGTTTTGTGGCGGTGGGTGAATCCGGCCTGATTCTCAGTTCTTCCTCGCTGGCCTCTTGGGATTCCGAGGGCACGGCCACCACCAACGTCTTGCGCGGCGTGACATTCGCCGAAGGACAATTCACGGCCTGCGGGTTCAACGGAACGATTCTCCGAAACGGCACGGGCTTGCCGACAGTTTCCATTTCCACGGGGGGTGCGTCGGTGCCAAATGCAACAACCAGCCAAACCATTTCGGGATCGGCCAATGCGTTTGCGATCGGCCACGTGCGCTGGGCAAACAATCTCGGTGGCAGCGGATCTGTGGCGGCCTCCACCACGTGGTCATTCTCCGCGCCACTAGCCGTGGGCGACAACGTCATCACGGTCACCGCTTCCAATGCTGCGGGCCAAACGGCTAGCGCATCCGTGACGATCGCTCGGGCTGCTCCGACCGTGGCACCCGGTACGCCGATGGCGGCCACGCAGCCGTCGGGTGCCCTCAGCGACATCATCGTGTATTGCAGTGCGGGCCACGGATTCACGGGCGATGGCTCTTGGGTCACGGGACGTGGGCTCACCTACGGAATGGTCGAAGATATGGGCAATCTCGATCAGCTCAATTCCTTTGCCGACTACTGCTTCCAAGCCGGTGCCACCGTGGTGCCGTTCCGTCCGCTGGGATATCAGCCCAACGAGGTGGTTCTGGATAACACGTCGGCTGGCGTCACATTTGGAGGAGCTTGGAATGACAGCACCTCGGCCATTTTTTATGGAGCAGCCGGCGCGCTCCCATACCGATTTAGCTACATCAATCCAACGAGCACCACCGCGTGGGCGATTTATCGTCCGACGATTCCGGCCGCCGGTTTTTATCCGGTGTATGTGTGGACGCGTAGTGGTTCAGACCGCGTGAAGCAACTCTACCGGGTGTATCATTCTGGTGGCGTGACGGACGTACGCGTGAATCATCGCCGCGTCGGTCTCGGCTGGGTTTGGTTGGGCACGTATTATTTCAATGCGGGCACCGAGGGCAGTGTGAATATTTCGAACTACGCTTCCGGCGAAAATCCGGCGTCCAATGTGGTCATTGCCGATGCGGTTCGCTTTGGCAACGGAATGGGCGACATCAATCGCGGCGTGGGCATTTCTGGTTTCGAGCGTGAACTGGAAGCCTCTCGCTATTGGATTCAAAAAATGGTGGGGCAGGGGATGTCCGCCTCGCTCTACGACCTGAGCGGCTACAATGACAATAGCGACAACGTGGGGGCGCCTCCCCGCATGGCCGCCGAGATGAATCGCCAAGAAGATGGCGGCATCTGGGATCGAATCTATTTGGGCTTCCACTCGAATGCCGATGGGGGTGCAGGAACCGCGCGCGGCGCGATGGGCCTGTACGACAACCGTGGCACCACGCTCAAGCAGGACCGTCAAAAAGATTACGGTCTTGTAGTGGCGCGCGAAATGAATCAGGACATGCAGGCGCTCGACGCCGGTACTCTTTTTGCGGAGACGTGGGTGAACAATTCTGCCGATATGTATGGCTCTGCCTACGGCGAACTCTATGGCACGATCAACGACGAGATGAATTCTACGATCATCGAGGTGGCCTTCCACAACAATGAGGAAGATGCCAAGTTCCTGAAAAATCCCGTGGCGCGCCGCATTCTCTCCATGTCGAGCTATCAAGGCATCGTCAAGCATTTGGCCACCAACAATGCGGCCGTTCCGTTGGCGCTGTTGCCAGAACCTCCAACATCCGTGCGTGCTGTCAATTCAGGGTTGGGGAGAATTGCCCTGTCGTGGGCCGCGCCAATTTCGGGAGGAGCGTTCGGCGATGCCGCCACGGGTTATGTGGTCTATCGCTCCACCAATGGCTATGGCTTCGGAAATCCCGTGGCACTTTCTGGCGGCGGGACAACCTCGCTGACAGTGACCAATCTAACGGCAGGCGACACATGGTTCTTCTACGTCGCGGCCACCAATCGCGGCGGCGAATCGTTGCACTCCAAGGTGGTTGGCGCGCGCGTCTCTCCCAGCGGGTCGGCGTCGCACCTTGTGGTGGATGGCTTTGACCGCAACGATCGCACCCAGACGCCCAACCGCTACTTTGGAAATAATGTCAACGGACAGGTGGCGATGGTTCGCCCACGTCAGATCAACTCGTTCGATTATGTGGTTCAACATGGCCAAGCCCTCGCGGCAGCGGGTGCCTATTTCGATTCGTGCGAGAATGACACGGTTGTTGCGGGACAGGTCAGCCTGTTGAATTACCACGCGGCGTATTGGATTCTCGGCGAAGAATCCACCGTGAACGAAACCTTCAGCGCGGCCGAGCAAACCGTAGTAACGGCCTTCTTGAATGCGGGCCGCAATTTGTTCGTCTCGGGTAGCGAAATCGCCTATGACCTCGATGCAATGGGAACGGCCGCCGACAAGGCCTTCCTGACCAACCAGCTTCGCGTGGCGTATGCTGCCGACAATTCGGGCCTCTATCAGGCGACCGCCAAGAGCGGATCCATCTTTGCGGGGCTCGGCTCATTCTCCTTCGACAATGGAACTGGGCCGACCTACAACGTCAATTCGGCGGATGTCCTTGCGCTGCGTGGTTCTCCCTCTTCTGTTGCGGCCTTGGTCTATGGCGCGGCGGAAAGCGGCACGGCCATTGCTGGCCTCCAGTTCAGCAATACGTGGCGCGCGGTGACACTGGGCATCCCATTCGAAACCATCCTGTCCGAAAGCGCTCGCCACACGCTGATGACACGCGTCGTGAACTTCTTTGGTGCTGCCCAACAAGATGCGCCCGTTGTTCGCATCACCACCACCAACCAAAACCTACCCGCAAGCACGACAGCCGTCACGGTTCAAGGCACCAACAATGCCGCGGTCACGGGCAATCTGGTGTGGAGCAACCGCCTGAACGGTGCAAACGGCACACTCGCCGCCCTCTCACCATGGAGCATTTCCGTGCCGGTGCTGTCGGGCACCAATGGCATTACTGTTGCAGGTCGTAATGCCCAAAACCAAGCCTCCACCTCTTCCGTACAAATTGTGGTGGCGGCGCCGGCAGTGCCGTCACCCGGCATCTACCAGAACGGGTTTGAGGACGGAGCTTTGACGGGTTGGATTCTGGACACGCCGGGAGCATGGGCCGCCAGCACGGTTTCGCCGATCGCGGGGACGTTTTCGCTTCGACACAACCTGTCCAGCGTTGCAACTACCAATTATCTGGCCGTGCCACAAACATACAATGTGGGCAATGGCCTGACCACTTGGAGGTTCGTCCTGCGAAATGGAACGCTTGATCCTTCGCAATACAATCGATTCCACGTTTACTTGATGTCTGACCGCGCCGATCTGATGGGGCCTGTCAATGGATATGCCGTCGGCGTGAATCTGACGGGTGCCGACGATTTGCTCAAATTATGGCGCGTGAGCAATGGTACGGTTGCATCGACGGTTGCAACTTCCGCCCTCGATTGGAATGCCAACATGACCGTTGCGGTCGAAGTGACGAGGACGCCTGGGGGAACATGGTCGTTATTCTATTCGACCAACGGAACATTTGACGTTCTTGTGGAAGCTGATTCCGGTTTGGATGCCACGTCCACGAGCTCTTCGTACTTTGGCTTGGTTTTCATGTGTAGTAGCACCCAAGCTGGCAAACTTTGGCTGGACGATGTGTGCATTACACAAGTGATCTATCCTGAAGTCACGATCCTCACGCCCAACACCAGTGTGGCCAACGCCACGACGCAGCTGGCGATCACCGGGCGGTGCCTCAGCGCCGTAGGCAACTTGTCGTGGACGAATTCGGCGGGCGGTTCAGGACTGATTGCCGCCGCCTCCAACTGGTTCCTCACCGTCTCGGGACTGAAGACGGGCGACAACGTTATACAAGTGGTTGCCACGGCGGCTTCGGGTGTTCGCGCCACGGGCACGGTCACAATCACGCGTAGCCCATATGCCGCTGCCAATGCCTCGCACGATCCGGCCGCCACCGTGCCGGGTTTGGGAACCATGCGCGCCCCCGCCGAGCCCGTGCCCTCCAAGGCCGTTGTCTTTTACAGTGCCAGCCAAAGCAACGGCCTTGGGAATGCGGCCACGCAGACCGGCGGCCGCCTCCGCTATCGCCGCGCCGGAACGACGACGTGGCTCACGGCCAACATGGAATTTACCGCCACCTCCAGCGGCACCAACGCCTATTGGCGCGCCAGCATTCCGAGCAACACGTTCCAATCGTTGAATATCATCGAATACTATTTTGAACTGACCTACGCCGACCGCGAGACCACGTATGTCGCGCTGAACGCCAGCGGCGTGCCGTCTTCGGCAGGCATCTCGCAATCCATCGCCCAGTCGCGGCCCTTTGTCTTCACCTACATTGAAGAAACACCGTCCATTTTGAGCGATGACTTTGAAGTGGGCGGACTTTCGAGCTGGTTCTTTAGCGCGCCAAATACGTGGACGAATAGCACCGTCAATCCCATCAGTGGGGCGCGCTCGCTTAAACACAACGCCATGAGCAATACGTTTGTGTATGCGCTCCCGACCTACAGCTTGGATTCTGCCCGCACCGTCTGGCGCTTCACCTTGGCCAACGGCAATTTTTCACCCAGTGCGGATAATCGGTTCCACGTCTTCTTGATGTCCGACAGCGCCAATTTGCTGGGTGCCGCCAATGGCTATGCCGTGGGCATCAATCTCACCGGAACCGACAAGAAGTTGAAGCTCTGGCGCGTCACGGGCGGAACAGCCGCCACCAACCTCATTACAACTCCTCTGGTGTGGGGCTCTAACATGACGGTGGCCGTGGAAGTGGTTCGCCAGCCCAGCGGGCAGTGGGAATTGCGCTACAACACCACAAACAGTTTCTCCAACATGACCGCCGCAGGATCAGCAACCGATGCCACCTATTTGCGCACCGATGTGTTCGGCCTTGTCTATCGATGCACCTCCTCACGCATCGGTCTGTTGCGAATGGATGACGTGCGTATTTCGCAAGAGGTCTTTTCCTCGCTCGCCGTTTCGGCCAGCACCTCGCGCGTGGCCAATGCCGCCACCCAATGCGCAGTCAGCGGAACCGCCGCCCACGTCGTCGGCAATCTGGTGTGGACCAATTCCCTCGGCGGCTCCGGCAGCGGTGCAGTCTCCATGCCCGACTGGTCGCTCAACATCACCGGACTGAAGGTGGGCGAGAACCGCATTCTCATCACCGCCTCCAACGCCGTGGGAGGACGCGTCACCGCAGAAACCACGATCGTTCGCAGCAGTTGGTCGATAGGAAATGCCTTCCATGTGCCCGCCACGCAGATTCCTGGCGTGGATTTCATGCGAAGTCCGTTGTCGGCCGTAGCCTCCCAACCGGTCTATCTCTATAGCGCCAGTCAAAATTCGGGCACCGGAAATGTGGCCAATCAAACGGGCGGACGTCTCTTCTATCGCGCTCAAGGCACCACGCCGTGGAACTCTGTGAATATGGTTTTTGACTCGTCGGTGGGCACCAACGCCATTTGGCGCGGCACCCTTCCGGCCAGCACCTATGCGGCGGGTCAGACCGTGGAATATTCGTTCGAACTGACCTACTCCGATCGCGAAACCACCACCTTGCAGCCGTTCTCGTTCACCTATTCCTCCTCAACTGCCACCGCTTTCTTCCGCGATGACTTCGAGAGCGGCAATTTGAGTCAGTGGACACTGGATGCCGCCGGAATGTGGGAAAACAGCGCCTCCAATCCCATCGTGGGCGCACGCTCGCTCCGCCACAACCGGAGCAAAGTGGCGAGCACGAATTTTATCGTGGCGCCCGTGGCATGCAACGCTGCCGCCGATCGCACCCTCTGGCGGTTCATTCTCCGCAATGGCAATTTTGATCCCAGCGGCAACAACAAGTTCTTTGTCTATCTGATGGCCGACCGCGCCGACCTGCTGGGTCCCGTCAACGGCTATGCTGTCGGCGTCAACCTGACCGGCACCGACGACAAGCTCAAGATCTGGCGCGTCGCCAATGGTGCCGTGGCCGGGCCTGTTGCCACGTCCGCCCTGCTCTGGAACCCCAACATGACCATCGCCATCGAAGTCATTCGCCAAGCCAACGGTCAATGGGAATTGCGCTATGGCGCGGACGGAACCTTCAATGCGATCTCCGCCGCCGCCACGGGCACGGATGCATTGATCACCAGCGGAACCCACGTCGGACTTGTCTACCAATGCACCTTGTCCTATGCGGGATTGCTACGCATGGACGACATCGCCATTTCTCGCAACATCACTCCCTCCGTCAAAGCGGCTTCCGACCTGAGCGAAGAGGCGGGCGAGGAGACCCCCACGATTTTGGGCATGTCCTCGATCTGCGACGATCCCGGCACTCGCTGGCTCGTCTGGCCCAGCACGCAAGGGAAGGTGTATTCCATCGAGCAATCGTCCAACCTTCTCGATGGCTTCACGGTTTTGCAGAGCGACATCCTCGCCACGCCGCCCGAAAATACCTATCCGGTGTCCAACACACCCGATGCCCTCTACCTCCGCATCCGCGAACAATAAGGTCTTAGAGCCAGAGTGGGTATGTTTCTATCCGAAATCCAATCGTTGGATTCCGATGGGTTCATCGGTGAATTGAAAGAGGCTCATTTGGATGGAGATAGCAATCGCAGGCGATACGTGAGTGTCTTGGTGGACTGCGGTGGAAGTACAAAATCAAAATTCAAGACGTTGCTCGTTTCCTGACAGGGAATGGATGAGCGGATCAGGTTCCACTTTAAGGGGGTGGAGGGTTTTTCGATGACTTGGATGCGGGCGGCTGATTTTTGTTGGTTCACCAATGTGATGGAGTAATCCGCTTGCCACGAACCATCCGGCAGGGATTGCTGGTTATCGATCTGACGGCTGGCTCGAACGGTTTGGACCGATCCCATGTCGAGCTGAAGCATGCCCGGAAAGGGTGTCTGAAAGACATGGCCCGACTGAAGGGGAGATCCTTGCAGGGTCCCGAGAAAAAGGTCCGCTTTTCCAGAAGGCAAGGGAAAACCGAGGCCCATGGACGGAGTATTGGGAATGAGCAACCGGCGTTGAAGAGGAAGCCCCCCTTTTGCCGTGGGAGAAGGGATCTGATCGGAATCGCAAAGGTGGGTGATTTGGGCAGGCTTGCGGAGGACGTAGGCAAACTGAATTTCGGTTGGCTGGTGTGCGCGTAGAGACGCCTCCATCTGAAGAGGATAGAGGAAGGGTATTCGTTGCGTGTCCGAATGGAGCGCGAGCCAAAGATCGGATAGGGGAGAGTCTGGATTGAGGTCGAGCAATCCAAATGGCTTAGGGGGAGGGTAGCTCGATTCATCTGAACCCACCAGCGAGAGAGTTGCGTGGGGATATTCTGCGGAGGTGTCGTTTTGAATTCGAACGAGGGCGGTGAGATCCACCTGAACGGCATCGGAGGATTCCGGGCCGATTCCCCGAACCGTGACCCGATAGAACGCGCTCCAATTCAAATGGGGAAGGCGATAGGTTAGCGAGTGACCCAAGCGGTGGGAGAGCGGTTCCTCTAAATGAATTTCCAATGAACGGGGAGCGGCGGCGGATGGCATTGAAGCCAGTTCAGATTTCCAGAGAAGAGGATGTTGAGGTTGGACGAACGGTTGTGACTCCATCCAGTGCCATTCGCGGATGGGCCACAGACGGCGAATATTCCAAACCTGAAGCGTTTCCAGTTCGATCTGGGGCGGGGGATTGGTCCACACGATTTGATCGATTTCTTGCTCTCCAGAAGAGGGAAAGAATTCGCGTACCCATGCCCAGCCTTGGCCTACCGTGAGAAAGGTAGAATGGGTTTGAGCCCCCGCAGCAGGAAGGAGCAACAGCCAACAGAGCAACACCCAAAGAAAACGGTAGCCGAGATAGAAAGTCAACCTTATGGTCATGCTGGGGAGAGTATCTGCCCGCGTTCCGCGCCGCAAGGCGATATCCGCCTTGCGACCCTCCATGCGACTGGAGGATGGACTAGGGCTCGATGATGTGTTTGGTTTCGAGGGCGATCTGAAGCTCCTCGTTGGTGGGCAGAACGAGAATGCGAATGGGCGAATCTGTTGTTTGGATTTCTCGAGGGTCGTCGGAACGGATAGCATTCTTTGCGGCATCAATCCGAAGACCCAGATGCGCAAGGTCTTTGCAAATGCGTTCGCGCACAGGGGCAGAGTTTTGACCAATGCCTGCCGTGAAAACGATGGCCTGGACATGAGGGACGACTGCCAAATAGGCGCCAATGTATTTTTGAATGCGGTAGGTGAACATTTGCAGGGCGGTTTCTGCCTGTGCGTTTCCTCCGTCGGCGGCATCGACGACCTCGCGCATATCATTGACACCACAGACTCCTTTGAGTCCGGACTTTTTGTTCAGGGCATTGACCATTTGGTGGATGTCCATACCGGTTTGACCCATGATATATTCCAGCGCAGCGGGATCCATATCGCCGGATCGGGTGCCCATCATGAGGCCTTCCAACGGGGTGACCCCCATGGTGGTGTCCACACATTTTCCATGGTCGATGGCGGCCATGGAGCACCCATTACCGAGATGGATGCTGATGAGATTCGTTTGATCCAACGGTTGGCCAAGGAACTCGGCTGTTGCCTGAGCGATAAACTTGTGCGAGGTGCCATGGAAGCCATATTTGCGAAGGCGATATTGGGTGTACCACTCGTAGGGCACGGCATAGAGGAAGGCTTTGGGAGGCATGGTCTGGTGGAAGGCTGTGTCGAAGACGGCCACTTGCGGCGCATTGGGAAAAAACTCTTCTGCCACTTCAATGCCCATCAAGTTGGGCGGATTGTGGAGGGGGCCTAATGGGAAAAATTCACGAATCGTTTCTTTCACCTTCGGGGTGACCTGTACGGTGTCGGTATAGACTTCCCCGCAACTCAAGACACGGTGGCCTACACCATGAATTTCGGAAGCATTGCGAATCACGCCTTTTTGTTCATCGGTCAGAAGCGCGACCAAGCGGGACATGCCTTCATGATGAGTGGGCAAGGGCTCTTCTTCAACAAATTTGGATTCCTTTCCATCGAGAAAGGTTTTGTGGGTGATGCGACCGACGGGTTCTCCGATTTTTTCGACGAGACCCGAGGCCAGGAGGGCATAATGGTGTGCGTCCTCGATGTCCATGAGTTGATATTTGATAGAAGAACTGCCGGCGTTGATGACAAGAATTTTCATGATGGGCGTTTCATAGCATGGGTGGGGACAAAACAAAAGAGCCGGTTTTGAGTTCCGGCTCTGTGGTCAGGTTAGGACCGAGGTTTACAACGTCGCGGCATATGTGGCGCGGCGGGCATTTATGCGGGCTCGGGCGGCCTTGCGGCGACGCTTCTCGCTCGGCTTTTCGAAATGCCGTTTAGCGCGGATATCGCGCATGATTCCTTCGCGGTCCAACTTCTTTTTCAGGCGGCGCAATGCCTTTTCGACGGATTCGCCCTTCCTGATTTTCACTTCTGTCATATTAGAAAACTCACCTGCCTTCTGATTGCAAATCCACCACCTCGGAGGTGGGGGTCGCCGGAACGGGAGTCCGGCAATAAAACGCGTGAAACCTATGGAAACAGCCGGGGCATGTCAATATCCAAATGGTTCTAAAAAATTTAAAGTCATGAGCGCCGGAATGGGAGAGGGGGAAGATGGAGTTGAACTGTCCATAGTGGCATATAGTTGAGATTATGGGCGGGGCAGGGGGTCGATGTCTTCGTAACACTCGGGGGTGAAGCGGGGGGTACAGATGGCGAGAAAAACGAGGTCGGTTGTTCCGATGTTGGTAATGCGTTGGGGGCAGGTGGGAGGAATAAGAATGACATCTCCGGTGGCCACTTCTTTGGACGGCAGCGTGCCGATTTCAGCAAGGCCGCGGCCTTCGAGAATAATGTATCGCTCTGTAACGGTGGTGAGCCGATGAAGGCGGGTGGTCACGCCGGGTTCGACACGAGCTCGAGCGATGGAGCAGGAGGGGTCATGGGGCGCGTTGGAAAGTTCAAGAATGTGGCATTGCTCGGCGGTATAAAATTCCGAGGTGGGGTCCGGGGTGCAAAGGATGGCATTCATGGGTGAGAGTATTCCCAAGAAGATCACCCAAAATCGAGCATTGATTGAGGGGGAGGGGGAGGCTAAAGTGGCGGGCTGAAATGAATTTGAGGTAAATCCATGGCGTATCCGCATTCTGAAATTGAACCCAAGTGGCAGGCTTTTTGGGAAAAGAACAAGACATTTCGCACTCCCGATGAGGTGGATCGAAACCGTCCGAAGTGTTATGTGCTGGACATGTTTCCCTATCCCAGCGGGCAGGGGTTGCATGTGGGTCATCCGGAGGGATATACGGCGACGGATATTCAGGTTCGATATAAGCGGATGAAGGGCTTTAATGTGTTGCATCCCATGGGCTGGGATTCGTTCGGGTTGCCGGCGGAACAGTATGCCATCAAGACGGGGGAACATCCGCGCAAGATTACCGAAAAGAATATCGATAACTTTCGGCGGCAGCTCAAGATGCTGGGCTTTTCCTATGACTGGGATCGCGAGGTGGCGACCACAGATGAGGAATATGTGCGCTGGACCCAATGGATTTTCCTGCAATTGTTCAATCGCGGTCTGGCGTATGAGAGCGAAATGCCCGTGAATTGGAGTCCCGACCTGTGCGCCGTGCTGGCGAATGAAGAAGTTGAGGAATGGCGCGCCAAAGGCTTTTCTGTGGAGCGGCGATCGATGCGTCAGTGGGTCTTGAAGATCACGCAGTATGCCGAGCGGTTGCTTTCGGATTTAGATGGATTGGATTGGCCCGAGAGCATCAAAGAGATGCAACGGAATTGGATAGGCAAGAGCGAAGGCGCTGAGGTTGATTTTGCGCTCGGTTCGGACACCATTCGCGTCTTCACCACCCGGCCCGATACGCTTTTTGGCGCGACCTATATGGTGTTGGCGCCGGAGCATCCGCTGGTGGAGAAGATCACGACGGCAGAACAGCGCGAGGCGGTGGCGGCTTATCGTGCTGCGGCAACTCACAAGAGCGATCTGGAGCGAACCGAGCTGGCCAAGGACAAGACGGGCGTGTTCACGGGGGCGTATGCGATCAATCCGGTGAACGGCCAAAACATCCCGGTTTGGACGGCCGACTATGTATTGTGGGGATATGGCACAGGCGCCATCATGGCGGTGCCGGGACATGATGAACGCGACTATGCGTTTGCAAAGAAATTTAACCTTCCGATTGTGGAAGTCGTGGCGGGGGGAGATCTCTCGAAAGAAGCGTTCACGGGTGATGGCCCCCTGGTGAATTCAGCCAATGCCGAAGTCAGCTTGAACGGGTTGCCGGTGGTGGAATCCAAGCGGCGAATCACGGAATGGTTGGCTTCGAAGGGGCAGGGCGAGGGCAAGGTGAACTATAAGTTGCGCGACTGGTTGTTCAGCCGTCAGCGCTTCTGGGGAGAACCGTTCCCTTTGCTGCATTGTCCCAATTGCGGCGTGGTGACGGTGCCGGAGAAGGATTTGCCCGTGCGTCTGCCCGAAATGCAAGACAACCGCCCAACGGCGGATGGTCAGCCGCCGTTAGCTCGCGCAACAGAATGGCTGAAGGCCACTTGTCCCGTATGCGGGGGTGAAGCGCGTCGTGAGACCAATACCATGCCGCAATGGGCCGGATCCTGCTGGTATTATTTGCGCTATATCGATCCACGCAACGCGGCGGCATTCGTGGATCCCGCGAAAGAAAAATATTGGATGCCGGTGGATTTGTATGTGGGCGGTGCAGAGCATGCGGTCCTTCATCTGCTGTATGCGCGTTTCTGGCACAAGGTGCTGTTTGATATCGGCGCGGTCTCCACCAAGGAACCTTTCCAGCGCCTCGTGAATCAGGGAATGATTCTCGGCGAAATGGAATACACCGTGTATCGCGATGCGGCGGGCGCCTGGGTTTCGGCCGATGCTGCGAATGAGGAAGGGTGCGATCGGCGAACGGGTGAAAAGTTGCAAGCCGTGCATGTGCCCGAGGGCGACCTGCAAAAGCAGGGTGATTCCTTTGTGCTGAAGAGCCATCCGGATGTGCGCGTTTCGGCGCGGGCGTTCAAGATGAGCAAGAGCCGCGGCAATGTGATCAATCCCGATGACATTGTGAAGGAATATGGAGCGGATGCGCTACGACTGTACGAAATGTTCATGGGCCCGCTGACGCAAGTGAAGCCGTGGAGCATGAAGGGCGTGGAAGGCGTATTCCGCTTCTTGAGCCGCGTGTACCGGTTGGTGTTGGAGGAAGAGACGGGGGCCCTTTCGGCGCGCCTATCCGAGGGACTTCCCACAAAGCCCCAACTGCGCGCGTTGCATGCTGCAATCAAAAAGGTAAGCGAAGACATTGAACACATGGAATACAACACGGCCATTTCAGCCATGATGATCTTTGTGAATGAGGCACAAGGTTGGGAGTCATTGCCCAAGTCGATGCTGTCCACGTTTGTGTTGTTGCTCAGTCCGTTTGCTCCGCATCTGGCCGAAGAGATGTGGAATCGATTAGGTCATTCCGACACTCTGGCTCATGAGGCGTGGCCGACGTGGGATGAAGCTCAGTTGCGCGAGGATGAAATCGATATTCCGGTGCAGGTGAATGGCAAGTTGCGGGGCCGCATCCGTGTGGCTACCGAAGCGGATGAAGCCGTTGTGATGGCGCAAGCCTTGGCCTGTCCGGAAGTGGCCTCACAGATTGCGGGCAAGGAAATTAAAAAGAAGATTTTCATTCCCAAACGAATGGTCAATCTGGTTGTGGCCGGTTGATGAATCTAAAGACGGAGGGACAGGCATGAGTGAACTTTCGAATGCGCTGCAAGGAAAATTGAATAGCAAAAAAAGCCACATCAAGGACCCGGCCTCCGACCGACAGCTCGATTTGTTCTCGTCATTGTCCGATCGCAGTATCACGAAGCCGAGATTTGCGAAATCCAAGTCCGAGCCGGAGTCGCAAGAGGGGACACCGATGGTCTTGCCTCCATCTGAAATGCCGCCGGATCTTTCTTCTGATGTTCGTTCGGTGCTGTCCGAATCGAGTCAGGTGCGTCACATCGATGCGACACCGCAGTCGGGTGAAGAGTCGTCGCCTGTTCGCACGGGAGTCTATCATCGGCCCCGCCGTGCTGCGGCAACCCAGCCGATGGATCGAGAATTGCCCGCCCCTTCAACAAAACCCGCCTTTTCTTTTGCGCCTGTGATCCAATCCATTCGAGACTGGTTTTCTGGCGTCGAATGGGACCGGCGCATGATGGCGATTGTGGCCGCGCTCTTCTTCCTTGTGGCATTGATCGCATTTTGGTCGGCTCGTCCTGAGCGTACGGACGAAGGAAACGACACTGTCGTGAATCTGAACGAGGTTCAGCCTGTGGAAGATGTGCCCCCTGTCGAGCCCGTGACCATGCCGATGTTGCCGCCCCCGCCTCCGGTCGCCACTCCTGCGCCTCCTCCGGCGACGGCCTCCGTTGTGGAGTTGCCTGTTGTAAATTGGAAGATTCCAGGCACGGTGGCCACGCAGAATGGGGGAGCCATTCTCCTTCGCTTTGAAGATCCGGTATTTGTTTCAGCGGCCAACATTTCGATCGAAGGAATGCGCGCACTAAAAGCGGTGGCGGCCAAATTGGTCGCGATGAAAATCTCCGGCCGCGTGTTGGTGACGGGCTATACCGATGACGTTCCGCTGACCAAGCCCACCGTGCAATTCACAAGCAATGAGGATATTGCGGCAGCGCGGGGCAAGGTGGCGGCCGAGCATTTGGCGCAGTTTTCGCGCGCGAACAAGGGGTTGGTGTTCGAGGCCAAGGCTGGGCCCACCTCTCAAGCGCCGTATCCCAACGATACGCCCCAAAATCGACGATTGAACCGCACGGCAACCGTGCAAGTCATTCCCGCGCCTTGACGGGCGCCAACGTAAACACAAGGAGATCCCCGTGGCCGGCGAATATGTCTTCAACCTGAATCATTTGTCCAAGCAGTATGACCGTTTGACGGTGCTGGACGACATCACTCTGGCGTTTTATTTCGGTGCCAAAATTGGCGTCATTGGAGGCAACGGCGCGGGAAAATCATCCTTGCTGAAAGTGATTGCCGGATTAGACAAGGAGTATCATGGCGAGTGCATCTTGGCGCCGGGTATTCGTGTGGGCTACCTTTCTCAAGAGCCGCATTTGGACGAGACCAAGGATGTGGCCGGCAATGTGGCTGATGGCGCAGCAGAAGCGCAGGCCATTCTCGACCGCTATGGCGAAGTGTGTGACAAGCTTGGCGAGAAGCTATCGGATGCTGAATCCGAAAAGCTCAACAACGAGATGGGGCGCCTCCAAGACCTGATTGACTCGCGCGATTTGTGGAGTCTTGACAGCCAAATTGAGCGAGCGATGGATGCGTTGCGGTTGCCTCCGGGCGATGCCGATGTGCGCAAACTGTCCGGCGGCGAAAAGCGCCGCGTGGCGTTGTGCCGTTTGTTGCTGTCCAACCCAGATGCCTTGTTACTGGACGAGCCCACCAATCACCTTGACGCCGAGACGGTGGCATGGCTGGAAGAATATCTGAAAAAATTCAGCGGCACTTTGGTGGTGGTGACCCATGACCGTTACTTCCTGAACAACGTCACGGAGTGGATTTTAGAAATGGATGCCGGGCGTGGCACTCCCTACAAAGGCAATTACGAAAAATGGCTGGAGACCAAGCAGGCGCTTTCCGCCCAGCAAAGCAAGCAGAGCGCCTCTCGCCAAAAAATGCTCCAGCGGGAACTGGAATGGATTCGCCTCAATCCCACAGGGCGCATGTCCAAGAGCAAAGCCCGCTTGTCCCGCTACGAAGAACTGGCATCTCAGCAAGTCGACACGCGCGAAGATTCGTTGGAAATCCAGATTCCCTCGGGCAAGCGCCTGGGCGATTTGGTCGTTCGTGCGGAAAATTTGCGCAAGGTGTATGGCAACCGGGTCATCATGGACAAGGTCGCTTTCAATTTGCCGCGCGGTGGCATCGTGGGCGTCATCGGCCCGAACGGTGCGGGCAAAACCACGTTGCTTCGCATGATCGTCGGCGAGGAAAAAGCCGATGGCGGAAACTTGACGGTGGGCGACACGGTTGAATTGTCCTATGTGAACCAGTCTCGCGATACTCTGGACCCGAAGAATACCGTCTTCGAAGAAATCACAGGCGGCATGGAGACGCTGGAGCTGGGTGGAAAACCGATGAACGGCCGCGCGTATTGCACACGCTTCAATTTCCGGGGAACGGATCAACAAAAGAAAGTGGGTCAGCTTTCGGGCGGAGAACGCAACCGCGTTCATCTGGCCAAATTGTTACGGCGTGGCGGTAATCTTCTCTTGCTGGATGAGCCGACCAATGACCTCGATGTGACCACTCTTCGCGCGCTGGAAGAAGGGGTGCAATCCTTTGGCGGGTGCGCGGTGGTGGTGAGCCATGATCGGTGGTTCCTCGATCGCATCGCCACTCACATCTTGGCATTTGAGGATGATGGAACCGCCACTTGGTTTGAAGGCAATTTCGAGGGCTACCACGAGCAACGCCGCCGTCTCCTTGGCGATGCGGCCGATCAACCCAAGCGGATTCGTTTCCGCCCGATTTAAAGGATGATATCCGTTTCCTCCATTCGGGTGAGAATCTTTGACTTGTGCTGGATAGGGCTCTGGATTTTCTGGGGTTGTTCATCGGTCGTTGCGCAAGCGCCAGAAGCCGCAATGCGAGTGGGAACCACGGGACGCGCCACGATCTTTAGCGCCGACCGGCGTTTCATGGTCTCGGGGTTGACCTCCGCCGAGAACATGGTGCTGGCGGGAAAATTGTCCGAGCTAGCCGACCATGTGGAGGCCAAGACGGGGATTGCTCTGCCAATGCAGCGCGATCAAGTGCTGGGCGTCATGGTTCAGAGTGCGTCGACGCCCGATGCACAAGTACTCAAAATGCAGGGCTGGGATGAGGGGCGTTTCTATCAGCGATTGGTTGTGCCCGGTCGACTTCGGCTGGATGGCGAGGATCTGATGGAGAGCGCCTGCTGGCTCCTGCTGAATCGTTATGCGGCAGAATACACGCCTACGGGACAACGTACAGGGATGGGGGCCAGCGTGCCGGACTGGATCTCCGTTGGGCTGGAACAAAACACCCAGGCGGCACTTCGCTCCCGTAATCGCGATTGGATTGCACGCGAGTTATTGGAAAACCGCATCTTGACGCTGGCGCAGGTCATCAAGCTAGCGGAGCTTCCTCCCGGTCGTTGGAGGGAAAAAGCATATGCCTCCGCCGCGGTCGAATTTCTTTTTCCGGATGGCGATCTGACCACCTGGGCCATATTGTTCAAAGCCATTGGCACTCGCCAAGCCATCGACGCCTCTTGGCTACGCAAAAACTCTCCTGCCTTGCAAAATCAAAATCCGGAGCAGGTCTGGCGGGCCCATTTGGAGAAGCGCGCTCGAAGCCGCACCTTGGAGTCTTGGGGAGATCGTGGACTTCAAGTCGAGGAACAGTTGTTGCAAATGCTGAATTTTCGTCCGAGGGAATATGGAAACAACGTCCCGAGCGATGTGCCGCAAGAATTGTTTGCGCGCGATCTCATCGACTATCGCGGTCAAGAATGGACACGTTCGGTGATCTCCGCGCTGTTGCTGCAAGTACAGAGCTTGGGTGTAGGGGCACCGCCCGCCATGCAAGACGTGCTGGTCTCCTATGCAGCCTTTTTAGAGCAACTCGCTACGCTGCCCGTTGCCAAATCTTCGTGGTGGAAACGCGCACCCAAAAATCCGGAAAAAAATCAGCCCCCCGACGATGCCACATGGCAAGTCGCTCTGAATCAGCTATGGCTCCGCGCCGAGCGAGCTCATCAAAACTATTTAGAAAATCATCAATCCCGAAAGCGCTATGTGGACGCCTTCGATCGGGCCACGCCAAGTGAATTTGATGAGCCCGCTTCTGTTCCAGCCGATCTGCCACGAACTCGGGCGCAACAATATGTGGACGATGTCGAAGAGAAGTTCATTTCTCCTTGATCATCACCAGCGCCATCTTGAAAGGCTGAGTGGCGTGGAGGGCGTGGGGATGATTGGCCGGCATCAAAACCATGTCGCCCGCTTTTGCCCGCAGATTTTTTTCGTCGATGGTGATTCGAACGGCCCCATCCAGAATGAAGACCAACGCATCATACGGTGCGGAATGGGTACTGAGGCCTTGTCCTTTATCAAATGCAAACAAGGTTACTGTGCCCGCTTTCTTGGAAACGACGGTTCGGCTCACGACGGCATCCGGCGCCACCGCCACCATCGCCGCCATGGAAATCACTTTGGACATCAGATTCTCGGCCGGCTTTTCTGTTGAGCGTTTGGTCATGATGCTCTCCTTCACGACAACCTACCGCAGATGTGGAGAGAATCAAAAACAACTCGCGCCACGCATGGGTTTTGGTAGCTTACCCGCATGAACTGGAAAAATAGTTTTTGCATTTTGACGTTGTGGGCTCTCTGTGTGTCGTGCGCGATGGGGCAGGGGAGTGCGGCGGAGTCGGATCAGTTTCGGGCCAGCCTGAAACCGCAAGGGCCGATTAGCGATTGGGCAGACTTGCTCACGCCGGAGCAGGAAACCGAACTGAACACTCGCATCGAAGCGTTGAAAGCCACCAACGGAGCGGAGTTGGCCGTGGTCACCATCAAGTCGCTTCAGGGTGGCGAAATCGACGACTTTGCCTCCAAGCTGTTTGCTCAATGGGGCATTGGTCAAAAGGGCAAGGATAATGGCGTGCTGCTTCTCACCGCCGTGGATGATCGAAAAATGCGCATTGAAGTCGGCTACGGCATGGAAGGCATTTTGCCAGACGCCAAGACCGGGCGCATTCAGGACGAATATATCGTGCCCCGATTCAAGGAAGGGAACTATAGCCAAGGGCTGTTGGATGGGGCCGACATCTTGCTGAACGTGATGGGGGGGGCCGAGCTTCCCGAACCCGTCGTTGCGGAGATGAATCCGATTGCGGCACTTGTTTTTCTGGTGTTTTTTGTTGCGTTCTTTTTGTTCATTGTGCGAGCGGCCATTCGCGGAAATCGGGGCGGTGGGTCAGGAGGCTCCTTGTCCTCTGGCTGGAAAAGCGGAGGCAGCTCGGGGGGGGGCGGCTTTGGCGGTTTTGGAGGCGGCAGTTCGGGCGGTGGCGGGTCGAGTCGCAGTTGGTGATTAAAAACGAGTCGGACGAATAAGGAGAGAGTCATGGGCAAAGGTTGTTTGTTGGTTGGAATTGTGGTGGCCATCCTCGGTATTGTGGTTGGCCTGAGTTTCATGGGAATGTGGAATGGCATGGTGGCGAAGGACGAAGAATGCAATAAGACGTGGGCCAACGTGGAGTCCGTGCTTCAGCGGCGCTTCGATCTGATTCCGAATCTGGTCAACACGGTGAAGGGATACGCCACGCACGAAAGTGGTACACTGGAAGAAATTACTCGTTTGCGAAGCCAATGGGGAGAAGCCAAAACTCCTCAGGCGAAGGCTGGCGTGGCATCGATGCTGGAAGGGGCCATGGGGCGCCTAATGGTGGTGATGGAAAATTATCCTGATTTGAAGGCCAATCAAAACTTCATCGCTTTGCAGGATGAATTGGCCGGGACAGAAAACCGCATCAGCGTCGAGCGCCAGCGCTACAATGGTGCCGTGCAAGCCTACAACACGCTGATTCGCTCCATGCCAACGGTGTTTCTCGCACGCTTGGGCGGATTCAATCCCCGCACGCCCTTCGAAGCCACGCAAGGCGCGGAAAAAGCCCCCGCCGTCTCCTTCTAGTAACCGGAAAAGGATAGCTATCACAATTAATTAATTGTGATAGCTGGAAGTTTTCCACAGTGTGGAAACATTTTTTCCATTGTGTGGAAAAATGGAGAAAAAGTTTTCCATTGTGTGGAAAAATCGCAGGAAGAGGGTGGGATGAAAAACGATTGGACGAGTTTACGCGACGAGGTCGTGAAGTTTCGCGATGCGCGCGACTGGAAGCAGTTTCACACGCCCAAGAATCTTGTGGCCGGGCTGGCCATTGAGGCGGCTGAACTGCAGGAGCAATTTTTGTGGTGCACGGATGCCGAGTGCGAGGCACGGATCCGGGACCGTGTGCGGCGCAAGGCCATCGCGCAGGAGTTGGCGGATGTTGTCAACTATGCGCTCCTTCTGGCGAACCACATGGATTTGGATTTGCCGTCTGAGATTCGCAAGAAAATCCGTATCAACGCTCGCAAATATCCCGTTCGAAAATCCAAAGGTTCCGCGAAGAAATACACGGAACTGTAGGGGCCTTGATTACGGATCCGTCGTCGCGGAAAGTTCAGTACGCATTTTACGATAGATTCCGGAAAAACGTCCGCCGTTTTGAATGCCATCCTCAACCAAGGCCAGTGCGTCGGCGGTCCGGGATGTTTTGGCGTAGGACAAGACCAACGCTTGATCGCAGGCAACCCGGTCTTCATCCTTCATGCGCGGGCGGGCCGCGAGTAGCGGTGCGATGGCCTCGGTCCATTCGCCTCTCAATTGGTGGAGGCGGCCCATGTAGCGTTCGGTCATGCCCGTCTGCGAAAATCCCTGTGCTAAAAGAAATTCCCCTTCGCGGATGGCGCGGATGGCGATGTCCCGCTCGTCCGACGAAAGGTCACCGGCCAGTTTGTCGCGGCAGGCCAGAGCGAAGTAGATGTATTCAAGATGCCAGGAGGTGTAGTCCGGAACTTGCCGCGCGGCAATTTCATAAAGGCGTAGCGCTTCCTCTGTGCGGCCTTCCCGCAACAGCACCCGTGCAACCATGCCTGCGATGGGCCGTAGCCCGCCAGCGTGCGGCTTCATGGTTTGCCACTGGCGGGCGGCTTCGAGTATGGCCGGAGTCATCTTCGCTTCGGCGCGACGGCAGGCGAGGTCGAAGTGCTCCCACGTTTTCGGATTGGAGCGTCGCATGAAGTTCACGCCGAACAGCACTCGTAATGTATGGTTCACGCGATATTCGTCGTAGATATTTGCGCCTTGGCGTTGTAGCAGTTCGTCTGGGGCGGGTAGCTCGGCGAGGGCGGCGGCGGAAACCTGAACAGGCTCGGGCAGGGCGATCATCGCCTCGGCCATATACCGGGCGGCCATGATCTGACCGCGCAAGGTCAGATGCACATGGTCGTCGACGATTTCTGCGCCGGTGGTGCCCTTCGGGGCGGCCTGCCGGAATTGTTCGGCCACGTCGCAGAGAAGAACTCCCATGCGGCGTGCGGCAGAACGGATGGCGGCTTCGGTTTGCGATGTCGGGCGCCAGGGTAATGTGTCCATGTCTCGGGCCGCCAGAAACGCTTTTCGGGCACCCGCGAGATCGCCGGCGGCGGCAAGTGCACTTCCCATCTGGAAATGGGCTCGGGCGCTCTGGGAAGATTGGTGAGTGCCATCATTCGGGAGTTCACGTCCCGCCGACACGTCATCTTGTTCATTCTCTTCGCCCAACGGGGCCAGATCGGCTTCGTTGCTTGCGGTGGTACAGACCAGAGCGGGAACACCGGCGGCTTGGGTCTGCTCGAGCATGCAGATGAGATTATTTTCAAGATTCCGAGCGGCGGCGGTGCGCAGAGGCGAATCGGCCGGAATGGTCGCGCGACCCATCATTTGCTCCATCAGGGTTTGACGGTCATCGCTTTTTCTCCGCAGGGCCTCGTTCAGTGTTTGGAAGAGGGCTGTTCCTCGCACGGCGCGAAGTGCCTTCAGAACGCGAGGGTGTAAGATGCCCGAGGCGTTGATGGATCCTGTGCCATATGCTCCGAAGAATTCATTGTTGCCGACGTAGAAGATGAACAGATCCGGGTCGTAGCGAAGCGCATCGCTCACTTGATAGACGAGAGGAAAGCTCGCAACAGCCGTGGTGCCCAGATCGATTACTTCGGCCGTGCGTTCTGGCCAGGCAGATTGAAGCATCGCTTGCAGAAATGCGGCCATCGACAAGTTGCGCGGTTGTGGATAGCCCTTTGCTGCGGATTCGCCCACGAGGAAAATGCGAATCGTTCCGGCCGGTTTCGGCATCCGGAAATTCGTTTGCTCGGCGTATCCGGGACGGTCTGGATTGGCAAAGAAATACGGCTTGGAAGCGGCGGGCTCTACGAGGCAGAGAGTTTCGCCTGTGGGCAGGTGGCCTGCTTCGCGGAGGAAGGGGGGATATCCGCCACGACCCCAAAGGCGTAATCCTCCTTCGATTGAAACCAAAACAAGAAAGGGAAGCGCAATGGCCAGAATCCGGAAAACCCGACGCTTGGCGGTCGAGAGGGGTGAAGAAATCCTTTTCATTCTATAACGCTACACACGGGGAGACTCTCGTCTGCTAGGTGGTATTCGGGGGTGGAGCCAGTTTGTTTAGGAAGGCGGAGAGAAGGATGCCAATGAGGAGAAGGGCGAGACACCAACCCCCTTGTGCGGCGCCGGGCCAGCCGGGATAGACGAGGACGATGGAGCCGACGACAAGGCCTAAGACGCCGCGAGTGGCGGCGGCTTCGGCCGTGCGAAAGAGCCAGTCGGCGGCGCGAGAAAAGAGAAGGATGGCGAGGGCGGTGCCGAAAATGACGGGCAGTAGAATGGCGGGTTGGAGGCGGGAGACGCCGTCAAGCAGGGGCTGATAGATGTCGAAGTAGATGAGGAGGAAGGCGACGCTGGCTCCGGGGATGATGCTGCCCAGGCCAATGCCGGCGCCGGCGAGTAACCAGATGGTGGGACTTCCTTCGAGGGCGTTGCTGCGGGGCGGGAGGTGGTTTTGCAGAAGGGTCAAGGCGAGGCAGAGCGTGAGCATCACAGCAAAGGCGATCCAGTCGGAGGGGCGGCCTTTGGCGCGGTGGGCATGGCGAAACAGGTCAGGGAGGGCACCGAGCATGAAGCCGATGAAGAGGTAGAGCATGGGGATTTCGTGGCGCGAAAAGATGGTGGCGAGCAGTCGGCTACCAACGAGGATGCCGACACCGGCGGCGAGAAGGAATGGAACAAAGGGGAGGAGATTTTTGCGAAAGTCGGTGAAGGGATGGGCGAGGGCGGCGGTGAGGGGGCGATAGATGTGGAAGAGGACGAGGAGGGTGCTGCCGCAAAGTCCGGGCAAAAGGCCGGCGAGGCCGACCAGAAAGCCGCGGAAGAGCTGGAGCAGGAGCTGCACAGAAAAGGAAGGCGATTAGACGGCGCCGCCGCCGGGGAGGTCTTGAATGATGGTGTCGCGGCACATGCTGTCGGCGGTGTAGGGATAGTCGAGGGTGTAGTGGAGGCCGCGGCTTTCGCGGCGGAGCATGGCGGAGCGAATGACGAGTTCGGCCACGGCGGAAATGTTCCGCAATTCGAGAAGATCGGCCGTGACGAGATAGTCGCGGTAATAGGCGCGAATTTCGCGGCGAAGAGTGGTGATGCGGCGGAGGGCTCGGGCGAGGCGGCGATTGGTGCGGACAATGCCGACATAGTCCCACATGACGGTGCGAACTTCATTCCAGTTGTGGGTCACGACGACGGCTTCGTCGGAGGGGACGGCATCGCCAATTTTCCACGCGGGAATTTTGATGCGGCGAGATTTTTTGCGCGGATTTTCCAGGATGTCGCGTGCGGCGGCATGGCCGCAGACGAGGGCTTCCAAGAGGGAATTACTGGCGAGGCGATTGGCGCCGTGCAGGCCGGTGCAGGTGACTTCTCCGGCGGCGTGCAGGCCGGCCATTTCGGTGCGGCCACGGGTGTCGGTGGCTACGCCGCCGCAGAAGTAATGCGCGGCTGGAACGACGGGGATGGGCTGCTTGGCCATGTTGAACCCAAATTTTTTGCAGGTGGCAAAGATGTTGGGAAATCGGCGACGGAGGAAAGGCTCGCCTTTGTGCGTGATGTCCAGATAGACGCAGGCGTCGCCGCGAATTTTCATTTCGTGGTCGATGGCGCGGGCAACGATATCTCGGGGGGCCAGTTCGGCGCGCGGGTCATAGGACTTCATGAAGGCGTGTCCCGCACCGTTGAGGAGGCGGGCGCCTTCGCCGCGTACGGCCTCGCTGATGAGAAAAGACTTGGCTTCGGGATGATAGAGACAGGTGGGATGAAATTGCACAAATTCCATGTTGCGGATTTGTAGACCAGCGCGCCAAGCCATGGCGATGCCATCGCCGGTGGCGATGTCGGGATTGCTGGTGTAGAGATACACTTTTCCAGCGCCGCCGGTGGCGAGGACGGTGTGGGGAGCGCGCACAGCAAGGATTTCACTGTTCTGACGATCCAGAAAATAGGCACCGATGCAGGCGTCGTCGCCGGGCACTTTGAGCCAGCCGGTGGTGATTAAGTCGATGGCCATGTGGTTTTCCAGCACGTGGACGGAGGCTTGCTGCCGAATCCGTTCGGCCATGACGCGAATGACTTCGGCACCGGTGATGTCGCCGCTGTGGAGAACGCGCCGAACGGTGTGACCGCCTTCGCGTCCGAGATCATATTCGGCGTCGGATTCGCGCCGATGAGTACGGGGTTTGCGCTCGAATTGAACGCCCCACGTTTCGAGGTCGGCGATACGCGCGGCTCCGCCCGCGATGATTTCTCGGGCCACGTCGGCACGGGTGAGGCCCGCGCCTGCGGTGAGGGTGTCGGTGAGGTGAGAATCGATGGTGTCATCTTCGGCGATTGGCACGGCTATGCCGCCTTGGGCATAGGTGGAATTGCTTTCCGCAAGAGTGCGTTTGGCGCACAGAATCACGCGTCCGTGAGGCGCGAATTCCAGAGCGGCAGAGAGACCGGCGAGACCGGAACCGATGACCAGATAGTCACAATCAAAAACTTTCATGCCGACAGACTATCACGATGGCGGGGGTGGGGGCAAGGGTGCCACAGAACGGAATCAAGGGGCGAGGGGGTCGGCTTCTTTGGTTTGTTTCATGATGAAAAATGCGCCGAGCACAGTTAAGGCACAGGCGGCGAGAATGGGCGCGTTGAGAGGTTCGTCGGCCAGCCACCAGCCTAACAACAGACCGATGACGGGGACGACATACTCGTACGAAATGGCGATGGCGGGGGTGCTATGGCGAAGGAGCCAGAAGTAGCTGGTGAAGCCACCGAGGGAGGCACCGAGGACGAGGGCGGCGAAGCCGAGCCATGCGGGGCCGCCAATGCTAGACAGATGAACGCGGGTGCCTTCTCCCAGCAGAAGGCCCAGTACGAGCATTTGAAGGCCGCCGAAGAAAAACAGGAGGCCCACGGAGCGAACGGTGGAAAGGGGATTCGGGAAGGAGTGGTAATAGAGGGTTCCGACCACCCAGACGCCGATGCAAATGAGCAGGTACCACAGGCCCAGAGGGTAGGTGGTGCGTCCATCGGATCGGGTTTGATGGGAGATCATGGCGAGCCCAATGAAGCCGATCAGGAGTCCGATGGATTGAGAGAGGGTTGGCCGTGGCAGGCGACGGATGGCCCAACCACCCAAGAGAAGGCAAGCGGGAGTGACGCCTAGGACCAAGGCGGCGGTACTGGAGGACACGGTTTCCTGCGATTTGGCGAGGAAACCGCTGCCGAAAACAATCATGGGGCAGGCGACAATGAAGTGGCGCCAGAGGTCGCGGAGGGCCGGTCGAGTGGTGTCGCGCTGAAGAATCGAAATACCCCACATCAGCAGGGCGGAAATGAGCATGCGGGCGCTGGTCATGAGGAAGGGAGGCATGTCGGCAATGGCGAAATGATTGGCGATGTAGGATGAGCCCCAGGAGGAATAGAGAACTGCCAAAGCGGCGGCGACTTTCAGAACGTGAGGAATGTGGGGCATGAAAAAAATCCGTTTAGAGGTGAGGGACGCGAGACCCCGCAAGATAGCCCGAGCAGAAGGCCCATTGGAGATTCCAGCCACCGGTGGGGCCGTCGAGGTTCAGGATTTCGCCTGCAAAATATAGGCGCGGGGTGAGGCGGCCTTCTAGCGTATCCGAATGAACTTGTTTCAGCAACACGCCGCCGGAGGTGACCATGCTCTCTTGAAAACGGCCCGTGTTTTGAATGCGGAGGGGGAGGGAAAATAGGTGAATGCATAGGGATTTTTCTTGTGCAGCGGAGAGTCGGGAAAAAGTGTGACCTTCTGGAATGTCCGCCAGTTGGAGAAGGGTGTCGGCAAGCGTACGGGGAAGAAGGCGGGAAAGAAATGAATGGAGGGTGCGAGAGCCGTCGGTTTTGCGCAGTCGAAGGAAATCCGGCTTTTCATGAAGAAGGGTGAGGTGGATGGGTACGGGATTGCCCTTGAGGAGCAGGCGGGCGACTCGTCCCGAAAGATTCATAACAGCGGGGCCGGAAAGACCGCGATGGGTGAACAGGAGTTCGCCGCGTTCGGAAGCCACGGGCCCCTTGAGCGCGGGGATGGTGAGCGTGATATCGGGCAGGGAGAGGCCACTATGCAAGGCGGGCCAAGTTTCCACCGTGTGGAAAGAAGTGAGGGCGGGGGCGGGAGGTACGATGTCGTAGCCGAGGGCGGAAGCTAGGCGATAGCCGGTTCCATCGGAGCCTAAGGCTGGCGTGGATTGGCCGCCGGTGGCCAGAAGAATGGAATGGGCGGTGAGGGCATCCACGCACCACGGTTGGGAGGGGGTTTCGGGAGGCGTGATGTTCTTCACGGGATGCTGAAAAAGAAAACGAACGCCCGCTTGTGTGCAGGCGTTGAACAGAGCATCGCGAACGTGAGCGGCAGACTGCGATTTGGGATAAATGCGGCCAGCGGGGTCGACGGTGGTAGGAATGCCAAGGGTGGCCAATTGGGATCGAAGGGCATCGGGGGGGAGGGAACGAAAGGCGGGGACGGTGAAGCGTCCGTGACGTCCGAACGCTTGTGCGAATTCTTCTTCGTTGGTGAGATGACTCAGGTTGCCGCGCCCGCCACCGGTGACGGCTAGCTTGGCGCCGGGAACGGGCATGCGGTCGACGACGAGCACCCCGGCTGGCAGATGGCGTTGGGCAGCGGCCCATGCGGCGAGGAGACCGGCGGGGCCCGCGCCAACAACAAGAAAAGAGGCATCCACGGATGAAGATGCATTCATAGCTACTTGGAGTACGGAATCCACCGTTGCAGAATGGATTCGAGGGTGCCGTCTTTTTGCCAATCGGCAAGGGCTTGATTGGCGGAAGAACGGAGGCCCGTGCTTTCGCGACGGATTCCCCATGCAATTTCCTCTCTAGCAAAGAGTGCGGGCGCGGTAGAGAGTTGGCCCTCGTGGGCGAGCGCCATCCACCAGGCGGCGGGGGCATCATAGATGACCATGTCGACGCGATTCTGGAGGAGGGCTTCTGCGGCGTGCTTGAGGCTGGCGAAGGGGATGCGATTGGCGGTGGAAAAGTAGCTGGAAACCAATCGGTCGCCGGCGGTTTCGGAAAGGACTCCCACGCGTTGGGAGGTGGCCCGAACCTTCATTTCCGTGTTGAAGCGGGGAAGGTCGGTTGTGCGAATGAGCGCTGCCTGACCGACGACCAGATAGGGGAGGCAAAAGTCCATCTGGACGCGACGTTCCTCCGAGATGGTTAATCCGGCCATGAGGATATCCACCTTCCCTTCGAGGAGAGCGGAGGAGAGTTGGAGGGATGGAAACGCCACGAATACGGGCTTCATCCCCAGACGTTGGGCCAAGGCTCTTCCGAGGTCGGCTTCGATTCCTGCCCACTGTCCGTTGAGGCGAAAAATCAAGGGAGGAGAGTCCGCCACAATCCCGATTCGCAAGGGGATTTGAGAAACAGGTTGTAGAGAGACGTTGGAACGACAGGCAGAAATGGCGCTTACCATGAGCAAGGCCAGCGCCAGCTGAAGAGTCCACTTCCCCTTGAGGTGTCTCATGTGGAATCTTATGTTGCGGGGAATTCCAGATATTGTTTTTCCAAGGCATCGTAGCGATTGATCACCTGACGGACCAGCGCTCGTTTTTCATTGTAGGGGCCATGGAAGAAGGAGCCCTTGAAGCCAGCCAGAATGATGTTGCGCAGGATGGCGGGGGTGACGGGAAGGTGGTTGCAAACCAATTCTAATTCGCGAGTGACGCTGGTACGGGAGACCAACCGATTGTCCGTGCAGATGGAGACGGACAGATTCGCTTCAAGCATGCGCCGGAGCGGGTGTTCCACCACCGAGGAGATGGCCGGAATGGTTTGGAGATTGCTGGTGGGGCATACTTCGAGGGTGATTCGGCGGGAGGCAATGTAGTCGACGAGACACTTCACATAATAGTCCGGGTCCTTGATGGAAGGATCCTTGACCTTGTCGGCCGAAAACAAGAATGTGCCGTGGCCGATGCGGTCGGCATGGCATTCGGTGATGGCTTGGAAAATGGATTCGGGGCCATAGGCTTCGCCAGCATGAACGGTTTTTTTTAAGAAGTGAACATGGGCGAATTGATAGGCTTCCTTATGGTCGATAGCGGGGAATCCCGCTTCGGCGCCAGCGAGATCGAACCCCACGACGGGAATGCCCTTTTGATGGGCCAGGGTGGCGGCGGCGCGGGCCATTTCCAGAGAGGCCACGGCCATGACTTCCTTGGCGGGAGCGTGGGGCATCACATCGAAGAGTTGTGCGTAATAGGCCGACATGTGGCGATTGAAAAACCGCATGGCGCAAGTGATGATGCCGTAGTGGAAGGGGATGTCGCCCCCTTGTTTGACGGCCGCAGAAGCATTGTGTTCTTTTTGGGCTCGCTCCAAACCACGATTGACGGACTCGATGACCTCTTGAACGGTGAAGCCGGGGCGAATGTGCAACTGTGGAGCATAGCGCACTTCGATGTAGCGCACATTCTCGGCGATGCTGTCTTGGGCGAGTTCATAGGACACCCGCTCCAAGTTTTCCGGGGTTTGCAAGACGGCGCACGTGAGGCCGAATCCACGCAGATAATCGGGCAAGTCTTGATATTTTTCCTTGAAGACCAGTTCTTGCAAGCCGGAATCGGTTTCCGAGGGGAGATTGATTTTAGCCTCTTTGGCGAGCTCAATCAGGGTGGAAATACGCAGAGAACCATCCAAATGAAGGTGAAGGTCTGTTTTGGGGATTTTTTCGAGAAATTCACGAGTGATTTTGGCGGTCATACACTATCTCCTACTTGGACTGGATGCTGATTGATGCGGGCATGCTATACGATGAAACCGTAGCTCGCAAGGCTTTCCCCGCGGGGAATGAGAGCCGAATCGACGGCGAGGAACGTCATCGAATGCGGCGAAGGAGAATGAGACCGAGGATGGTAAAGACGATGTCCGGCAACCAGCCAGCGAGGACAGGAGAGAGCATTTGTCGTTTTCCATAGGCCAAGCCGAGACCCATGAGGATGTAGTAGCCAAAGAAAACCAGAAGCGCCAGCAAGATGCCTATGCCCATACCGCGTCGACCGGAATGGGTGCCGAAGGGAACTCCGACCAAGATAACAATGAAGCACAGCCATGGAGCGGCCAAGCGATAGTGAAAATCCACCATGAGGCGGTTTCGAGTTTCTTCTGAGATCCCTTGGTGAGTTTTGATGAATTTCAAGATGTCGAGCGCGGAACGTTCGGTAGAGTCTTTGATTTCATTCATGAAATCTTTAGGAGTTTCCGACAACATGGTCATTTCGGAGTTGGGTGAGGTGACGATTCCTCCATCGTTGTCGTTGTTCAGTCCTTGATAGTATTGGGTCCTGACGTTTTCAAACCACCAATGGCCATCCACCCAGCGGGCACGTTCGACATCCATTCGAAACTCGTCTGAACCGTCCGGGCGCTGTTGCGTCAGATTGATTCCACGCATTTCAAAGGAAAAGGAAGGGCGGGTATCAAAAGAGCCAATTCGCCAAATGCGGCGACCGGGAACATTTTTATAGGCCAAATTCGTGGCGAGGTGGGTTTGCTTAGAGTGCTTGGACCCCTGCATGGCTTGAAACTGCTTAGTCCAGTGCATGGCCCATGGATTGAATAGTTCATTGACGGCCAGAAGGAAGAGGGCGGCCAGGAATCCGCTGACAAGGTAGGGCGTGATGAGCTGGGTGAGGCTGAGGCCACTGGCGCGCATCGCGGTGAGCTCGGAGTTTTTCCCGAGTTGCCACAAGGCGTAAAGCAGGGCCAACAGCAGGGAAATAGGGAGCATGAAGGGAAGGTATGTTGGAATCAGGATGGCGTAGTAGAGAAGGACGTTGGGGATGGGGGTCCCCGCCTCCATGAAGTCCACAAAGTTGCTGAACAGATCGACCAAGACGGCAATGATCGAAAAGCCGGCCATGATATAGAGCCAAGGCCGACGAACATGGCCGAGGAGATACCGTGAGATCAGCTTCATGACCAAAAGAATACCATCAGCGGAATGCTCACGAAAACAGGCTTACGGTATGATGATTTCTTCAGGAAAGTCTTTGGTTTTATCTACCCAAATGAATCCGAGGCCATTGCAGAGGGAACAGTTCTTTAGCAGTTCAGGGTCCTTATTGCAACGCGGGCACACAATCTTGACGTAGTTTTTGAGCCACTCTTTCTTTTCTGGCTCATCGTCAACATTCAGACGCCCCCCTGAATAGATGTACCAGCCAGCCAACAGAATGGCGAGAAGGATGCCAATGATGCCCCACTGATTGCGGAGGGCGGGATCTATTTTTTTTCGCGACACGGGGTTTGGCATATTTTCTCCAAGTGGAACCTAGCCTGAAGGTTTTCGGAATGAAAAGTCAAGGGAGGAGAGTGGTCGAATAGTTAAAATTGTATTAACCTGAGGTGGCAAGTGATAGGGTTCCTTTACTGCCAGACGTTGATCATCCAGTCTTGGCCGTCAAATTCCTCGGAGGCGGACCACACTTGTCCGAGCCGATTGGTGCGGGAGAAATCGCCGCCGGGTTTGCTCAATAAATACCGTTCATTGGACGATTGAGGAGAATATCCTTTCAACTGAATGGCATAGAAATTTTCACCGGGTTGGGTGATCCAAGACGGGATTTCAATCCTCCAGAGATCGAGGCAAAGGGAACCTTCTGCAGGTGACCGATGAAATTGAGTTTCAGGTTTTTGCGCATCCAAGAAAACATTTTTCACCCAAGATCCCATGATCCAATGCGACATGGTTCCGTCCCACCAACGCACATAGATTTGCTCATCCATCTCGTCAGCAAAATTTTGGTCCGTGAGGAGATAGAGGGTAATCGTGTCGGTATCACCGACTTGGTCTGAACCGTTGGCAAGAAAAGTGAAACTTTCGCCGGGAACGGTTTCTGTCCATCGGCTACTGCTACCGACCGCGTGATAGGCCCAGTCCGTTTTCATTTCTTGCGCAATGAGGGGGGACGCCCAAACGGCGAACAGCAAATATGCCAAGCATTTCTTCATGGGAAGGTCTCCTAGTCGGAGGCGTATCCTAGACGGTCTTCCTGTCGGGCGCAACGGCAATTCATGGGCGGCATCGACGTTTCATGCGGCGGCGTTCAAAGCCACAAGTGGGGAAGAAAAAGTTTTCCATTGCGTGGAAAAGTCGAGCTATCACTTATAATTATATGTGATAGCTGGGGTGTGGGGGGGGGCAGGCGGATGGGGGAGGCGTTCGGGGTGTCAGGCAGAGGCAACGGTTTTGGCTTTGCGTACTTCGAAGTCGCAGATGAGCGGGAGGTGATCGCTGAGGCGGATGTGGTGGGCGACCTCGAAGTGGGTGACATGGATTTCGGGGCTGTGCAAAATGAAATCGAGTTGCCAGCGTGGCGATCGACTCGGAAAAGTGGGAGCATTGGCGAGATTGGCGCTGGCGAGATGCAAGTCTTTCATGAAGCCATCAAGTTCCATTTTTCCGGCAAATGCGTTGAAGTCGCCGGCGACTAAATAGGGTTTTTTGGATTTTTTCACCAAGGCGGATAAGTCGGCTAATTGGCTTTGGCGACAGCGTTTGCTAAGGGCTAAATGAACAACGAAAATGACGACTTGTTCCAGCTCGAGTTCGAGGACGAGGCGTTTGACGCCTTTGCGGAGGAAATGGGTTTTTTCGCGAATGACCCGGTTGTTGCAAAGAAAGGCATTGGCTTGTTTGCGCATGACGGGCAGGCGTCCCAGCCAGGATTGTTTGCCATACTTGGACCGGCAGAAGGTGCGGTGACCTAGTTTTTTTCCGATCGAATCGGCTTGGCACTGATTTCCTGTTCGATAGGAACCGGAGTCAATTTCAACGAGGCCGAGAACATCGGCTTTTTGTTCGAGAAAAAAGTGGATGAGGGAGTCGAGATTCTTGTGAGTTTTTCTGAAAAAGCCGCCGAACGGGAAGGGGAGGTGAAATTTGATGCCCGTACCGGTCGCGTAACGCATATTGTAAAGCATGAGTCGCATTGGATTACTTTCAAAATCCTACTCCATTTCTGATGAAATTCAAGCGTTTCGACCTGATGGAAGAATTGGCTTGGCGAGAAATAGAAAGAGCGGGATAAGAAGCGGTATGAAAACACGTGTGATGATCTTGGCGCCGCATCCCGACGATGAAAGCATCATTGGGCTTCTTCCTTTGCGCTTGAAGGAAGAGTGCGGGTGTGAAGTGTGGGTGGTGCCGGTGACGATGGGTAGCCAGAAAGAGCGCCGAATGGCCCGTGCAAAGGAATTGCGCGAAGCCTGCAAAATCCTTGGGTTTCGTCTGCGGTTTCCTGTTTCCGCATCCGTGGGAACGGCTGACGAGACCGACCTTGTTGGGTTGTTGGAAAAGATCAAACCATCGATTGTGGTGTTGCCGCATGCCAAGGATGGTCATGCGACACATCGAGCAACGCATAGACTGGGCGTAGCCGCCATGGATGCCTTGACGCCGCTGGAATTCTCGCTGGTGGAAACCGAATATTGGCATCCGCTGGAACACCCCAATTTGATGGTGGCGGCCGGAGAGGAACAGCTCTCCACACTGTGCCGGGCCTTGTCGTGCCACAAGGGAGAAGTGACGCGAAACGATTATGCCGCACGATTGCCTGCTTGGATGATCGATAACGTTCGACGTGGGGCCGAGCTCTTGGGGGGAGCTGGTTCTGCGGCACCCGATATTGCGTATGCCACTCTGTATCGCGCACGGAAACGTGTGGGTGGAAAATGGCGGGACGCTTTTCGGGGGGGGAGAATATTGGAGTCTTCCGATGAGCTTGGTGCGCTCGTTGGCACATTGAACTAAAATAGCCGCCCGGAGGATTCCGGGCGGCTTTTGAACGGGTTCGTTGGATTTACTTCCGGCTTTGTTTGTCGAGGATTTTGACAGCCTCGATTGCGGTGCGGATGGCTTCTTCAACACCGACTTTGGCGATGATGGGGGCGTCGTCGTAGGTGAGGCCGATGGTGGCGAGCACTTCGCCGGCGCGAACGCGGCGGATGCTGGACACGACAAACAGGGCCGCCGATTCCATCGAAGTGGAAATGACGTTGGATCGATACCACGCATTCCAGAGAGCATCAATTTCCTCGCGGATGGGGATATCCTTATCTTCGATGAAGAAGGCATCCTTGCAATGTCCGATGCCCGTGTGGGCGGGCAGTTTCAGGTTTTGGGCCGCTTGGCGCAGGGCCAAGGTGACATCGAGATCGGCCACGGCGGGATAGGAGAGCGGGACATACTGGCGCGTGGTACCTTCCTCGCGCACGGCGGCGGTGGTGATGCACAGGTCGCCGAGTTTCACCTCGCGTTGCAAGGCGCCGCAAGTGCCAATGCGGATGAAGGTATCGGCCCCGCACTTGATGAGTTCTTCCACGGCTATGGCGGTGGAGGGGCAACCGATGCCGGTGGAACAACAGGACACCTTGATGCCAGCGACGGTACCCGTCCATGTGCGATATTCGCGGTTGTTGGCAACTTCTTCGGCATCGTCGAAAAACGAGGCAATGAGAGGCACGCGGCCGGGGTCGCCGGGGAGCAAGACATAGCGGCCCACGTCGCCGGGTTTCAGGTGAACGTGGTACTGCATATCGGAGGAGGTTTTCTTGGACGCTTTTTTCGATTCTTTTTTGGACGTCTTCTTGGACATGATGAGGTTCCTTCCTTTGCGTCTAGATGTCTTCTTTTGCCAGTTCGGCCCAGAATTGAAGAATTAATTTTTTCATGTTGGACATGGATTTCTTGGTGGTCTCGTTGACTTCCTCGTGGGTGAGAGGTTGGTCAAGAATACCGCTGGCCATGTTGGTGATGCAGGAGAGTCCTGCCACGCGGAGTCCGCAGGCATTGGCGAGCATGGCCTCGGGCACGGTGCTCATGCCGACGGCATCGGCACCGAGGGTGCGCCACGCACGGACTTCGGCTGGCGTTTCAAAGGTGGGACCCGTGCTGGCCAAATAGACGCCATTGCGAAGAGGGATGCCGGCATTCTTTCCAGCGCGAGTCAGAATCGCGCGCAAGGCCTTGTTATAGACATAGGACTGATCGGGGAAGCGCGGGCCCCAGAAGGGATCGTGGTCGCTCATGAATGGCGTGACACCCATCAAGTTGATGTGGTCTTCAATGATCATGAGGTCGCCGGGAGCCCAATCCACGCGGGTGCCACCTGCGGCATTGGTCAAAAAAATCGCTTTTGCGCCGAATTGTTTGACGATGTAGGTGGGGATGGCAACTGCTTCCCAACCGACGCCTTCATAGACGTGGCGGCGGCCTTGAAAGATGAATGTTTCTATTCCGGACGATTTGCCCCACAGCAGGCGGCCCGCATGGCCCACGACGCCGGTGGCGCCGAGGCCGGGAATGTCGGAGTAGGACATATCGCCTAGTTTTTCAAAGGCGGCGGCCACATCGCTCCAGCCGGAGCCGAGAACCATACCGATTTTGGGCTTGGCAGCGGGGAATGCGGCTTTGACGGCAGCGAGGGCGGATTCAAGGGGTGCTTTTTGGATCATGGAATGTCTCCTGTTTGGTGTCTTAGATGGTTAGCCAGTGATGCGGGTCACGATGAGCGTGGGTGCGGACACGGGGGTGTCGACGATGGTGAAGGCTTGCTTGATATAGGTCAGGGCTTGCGCGAGCTTGTCTTCGGAATTGGCATGTAGTGTGACGAGGGGTTGTCCCCGTTCTACCTTGTCTCCGATTTTGACGAGGTCGGCTGTGCCAACGGCGTAGTCGATGATGTCATCCGTTTTTTGGCGATTGCCGCCGAGCACCAGAACCGCGCGTCCAATGGATTCGGCATCCACCTTGGCGAGATAGCCGGAGGAGGGGGCCAAGAAGGGCCGTACGATGGAGGCATGGGGCAGTTGCGAGACATCGTCAATCGTCGCAACATCCGCGCCTTGGAGGGCCGCCACTTCCTTGAACTTGGCAAAGGCGGCGCCCGAGTCGATATGCTTCTGCAGAATACCGAGCGCCTCAACGGTGTTGGATGCCTTTTTGCCCAGCACGAGCATTTCGGCGGTCAGGGCCAGCGTGATGTTCATGAGATCTTCGCCCGCGTGCTTTCCTTGGAGGCACTCGATGGACTCGATGATTTCCAACGCATTGCCAGCGGTCCGACCCAGGGGCTGGTTCATGTCGGTGAGCAGGGCCACCATGCCTTTATTCATGGCCTTTCCGACGCGCACCATGGATTTGGCAAGTGCCGTGGCATCCTCGATGGTGCGCATGAAGGCTCCAGAGCCCCACTTGACGTCGAGCACGAGCGAATCGATGCCCTCCGCCATTTTTTTGCACATGATGGATGCCGTGATGAGCGCGATGGAAGCAACGGTGCCAGTCACATCGCGAAGCGCATATAGCTTTTTGTCGGCGGGAGCGATTTGCGCGGTTTGGCCGATGAGGGAGAATCCGCACTTGTGAATGGTGGCAATGAATTCCGACTCTGACAGATCTGTGCGAAAGCCCGGAATGGATGCCAGTTTGTCAAGCGTACCCCCCGTGATGCCAAGGCCGCGGCCCGAAATCATGGGGATCGCGAGGCCTGCACAGGCGGCGAGGGGGGCCAAGATGAGCGAGACTTTGTCGCCGATGCCGCCGGTGGAATGCTTATCCACCTTGGGCAGTTTGATCGATGAGGTGTCAACCATCGCCCCCGACCGCATCATGGTGTCGGTGAGTGTGGCGATTTCCTCGGGCGTCATGCCTTTGAGGTAAATAGCCATCGCCATCGCCGACATCTGATAATCGGGGATGGTGCCTGCCGTGAAGCCGTTGATAAAGAAACGGATTTCTTCATCTGTTAGGATGTGTCCATCTCGTTTTTTTTCAATGATCCATTGGGGTACCATGATGTTCTCCTACACAAACGAAGCGCCGCGCGGAATGGCGGGGATGGAAAAGAAAGAAGCCAAGGATTGGGCGATGTCATAGAAGCCACGGCGGATGCCGAGAGAGACGCCAGGCTGACCGGGGCGATAGACGAGGAGGGGCACATATTCGCGCGTGTGATCAGTGCCTTTGAACGTGGGGTCGTTTCCATGGTCGGCGGTAAGAATGAGCATGTCATCCATGCCGAGCAGGGGCAGGTAATCGGCGAGCCACGCATCGGTCAATTCAAGGCTCTTGGCATAGCCCTTGGCGTCGCGGCGATGTCCATAGACCATATCGTAGTCGATGAAGTTGGCCATGATGAGGCCCGAGGTTTTTTCCTTCGTCCATTTTTCGACGAGCGCTTGGGAGTCGGCGTTATTGCCCGTGTGGATCGATTCCGTGATGCCGCGATGGCAATAGATGTCTTCGATTTTCCCAACGGCATAGACGGGAATATTTTTGGCAACGAGGCGCTCCAGAATGGTTTTCTCGTCGGGCAGATAGGCGAAATCCTTGCGGTTTTCTGTGCGTTTGAATGCGCCGGGTTTCCCAACGAAGGGTCGAGCGATGACGCGGCCCACGCGCAGGGGGTCGCACAGGCGGCGAGCGATTTCGCAATAGCGGTATAGTTCGGGGATGGAAACGATTTCTTCGTGAGCAGCAATTTGGAAGACGCTATCGGCGGAGGTGTAGCAAATGAGATAGCCGGACTTCATGTGCTCCGCGCCGAGTTCATCGATGATGGCCGTTCCACTGGCGGCCTTATTCCCGATCATCTTGCGCCCGGTTTCCTTTTCGAAAGTGGCAATAAAATCTGCGGGGAATGAATTCACGGGAGGGAAGCCATGGAAACCTGGATCCACTTCAAGACCCGCAATTTCCCAGTGGCCGGTGATGGTGTCTTTGCCGTCGGACATTTCGCGCATGGCTCCATAGGACGCGGTGGGCAATTTTTCCGCAGGCACTCCGTCGATCTTCTCCTTCGGAACGTGGGGGAGAAGGCAGGGAATATTTCCGAGCCCCATCGCTTGCAACGTCGGGACATGAAGGCCGCCATTGGCTGCGGCTAGGTGAGAGAGGGTGGAAGCTCCGGAATCGCCATATTCGGCGGCGTCGGGTGCGCTGCCAATGCCCACGGAATCCAGAATGATCAGGATGGCTTTCATCTGTTGACCTGCTTTCTTTTCCGCGCAATGCGCGGGTTGTTTATCACTCGGTTTGTTCTATCCAAAAAGTGAACCCCGTGGGGTCACGGGGTTTTGGTTTCGTTGATTTCGTCTACGATTCCCACAATCACACTTCGAACCGGCCCGTCTGCGGACTGCAAGACTTGCCGCGCTCCTGTTCCTTCATCGAGAATGAGTACCGTTTCTCCGGGGCCCGCTCCTGCATGATCAACAGCGACCAGATATCCGGATGCAGGATTTCCATTGGGCTCGATTTTTTCCACCATCAGCAACGGCTTTCCATCATAAAAAGGGTGGTTAATGGTGGAGTGCAAATTGCCGATGACTTTGCCGATGATCATTCGGGGCCGCCTTTCCAGTTTGGAGCATCGACTCCATCGACAATTCCGACAATGGCATGGTCCACGGGAACAAACGTGGGGGTTAGGGTCATGGCTGCTTCACGGCCACCTTCATAATAAACCAGTTCGCCGGGACCGGCCATGCGGGTTCCATCGGCGCAAACGACAATGGAACCCTTTTCGCTGCCGTCTTTGGCCAACGGCTGGACGAGGAGCATGGGGGTTCCCACCAGACCTTCATAGACCTGAGTGGCAACCACGGTTCCGATGACTTTTCCTAGAAGCATGGTGAATTCCTTAGCGCGTTAAGACGCGGTTTCTCCTTCGAGGGCGAGGGGTTTGGCAAGATCGAAACGGGTAGAAACAGATATTTGCGCAAGGAGAGCATCGTGGGGAGAAGTGAGGACACGATGCTGGGCGGGGATGCCGCGAGTCTCCAGCACCGAAAGAGCCATTTCCTGCGCGGCTTCAATTTCGTAGAGATCGCCTTGCAGAATGGCCAGACCGCGACCATCCATACGGGGATCGCCCGCGCGAAATTCAATCAACTCAACGGCCACACCTTTCAGGGCTTTCTCGACGGCCTGGATATTGCAGGAAACGGTGGGGGTTTCGAGAATCCAGAGCGGACCTTCGCCCATTTGACGCACATTGCCAAGAATGGCGTTGTAGAGGGCCGGATGGATATCGGGAAGAAAAGAGCTGTCGGCCACTTGTAACCCGCCATGAAAAAGAGCTTCCGCATGGGCTTCTTCGACAGAAGCCGTCGTGCCGGCCATCAGAATGAGAAACCGTCCGGCGCCAATGGTTCCGGTGCGGATCATCGAGATGGGTGATTTCTTCAACAGCGCATCGGTGGCAAAAAGGCCGACGGGCACACTGTTAAATTCAACCGTGGCGAATGCGGGATGAGATTTCATTTATACAATTCTGAAGTGATCGACCATGGTGCAACGACGCCAACGGGAGAAACTGCGCGGGGTGGTGATGCCTTCGCCCGTGGGAGAGGCGATGGTGAACGATGTGTAGCCTTCGCCACCGAAACCTAGTCCGGCCTGCGAGCGGCCGTTTTTTACGAAGATGGAGCAATTGCACTGGCGAGCCATCTTGGACAACTTACTGATGTGCTTCGAATGCATAATCGCAGTGTGATAGTTGAACCCTTCCATCTGGAGCGCGATGTCGATGGCATAGTCCACATTGGGCACGCGGCAGATCGGCATGACGGGCATCATTTGCTCGGTCCAGAGCAGGGGATGGTCCTCGGGAACTTCCACAATGGCGAGGCGCGTAGTGGCGGGGGCCGAAATGCCAATGGCGGACAAAATCTTGTCGGCATTTTGACCAATCCACTTGCGATTAATTTCGGCGTGACCACGAGGGCCCGCCATCTTGGAGAAGATGACCTGTTCCATGGCCGCGATCTTAGACTTATCGATCAGCACGGCGTTGTTACGCGTCATGGCCTGAATGAGCTTGTCTGCAACAGAAGCAACGACAACGGTCTCTTTTTCTTCGACGCAGATCATGTTGTTGTCAAACGAAGCACCCAGGACGATATCCGAGGCCGCCTTTTCGATGTCGGCCGTTTCATCCACCACAACAGGCGGATTGCCGGGGCCCGCACAAATGGCACGCTTACCGCTGGACATGGCCGCTTTGACCACTCCTCCTCCGCCGGTGACGACGATGACACGGATGTGAGGGTGCTTCATCAATTGGGAGGCGGATTCCATGGAAGACTCGCCCACGCAAACAACCGCATTGACGGGGCCGCCCGCGGCCACAATCGCCTTGTTGAGCAAGGCTACAGTTTGAATGGAGCACTGCTTGGCAGAAGGATGCACGTTGAAGACCACAACGTTTCCTGCGGCCAACATGCCGATGGTGTTGCAGATAATGGTGGAGGTGGGGTTCGTGGTGGGCGTGATGGCACCCATGATCCCGAAAGGAGCAGGCTCCATCAGGGTCAAGCCGTAATCGCCCGTCCACGCGATAGGAGGCAAATCTTCGATGCCGGGTGTCTTTTCGATGACAAGTTGATTCTTAAGAATTTTATCCTCAAAGCGTCCATAGCCGGTCTCATCATAAGCCGCCTTGGCCAGAAGGGTGGCATTTTCGCGCATGACGACGCGGATGTTCTCGATGATTTTTCCGCGTTTCTCCAGCGGCAAGGAAGAGAAAATAGGGAAAGCGGCTTTGGCGGCGGCAGCAGCTTCGTCCACGGTGCGAAAAACGCCCATTGTGCCGTCAGCGAAAGAAGCGGCGGGAGAGGAAGAAGCCTTTGACGGAGCCGCAGAAGGGGCAGGCGCGGAAGATCCGCGGATGTCACCGGCAATGCGCTGGGCGATGGCCTCGATGTCTTGATCGGTCAATTTCATTTCAAACTCCAGCCGATGGGGTTGAGCAATGGACACCGCAATACGGCGTCCCTACCTCTATTTGGTGTACTTGGTTTCGCCGTTGACTTCCCACGTGTCGACAATGGCCATGATGACATTGTCCACGGGCTTTTTGTCGGTCATGGTGGTTTGGCGCGCAGAGGATCCGGCGGCAGTGAGAACCATTTCACCGGGGCCCGCGCCCATGGCGTCGGCGGCGACAACAAACGAGGATGTTTCCTTGCCATCGGTGTCGACGAGACGAACCAGCAGAAAGCGGACGCCGTTCAAGGTGGATTCTTTACGGGTGGAAACGACGGTGCCGACAACTTTGCCGAGATTCATGCTACTGCCTCCAGGGCCTTTTCGAAACGAAACAACTTAAAAAATGGATAGCGGAAGCCGACCGCCATGCGATCGGCCTCCGCGAAGGACGGACTTACTTGGAGCCCTTGGCCGGGGCGGCGGCGCGTCCGAGCGGGAGCGCCACATCCACGTTGGCGTGGGGGCGGGCGATCACATGAACGGCGACCACTTCGCCCACGCGGGCGGCGGCGATTTGGCCCGCATCGCAAGCGGCCTTGACGGCGGCGACATCACCACGGACGATGACGGTGGTGAAGCCACCGCCGGTCTTCTCGTAGCTGACCAATTCGACCTTGGCGGCCTTGACCATCGCATCCGCAGCTTCCACCGTCGCGGGGAAGGAACGGGTTTCAATCATTCCCAATGCATCTGCCATTTTCGTACCTCTTCTTGTTGGTTGTTGTTTTTAAATCAGGGACTATTTGCCATCTGCGCGACCGGTGACGGCTTCGATGGCCGCTTCCGCTGCGCGAAACGCGACATCGATATCACGCTCTTCGCCACCGAGATAAATACGGCCGAAGCTACCGAAGGTGACCACCTCCAGAATGTTGATGTTGGCCGCCTTTTCGGCTTCGTTCGCGGCGAGGGCCGCGTATCCGGCGGGGGCGACTTCCATCACGTACATGGATTGGCCGGGGGTGATCATATTGCCGTGGCGCATGCGGTTGATCAGCATCGTCTGGTGGTCATCGATGTTGCGAATGACCTGTGACGAATAGACTTTGGGCTTGATGCGCTGTTCCTCGGCCAGATCCAAGTCCTTCAGGATGGCGGCGCCCGCCTGACGGACATCGGCCTGAGAATCGGAATGCACTTCGAGCATGCCATAGAGGCGCTCGACAATTTGCATGCCGGGGGTCACACGCGTGGACTTGAGGGCCACATCGGTGACTTGATTGATCGCGATGCCGGGAGAAATTTCCACGAACAGGGCGGCCTGACCAGCGATGGGGAGGAACCCGCGTGCCACGGTCGCCAAGAACGAGGCGAACTGCGGCTGCAGGTTGTCAATGAATACGTAGGTTCTGAGTTCTGCCATGGGGGGGCTCCTTAGTTATTTTCCGCCGGTGGCGGCTGCGGCTTCTTCCATCATTTTCACACTGTTTGAGGATCCGACGCGGGTGGCCCCGTTGCGGATCATGAGCATCGCGTCGGTATACGTGCGGACGCCGCCAGAGGCTTTCACGCCAAGGCGCTTGGGCGCAACCGTGCGAGCCATGAGCGCGATATCCTCTGCCGTGGCACCGCCTTTGTTGAAGCCCGTGGAGGTCTTCACATAGTCGGCGCGCGCTCGCATGGAGGCTTCGCAGGCTTTCACGATTTCGTCTTTGGTCAGCAGGCACGTTTCCAAAATCACCTTGAGCAAGGCATTGCCATCCTTGCAGGATTCGGCCACGGCGCGAATGTCCTTGTAAACACCCTCCCAATCGCCGGACTTCACCAACCCGACATTGATGACCATGTCAATTTCCTTGGCGCCTTCGCGGATGGCGCGACGTGCTTCCAGCGCCTTGATCTCCGGCGTGCCGGCGCCCAGACCTTGACGGACGAACCGCGCAGAAGCTGGGCGACGTAGCGAACCCACGAGGAGTTGACGCAGCAACTGAAGAAGTTGTGCTTGAGGGCTTCCTCGCACAGTTTCTTCACGTCGTCCTGCGTGGCCTCGGGCTTGAGAATGGTGTGGTCGATCATGCGGCACAGTTGGGCGGGGGGGAGGTTGGCTATGCTCGTGGATCCGCCTGCCGCAGGGGTCGCACCGCCGCCAACGATCTGCTTCACGCGCTCTGCAATGCGCGCAACATCTTGAGGGGAAAGGTCCAATTTCATCTCCTTAATAGCCGTCATGACGGGAGTACCCGCCCGGCCGCTTTCGAGGTCCTTGATCATCTGAACGCGCCGCAGGTGCCTCTCTTCGGTGCATTCAGTGGCGATGAAGGCATCTGCGATGACTTTCGCCTGTTCGAAATTGGTTTGCCCAGAACCCAAGGTCAGGACATTGGCGCCATTGTGTTGGCGGGAATTTTTGGCCAAAGCTTCGTTGTAACAAGCCGCCGCACGAATGCCGGGAATCTTGTTGGCGGACATGGCCGAGCCGATACCGGCACCATCCACCATAATACCCAGGTCGCATCGGCCTGCCGCCACAGCCCGCGCCACGGCAGCCGCAAAAACAGGATAGTCAACCGCCTCTTTGGAGTTCGTGCCGACATCCGTGACATTGTGGCCCTGGCTTTTCAGCCAAGAGGCAAGCTGTTCTTTCAATTCAAATCCGCCATGGTCGGAACCGACGGCAATTCTGCAAAGACGAGGTGACATAGTGCCGCTCATGTTCTTCTCTGTGTTAGGACAGGGCAAGAATATTTTTAGAAAATAGTTAAACCGTTTTCACAAAACCTCAAATTTTCAAAATCCCCACGGGAAAATATCGTTCAAGCGGCTGACTTGCCTCGGGGGGGGATGGGTGATAAGGTGACCCGATTATGAAGCACACCACTCCATTGACGGTTCGACCCTACGAATGCGATTCGTATGGGCATGTGAATCATGCCGTCTATGTGAACTATTTCGAGCACGCCCGAATGCAGTTTTTGCATGCGGCCGGCTACGACTACAAGGGGTTGATTGCGGCTGGCTTTTTCACGGTCATCTCGCGCGTGGACATCTCGTATCGCTTTCCGGCCTATGCAGATGATGAGCTGATTATTGAAACCGAGCCAACGGAAATGCGACGGGTAAGCGGTGTTTTTCATCAAGTCATTCGATGTCGCGAGAAAGTGATTGCGGAAGCGGATATTCATTGGTGCGTCGTGGACCGTTCGGGGAAACCAACCAAGCCTCCGGAGGCTTTTGATTTGCGGAGATTGGTTCCATGAAGACGGAACTGCGCGAGAAAGTGAAACGTTTGGTGGTTCCTCGGGACGGGTCGGAAGCCATTCAACGACGTTTATTGGAGCAAGACTGGTGGGCTGTCGCGTTTCAGGTGGGAATCTATCGGTCGACGGCGACCGAGCCCTCCACGAATCTGTTGCTGGAAGACCTCTTTGCACGGGGCGCACAAGTAGCCGTTCCCGTTCAGCAGGAAAAAGAAGGCTATGCCTGGGGTTGGGTCGATTTTTCCACCGTGTGGAAAACCAAGGCTCACGGAATTTTAGAGCCAACCCAATCTGTGCCCGCTTCGGCGGCGGAGTTGCGGGTCATCCTCGTGCCCGGCCTCGCCTTTGATGCGAAGGGCGGACGGCTGGGGCATGGAAAAGGTTATTTTGATCGCCTGCTGGCCAAAACGAATGCTTTGCGGATCGGTCTTTGCTTTGAAAATCACCTTGTGGAAGCGGTTCCCATGGAATCCCACGATGTTCGCATGGATGTCGTGGTGACGGAAAAACGGTTTCTTTTTGCCCCAACCGCTGAGGCGAAACTGAATGAATTGTTAGTATAAGATGTCGATTTTTTGGGAATGGCTATGGCCCACGCTGACCGCCGCCGGTTTTGCGTTGATTGGATTTTTTGGACACGCGCTTTTCGTGCGTGTGCGAGATGCGGCCGCAAATCGTGCCGCTGGAGACATTCTGCGCGATGCCCAACGTGCCGCCGACGTGCTACGTAAGGAGGCGGAACTTGCCACGCGTGACGAGATGATGCGTACGCGCGAGAAAGCCGAAACGGAATTGCAGGCTCGACAAATGGTTCTTTCCACGGCAGCCGACCGCTTGTCCAAACGCGATGAACGGATGGAACGCGAAGAGCAACGGTTGGAAGAACGGGCGCAAGCTCTTGATCTCCGCGCGCAGAAGCTCGAAGAAGAAAAAACGGCATTGGCTACGGAACGTTCCCGGCTTGAAAAAATGATGGCCGAGGAACGAGGTCATTTGGAGTCCTTGGCCCATCTGACAGAAGCCCAAGCCCGCGACATTTTGCTGGCCAAGTTGACTCAGGAATTGACGGTGGAAAACGCCTCGCTCATCCGCAAAGCCCAAGAAGATGCCCGAGCCACCGCCGAAGTACAGGCTCGAGAAATCATCACCACGGCCATTCATCGCCATGCCGCCGATCAAGTGTCGGATGTGTCGACTGTACCCGTTTTGTTGCCCGACGAAGCCATGAAGGGGCGAATCATTGGTCGCGAGGGTCGTAACATTCGGGCTCTCGAAATGGCGACGGGTGTGACGATCCTCATTGATGACTCGCCGCAGGTGGTGGTGCTCTCCTCGTTCGATCCCATTCGCCGCGAGATCGCCAAGACCACTCTGGAACGCCTGATGGTGGATGGACGGATCAATCCGGCCCTGATTGAAGAAACTGCCGACAAGGTGACGGCCGAGCTCGACAGCCTCATTTTGAAAGCCGGAGAAGAAGCGGTGGAATCCCTTCGCTTACCGCGCGTGCCCTTGGAATTGCTCCGCTTGTTGGGGCGTCTCAAGTTTCGAACGAGCTATTCACAAAATGTCTTGCGCCATTCCGTAGAGGCGGCTCGGCTGGCGGGAATGATGGCTCCCGAGATTGGACTCGATCCCGAAATCGCCAAGCGCGCCGCGCTTTTTCACGACATTGGGAAAGCCGTCGATCATGAGGTGGAGGGTCGCCATGCTGAAATTGGCGCGACTTTGCTGCGAAAGGCGGGCGAAAGCGAAGTGGTGGTCCTTGCCGTTCAGGCTCATCATTCGGAGACACCAACCGGGGGAAGCGCCTATGCCGCGCTGGTGGCCGCAGCCGATGCTATTACTGCCGCACGACCAGGCGCGCGAACCGACTCCACCGAACTCTTCCTTCATCGGATGGAAAATCTGGAAGCCTTGGCCAAGGAGGAGGCGGGAGTCGTGCGTAGCCTCGCCATGCAGGCCGGGCGAGAGCTTCGCATTTTTGTGGAGCCGACCGTCATCGATGACCATGCGGCGATTCAGATGGCTCGTCGCCTCTCTCAGCGAATTGAACAGAAACTGGATTATCCCGGACAAATCAAGGTGACCGTGATCCGCGAAACCCGCTGTGTGGAATACGCCCGCTGACGGGTAAATGAAGAAATGAGCATGGAATGAAACTCTTGATGGTTGGAGACATTGTGGGCGGTCCGGGGCGAATGGCCATGGCACGCGTGGCCACACGCTACAAAGCCGAAGGCCGTGCGGATGTCGTGGTGGCGAATGCCGAAAACAGCGCAGCCGGACGCGGCATTACCTCCACACTGGCCGAGGAACTGTTTGCCGGAGGGGCCGATGCTCTGACCATGGGCGACCATGTGTGGGACCAGAAAGAATCGGTGGCCTACTTCGACCGTGAACCTCGTATGGTGCGTGCACTGAATTTGCCGCCGGGGTGTCCGGGCAAAGGTGTCACGACGATTCAAACCAAGGCGGGCCCCTTGACGATCATTCAGTTGATGGGTCGCACCTTTATGAACGCAACCGCTGACTGTCCGTTCCGAGCCATCGATGAATGGCTCAAAAAAAATGGCTCGCAGAATAGGCTGATCCTCGTGGACATGCATGCAGAAGCGACGAGCGAGAAAGTGGCCATGGGGCGGTTTTTAGATGGACGCGTTTCGGCGGTTTTGGGCACGCACACGCATATTCAAACGGCGGATGAAGCCATTTTGCCGAAAGGTACAGCCTACTTGACCGATTTGGGAATGACGGGTCCGTGCGATTCCGTCATTGGTCGAACGACGGATGCGATCGTGACACGTTTCCTCACGGGAATGCCCACCAAGTTTGAGATCGCCAGCGGCGATGTGCGCCTGCACGGGGCCTTATTGACGCTCGATCCTTCCACGGGCAAGGCGCTGAAAATCAAACGCGTCGAGGAAATCCTGTCGAAGCCTTCCTGATGAAGCGGATGTTGGTCATCAAGCTCAGTTCGCTCGGCGACATTGCCCACGCCTTGCCGGCCGTGCGCGCGCTGAAAGAACGTACGGGCGCGGCGATTGACTGGGTGGTGCAGCCCGAATACATAAGTCTTCTGGCTTGCTGTCCGGATGTGGAAAGAATCATCGAATTTCCACGTCGTGATTTTGTTCGGTCTGTATTTACTTTCTTGCGCACCCTGCGGCGCGATCGCTATGACGCCATTGTGGATTTGCAGGGCTTGATGAAAAGTGCGATGGTGGCTCGCATGGCTCGCGGTACCATGCGCCTGGGGCCTGCGTGGGCGAGGGAAGGGGCACACCGATTGTACACCGCACAACCCGCGCGCGTTGAAGGTCCCCGTCGCCACGCGGTTGATGAACTGATGGACGTGGTGAATGTCGTCGCGCCCGGTTCACATGTCGCACCCGATCCTCACTTGAATTTTCCAGACCCGGAAAGAGATGAAAGTTCAGGCCCTAAACTCGCCATGGCGCCGTTTTCGCGGTGGGACACCAAAGATTGGCCCATCGAACAGTTTGCGGAATTGGGCAAGCGTTTGGTTTCGGAAATGGGTTGTAGTCTTTGCATTGTGGGAGGGCGCGACAATGAGGCGCAGGGAGAATCTTTAGCGCGTCAAATCGGGCGAGCCCAGAATCTGTGTGGAAAAACCGATCTCCCCGGCCTTTGCTCCTTGCTGAAAGGTGTGGATTTGCTCGTCACCGTGGATTCCGGCCCCATGCATTGGGCCGATGCCATGGGCGTGCCGATCGTGGCCATTTTTGGAGCCACCAATCCCTCAAGAACGGGGCCGTATCGTCAACTCAACCATGTGGTGACGAAGGAGGGTCTCTCGTGCCGTCCGTGCCATTCGCGAACGTGCGCGCGCGGCGATCTGGCGTGTTTGCGAACGCTGGATGTGGAGACTGTTTTTCAAGCTGTTCTGTCCCGACTGTAGTTCTGGAGGTTTTGTGAAGAAAACGATTCTGCTTTTGTTGACCTGTTTCGCGGGTCTTGCTCATGCTGGAAGCCCGTTGCGTACGCCCGTGCATTTCGCCATTACCAATGATGCGGGACTGGGCTATGAATGGTTTGTGGTGGGAAGTCATCCAGATGTGGGCGCATGGAATCCGGCAAAAGCTATCAAGCTCGTGTGGTCAACGAACAACGTGTGGTGGGGCAACATCGGCGTTCAGGCGGGAACGGCGTTGCAATATAAGTTTGTGAAACGGGCAACGGCCGCCGGTCAAATTTGCGACGAAACGAGTGAGGATTGGTGGCCTAAAGTCGACAATCTGACCGTTCAAGTTCCATCGGAAACGTATCAGCCCTTTTCTGGAAAGACCGTGGAATTCTATTCCGATATGACCAATGTCTCGCTAGTTTATTCTGTGCTTTCCAACGCCGATTTCAATGCGGCCATTTCGTGGACGAATGCGGTCATGACTCGAATGGGGCCGGGACTGCGTGCCGGGGAATGGCACCATGTGGTGGAAGGCGTGGGAGTCGAGGGCGAGTGGATTCGCTTCACGTTCAATGGGCTTCGAAACGGTGCCGACACGTGGGAAGGCGCTTGGGACGGGGTCGATTATTGGTCGCCTTTGGATTCGATGATCGTGAGAGATCGGCAGGTATTTAATTATCTCCCGCCGTCAAACGGTGTGTCGACCAGTCGCGTTGTTTCAACGAATGTGGGGTCGTCATTTGCAGGAGTGGAGGGACGGACGGTGAGAATATATTTGCCCCGTGGGTACAATGAGAACACGAATCGACGCTACCCCGTGGTCTACATGAGCGACGGAGAAAATGTATTTGTTCCAGGGGGGACCTTCGGTTGCTGGGACGCGGACACAACCGCAGATGCCGAAATGAAGGGTGGACGAATGAGGGAAGCCATCCTCGTGGGTGTTCCTTCTTCTGCAAACCGACAAGTCGAATACTTGCCGCACATGGATTCGGATCCCGATGGAGGAGGGCAAGGACGTGCTGACATCTATGCAAACTATTTGATCCACAATGTACGGCCTACGGTGGATGCTCATTATCGCACCCAAAATGACCGCGCCAATACGGCGTGCATTGGCTCGTCTTCGGGCGGACTGCTCTCGATGTATTTGGGCACATGGACGAATGTATTCGGCTTGGTGGGGGCGATGTCGGGAGTCTATAGCACGGAGTTTTGCCCCAACTATATGACTTGGCTGGAATCGGCTCGACTTCATGACGCTCGCGTATGGATGGACGTAGGAAACGTGGGAGACGAATTGGATATCGACGGTATTAGTCTGTATGACGATAACTATAACTTATACTGGTATCTGACGAGTTTTGGCTATGTTCCCAATGCCGATTTGCGCTTCATGATCGGGTGCGGACACGACCACAACGAGGCGGCATGGGCCGCCCGTTTGCCTTACGTCTATCGCTTCCTGCTGGATGTTCGGGAAGAACCCAATCCGTTATTGCCCCAAGAAATTTCGTCCACGGGAACCATTGGCCAAATTTCATTTCCAACGTACGCAGGAACGGCCTACTCGATGGAACGCTCGGGTGCCCTCACCAATGGGTGGAGCGCGACAACCAATTGGCCCCGAGAAACCAAGCCATGGGCAGAGCGCACGGTCAACCTGCCGACAACTACGGGTGGCTTTTATCGGGTCAAGGGCGAGTAGTTTCGGGGCCGTTCACAATGTGAACAGCGATGGCTAATCCTGGAATACCGCATTCACTTGCCCAAACAGCAAATCCAGATTCACTGATCCAGCAGGAAATAGAGATGGCCTTGGGGGACAAATGGGGACGAAGAATTTTTGACAGATTGAAAAGGGTCTGGCGAAACATTAGCTAGGCTGATAACTTGCGCACCATGAGCAGAGCCTACTATTCTGATTCCATTGAGAAATTTTTGAAAACGGATACCGACGCCATTATCGGTAAATTGTCGCAGGGCGGCTCGTTTTCAGTCGAGCAGGCACAAGTGGATGCGTGGAGGAGTCAAATCGATATTCTGAAGCTCATCTTACCAAAATTCGAGGGTACGCTATACTTTGAATACTCCATTCCTCGCATGGGTGAACGCATTGATGTCGTACTGCTGATTGGCGCCGTGATTTATGTATTGGAATTCAAGGTAGGCGAAAAAGATTTTACGGCTCATGCCCTTGATCAAGTCTGTGATTACGCCTTGGATTTAAAAAACTTTCATGAAACGAGCCATCACTGTTTTGTCGCGCCCATATTGATTGCAACAAAGGCAAATGATCCCCAAACGGTTGTTGCCACGACTCCGCAAAATGACAAATTGCTATTTCCAATCCGATGCACACCTTGCACGTTGGTTTCGGCGATGGATGAGGTTTTGAAATTTGCGGATGGAGAGGAGATCAACGCAGATGAATGGGAAGGTGGACGGTATTGCCCAACGCCGACGATTATTGAAGCGGCAATGGCTTTATATCGAAAACATGATGTCGCGGAAATTTCACGCCAAGACGCTGGTGCCAAAAATTTGCGTCAAACCACAGCGACCATTTCTGAAATCATTCGACAAGCAAAGGCTAGTTCGACGAAATCCGTTTGCTTTGTGACCGGCGTTCCTGGGGCTGGAAAAACCTTAATTGGGTTGAATATTGCGACAAAGCATCTGGATGCCGATAGCGATATGTACAGTGTGTTTCTATCTGGGAACGAACCCCTAGTTCGCATTCTTCAAGAGGCGTTGGCACGAGACAAAATCAGACGCGAAAAGGCATCGAATAAGAGAATAAGTAAAAAAGAAGCTTTGGGCGAGGTGAAGGCCTTTGTTCAAAACGTGCATCATTATCGTGACGAATATCTCAAGGATTCTCGTGCTCCAATCGACCACGTAGCCTTGTTTGACGAGGCCCAGCGGGCTTGGAATTTGACGCAAACCGCAAATTTTATGCGTCGGAAGAAAAATCGGCCGGATTTCAACAAGTCTGAACCGGAATTTTTGATTTCATGCATTGATCGTCACCCGGACTGGGGCGTCATTGTGTGTTTGGTTGGCGGTGGGCAAGAAATCAATACGGGCGAGGCAGGCATTGGTGAATGGATAGAGGCGCTGAACCGCTCTTTCCCTCAATGGCACATTCATATTTCGGATCGGCTGATGGACAGCGAATACGGCGCGGGAGTTGTTTTGGAGAAGATCAAGGAACGCCCCAATGTATCGTATAGCGAGGAGTTGCACCTGTCGGTTTCCATGCGATCATTTCGGGCAGAAAACGTGTCTCTGTTGGTGAAGCAGATTCTCGACTTAGATTCCGTTGGAGCACGACAAACATTTTCTCAACTGAACAAAAAGTATCCGATCGTCATTACGCGAGATATGGCCCGTGCCAAGAAATGGCTCAAAGACAATGCCCGCGGAACGGAACGGTATGGCATTGTGGTTTCATCCAGCGCAGAGCGACTTCGCCCTCATGCGATTCACGTTAAGGCGGATATGGATCCGGTTCATTGGTTTTTGGCAGGCAAGGAGGACGTTCGATCTTCCTATTATCTCGAAGACGTTGCAACGGAGTTTAGTATTCAAGGCTTGGAATTGGATTGGGCGTGTGTGACGTGGGACGCCGACTTTCGGTATAGCCAGAATGGGTGGGGTCATTTCTCCTTCTGCGGCGAGAATTGGAATCGGGTTCACAAAGAGGAAAGAAAGAACTATCTCAAAAATGCCTATCGCGTTTTGCTGACTCGCGCGCGGCAGGGGATGGTGATTGTCGTTCCCGAAGGCGATGCAGAAGATCATACACGTCCGGCTTCCTTTTATGACCCGACATTTGATTATCTCAAGAGCATCGGATTTCCCGTGATTTGATGCTCGGCTCCTTTTCGGGCTTTGCGCCTTTGTGAGAGAAAAGGGTTTATCTTTGTTTGATCTGTTAATTTGTTAATGGAGTTCGGGGGAGCAATTCATTGTGTTTCCGGGTTAATGCGGAGAAATTTCATTGGATGGAATATACGCAGGAGCACCCCATCTTTTGAAAATCGGTTTGATAAGGGGTCATTCAATCATTTGATATCATCATTATTCAATAGCAGTTCCGACCCAATAAACAGTCGTTATATCGAGCAATTCATTGAGGCTCTTGCAAGAGTCGGCAGGATACGGCCGGGATGGAACCCGACCCTCCAGAAAATCGGGGAAGTGGCCTATCATTTGTCCTCTGGAGGGACGACCTCCGTGTCGTCCGGGTTTGTTTTGTGAGTGGTTCAAAAGCATTAAATTCTTCGATCCGTTCAACGCAAAGGGCGCAATAGACGCTCAAGGAACGCAAACGCCGAACGTCTGCGTCTTGTACGTTTTGATGCGTTTGCGCTGGGCGAGTAGTTGACTTGTGCGGGTGACGGGAATACAAAGGCAGAAATGTTGGAGAAACGATGAGCGCAATGATTTCAGGCAAAGTGTTGGTGACGGGTGGAAGCGGATTTTTGGGAATCAATTTGATTCGCCATCTGTTTTCCAAGGGCATGACGGATATTCGTACGCTGGATTTGGTGGCGTTTGATTATCCCGAAAAGGGGCGCGTCGATGCGGTGCAAGGCGACATTCGGGACAAGGCGATGGTGGCCAAGTGCATGGAGGGCGTTCGCTATGTCATCCATACCGCTGCGGCGCTTCCGCTGTATTCGGAGCAGGACATCATGACCACGGATGTGGATGGAACGCGCAACTTGCTGGAGGCCGCACAAAAGGCCGGGGTGGAGCGGTTCGTGATGATTTCCAGTACGGCGGTCTATGGCATTCCGGATCATCATCCGCTGTTGGAAACCGACGAGATGATTGGCGTGGGACCTTATGGTCGCGCCAAAATTGCAGCCGAGGCGGAATGTCTAAAGGCGCAGAAGAATGGATTGTGCGTTCCCGTCATTCGTCCCAAATCGTTCATTGGACCCGAGCGTCTGGGCGTGTTTGCGCTCTTTTATGATTGGGCGTTTACGGGACATGGGTTCCCGATGATCGGCAATGGAAAGAATAAATATCAGTTGCTGGATGTGGAAGATTTGTGCGCGGCCATTTGGCTGACGATGACGTTGGCAAAAGAGAAGGTGAACGACATCTTCAACATTGGTGCCAAAGACTTCACGACGATGCGCGAAGATTATCAGGCCGTGCTGGATGCGGCAGGCCACGGAAAGAAAATTCGCGGGTTCCCGGCGGAGCCCATGATCTGGACGCTGCGCTTTTTGGAGCTGCTGAAATTGTCGCCGCTCTACAAGTGGGTGTATGAGACCGCCAGCAAAGATTCATTCGTGAGCATTGAAAAGGCGGAGCGTATTTTGGGATACAAACCGCGATTCTCGAACAAGGATGCGCTGGTTCGCAACTATCGTTGGTATGTGGAGCACGTGGATCAATTTCAGCATGCCAGCGGCGTTTCGCACCGCGTGCCGTGGAGTCAGGGCATTTTGCGATTGGCCAAATTATTCTTCTGATCATGAAAAGCAAAGAGCCAGCCAAAGTGGAGCTGAGCTGTCCCGCCTGCGGGCGCGATTCTTGGCTGTTGCGCAAACCCATTTACGAGGGGTTCACGAAGAAGGGCGAGGCATTGACGTGTGCGCTGTGCCACCACGAATTTGCCTCAGAGGACGAAATCGCCTTCAAGGATCGGCGGCCGAAAGTGTTTTCGGAGAACGATCGTCCGCGCCCGGTCAAAGTGTTTCGTGAGGACGAGAAGGGGCAGATGTGCCGCTACTGCGCAGAATATGTGGTGAATCCTTTTCTACAGCGTTGCGGCTTGCATCGGTGCGAGGTGCAGGCGACGGATACGTGTCCGCATTTTCGTCCCAAACCACCGCCTCCACCCGATGTGTTGAATACAGAGCCGAATCCCCTGCGGTTGTAAAAAAGTTTTCCACAGAATGGAAAATTTTTTCGCGAGTGGGCTTCGGGCCACGTTTGGCCCTCGTTCCGAAACGGAACTTGCCTTTGGCAATCCGTGCGCGGAGCGCGCGCTTTCCACACAATGGAAAGAATGTTTCCACACTGTGGAAAACTTTTCAGGAAGTCTTGAGCCGTAGCTAAGCGCGGGGAGGGAAATTAGTATCCGCTGGTGTTGCCGAAGGGGATGGAGGGGGCGCTTTCCCAAGGCTGGGTCATGTTCCACGGGAGGTCGGATTCGGCATCCGGAGAAGCGCATCCTGTACAGGCAAAAACAACACCTGCGAGGGCCAGAACGAGCAACTGCCAGCGGAATCCGATCACGGCCAAACGGAGGGTAGGGCGGAGTAGTAGTTAATTTCGAAAACCTGAAGCACGACCACCGTGACCAAGAAGAGCACGGCCACGAGGGTCATGATGGAGAGTCCGTTAGAAGAGAACATCGTCGCCCTCCTTCACCACATCTTTTTGATAGGTCGGCAATACTTCGGCAATGGTGACGTTGTCGCGGACAGCGCTCAGACGGATCTTGCCAATCATGTTGTCATCCCGATGTATGATCATTTCGGCGCCGGCTTGTGCGCCATGGACGCTGCCGATGTCGATGATGACGAAATTCCAAGCGGCGTTGGCGTAGACAATCTTGGCGGTGGTGCCGACCTTCATCGTGATGTTGTTGGTGTTCAGGGCGCCTTCGCACTTTTCAAGCTGTCCCTTGAGCATTCCATTTTCTTCTTCCAGCTCGGCTAGTTTGTCGTTCAGGGTGGCGAGTTGAGCGTTCAAATCGGCGACCTGAGCCGTCAGAGAAGTCTTCTCGTCTTCGAGGCCGGCAATGACATTGGCCTTTTCGATGAGCTCTTGATCCTTGCCGCGGATGGTTTCATTGAGTTGTACGATTTGGGTGCGGGCGTCTTCGAGTTGAGCCTTGGTGTTTTCCAATTCGGCTCGGGTGTTTTCCAAATCCTGACGAGTGTTTTCGAGGTCGGTCTTGGTGTCGGTCCAGCCTTGCAGAACGGCACCGGCGACCGAGTTGGCCCGGTTCAATTCGCCATCGAGACGGGGGAGGTCTTCCTTGACTCCAATCAACAGGTTAGCGCCATTGAACTGGGCGGCCGTCTTGGCTTCATCGGAAAGAAGAGATTGAGGACCTTTGAGGGTGGCAACGACTCGGGAGAGGCCGCCTTCGAGCTTTTGGGTGCGCTCTTTGATGAGCGTACGCTTCGGAAAAAGCACAAGGGCTTGAATACAAAGGGCAGCGATGCCCAGCAACAATACAATCACAACCAGCGGCTTCAACAACTTAGCCATAGTGTCCTCCAAAAACGTTTGTTGCGAGCATTGTGGTGCAAAGGAGAAAGGATGTCAAACTCCAAACCCGTTTCCGGGGTGTTGTTTTCAGGACAGAAGTTTTTGCCGTTCGCAAATTTGGTCAAGGCCATTGATCTCCAGTTGGAGATGGCGCGCCCGGTTGAATATGTGTGGTGGGGGGATAACGGTCGGACAGTTTACGGCCCAACATCTGGAACGGTGGCTTGGATGCGGAACATTTCAAGCGTATTGGTGGACGGGAGGAGCAACTCCGTGCTGTCGCCCTGACCGGGGTTGGGCAGCAGGACGGGCCGCCAAACGACGGGTCCGAGAAGGTTGGTGATGGATTCGACGGAGAACAGGCGCTGGGTGGAGGCGTCGAGGTAGAGGGTGATTCCGGCGGGCTGCGGCACCATTCTCTGGATTTGCAGGAAGGAATCGCCATCGAACGGATTGGTGTCGGCAACGTATTCCGCGCCGAGGCTGAAGGTGTCGTTGTCGTCGTCCGAATCCAGATTGAGATCGCTCAACAGGGTCAGCCCGAAGCGGTGTTTCCAGCCGTCGGAAATACCGTCCTCCACGGTGCTGGATCGGGTGGGGTCGCTACTGAGGGCTTCTTCTTCGCCGTTGGAGAGTCCGTCGTTGTCGAGATCTCCGTCGGCGTCGGTGGCGTCGAGGGGATCGAGGCCGTATTCGTCTTCAAAGCCATCGGGCATGCCGTCGCCATCGGTGTCGCGATTCAGCGGATCGGTGCGGCGCAGGTATTCGTCCCAGTTGGGCTCGCCATCGCCGTCGTCGTCGCCATCCGGGTCGAGATCGGGATATCCGCGCAGGGCCATGGTGGCAAGGTATTGCGCGGGGAAGACTTTTCCTTCCTCGATGGGGCGCGAGGGGCGGGCCGAGGCAAGGTTGGAGAGGGGCGAGACGTTGCCGGCTTTGTCGCGGGCGCGCAGGGCGAAGTACCCGGTTTCTTCGGGCGGCGGATCGAAGGAATAGCGTTCCGGCGTGCCCGATGCGGAGGGCACGAGGGGAATCGGCGCGGAGCGTACCGCGTGAACGTTTTCTTCCGTGATGGGTTCGGGGTGTTGCAGAAGCTCGTAAGCGGCGGCCGTTCCCGCGTGACCGTCGTCGCCCGTGGCGGTCCAGGTGAGCACAATGCGGGCCAGGTGGGTTTCGTCCACCTCGGCGAAGAGATCGGCGATGGCGGCGGGCGGGGTGTCGTCGATGGTGGTTTGCGCGAAGAGGGCGTAGGGCCCCGCATTCGTCAGCATGGCCTCCACGCGGCGCGCGGGTATGCTGAGGCGATGGGGCTCGCCTACCCAGGTGCCGGTGAGCGCATCGCGGCGGTAGAGGGCGATGGTGCTTTCATCCACGCCAGCGAGCAGTTCCGGCTCGTATTTCATGATGAGTAGCGTGGTGGCGTTGCTCGACATTTCGCCGCGATCGGCCAGCGCAAACTGAACAGCGGGGCTAATGAAGACGCCGGGCGCGCCGGGGAGAGGGCCCTGCATTTGCCGCCAGGCTAGGCCGGAAGTGTTTCGTTCGCGCAATTCGTCGGAGGGATTGATCAGCGACTGCCCGGTGTACTGGTTGGTATTGACGGCCACGACTTCCGCCATATCCACGCTATGGAAGGCGCTGCCGTTGGTGGCGAGCGCGGAAATGTCGATGGTCCAGGTGTAGCCGTTCATCCGGGGCAGTGTGCCCTGCCAGCGGGCGGGGGTGCCGCCGATGGACTGCATGGCGATGGGATGGACGGTTTCCTCGTTGGCGTAGGCAGTCACTTCGGGCGCGGCCGCCAGCGTCATGCCGGGATGCAGAACGAATTGATAATCGCCGTTCGCGTCGAATGCGCCGGTGACCAGCACGGTCAGCGGGGCGCTGTTGCGGGCGGTGCGCCGGAAAAGCGTGTTCCAGTCGATATGCACTTCGCCGCCGATTTCCGCGCGCTGCACGGAATGGCGGATGCGCTGTCCCGCATGGTTCACGATGATGGTATCGCCCTCGGCCAGGCCGGTGAGGTGCAGTTGTCCGTCGGCGTCGGTGCGTCCGACGGGCTCCAACGGGATGCTGGCGGGACGTTCCATCGCCACGCGCGCATCGGCCACCGGAAGGCCGCCCTCGCTGACGCGCAGCAGAATCGCGCCGCTAAACGCCTCGGGCGGGCTGCCTCGGGTGGCGACGGTGCGTCCGTAGGGTACGAAGGGGTCGTCGTTGAAGCGAATCTGGCAGATGTGATACGGCGGACGGATGATATCCGAGCTAATGCGGTCGGGCACGGAGGAGGTGCCGTTGATGAACACGCCGGAACGCTGCGCCATCAGGCGCGTCGAGCGTCCGAAGTGGTTGTTGATGGCATACCGATTTTTCAGGCGGCTCCAGCAACTGAGTTTGTGCCGGTATAACTGCTCGGTCCAGTAGGTCTGCTTGAAGAAGGCCCAATAGATCATACTGTCCGGGGATAGGACGGAAGTGGCGTCCATGGCCTCGAGGAACATCATCGAGTCGGAAGGATAATCGTTCGGGGAGGAGTAGGCGTATGATTTGTCCTGGTTTTCCATCACCCCGTAGTTTTTCGGATAAAGATGGGGAAAGAGAACCTTGATTATCGGGAAGGTGTCTTCGCTGCTCGCGGAGCGGTACTCATCAAAGAGTCCGAAACCGTAGTGGCCCAATTCATGGATCAGGACCTTGCCGTACCCCACGGCCCAGTCGGCGTTGGTCAGGCCGTTGTAGTCCATGTGAATGTAGGCGTCGTTCGCGCTGTCGTAGATGCCATCGACGCGGGCCTTGGCCCGCGTGGTCGCCTTGCGCACGCGCACATCGCAGTACTTCAGATTCGAACCCTGCGACCGGATATAGATTTTATCGAGCTTCATCTGGCCGTCGGTGATGCGGTAGAGAAATCTGGATGCGTATTCGACCGCAGTGGCGAGGTTGCCCAGCACGAAGGGCTCGTGGTAGGGCACATCCATGGTGAGGTTGTATTCGTACAGCACATGATTGAGCGGCAGGTGCAGCGTCTCGCCGGCGTTCAGGCTCGCGATGTGATGATTCTGCAGCACGAAGCTCGTCCAGGTTCCATCCCATTGGTTCTCGTCGTTGTCGTCCAAGGTGCCGCTGATATCGGAATCGAGCCAGACTTTATACATCTGGTCGTCCACAGGTCCGTGCGCGCTCTTTTCGGCGGCAAGCTCGTAGAAAGGAACGCGGGCAAAGACGGTGTCGCCGGCATAGACCGTGCCGTTGGTCCAGGTGTACAGCCCGTTCAGGTCGGTGAATCCACGTTCGTGTTCGGCGTTGCGGCCCCGGAGAAAGATGCGGGCGTTGTGGATATGCTCGCCGGGATCGAACTGTCCGTTGCGATTGTTGTCGTAGTAGGCCAGAATACGGGGGTTCTCCGCCATGCGGGTATTGATCTGGAAGACTTGCGAGGTGATGTACTGCTGCGGCAGATAGGGCTGAAGGCCGGCCTTCAGGCGCACGCGCACATTGGTCATGAGGAACATGGGGTAGTTGTCGGCGACGTGCCACAAAAAATGGCGTTGCCCCGAAAGGCCGACCGGCACCTGCTTGTCGATATCGCCGCTCACATGGTTCGGATACTGGTCTGGCGCGCGCCAATCGCTGCCATTGTAGGAAACTTCCATATCCACCCGGTAGGTGGTGTTGCTGGCGCCGTTGATGGTATAGCGGAAAATCATTTCCCGATCATTCGGATGGAAGAAGTCCGTGAAACTGAAAATCCGCGGCGTGAGCGCCACGTTGAATTCATTCCATTCGTTGGTCGCGAGGGTCGGTCGGAGGTTGTTGGTGCTGAAATAGCCGGGCGCTTCGACGGAGAGAAGAATGTTTGGGGTGGGCGGCTCGATCGCGTAGCCGCCGGGGGAAAGGTATCCGCCGAAGGTCGTGGTGGACACGGTGGTTCCATTGCCGGAAACGCGGACGGTGGCCCCGGTGACGGGAGCTCCGGTTAATTGGTTGGTGACGAATCCACGCACCAGAGTTTGCTTACGCTGGTAAGCAAACACCGATTTGTCGGCGTCCACGGTCACGACAATCTGCGTCGAGGTTCCCGTCGCGTCGCCCGTCCACTCGCCCAAGGTATAGCCGAATATGGCGGGTTCGGTCCAGATGCGCACGGGGGTTTTGTATTCGTAGAGTCCGTCGGCTCCCGGCGGCGGATCCCGGTGCAGCGTCAGAAACGCCGTGTTGGGCGCGTTCAGCGAGTGGCGCGGGGGCGGGCCGATGACCACCGTCACCCAGAGCCTCGTCGGCGAGGTATCTCCGACTTTCTTGATTTCAATGTAGCCGGTGACGGTTTGCTGCGAATAGGTATCCAGTCGGCATTGCACTTGAAATTCGTCGCGTTCGCCGTACCCGGTGAAGTAAGGCTCTATGCCTTGATCGGGGCTCACCTTGAGCCAGCTCCGAAACTCGCTGGGAACTCGGATCGTATAATGCAGGGGATCGGAATCGCGAACTCCCGTTCCGCCCGAGTTCCAGACCTGAAACGCGACGTTGGTGGGATTCCGATACTGACTCGTCGTCAGGCTTAGCACATTGGTGCTGATGGAAAGCACGGGCGGACCGAGCTTCTCCTGATAGGCTTCGAAAACGGTCATGAATTCCTGCGTGAGCGAACCGGAAACGAACGAGACGACGGCCGTGTGGAATCCGGCGGCAAGGCCCGCAGAGATGAACGACATCTGGACGTTGTGCTCGTCGCCCGTGACCGTTCCCTGCGTTTGGCTGAAAAGCACCCACGGCTGGTTGCAGGTGAACAGGAAGGGTGCCGGGCCTTCGCCGTCGCTGAGAATGGTCAGCACCTTGCTGGTCACGTTCGTGTCTTGGAACAGGCGACTGGCCTGCCTGACGGGCACGGGGCGAAGATGCGACGGTCGTTGCCCCAATGTGAGCACCCAATTCACGTCCACCGGCGAATTCGCGGCGGTGGCGACGACTTGGAACCGACCGGTGTAAACGCCCGGCGTCAGGCTGCGCGGCGAGGCGGTAAGGGTGACGACATCGGCTTGGCCGGTGCTGGTTCCGCCGTAGGGCTTGTTGTGCCACATGGTTTCGTTTCCGCCGGTCACGCCATAGTTCAGGGTCTGGTTGGTCGTACCGCGCACCGTAAAGGAGATGCTCACCGGATTGGTCGAACCGGCGGTGGCCTGCGAAGCGAGCGCGACGTTCGATACGATCATGCGGTTTTGGCTTTGCGCCAGAAACCCCCAGTCCAGCTCCGCCATCTCCGAGGGGGCCCGCGTTTGGCGCAGCCGCGCGAAGTTGGCGCCGTTGGCGTCGGCCACGCACATCGCAAAACCATCGTTTTCGCGCAGAACAATCGCGACGCGGTCGCCATTCGGCGACAAGGCTGGCCACGTCTGATTCGAAGCATCGGCATTGAGCACCGGCTGCGACGATCGACGGCTGTCCACGCCGAACAGGATTGCCTTGGCAGGGGCCGGTTGCGCCGCCTCGAAGATCGCGGTCCGCCCATCGAACGAAAGCGAGCCGTTCCGGTCGGCCAGACCCGCGCCGGAGCGAAGCGTGCGGGTTTTCTTCAGAAGCGGATCGTAGAGCACCATGCGCGTCGGGGCGTTGCCACCGGGTTGCTCCACCCCCGTCACGCGGCCTTGGATGTCCACCCCGAACAGACGGAACGGAACGACGGAATTCATCAGCGTCTGCACCGAATCGCCCGCGATGGAAAAAGAACGGACGCTTCCGCCGCGCGCGCGGCCTGCGCCAATGTCGGCCACGCCCGCGATGGTGCGGCTGTCGGCCAACCATCTCGGCGATTCCAAATCGCCGTAAAACGACTCTTGCCCGGTGCGCAAATCGCGAACCACGATTCGACGCGCAATCCCCGGACGGTTTTCCCGATACAGCAGGCGGTTGCCGTCCGGGCTGATGCGCGGCGACGTCTGGTCGCCAGTCCGCACCACGATCGGCCGCGCCCCACCGCCGTCGGGCCGTACGCTCCAAATGTTCCAGTCTCCGTTTTCGAATGCGCTGAAGACAATCCCCTCCTCGTACACTTCGTTGGAGGGGTTGACGATCACGTCGACCACGATGCGCGACTCAAATCCCCCATCGCCGTAGAGGTCGACCCAGCCGCGATGCACGCCTTCCAACAGGCTGGAGGGATCGGTGCGAATCAAGATTTCGTTGGTGCCGCCTGCGCTGGTGCCCCGGTTGGTGGAGAGCGTGAACGCGCTGCCATAGTTCGTCAGCGTGAAATTCACAGGGCGCGCGCTGCCGCCATTCCAGATGCGCAGGGGCATGGACGTGAGCGAGCCGAGGCTGGACAGGCGCATGGCGAATCGATCGGCGTTGACCGCGAGATTCGCAACCACGTCGAGCTGGATGGGGATGGACATCGGCGAGTTCGGCGCGGGCGTGAAACCGGCGGATTGCAGTAGGATGTTGGTCGCATGCGAACCCTCGGCAATCGAAGGTCCGCTCCACGAAAACCGATGCAGGTTGGTCTGCCCGGGATTCACAGATCCGGTGTCGGTTTGCGGAGAAAACCAGTTGGGCAGTTGGGCGAACGAATAATGCAATATCCCGGTCCCCGCATTCCACACGCGCACGTACTGCGTGACCACGGAACCGACCGGCACGGAAGCCGTCCAGACGCCCGAACAGGCCAAAAGCCACGGACCGGGCTCAACGGTAAAATCCACGGATACAACCAGCGAGGTGCCCGTGCCGCCCTGCTCCACGATCGCCGAACCGCGATGCACCCCCGGCGCAAGACCGGATGGATCCATGGACAAGTTAATATAGGATACGTCCTCGCATGTCCCGGTCGTCGGCGAGGCGGTGAGCCAAGGCTCGTTGCATGTGACGGTGAAATCGAACGACCCGAAATTGGGATTGCCATTCAGCACTTCAAACGTCGCTTCGGTCTCGGATTCCCCCTGCATGGCGGAACCCGACACCTGCTGCGTCGACACCCCCATCGGGGGCGTCGGCGGCCGATAGCGCGCCACCACCGGAACCACCCACGGCGCGTTCACCGATGACAGCGTCGTCGAAACCGTCACGCGCCCCGTATAAGTCCCATACGGCTGGTTTGTAAAGGACATGCCCACTTGAACCAGATTGCCCGTGCTGATGCCGGAGGAGGTGTCCAGGACAATCCAGCCCACGTCCGACGCAATGGTAAACGCCATGGACCCGTTGCCCGCGTTGCGCACCAGAATGGCGGTGCTAACGGGATTGGTGTCGCCCGCCACGATGACCACCGAGCGGTTGGTGGGAAACACGGTCAGCACGCGGGGCAAGGGCGTGACGGTCATCACGCACGGAACGGACAGCGGCGAGTTGGAAGCGGTGGCGGCAAGTTGAATATTGCCGGTGTAGGACCCCGGCGCCGACTGCCCCGCCTGGAAGGTCACCCATACCGTGCCGGTTCCCTGCGGGCCGCTGCCGGCCATCACGTATTGCGGGTTCGCCATCATCCAAGGCGATGAACTCGTTGGAACCACCGAAACCCAGTCGCCGTCGGTCCGAACGTCCAGCGAATTTGTGACGCTTCCACCTTGCGGAATGGACACCGCAAGCGAGGGGGGATCGACGAAAAGTTGGGGATCGGCCCAAGCAGGAGAAAGCGTCAACATTAACACGGCCCACGCGTTTCGGAGCGTTTTCATGCGGCAATCTCCTTTTTCAGCAATAACGCGGAAAACGAATGCGAGAGGTAGGACAGAATTCGATATATAACCGATCAACGTTCGGATTGTGATGCCGGAAATCCTGAAAGTCAATATCGCTGCCGAATTATGCACCAGTCACTTTGCTTGCTTCTGGATGGAGATCAATAAAACAAAATCTCGGCCCATTGCTTGCCTTTATCGGTGAACTGCCATTTGCCGGAGGAGGAGGTGATCATGGCTCGCCCATTTCGTCCAAGAACAGCGGTATCGACATGAACGACGGCTTGGCGCTGGTTGCCCAACAGAGCGGTTTCTGCGGCGGTGGCATTGCGTCCGGAAAGAGGCGCGCCCGATTCGGAGAGGGTGATCCGAATGGGGCTGCCATCGTGCGGAGGGCCCTTCCAGAGGGCGGGAAAGCGGTGGAAATAGTCTGGAAATTTTCCTCGCAGGAGAACTTCGCAGGCGGGTTTGACCGTGGCCAGATAAGAGGCCATGGTGAGACCGGGGTCGCGGGAGTGGGCGGCATAAAAATGGAGAGGATCGAAGGCGAATAGGTTGCCGCCATTGTAATTTCCAAAGTCAGGAGAAATTTTATCGGCTCGGCCTTTGATTTCAAAGCGGGAATTGAGGGTGATGCCGATTTCCCAATGCAGATGGCTGCGTTCCAGCGGAATGGGAGGTTGCGTGCTGCTGGTACGGCCGAGGGTGGCGATTTCTTCGCCGGGAATTACGTCGCGACCGGGGCGGATGCCAAAGCGGATGTCGGCGAGATGTGCATATAAGGTATAGACAACGGCGGGCTCAGAGGAGCCATCGCGCTTTTGAATCATGCCGAGGGAGGGGTCGGGGTGCTCGATGACGATATATTTTCCGTAGGTGGAATTTCCGCCGATGGAATTGACAAAGGCCACGCGGCCTTCTGTGACAGCATAGACCGGATCGGTAGGGATGCCTTTGCGATCTCGAGCAGTGGGCGCGATATCGACGCCCTCATGGAAAGAGGGGAAGAGACGGCCGTTTCGCTGCGCGGTTCTCGTGGATCCAAATTTGGCGGATTCCAAACGGCCCGAGCCGGTGGGTTGCAAGACGCCTGGCGTGTCGGGCTCCAACAGGTTTTGCTGAGGAGTGGGGGTGACCAACTGCTGCCAGACGGGTGGGGGGGGGGGGGGGGGGGGGCTCCTCTGGCAGCGTTTCGCTTTCCACTTGGGCAATCGGTGGTTTCTCGATGGGCACGCGACTGCCACTTCGCTGAAGAGCAAACCAGCGAAACATAAAAAAATCCAGCGCCAAGAGGGGAATGATCCAAACCAGATGGCGCAGGGGAGACTTGCGCTTGGGACGTCGCATGCGCGATCAGACAGCCATGATGTCTTTTTCTTTGGCCGCCACTAGATCATCGACCTTCTTGGAATAGGAGTCGGTGTATTTCTGCACTTCTTCCAAACCGCGATCACGATCGTCCTCGGTGATGCTGGAGGCTTTTTCCAGCGCCTTGATGGCGTCGTTGGCATCCCGGCGGACGGCGCGCAGGGCCACGCGGGCTTCTTCGCCCATGCGACTGGCGACCTTGCCGAGATCTTTGCGGCGTTCTTCGCTCAATTCTGGAATGGGGACGCGAATCAGGCGGCCATCGTTGAGGGGCGTGACGCCGATGTTGGCGGCGAGAATGGCCTTCTCGATGGAGGGAAGAGAAGAGGGATCGTAGGGTTTGATGACGATCAGGCGCGGTTCGGGCGTGCTGATGAGGGCCATTTGGTTGAGGCGGGTTTGAGCTCCATAGCATTCGACGTTGATTTGGTCGACTAAGCTAGGGGAGGCTTTTCCCGTGCGCAGGCCCGAAAGGCCTTGCTGGAGGTGGGAGATGGCTTTCTCCATTTTGTCGTCGGCTTCGAGGAGGACATCGTCGGCGGATTCGTACATGGCGTTATTCCTTTTCCATTCTGTTTTAGGCGGTGACCAAGGTGCCGGCTTTTTCGCCGCGCACCACGCGGAGCAATTCTCCGTGTTTGAAAAAATCGAAGACCAGTATAGGGATCTGGTTGTCCATGCAAAGCGAAAAGGCGGCGGCGTCCATGACCTTCAGGCGGCGAGCCAGCGCATCGGAATACGTGAGGCGGTCAAATTTGACGGCTTTAGGATTGCGAACGGGATCGGCATCATAGATGCCATCGACCTTGGTGGCCTTGAGGAGAACCTCGGCACCGATCTCGGCGGCACGAAGGGCCGCAGCGCTATCGGTGGTGAAGAACGGGTTGCCGGTGCCGCCGCCGATGATCACGACGGTGCCGGCCTCGAGCAGTTCGATGGCGCGGCGAAACGTGAACAGTTCGGTCAGAGACGGCATGGCAGTGGCGGAAAGGGTTTTTGCGGGAACGCCGGCAGCTTCGAGGGCCGACTGGAGAGCGAGGCTATTGATCATGGTGGCGAGCATTCCCATGTTATCACCGTGGGCACGACCAAAGCCGCGATCTTGTCCCTTCATGCCTCGAAAAATGTTGCCACCGCCAATGACGACACCGACCTGCACCCCCATCTTACGAACGGCCTGAATTTGTTTGGCCATTTCGGCTAGTACGGCATCGGAGAGGCAGTCGCCCGTTTGTGGGTCACGAAGAACTTCGCCACTGAGTTTGAGGAGGATTCGGCGGTAGATGGCTTTTTTCATGGATTTCCTTTCTCGGGAATTAGAGTTGGTGTTCGGGAAGGGAACAGGTTGGCGGGTCACCTTCTGGCGTGCCGAGGGTATAGGTTCCGCCAGAGGGGCAGGTGGGAACATGTTCTAAATAGGTTGGGACGAGTGCAGAAATGGTTTTTGGGAATCCGCCTTTTTCCGCTGCATATTTCTTGCAGGCCGTGGCAATGGAATCGAGATTCATGGCGCACTCGGCGATGCGCTTTTTTTGCTGATTCTGAAACAAGGCCGGAATGGAAATGGCCAAAATTAAAACCAGAATCGCTAATGCGATGGAACCTTCGACAATGGACATGCCGCTATTATTTCTCATGCAAGATGCTCCTCCAAGAGGCTACGAACGGAATCCGAAATCGGCAAGGATTTCCGGTGTTGAAAATCATAGTGAACGACAACAGCGCTCCCCTTGGCGCTAAGGGTGCCAGACTGCCAAGCTTCTTGATATACGGTGAAAGAAGTGCGCCCAATTTTAGAAAGGGTGGTGCGGATTTCGATGTCCGAGCCTAAGGCCATCGGGACAAGATAATCCACATCAATATGTGCCATGATCAGATTCCAACTTTCCAAACTCATGTCGGGATTGAAATAGCGAAACAGCGGCTCGCGGCCGAGCTCAAACCACACGGGCAGCATGGTGTTGTTGATGTGGCGCAAGCCATCCACATCACCGAATCGGGGAGTGACTGTTTTTGAAAACATAGGTTGTCTGAATTTCTTTTGAACGGCCGCCATTAAACGGCGGACGAGGCGAAGAGTAAAGATGAAAGCATGACGGTTTCGGAAGGGACAAAAAAAGGCTTCACCCTGCGTCACAATCCGCTAGAGTGCGCCGGAAACTTTATCGAAAAGAGGATGGATATGTTGACGACCAAGCGATTTGATTATGTGCCATTTGAGAAAGTTCACCTGCATCCCTCTGTGGCCAACCATCGGCCTCTGAACGATGCCAAGGTGGCCCACTATGCCGAGGACATCCTGCGCAACGGATTGCTGGAGCCGATCGTGGTCTGGGAGCGCAATCCAAACGAATACTATTTGGTGGGTGGATTTCACCGCCACAACGCCATTCGGCGCATTCGGTCTGAACGCCCTGGCTATTTCGATCGCATTGACGTGCGCGTTGTGCATGGAGAACTCGATGAAATTCAGGCGTTGAATCTCAAGCTGAACGCCGACCGACTGGATGCTCGCATCACGGACTATTTTGACGCCATCATCTTCATGGCGAATGCCAACTGGGACAAAAATCGGATTGCGCAATTTCTCGATAAGAACGTGGGATGGATCGAAGACATCCTTCGCTTTGCTCCGGGTATGGACTCCCGCGTGCGGAGGCTGCTGGAAGGTGGACAAATCACATGGGCCAAGGCGAAGGCCATTTGTAAGGAAGTGCTTTCTGCTGCACCCGGACAGGAGCGAGCCACCTTGGAGGCAGCCCTCGCCGCATTGAAATCGCAGCAAACCCAGTCGGTCCCCAAGGTGCTGACGTATCGAACGGCTACAAAAAGGTTGAAGGGAAAAACAGAGCCTTTTCAGGTTTCGGGCGAGGATGTGTTGGCTCTCCTTCAGGTGTTGCGGGAGAAGTCGGCCTCCGCCGAATCGATTGCCCGCGTGCGCGCCGCCTTCCCGGGTCTTTTGGAATCGTAAGATTTTTATGAATATGATCCAACGGATGGTGTGGGCTTCGCTGGTATTCGGAGCTTGCCTGCTAGCGAGCGGATGCGTGCTGGTTCGCAAAGGGGCTGCGCGGGTCATTTCGCCCATGGCGACTCAGTTGTCGGAAGGGCTGATGCATCAAAGTGACGTCGACCTCGTTCGGGAGGGGGCGCCGGCCTTTCTGCTGATTCTGGATGCGCTGGCAGAAGCCCATCCCGATAATCCGGCCGTGCTGATCGCGGCGGCCGATGCGCAGATGGCGTATGCGACGGGGTTCATCGATAAGGAACACAAGGAACGAGCCAAGGGCATGTATCTCAAGGCGAAAACCTACGGACTGCGCGCCTTGGCAAAGAACAAGCGTTTTGAACGAGCACTGGAGGGGAATCAAGAAGAGTTTCTTCAGTCTTTGCGTGGCTTCAAAAAGCAGGATGCCGGGGCGCTGTTCACTACCGCATCGGCGTGGGTCATGTGGATCATCGCCAGTTCAGATTCGCCGGCGGCTCTGGGTGGAATGCCCAAGGTGTTGGCCATGATGGATCGAGTGCAAGAGCTGGATCCCGGCATTCGGAATGGCGGCGTGGAGTTGTTCTATGGAATCTACTACACCGTGCTTCCTCTGGGCGGTGGGCGTGACTTGGAAAAGGCTCATGCCTTTTTTGACCGCAGCATGAAGATTGCCGGTCCGGGTTATCTGCTTGCCCACGTGACGTTCGCAGAATTCTACGCCCGCTATGCCTTCGATCAAGAATTGTTTGAAACCACCTTGCAACGAGTGGTTGAGGCCGAGCCAGAGGTGCCGGCGTTCACTCTCATGAATGCCGTGGCCCAAAAACGTGCACAGGCCTTGCTGGACCAAGTCAACGATCTGTTTTAAGAAAGGAATCCGCATGAAACTCGTACAAAAAATCGCTTGGGTTGGATTGGCAGCCGCATGCTTCTCCGTCGGCTCCGCGTCTGCACAGGTGACCTTGAAAATGGCCACCTTGGCGCCGGAAGGCAGCATTTGGATGCAGGCTCTCCACGATGCGAAAACAGAGGTTGAGGCGGCAACAGGTGGCGCCGTGAAGATCAAAATCTATCCCGGCGGAATCATGGGCTCTGAAAAGGATGTGCTTTTCAAAATCAAGACGGGACAGCTTCAAGGCGGCGGATTTATGGGATATGCCATTGGCAAGATTTGCCCGGATGCCAGCGCGTTAATGTTTCCGATGGTTTTCCGAAACTATGAGGAAGTGGATCAGGCGTTTGAAAAAATACGCCAGCACCTCGATGACAATGTGCGAAAAAACGGATTTGAAACGGTTGGTTGGACCGAGGTAGGCTTTAGCTATGCCTATGGCGTGAAACCTCTCGCTACGGTCGACAATGTGCGTGCCACGAAAGTCTGGGGATTGGATTCTCCCATGCTGATGGACCTGTTTGCCGCCGGCGGCATCTCATCCATCCCCGCCAATGTCACCGACGTGTTGACGGCACTCCAGACGGGTTCGCTGGAAACCGTCTTTGGCCCGCCTACAGCGGCCGTTGCCGTTCAATGGCACACCAAGGTGCGCTATTACAACACGATGCGCCTGACGTACTCCATCGGCGGTGTGTTCTTTTCCTCCGCGGGTTGGGCGATGGTACCACCGTCCCATCGAAACACCGTTAAAGCCGCCTTCGATAAGCATTGCCGCTTGCTGACGCCCAAAGTTCGCAAAAGCGACATTGAGGCATTGGATTTTATGCGCACACAAGGCGTGACCGCGATTGAAGAAACACCCTCCTTGCGTGCCGCATTTGAGCAGATTGCGTCGGTGGCTTTGCAAAAAGCCATGGGAACCGTGTTCTCTGCAGAGACATGGAATTTGCTCCAACAATATCTGAAAGAAATTCGCGGCTCATGATGGGTCCATGCGAAAAGATATTTCGCGGTTTTTTCCGCTGGATCGATCGGATCGAGCGCATCCTCCTGACGGTGCTGGTCACCGGTATGGTGGGACTCTCCGCCCTGCAAATTCTGTTGCGAAACATTTGGCATACCGGTCTGAACTGGGCCGAGCCGTTGCTGGGAATGGCCCTGCTGTGGCTGACCATGCTGGGCGCACTGGCGGCGGCAGGACTGGGACGGCACCTTGCCATTGATTTGGCGGCGGCCTTGTTGCCACGTCGCGGATCGATCGGATTGGCGCGTGTCACGTCCCTGTTTGCGGCCATTGTCTGCGGCTTGCTGGCATGGGCCGCCGGTCGCTATGTGGGATTCCAGCGCGAGATGGATATTACCTTGTTGCTGGGGGCTCCGGTCTGGAAATACTACATGGTCATTCCCGTGGTATTTTGGCTCATGGCTTTTCGGTTTGTCGTGCGGGTAGTTGTTCCGGCCTCGTGGCTGTCCATCAAGGAAGAAGAGGGACTGCCGGGGGAGGGGAGGGTGCCCACATGAGCTGGTTCGTACTCGTCATCGCTTTGGTCGGCGCCCCCATGTTTGCCGTGTTTGGTGCCTTGGCCATGATTTCCTATCAGTCGAGCGGGATCGATTTTGCCACGGTCATTGGCGAACTGACGCGATTGACCAATATGCCCATGCTACAAGCCTTGCCCATGTTCGCGCTGGCGGGATACTTGCTGGCAGGCAGTCGCGCCTCCGAACGCTTACTCCGCATTACGCGTGCCGCCTTTGGGTGGATGCCCGGCGGGCTGGCCATGGTGTGCATTGTGACGTGTACGTTCCTGACGGCGTTTACTGGCGCCTCGGGGGTGACCATCGTGGCGCTCGGCGGTCTGTTGCTTCCGGCGCTTCTCAAAGACGGTTATCGGGAAAAGGCTGCGTTGGGTTTGGTCACCAGTGGCGGTAACATGGGTGTCTTGTTCGCGCCGAGCCTTCCCTTGATTCTCTATGCCATCATCGCTCAACCCATTTCGGGCTCGGTCACCATCGATGCACTCTTTCGCGCTGGAATTTTGCCGGGCCTTTTGGCTGTTGGCGTTCTTTGCCTGTACGGAATATGGGCGGGGATTCACGCCCACATTCCTCGGCGGCCTTTTGTGTGGAGTGAACTGGGCTCCGCCCTGAAGGAAGCCAAGTGGGAGTTGCCATTGCCCTTTGTGGTCTTGGGTGGGATTTATGGCGGATGGTTGGTCGCCAGCGAAGCCGCCGTCATCACGGCGGCTTATGTCCTGATTGTAGAGGTTCTCATTTATCGCGAAATCCGGATCCGGAAATTGACGAGTATCATTCGCGACACCGTCGTATTGGTGGGAGGGGTTTTGCTCATTCTCGGCATGGGAATGGCCATCACGAATTTCCTGATCGATCAAGAAGTTCCTCAACTCATCCTTGAATGGGTCAGTGCGCGAATACAAAACCCGTTGGCGTTTCTGATCACGCTCAATCTGTTTTTGCTGTTGGTTGGGTGCATCATGGATATCTATACCGCCACGGTCGTCATCGTGCCCCTCTTGGCGCCGTTGGCCGATCAGTACGGAATTGATCCTGTTCATCTCGCTATCATTTTTTTGGCCAATCTGGCCATTGGCTACAGCACGCCTCCGGTGGGAATGAACTTGTTCATTGCCGCCATGCGCCTCAACAAGCCGCTGATGAAATTGGCGGCCGCCTCGCTGGCTCTGATGGGGCTCATGATCGGCGTTTTGCTGTTAATCACATATTGTCCCGCCTTGAGCCTCGCGCTCGTCAAATAGGTGGTCGGCGCCCCATCCGGCGCTGCCCACTACGCAAGGCGGCTGAATCTCGTTCCCTTGAAGAACGGGCGCATTTCACTTCCGTACGTTCTGGGACGTCCCCTCCACGATGGGGCCTTCTTGCTCGCCCTCTGGCGCATCGCCTTGATGGCGTGCTTGCGTGTCCAGCCCTCCATCTCGCACACTTCATTCAAGAGGGCTGTCTTCCACTTTCGCCCCGCCTGGGCATATCCTCTACGGTAGGTTTCCAACGATATTTCGCTCATGTTCATACCTCATTTTTCGGGTGTCATTACTTTTGAGGCAACGGCTATCGTATCTCCCTCTCACTCCCGTTCCTTCGGTGTCAGTATCTATGAGGCAATGCGGGGATGCGCCCCCCACTTCCTAGAGTTGTTTTTATCCATTGCATTTGCTTGACTGTCGTGCGGTAGGCAACATGAATGAAAATCTTCCCATTTCCGAGCCAAGAGCGTTTCTGAATGTTCGCTATGACCACTTCAAGATGTCGGATGGCGCGGACCTCTATGTGACGGAATACGGGCGACCCTTTCTGAAGCATTTGGTGCCGGAAAGTTGGTACGAACAGGAATGGTTCAAGAAGAGTCGCGAGAAGTTGCAGGGGACCAGCCGGGTCTATAAGGTGCGAACCAAGCCGGTGGAAGGGGTGAGCAAGGATGTGGTGGTGAAGTGGTGTCGTGTAGGCGAAGACGTGCCTATGGATACGTTCACACTGAACAAGTTTATTGAGGCGGAATTCAACTCGCCCTATGAAGAATTTTCGTTGCTGATGGAAATGCGGACTCGAGCGCGCAAAGGGACTATTCGCACGCACAAACCGTTGGCGATCTATGTGCCATCGAAACGACTTGAACTGTGGCAGACCGGCCGTTCCCAATCGAAAATCGCGCAAAAGAAGGCGAAATTTCGCGACGTTGAGCTGGATATTTGTCGGCAGTACATTTTGATTTACGAGTGGATTAAGGGGGTTTCCAGCACCGCGCCGGAGGCGGCGGCAGCAGCGGGGTTGGTTTCAGAAAGATCGTTTGCTCGTGAAATGCTGCATCGATCGATCACCGATTTATGGCAGGCGGGCTTCCGTGTGCTGGACGTGAAACCTGAGCACGTGATTGTGCGACCGCGACGATCTGGGAAAATTTTAGAAGACCGTTCTGGAAAGCCTGCGTATGCGCTGGTGGATTTCGAACTACTGGCGCGAACACCGGAATATGAGGAACAAGTGAAGCGGTCGCGCCGCCAGTCATATTTGGAACGTCAGCGGGATCGTTTTGCTCCGTTACCTCGTCCCGATTCGTTTCCGGATCATCTGCATCCCGTACACATTTTGGATGTGGATTATGTGCATGGGGATTGTGAGAGCACCAACGGTAAGTTGTGGGTGGTGGGGCACGATCCCAATTTGTTTGATTATTTTCAGCCCGAGCGTTGGCGAAGAACGCCGAGAGAAAGCCTGTCGGAATCAGCCCAAGTCTACCACACGAAGACGAAGGACGAAATCCATCTGGTGTGGAAAGTGGCGCATGTGGGCGACGTGCCGGATGCCGAGGAAACCTCGTTGGATTTGGTGGCACACGGCTATAATAGTCCATTCGAAGAGTTTTCTTTTGCGTTGCAATTGGGAGTGGCAGGAGTTCCGACGATCTACCCGCGCGCGATTTACATGCTGGGACATCATTCGACATTGCCGCCGGAAACGCTGGACCCGCGTCGATACGAAAGCCATCGGGAAATCCACATGCCCGATGGTACGCCGGTTTTGCAACCTCAACGAAACTATATTCTGATTTGGGGATTCTGGAACGGACTGGATGAAGTGTTGGCTACCGAAGACCGATATACGCGGTATTGTCGGGGAGTGAACGCTGTGCAGGCGTTGAATCAGGGTTTGATTGGACAAGTGGAATTCGACTTGCTGATGGAAAAAATGGTGAGGTTGTTGGCCAGTGCGGGTTTTGAGAGCACGTTTCCGCGTGGCACACATTTTTTGCTGACGCTTTCACCCGATGGCGAACTGATGCGCGACCCGGACGGGACGGCCTTGGTCCGCATGTGCAACTTCGAGTTTCTTCGAAAACTGGGTTGACTCCCTGAGGGGCTACTTCTGAAAGCCCAGTACGCAAAAGCCCTTTCTGCTAGACCCATCGAGAGGCATCGTTGAGTTGGATGGGGTAGCACCTACCAAGACGACGGAATCCGGTTTGACCATTCTTGAGGGAAAAACAGACAACTCGAATTATCTTAATCTTTCAGGAAGGCTTTGCTAGAACCCATGCCCATGAACGAACCCACTCCCATACGCGTGTTGCCCGATGCGGTGATCAATCAGATCGCAGCAGGTGAGGTGGTGGAGCGTCCGGCGTCTGCCTTGAAGGAACTGGTCGAAAATTCCATTGATGCGGGTGCCACGCGCATTGAGGTGGAAGTGATGGACGGTGGTCGCCGCCTCGTTCGGGTTCGCGACGATGGGGTGGGAATGGATCGTGACAATGCATTGCTTTCCATCGAGCGCCATGCCACGAGCAAATTACGCGAACTGAAAGATTTGGATTCCATCGCCACGATGGGCTTTCGCGGTGAGGCGCTGGCGGCGATTGCTTCCGTGTCCCAGTTTTCACTCGTCACCAACCGGGCTGATTCTGCAGTGGGCACGGAAATTCTGATTTTTGGAGGCAAGATTCAGGAGGTGCGCGATGCCGGGGCACCTCGGGGCACAGATATTGCCATTCGAAATCTCTTTTTCAATGTGCCCGCGCGTCGTAAGTTTTTGCGTTCGGCGCCGACGGAGTTCACCCACATCCGGCAGTCCTTTTTGTTGGAAGCGTTGGCTCATATCGGAATCGAATTCACGTTGAAAGCCGATGATACTGAGATCTACCGATTGCCCGCTTCAGAAAATTTATTGGACCGCATTCGCGATTTATATGGTGCCGAGATTGCAGATCACATACGGCCCATTCGCTTTGGAAACGGGGTTGTGGAAATTGGTGGTTTTGCGGGCATTCCACCGTGTAGCCGCATGGATCGTGAATTGCAGGTGGTCTTTATCAATGGGCGTCCTTCTGGCTCGCCGGTAATCAATTTTGCTATTCAAAATGCCTACCGCAACGTCATGCCGGGTGGCCGTTATGCCCCTCTGTTTCTGCATGTGAATCTTCCGCCCGATTTGGTGGATGTGAATGTGCATCCCGCCAAGAAAGAAGTCCGGTTTCGCCGTCCAACGGAAGTGCGCGATGTGATCGTGGAGGCAATTCGATTAGCCGTGACGGGGCCTGATTTGCCGCGTAGCAAACGGGATGATTTTTCACGCGAGCCGTCGCGTCCGCATTCGTATTTGCCGACATCCGCTCCACTGCCGATTTCGACGGCTGTTGCCGTTGCACCTCCTGCGCCGGTGCCGGTGGCTGTGACACAAACGGCTTTGGATTGGACCCCGCCGGCGGTTCCGGTAGAAAAAGCAAACTCCATACGAACTGCACCGTGGACGGAATATCGCCTCATGGGTCGAGTGGGCGGGCTGTATGTGGTGTTGGAAACTGACGATGGCCTTGTGCTGATGGATTCGCGTTCCGCGCATGAGCGAGTGATTTACGAGAGGTTGATGAAGGCGATGGAAAAGGGGGATGTTCCCGCACAGGGTTTGTTGCCACCGGTGACCGTGCAGGTGACGCCTGCGCAGGGAATCGCGTTGCGAAAGCATCTGGAATTGATCAAGCAAATGGGTTTTGGCGTGGCCGAGTTTGGGGCGGATACGTTTTTGGTGGATGCATTGCCGGTATGGGTGGCGGATGTGGCCGCTGGAATTTTGTTGTCGGATCTCGCCGATGGTTTGATGCAAGGCGGAAAGCTGTCCGCCAAAGATTGGGTCCAGCCACTGATGGCGGCCATTGCCGGTCGTCAGGCCCTTGGGCTTCAGCGCGAGTTGACGGATACCGAACTCAACGCGCTGATTCGTGATTTGGCTCAAACGGAAATGCCCTACACCTCGCCGCGTGGAAAGCCGACGGTGATTCTTCTGAGCTATCGTGAACTGAACCGCAAGTTTGGGCGCGAGTCATAACTTTTTTTGAAGCATGGCTGAAAAACCGAAAGCAAAAGCTATCACAATTAATTAATTGTGATAGGTAGCCTTTTCGACGAGGGCGGAGAGGGGCGTAGGGCGCGCACCGAAATCAGAGAGGCCAGTGCAAATTGAGCGATAGGCCTTTGCGGGTGGGGAAGGCATAGGTTTGGCCGTCGAAGGACAACGTGGCTGTGGAGCCTTCGGCGCATAAGGTGAAGGCCACATTTGGTTTTCGGGCATGGAGAATGGTCGCAAGTGTGACGGCTTTTTCAACCCCATCGCCGCGTCGTGCATTCCACACCTCGTCAGGCTGGGCGGCGCGGGACGAATCGTAGATCGACTCTTCGACCATGTCGCGAAGGCAGGCGACCACCATGGCGTCATCCATGGTGCGAAAATCTTCAATGCAAACAGGCGATCGCTCGATGGCAGCCTTGAAGAAAGGGCGCGGATCCGTGCGGGCCAAATCACGGAAGGCGTAGAAGGCGAGATCGGCAACGGAGTTATCCATTCGTTGGGCTTCCAGTGAGCTCACGATTTCCTCCCGCGTGAGCCCGGGCTTGAGATCGATGCGCGGACCTTGGATGAAGTGTCGGGGCTTGTCGGCATCCGGCCAGTGGGGATCGAGGTGGCAGAAGGCGCGGAGTTCTTCGATGATTTCGCAAGCGCCGGTGTGGTAGCAGTTGAATTCGCGTCCGAGGGTGCGGCGGTCTTCTTCCTTTTCCAAGTTGATGTGCTGGTGGTGAAAAAAATCGTCAAACTTGTTGAGTGGAATGCGATCCACAAGGGGCTCGGCAAAGAAGTCATCCTCATCCATTTCGGCTAGTAGTTTTTCGCGAGTGGCATCGGATACTTTGAACGAGCAAGAGTTTTCAAAGGCATAGGCGCATTCGGCGGGAATCCATCGCCGTTTGCCACAACAAACGTGCTCGATCTGAAAGCAACGTTGACGAGAGGGGCTTTGGCGCAAAAAGTTGAAGAGGATTTCGGAGGTCACAGAGGTTTGCACAAACGCGCGCAATTTCTTTTGGAACCGTTCATAGGCGACCGGATCGATGCCCGCTTCGGGATAGACGGTATGAATCCATCCGGTGTGATGGGCCACGATCGTGATTTGCTCATGTTCGAGGGCGCGGCGGGCTTTGGTGCTCAGCACGGTTCCGTTGAACCACATGGCTTTGGTGACAAGGCGCCGGTTGTTGGTGAGGATTCCGTCGTGGACGTCGACAAAATTTTGCGAGTGCAACGGTGTAGCGATGAGAAAGATGTCCTCGAGCGGTATTCCGCAGAGGATGTAAAGGGCGGCGGCATAGAGGGTGGAGAGAGAGACGCATTCTCCTGCCCCTTGGGTGTGACCGGGCTTGTAGCGGAAGGCGTCCATGGCCTCAACGGTTTCCGTTTTCCAATAAGGAATCGTGTCTCGGGTATATTTATCGAGGCCGAAATGGCGGCGGATGTCGAGGTCGAAGTAAAACTGGTCGCCTTCGTAGCCGAATAGGGCATTGCTCTTGGCGATGGTTTCGGGCGCGATATACGGGGCAAAGCGAGCCATCTCCCGTTCCTGCGTGGTGAGCCCCCACGTCTCGAGGTCCAGGTTGAACGCATAATGATCCATGATGTATTGCTTCAAGCGCAGGATACGTCGATAGGGCGTCAACTTGGGAAAATTGGAGAACCATGGGTCTTCGCGCCATTTCCAGATGAGCGGGGACATCAGGTTGGCCAGCACGAGCGGATAGAGCAGGCTGGGAAAGACAAAGATTTCCATATCCGAAAGAGTGATGGACGAAGAGAACTCTTCCATGCGCGAGAGGGAGAGGGGAGGAAAGGGTTTTGTGTTCATGGCGGGGCATTATGCGCTAGGGTTGTTGACCCCGGCAACTATTTTGAGATTGCGGAGGAACGTGGATTGGGCGAAATTGAGCTCATATGGAAGAGCAACTCAATGATGTCGAAGGATCACCCCGTGCGTGGCGCGTTGGGCATGGTGTCTTGTTTATTCTGGTGCTGGCGAGTTGGGTGGTGCTCTCCGGACTCAACCTCTGGATGGGAGAGCTGAATCAGGACGAGGGTTGGTATTTGTATTCGGCAAAGCAGATGACGGAAGGCCAGATGCCCTACCGCGATTTTGCCTTCACGCAGGCGCCAATGCTTCCGTTGGTGTATTCGTGGCTCTATGCGTGGGTGGAGCGTTTTGGGTTGTTGGGCGGGCGTATCGTCACATGGGTCATGGGCACCTTGGGTATTTTAGCGGCTCTTTGGTTGGCCATGCGAACGGGGCCAAGAAAGGCCCAGCGCCTGACGGCAGGATTGTGTTTTATTCTGGTTGCGATGAATTTATACCAGTCGTATTTCACGACCATTGTGAAAACGTATGCCCTTGCCAGCATGTTCTTGTGTGGTGGCATGGCCATGCTTTCTTTTGTGGGCCCCAAAAAAGGATTTCGCGCAGCGCTTGGAGCGGGCTTCATGCTGGCCTGTGCGGCATCCACGCGGATCACGCTGGGTGCGGC
>CAZYGH010000001.1:135702-154531 GCA_964647595.1 uncultured Verrucomicrobiota bacterium
AAGTTCGAGGCCGGCACGCCGCCGATCGGCGAAGCGATCACGCTGGGTGCGGCGCTCGCGCTCGGTGGATTGTATTTATTGATCTGTCGCCGCCGCCTCAAGTCATGGGCGTGGTTGGACTATGGCATTGGTGGGTTGCTGGGACTGGCGATTCCCTTGGTGTTTGCCGCGATGGGGAAAGAAGGCTTTCTGTTTGGCGTGGTGGAATACCATTCCTTGCGCGAGGCAGGGCCGTGGATGGCGCAAGTGGCCTACAAGATTGGATGCCTCTCGCGGCTGGCTCAGGCCTATTTTCCGGCGGCGGTGGGCGGATTGTTCATGCTGATAGTGGCTTGTCGCCATTTAGCTTGGCTTCTCTCCTCCCGCAAAGGCGCGCACAGTGTTCCCGCCGATCCGCAACCCAACGACATGGCGCCTTGCTTCAATTCGTTTCTTTGGGTGTCCGTGGGTGTTTTGGCGTTGGTTCATTTGGCGGCTCCGTTCCCCTATGACGACTATCAAGTGCCCCTGTATCCTATTTATTGCGCGGCCCTCGCGGCGACGGGTGCGCGTTGGTGGTTGCGCGAAGAAGTACGTCGTTTTGGTGGCTGTTCGTCCACTTCTCGGAGCGCGAGGCGATTGGCCATTCTGACGGTCACGTGGATGATGTGTGGCCTTTATGCGTTCTCCTCGCCGCTGGCGCAGGGCTGGTTCGTGGCAGGGCGGGATCGCATTTGGTGGCGCTTACGCGAGCAAAGCCCCGTGGCACAACTTCAGGACATGGGCAAATGGGTTCGAGATCTGACACTGGCCCAGAATGGAACTCACTTGTTGACCCAAGATACCTATTTGGCCGTGGAGGCGGGCCTTCCCGTTCCCCACGGCCTTGAAATGGGGCCGTTCAGTTATTATCCCGATTGGACGACGGAGAAAGCCACCCAGATCGGCGTGATGAATCGCGACATGCTCATGGAGTTGCTTTGCACCTCGACCAACACGCCCATTGCCGCCTTGAGCGGCTATAGCCTGACCATCCGTTGTCCTGAAGTGGAGGAAGTGTCCCGCGAAGACCGCATGGCGTTTGACCAAACTCTGGTTGATCGCTTTGATCGCGTGGAGTCCGTTCCCGGATTCGGTCAAGCCGGCACCACGTTGGAAATCTGGCGCCTGAAGCCTCTCCCCGAGGTGCCCTATGCCCCGCCGGTGGAAACGGAAGAGGAATGAAGCTGTCGATTGTCGTTCCGGCGTACAATGAGGAAGGCCGTCTGGGCCGGATGCTGGTTGCCTATTTGTCCTATTTCGCGAATGGCTACGGAAGCGACTTTGAAATGATTGTGTCGGTGAACGGTTCGACCGACCGCACCGAAGACGTGGCGCGCGATTTTGCAAAACAGTATCCTCAATTACATATTTGTGTGGACCCACGCCCCATTGGAAAAGGGGGTGCCATCATGGCCGGCGGACAATTGGCAACGGGGGCGCTGATCGGGTTTGTGGATGCAGATGGCGCCACGCCTCCGTCGGCTTTTGACGATTTGGTTCGTCACATTGGAAATGCCGGGCTCATTATTGCCTCACGTCGTCTGCCGGGGGCCGTGGTGAGTCCGCGCCAGTCTTGGAAACGGCGTGCCACATCGCGCATATTCAATTTTTTGGTGCGCCGTCTTTTCAAGTTGCACATTACCGACACCCAATGCGGAGCAAAATTGATGACCGCCAAGGCATGGCACTCCATTGTGCCGCATATCGGTCTTACCAAGTGGGCATTCGATGTGGACATGCTCTTTCAGACCCGTCGGGCTCGACATGAAATCAAGGAAATTCCCACCACATGGAGCGATGTCGGAGGATCCAAGATCAAGCTCGGGCTCGTCTCCTTTCAGATGCTCATGGCCATTTGTCGCCTACGCCTGCTCTATTCTCCCTTGAGCTGGGTGGTCACCCTGTATGATCGCCTGCTCGGTCGCGTGATTGTACTTGGACCGACGACACAATGAAGATACCCCTGTCCTGGAAGGATGAATCTGGCCTGATTCAACATGGTTCCATGCTGATGTTGGGCACGCTCGTTGGCGCGGTATGCAATGCGGGCTTCCACATGGTGGTGGGGCGTCCGCAGGTGCTTACCAACGGGGAATATGGCTCATTGGTGGCCATGCTGGGCATCATTCTGGTGGTCAGCACTCCCATGCTGGCGGTTCAGAACACGTTGGCTCATTTTACCTCCAACCTGACTCAAGACGGACGGAAGGGGGAGATTCTGCCGCTGTTTTGGCATTGGGCGCGTCGCTTCGCCATGATATCTGCTGCCATTCTCTCGACCGCATGGATCTTTCGTGCCCCGTTGGCTGCCTTTTGGAATGTGAGCCCAGCCCTCATCGTGCTGACGTTCGCCGTGTTGGCCGCGAGCCTTTGGATGAGCTTGTTCTACGGGCTTCTGCAAGGTCTGCAATCGTTTATCTGGTTGGCATGGGTTCCTCAAGCCTGGGGATCGACTCGAATGGTGTTGGGTGGCGTTTTCACCATTTTCATTTCCGCGACCGCCCTAGCCGCCGTTGCCGCACAGGGAATCGGAGTGTTGGCGGTACTGGTTTTATGTGTGTGGGCCGTTTCGCGGATGCAGTTGCCCCACCATCCGGTGGGAAGCCAACCGCAGGGCGCCTATCACTATCTGGGTTCTGCACTGGTGTGTCTCGTTGGTTTTGCCATGCTCATGAATCTGGATGCCGCGATGGCTAAGCATTACTTCGACGCAGAAACGGCGGGCCTCTTTGCAAAAGCCGCCACCATTGCCCGCACGGCCGTTTTTTTGCCGGTACCCATTGCCACCGCCCTTTTTCCAAAGGTCACATCCACCGGCGAGTTGTCCGACGGCAGTTGGAAGTTGTTGGGCCGTGCCATGGGCTTTGCCGGGTTTTTGATTGGCGCTGTTTCCAGCGTATGCCTCCTCTTTCCCCAGTTGCCTTGGAGCATCCTTTACGGCCATTGGCCTGTCGAGTCTGCCGCGATGGCCGCCGCTCTGACTCGCACAATGGTTCTGGCCATGTGCCCTTTGGCTCTGGCCTATCTCCTGATGAATTTCGAAATGGCCCAACGACGCTTTTTCTGGTGTTATGCATTGGTTCCCTGCGGTTTCGCCTATGTGGGAGGTGTTATGCTGTTTCACTCACATCCCCTTCAGATTTCCATCGTGCTGGGCTCATTCAATCTAATGGCCGCCTGTTTACTCGTCGTTGGCGTGATTTTCCAGCGTCGCCATCGTTGATGGGTATGTGCAACGATTCCCTTGCAAAACTTCGTATCGCAAGCGCCGAAATCACTCGTCCATTCCTTTTGTCCATTTCCCCCAAAGGGAAAATGTAGGAAATATGGGGGGAGAAAGAGTATCGGGGGCAAGGGGCGAATTGAATAAAAACCAAGCAAAACCATTGTTTTACAGGGTTTGAAGGTGGTCGGGGCGGCGAGATTCGAACTCGCGACATCTAGCTCCCAAAGCTAGCGCTCTACCAGGCTGAGCCACGCCCCGGACAATAACGACTAAAGAAAAACCTCCGATCACTCGGAGGTTCGTTCGGATTTCAAGTGGCGGGGTCGACGGGACTTGAACCCGCAACCTTCGGCGTGACAAGCCGACGCTCTAACCAAGTTGAGCTACGACCCCGTACTCAAAAATAACGTTGTGCAAAATAGCCGAATACGGGTGGCTTGCAAGTCCAAAAACGGGGAAAGAGCAAAATATTTACATTCGAGCCTCTTGCAAAACTCTGGCCAAAACGGTCGGGACGGAGCCCTCCCCTCCAAAAATCAGCCAAAACGTCTTACTGACGCCATTGGAGGGACGACCTCCGTGTCGTCCGGGTTCGTTTTGCAAAAATCTCATTCGTTCAATTTTTGGGCGCACCGTTGGCGGACGACTTCGTAGAGTAGGATGGTGGCGGCGGCAGCGACGTTGAGGGAGTCGGCTTGGCCGAGCATGGGAATTCGGACCAGTTCGTCGGCCTGCGTCATCCACGTATCACTGAGGCCGAATTGCTCGGCGCCGACGACGATGGCGATGGGTTGCGTCATATCGACTTCGGTGTAGTTCTTCGTGGCGTGGGGGCTGGCGGCGAGAGAGCGAATGCCGTTTGCCTTAAGCCAAGCGAGGGTTTCAGCCGTGCTGGCTTCGGCGATGGGCACGGTAAAGAGGGTGCCGATGCTGGCGCGTACGACGTTGGGGTTGTTGATGTCGGTGCAGCGGTCGCATACGATGAGGGCATGGGCACCGGCGGCGTCGGCGGTGCGGAGCATGGTGCCGAGGTTACCTGGCTTTTCGATGTGTTCGCCGATGACAAGAAACGGAACGGCGGGAAGTTTGAGATCGGCAAGGGTGCGGTGAATTTGGGGGCACAGAGCGAGGAGTCCTTCCGGGCGATCGCGATAGGCGATTTTCATGAAGACGGGATCGGTGCATTCCAAGAGTGGGACATTTTGCTCAGCGCAACGGGAGACGAGAGTGGGTTCGTTTTTGCCTTGGTAGAGCGCAGGACAATAGAAGAGTTTGAGAATGGGAATTTGGTTGTCGAGCGCTCGTTTCACTTCGCGATAGCCTTCGACGATGAGGAGCCCATTGTCGTCGCGATGGGATCGTTGACGTAGTTTGACTACTTCTTTGATGCCGGTATTTTGGAGGCTGGTGACGAGTTGGGGGGTGGAGGGCATGGGGGAGGGGACCTCTTTCAATGATCAATATCCAATGTTCAATATCCAATATTCAAGGGAATCCGGCAGATGTGAACCGTGAACCATTTTCATGACTTCCACGATTTTTTGCGGGGAGAGAGGCCGATGAGATCGACGGAACGGGCGAGGCCATAGAGAAAATAGAGAACAATCAGTCGGAAGAAGAGGACGGGGGAGTTAGCTCGATCAGCGATGAGAAGGGCGGGCAATACGGTGACGGCCGCCAGCGGGGTGAGGAGAAGCAACGACCAAGGGGAGAGGAGAATCGACAGGACGAGGCCCGTTGTGGCGAGAACGAGACCGCCAAGGAAACAGATGGAAAAGACGATGGCATTGGCGCCGGATTTGCCGCCAGAACTTTTCAAAATGGTGGAATAGGCTTTTCGGTTGGCATGCCAGAGTTGCTGGCGATAATATTGGCGCAAGGTGGAGGGTTCGCCTAGATGAGTGACGCGAAGTGAGGGCAGGGCGATTACTTCGCATCCGGCTTGGGAGGCGCGAAACGCATAATCGGTATCTTCGCCAGTGGTCAAGGTTTCATCGAAATGGGGAATGACTTTCAGCAGGGCACGATTGAAGAGCATGTTGCGGGTGGTGATGAGTCGGAAGGCTTCGGTCGTGATAGGCGAGAACGTTATATTTTTGGCTGCTGAATTTTTATGGTGCCAATGGGCGTGCCACGAGCGCTGAATCCAGTTTCCGTTTTCGGAGGGCTGAACGGGATACCCCATCAACACGGGGGTGGACTTGGTGAGCCATGGGGCGGCTTGCTGAATCCAATCGGGTTCGGGCATGCAATCGCCATCGAGAAAGGCCAAGACCGAGCCCCGTGCAAGGCGCAAGGCATGATTGCGACAGATGGGAATGGAGGCGCCGGGATGAACGTGGCACTCGTCGAAACCGGCGGCGCGGGCGGCTTCTACGGTGTCGTCGCGACTCCCGCCGTCGATCAAAATGGTTTCGAGACTCCAGCCTTTGGGCAGATGCAGGTGCGTGAGGGCGTCCATCAGGCCGGGAATATGGCGCTCTTCGTTGAGGGCCACCACCATGATGGATAGGACATGTTGAATTTCGGTGTTCATGTCTTCGGGGGGATCTGGTTGGCGGCCCATTGGGTTTGCGAGGCCATACCCAGCAAAATCTGTACGTCTTTTTCGGTGAGGGTGCCGCGTGATAGGATGCGGCGGATGCCGAGCATCATGTGATCGGCCGTATCGTTGGTCATGAATCCGATATCCAAGAGGGCGCGACGCCATTTGGAAAACATGGCTTCGCGCATAGCGGAGGGGCATTCGAGAGAGCGTTCTTGCGGTGGCTCGAAGGTGCCAGAGGCGACAAAGAGTTCGTAGGAACAAACCATGACAGACATGGCCACGTTGAGAGATTTATAGGCTTCGGAGGAGGGGATGCGGATGAACTGGGTGCAGAGTGCCAAATCTTCGAGGGAAAGACCATTATCTTCGGAGCCGAACAAAATGGAGACGGGCGTGTCAAGGGCGGCTTCAAGGAGCCGGGGAGCCCATTCGCGTGGAGTTTTGGAGTGGTCACGGTATAGACCTCCGCGATTGGACGTACCGGCAACGAGCCCGCAATCGGCAACCGCTTCCGCGGTGGTGTCGAAGACTTGGCGGTTGTTCAGAATGGACCCGGCGTGGCAGGCCATTTGGTTGGCGTCTTCCATGTTCATGCTGGGGCGTGGATTCACCAGAACCAGCTTGGAAAGGCCCATGTTCATCATGGCACGGCAGGCGGAACCCACGTTGCCGCCATAGACGGTATTGACGAGGACGATACGAATATTATCGAGAGGAGACATGGGGGTGGATGATAGCGAATGGAGAAGGGAGGGCAATTCTGAATTCGCGTAAGAATCCGGATGAAGTCAAATGCCTGAAAAGCAGCAGCGTATTTGACAGTCAGTTATGAGTGGCCGAGAAATTGAATCTCTCGCTAAGAACGCAAGGAATGGCCGGTGGCGTCGGGCCCCAGCTACAGTCAATTGATGGATGCCTCAGGCTCGGGTAATCTCGATGGCGCACGAGTGGCTGTTGATGTCGATGTCGCCGGTGCCGGGAGTGGCTTCCAGTTGGAGGGCGAGGGTTTCGGCGGCGATGGTGTCGCGGTTGGCGGCGATGGCGGCAAGCAAGTCGGCATCGGCCGCGATGTGGAGGGAGATGCGGTCGGCTACATCCAATTCCTGCGTTTTGCGCTGGTTCTGGATGCGGTTGATGAGTTCGCGGGCATGGCCTTCCTGCACGAGAGCGGGAGTGAGGGCGGTTTCGAGGGCGATGACCAAGGCGCCGCTAGAGGCGACAGCGAGGCCGGGTTTGGGCGTACGCTGGATGAGGACATCGGCGGGATTCAGGACAATGGATTTGCCATCGAGTTCGATGGTGATTTGGCCACCATCGAGGAGCGTTGAAATCTGGGCGGGGTTGAATGCGGCAATAGCGGCGACGGCCTTTTTCATGAGGCCGCCGAGCTTGGAGCCGAGGGTTTTGTAGTTGGCTTTGGCGGACAGTTCGGCCAGCGCGCTTTCGTCGCGGCCGAAGCGGACTTCTTTCACATTGAGCTCGTCGGCCACGATGTCGTGCAGGGGGCGGATGAGGTTCAAGAGGGCTTCATCGCGGCAAATAACGTGCAGGGTGGCGAGGGGCTGGCGAACCTTGAGGTTGAAGTCGGAGCGCAGTTGGCGTGCGAGGCCGACGGCTTGCTGAACTTGGGCCATTTGTGCTTCGAGGGCTTCGTCGCGTGCGAGGGCGCCGGGGAGAGGATAGTCGCACAAGTGCACGGATTCGGGCATGTCCGGGGTGCGCAGGTTGCGATAAATTTCCTCCGAGATGAACGGCGTGAAGGGCGCGGCGATTTGGCACAGGCGCAGAAGCACGGCGTGCAGAGTTTCATAGGCGTGCATTTTGTCATTGTCGTCACTGCTTTTCCAGAAGCGGCGGCGGGAGCGGCGGATGTACCAATTGGTGAGGTCGTCGATGAACTGCACGAGGGGTCGCACGGCTTGTTGGAGGTCGTAGGCATCCATGGCGGCGACGACCTCGCCGGTGAGTCGGTCGAGCGTGGAGAGAATCCAACGGTCGAGCAGATTTGTCGAGGGCGGCACCTTGGTGCCTGCGACAGGAGGTGTCCAGCCATCGATGTTGGCATAGGTGACGAGGAAGGAATAGGCGTTCCACCACGGAATGAGCAGGTGGCGGAGGGAGTTCACCACGCCAGCCTCGGAGAAGCAGAGGTCCTCGGCGCGTACGATGGGGGAATTGATCATGTAGAGTCGTAGCGCATCGGCCCCGTAGGTGTTCAGGATGTGCATGGGGTCGGGATAGTTCTTGAGGCGCTTGGACATTTTGCGGCCGTCTTCAGCCAGAACGAGGCCGTTGACGATGACGTTTTTGTAGGGCGATTTGTCGAACAGCGCGGTGCCGAGGAGCATGAGCGTATAGAACCAGCCGCGCGTTTGGTCGAGACCTTCGGCGATGAAGTCGGCGGGGAAGAACTTTTCAAGCTCGTTGGCTCGTTCGAAGGGATAGTGCTGCTGGGCGTAGGGCATGGAGCCGGATTCAAACCAGCAGTCGAGCACCTCGGGCGTGCGGTGGTAGGTTTTGCCCTTGAGTTGAAACGTGATTTTGTCCACGTGGTGCTTGTGCAGATCCGTCACCTTTTGGCCGGAAAGTTTTTCCAGTTCGGCGATGGAGCCGATGCACACCATGTCCTTGCCATCTTCGGAAATCCAAACGGGGATGCAAGACCCCCAGAAGCGATTGCGGGAAATGTTCCAGTCCTTGGCATCCTTGAGCCAATTGCCAAACCGCTTTTCGCCGACGGCTTGCGGCACCCAATGAACGGTGTCGTTGTTGGCGGCGAGGCGATCGTGCAAATCTTCCACGCGCACATACCACGCCTCGATAGCGCGGTAGATGAGCGGGGTGTCGGTGCGAGGACAGAAGGGATACGAGTGAACCAGCGTGGACTGGTGAATGAGTTTTCCGGCGTCCTTGAGGGAACGGATGATTTGTTTATCGGCGTCCTTGCAGAAAATGCCGTGATATTCGGGCACGGATTCCGTGAAGGCGCAGACGTCGTCGAGATAATCGCGCAGGGGAATGCCGGTGGTTTTGCAGACGCGGAAGTCGTCTTCGCCGAAAGCGGGGGCGATGTGCACGAAGCCGGTGCCGTCTTCGGTGCTGACAAAGCCGTCATTGAGCACGCGGAAGGCGCCGGGCGTGTCGGCAAAGGTCGGGAAGATGGGTTCGTAGGTCAGTCCGAGAAGATGGGACCCTTTCCATGACGCAAGCTTCGTGTATTGCTCGGCCTTTTTGTAGTAGGCGGCGAGACGCGCCTCGGCGAGCAGATAGATCGTGCCGTCGGAATTGTCTTTTACCGCGACATAGTCAATGTCGGGCCCGGCGCAGATGGCCAAGTTGCCATAGAGCGTCCACGGCGTGGTGGTCCAGATGAGGGCATAGACGGGGGCCCCGGTGGCGTCGAGTCCGGCGGGCGGCTGGGCGAGCTTCACGCGCACCGTGATGGAGGGATCCTGCACGTCCTGATAGTTGCTGCCCGCCTCGAAGTTGGAGAGGGGGGTGTTCAGCTTCCATGAGTAGGGCATGATGCGGTGCGATTGATAGACGCGGCCTTGTTCCCACAATTGCTTGAACACCCACCAGATGGATTCCATGAAGGAGACGTCCATCGTTTTGTAGTCGTTGTCGAAATCGACCCAGCGGCCCATGCGGGTGACGGTCTTACGCCACTCCTCAACATAGGTTAGCACCATGGAGCGGCACGTCTCGTTGAAGACGTCCACGCCTTTGGCCACGATGTCGGCCGCGCCGGAAAGCCCGAGTTTTTCCTGTGCCAGCGCCTCGATGGGCAGTCCGTGGCAATCCCAGCCGAAGCGGCGCTCCACGAAATGTCCGCGCATGGTCTGGTAGCGGGGGGCAATGTCTTTAATGGTCCCGGCGAGCAGGTGGCCGTAGTGCGGCAGGCCGGTGGCGAAGGGGGGGCCATCATAAAAAATGTATTCCTTGGCACCCCGATGGTTCTCGATGGATTTTTGGAATGTGCCGTCCTCCTGCCAGAAGCGGAGGATTTCTTCTTCCATTTGAGGGAAGGACAATTTGCTGGATACAGGTTTGAACATGGCGTTTCCTTGGGGTGAGAAATCGGCCGCGAATGGAACGGGTTGGAGTGCGGGAGATTAGTCGGGGATGAATAGCTTTTGGCCCACGAAAATGGGGGCATCTATGCTCTTCATTCCATTGGCTTCGGCGATGACGGACATCTTCACATTGTAGGCCGCTGCGATTTTCGACAGGCTCTGGCCCGGCTGGACGACGTGCTCGATGCCGCTTTGGGAGGCCGAACGCGTGGTCGATTTGGCGGTTGAACTGGACGAGGACGATGAAGATTTCAGCAGGGTGGCAATCTTCTTGGTGATGTCGTCATAGATCTCTTTCTTGTCCTGCACGCGGGCGGCATCCAAGGCGCGAATCTGTCGCTGCAGGTCGTCGAGCTGCGTCTGCACGGATTGCACCTGAGAGGCAGAAGCATAGGCGGGTTGACTGGAACGAGCCGAGACCACATCGCCCTGTACGCGGCCAAGTTCAGCCTCCGAGGCATCCAGCCGCGCAGTGAGGCGGCGAATTTCTTCGCGAAGATAGCCCACATCGGCTTGGGAAGCGGGAGGTGGGCCTTCGTCTTCCTGAGTGGTGACACAGCCGGTACCGGCCAGAACCAAGCCGGCGGCAAGAGGCAAAAGATGAATAAAATTTTTCATGCGGGGGACAATAGGATTTCCTGTGGCGGGGCGCAAGAAAATGAAAGGAGGCATTCCTTGGATTCTTATCTTTCACGCCAAGGCATGGAAAGGTTGCCATCGGGCGGGGGGGGCTTTATAGTCCCCCCTCTATGCGATTCTTGCGTTCCATTTGGATGATCCTTGCGCTGGTCGGGGGAGTGATGCTGGCGGTGCCGGAGACGGCATCTGCCCAGGTGCGTACTCTGAAGGCGGTGACCTATGCCGGGAAGCGGTATGTGGCCCTTAAGGATTTGGCGGCGATGTATGGATTGCCACTGACGATGCCAGGCGGGAAGGTGGTTCAGATTCGGGGGCAATTCACACAGCTTCAATTCACGGCGGATGGTCGCCAAGCGGTGATCAATGGCACGCTAGTTTGGCTACATGCGCCGTTGATCAAGGTGCTTGGCAATTGGTCGATCACGGATGTCGACGCGCAGATGGTGGTGGATCCGTTGGTGCGCCCATCTGCTTTTCTGGCGGCCAAAGGGATGCGCACGGTGGTGCTGGATGCGGGACATGGCGACAAGGATCCCGGCACGATGGGAAAAACGGGAATTAAGGAAAAGGATGTCGCGTTGGATATTGTTCTTCGTGTGAAGGCGCATTTGGCGGCGGCGGGCATTCGAGTGGTTTTGACGCGGGACCGGGATCGGTTTTGGGAGCTGGAGGATCGGCCCTATCTGGCGGCCCGTGGTGGCGGTGACTTGTTTGTCAGCGTTCATATGAATGCGGCACCGTCCCGAACAGTACAGGGAATCGAGACGTTTGTGACGGCGGTGGAAAACTATCCGCCCACGGCCGAATCCAAGTTGAGTGGGAAATATCCGGCCGTGCCCAACAATCAGTTCAATCATTCCAATACGATTCTGGGAACCCAGATTCACCGTTCCCTGATTGGCATCACGCGGGCGGAAGATCGCGGGTTGAAGCGGGCGCGGTTTGTGGTGTTGCGGAATTCTGCCATGCCCGCCGCGTTGGTGGAGTGTGGATTTCTTTCGAGTCCCCAAGAGGAGCAGAAACTTTCCACTCCTTCCTATCGCGAGACGGTGGCGCAGGGCATTGCGCAGGGCATTTTGAATTATTTCGCATTGGTGAGACGCGCGAAGGTGGAGTTGGGTGCTCCGCTGATTCAGACACCTACGCAAGTGGTGGTGCCTCTTGCGCCTGCCGCGCCACCGCCGCCAGTGGCACCCACGCCGATGGCCGCGCGGGCTTGGGGACCGACGTCGTCTCCTGCTCCCGTCCTGACTCCCACGCCTGCCCCCGCGCCCGTGATGAAGGTGGTAACTCTGGTTTCCCCTGCGCCAACGGTGGAGTACGTGGTTCAATCGGAAACGCCAGCGGTTGTGGCATCGGCAGCTCCCGTGTCAGTTCCCCATCCAACGCCATCGCCCGCAATGGTCCCCGCGCCGCCACGGGTTTTGCAGGCCATTGCTCCACCGCCCTCTAAATTGTTGAATCCAAATTTGTCTACCCGTGCGCAATAAGGCGAGGGGGGGGGCGTCCATTCCTCCCCGCGAGAAGGAGATGAACATATGAAAAAATCGAGTTTGGAATTCTTGAAGCGAATGATGTCGGCCATTTCGCCGTCGGGCTACGAACTGGATGCAGTTCGCGTATTCCGCAAGGAAGCCGAATCGTTTGCCGCTGAGGTCCGCACCGATGTGCATGGCAATACGGATGTGGTGGTGAATCCGGGCGGATCGCCGCGCGTGATGCTCGCCGGGCACTACGACGAAATTGGATTCATCGTGACGTTGATCGATTCACGCGGCTACCTCTGGGTGGCGCCGATTGGCGGCTGGGACCCGCAGATTCCGCAGGGGCAGCGCGTGTCGATTCGCACGGCCAAAGGCGTCGTGCTGGGCATCATGGGCAAAGTGCCCATTCATGTGCAAAAGCCCGAAGACCGCAAAAACGTCACTCCGCTGACCGACCTGTGGGTGGACATCGGCGCCAAAAACCGCAAGGAAGCAGAAAAATTGGTTTCCGTGGGCGATCCGATGGTGATCGACCAAGGCGTGGGCGAACTGCCCAATGGCTTGCTGGCGGGGCGCGCGTTTGACGACCGCGCAGGCGCATTTGTCGTGCTAGAAGTGGCCCGGAGGCTCGCCACGATGTCACCAAAAGCCGAGATCCACGCGGTGGGCACGGTGCAGGAAGAAATCGGAAGTCGCGGTGCGATCACCTCATCTTTTGGTATCGCGCCAGATGTGGGCATTGCCGTGGATGTGACGTTTGCGACAGATCACCCAATGATGGATTCCGCCGAGAAGCGCGAGGGGAAAGTATCGCTGGGCGGCGGCCCGGTGTTGTCGCGAGGGGCCAACATCAATCCCGTGTTGTATGAGCACCTGCTTCAAACTGCGAAGAAACAAAAAATTCCCGTTCAAATTGTGGCCGATGGCCGTGCCACGCCGACCGATGCTGATCCCATCCAGATTTCGCGCGCCGGGGTGGCCGCCGCGCTCGTCAGCATTCCGTTGCGCTATATGCACACGCCCAGCGAGATTCTTAGCGTGGAAGATTTGGAGAACACCACTCAGCTCATCGCACACGCGATTGCCGCGATGAAACCGGGACAAAAGTGGATTCCGTTTTAGGAAGACAGGAGACAGGAGTCAGAATCCAGGAGTCAGAATTCTGAATACTTTCCGAGGAGAAGAAAATGATCAAAGTAAAAGTGGTTGGTTGCGGGGGATATGGTGGCGTGGGGATTGTGGAGCTGCTCTTGCGGCATCCCGAGGCCAAAATCCAAACGCTGGTGGCGGCCACGGAAACCGGCATGGCCATGAGCGAGCTCTATCCGCATTTGAAGGGATTTTGCGATTTGCCCATTTTGAAGCCCGACGATCCTGCCGCTCAAGAGCCCGCCGACATGGTGTTCTTCTCCACGCCGGATGGCGTTGGCATGGTGCAGGCCCCCGCCGAGTTGGCCAAAGGTGCGCGCGTGATCGATTATAGCGGCGACTTCCGTTTCAACAACGTCGAGGACTACGCCGAATATGCCAAGCGCATTGGACTCAACCCCGTCCACAAGGCGCCAGAGTTGTTGCCGCAAACCGTCTACGGTCTGCCCGAGCTGAATCGCGCTGCCTACAGCTCCAACCAGCGCCTGCTGGGCAATCCGGGTTGCTTTGCCATGAGTTGCCTGATCGGCCTCGCGCCCGCCGCCGCCGCCAAACTCGTGGATTTTTCGAGCCTGATTTGCGACTGCAAAACGGGTGTGTCGGGCGCGGGCAAGAAACCCTCCGCCGCACATCACTATCCCGCGCGCTACGAGAACATGGGTGCCTATCGCCTCAGCGGACATCAGCACGTCATGGAAGTCGAGCGTATGCTGGGCAAATTGGCAGGCGAGGCCATTCCGGTGACGTTCACCGCACAAGTGGTACCCGTCTGTCGCGGCATTTTGAGCTGCCTCTATGGCACGCTACGCGACGGCATCGGCCTGCCGCAAGTATGGGAAGCCTACTCCGAATTCCACAAAGGAAATCCCTTCGTGCGCCTCTACGACAGCAAAGCCGCCATCGGCACGGCCCATGTGCGCGGCACCAACTTCTGTAATTTAATCGTGGATGTGGATGCCCGCACCCGCCGCCTGCGCGTGGTCTCGCACATTGATAACCTCATGAAAGGCCAGGCCAGCAACGCCTTGCAAAATATGAACCTGATGTGCGGCTTGCCCGAAAAAACCGGGCTCGACCATCCGGGCGCTTATCCGTAGACTGACCATCAAGCGAGTTTTCCACAGTGTGGAAACATTCTTTCCATTGTGTGGAAAAATCGCGAAAAAGTTTTCCATTGTGTGGAAAAGTAATTTGGAGAGACGTATGAAGTGGAAGATGAAGACGATGATCGTTGTGCTGGCGCTGGTCGTTTGGACGGCGGTGGCGTGGGGCGTGCCGACCATTCAGCATGATCCGATCCGAACAGCCGAAAAGGGGCAGGCGCTGGGCGTGCGCGCCTCGGTGCGGGATGCGGCTGCCCGCGTGGAATCGGTTTCGCTCTTTTATGCCTCCTCGCGCGGAATGACGCCGTTCCGGGCGGCGATGTCGAGTTCGGGCGCAGGGGTCTGGTATGCCACGATTCCAAGCCACATGATGGGACCCGGCGACCAGATGTTCTATTATATTCAGGCCGAAAATGCCGATGGCGAAACCAAGGAAACCGATTGGACGACGGTGAAGTTGGTGGATGCGGGCGTAGCTCCAGCGGCGATTCCGTCGGCCACCACGGTGGCGCAGCAGGCGCAGCGTCAGGCGGTTCCCGCAGCGACGCAAACGGCGGCTCCGCCTGCGCAACCCGCCAAAGGGGGCAAGTCGAAGTATTTGTTGCCGGCTTCAATCATTGTGGGCGGCGGACTGGCCGTTGGCGGTGCGCTGGCGATTGCCAATTATACCAGCGGCGGGGGAGGCGGCGGGGATTCCACGACGGTGACCAATGCTAATTTTGGCGGCAATTACGACGTGTGCTTTACGCCGACATCGGCGTCCAATTCCTTGGCGGTTTGCGATAACGGGCTGGTGAATGTGTATGCCCGGAATGGCATCGTGGAAATCGTGGGCTTGTGGAGTTCTGAGGTGTTGACGGCCTCTCTGAACGGGCAAGTATTTTCGGCGGTGAAGGATGTTCCCGCCACGACCCAATTCCCGGCTTCACGCCTGATTGTGTCCGGTGAAATCAACGGATCGTCTTGCACGGCGCGGGTGGATGGCTATTCCACCGACTCGCTTCAGCCGGGCAATTTGAGTGGGCGTCTCGATACAACCAAGAGGTGAGTCATGGCCAAAACAAGTTTTCAGGAATTGGCGGAAAACCGACGTAGCGTGCGGGCCTACAAGCCCGATGCGGTTCCAGAAGAGTTGGTGCAGCAAGTGTTGGAGGCGGGGCGGCTGGCACCATCGGCTTGCAATAAACAACCGTGGCGATTCATTGTGGTGCGGAGCGAAACGGGAAGGCGCGCGTTGGGCGCGGCCTATGCGCGCGAATGGTTTTGGAAGGCGCCCATTGTGATTGCGGTTTGCATTTTGCCGAAGGAGGCGTGGGTTCGTTCCTATGACGGTAAAAATTATGCCATGGTCGATGGCGCGCTGGCGATGGACCACATGATGTTGGCGGCTACCGAGCTGGGGCTGGGCACGTGCTGGATCGGTGCGTTTGATCCGGCGGCGGCACGGGAGATTTTGAATCTGCCCGATGGCGTGGAAATTGTGGGAATGACGCCGCTGGGATTTCCCGATGTAGAGCCCAATCCTCGGTTGCGCTCGCGCCGTCCGCTGGGCGAGACCGTGATGAAAGAACGCTGGGTCTGAACGGCCGATGAAAACTACGAAAACCGCGAATCACGCGAAAAGAATCCATGGGTTTTCATTCGCGCCTTTCGCGTTATTCGTAGTTATTCAGATTGATCGGCAGTCGAGGCTATATGGACTCGTTTGAACTGGTGTCGGATTTCAAGCCGACAGGAGACCAGCCCGATGCGATTGCGGCGTTGGTGAAGGGGTTTCAGACAGGGATGCGTTTTCGCACGTTGGAAGGCGTGACGGGCTCTGGCAAGACATTCACGATGGCCAATGTGATTGCGCAGATCGGCCAGCCCACGCTGGTCATTTCGCACAACAAAACGCTTGCCGCGCAGCTCTATTCCGAGTTGAAAGAATTTTTCCCGAACAACGCGGTGGAGTATTTCGTGAGCTATTACGATTACTACCAGCCCGAGGCGTATATTCCGCAGACGGATACCTACATCGAGAAGGACGCCAGCATCAACGAGGAGATCGAGCGCTTGCGCCTGGCGGCAACGGATGCCATGGTGAACCGGAAAGATGTCATTCTCATTGCGTCCGTGTCGTGCATTTATGGCTTGGGCTCCCCCGAGGACTATCGAGCCATGCTCATCAGCTTGCGCGTGGGTGAGGAGTTTTCGCGCGAGGCGGTCATGCGGCGCTTGGTGGATGTGCAATACACGCGCAACGATTTGGCGGCGCTTCCGGGCACGTTTCGTGCGCGCGGTGATACGCTGGATATTTTTCCGTCGTACAGCAAAGACGGCGTGCGTGTGGAGTTTTTTGGCGATGCCATTGAGAGCCTGCGTCGGATTGATCCACTGACGGGCAAAACGATGCAAACCTATGACCACACGACGATTTCGCCGGCGAAGCATTTCGTGATGCCTGCGGAGCGGATTCTGCCGGCCATCGAGCGCATTCAGGCGGAGATGGAAGAGCGCGTGGCCGAACTGGAAAAACAGAACAAATTGCTGGAGGCCCAGCGCCTGCGGATGCGCGTGACGTACGACATGGAAATGCTTCGCGAGGTGGGCTATTGCAGTGGCATCGAAAACTATTCGCGCCCCCTCTCGGGGCGTCCACCGGGCGCGCGCCCACAAACGCTGATGGATTTTTTCCCACCTGACTTTTTAACGATCATCGACGAGTCGCATGTGTCGCTTCCGCAAATTCGTGCGATGTTTAATGGCGATCAAGCCCGCAAGCGTACGCTGGTGGAGCACGGGTTTCGGTTGCCCTCGGCACTCGATAATCGGCCGATGAATTACGATGAATTTATGTCCGTGGCCGGGCGCGTCCTATTCACATCGGCCACGCCCGGTCCTCTGGAAACCAGCTTGGCTGGAGAGCCGGTGCGGCAAGTGATTCGGCCCACGGGCATTTTGGATCCCATTGTTGAAGTGCGGCCATTGACGGGGCAGGTGGATGATCTGATTGAAGAAATTCGACGCTGCGCCGAGAACAAGGACCGCGTGTTGGTGACCACGCTCACGAAAAAAACGGCCGAAGATTTGTCGGCCTATTTGCAGAACATTGGCGTGCGGTCGAAGTATCTGCATTCGGATATCACGGCGCTGGACCGGGTGGCGATTTTGCGCGGGCTGCGCAAGGCGGAGTTCGATTGTTTGATCGGGATCAATTTGTTGCGAGAAGGGCTGGATTTGCCCGAGGTCGCGCTGGTGGCGGTGCTGGATGCGGACAAGGAAGGATTCTTGCGGAGCGAGACTTCGCTGATCCAGACGGCGGGCCGCGCGGCGCGTCACTTGGAAGGGCGCGTCATTTTGTATGCCGACAAAATCACGGATTCCATGAAGCGCATGATCGATCTGACGCAGTCGCGGCGTCGCGTTCAAGAGGCCTATAATTTGGCCAATGGACTGACCCCAACAAAAATTTCAAAGGCCATTAGCGAAAGTCTCTCGCAAGCGGAGAAAGCTCACGAGATTGAGGAATATGTCGTGCGCGAAGCGGGCGAGGACTACGATGTGGTGCGCGCGATCGCCGAGATGGAGCGCGAGATGACCGAGGCTGCCGAAGCGATGGAATTTGAACGGGCGGCGTTGTTGCGTGACCAGATTTACGAATTGAAGCAGGCCGAAAACCCGTTCAAGGGAACGGTGCAAGAGAAGAAGCGAAAACCCGTCGTGTATCATCCGGGGAAAGGCATTCCCGGAAAGAAGAGGAAAAAGAAATGACCGAAGATCTATTGCCCTTGGAACAGGAAGCCGAGATTCGCGATTTGATTGCACGGGCATTGGCGGAGGATGTCGGTTCTGGCGATGTGACGACGCTGGCACTAGTGGACGAGACGGCCACGGCGAGCGCCCGCATTGTGGCGAGACATGAGTTGATTCCGGCGGGGGTGGGGGTGGCGGCGGAAGTCTTTCGCAGGGTTGATCCGGCGCTGAAAATCGAGTGCCTGTGCTCCGATGGAATGCCCGTGGGGGAGGGAACGGCGATCTTGCATGTGGAAGGTTCGGCGCGCGCCTTGCTGACGGCCGAGCGAACGGCATTGAATTTGTTGCAACGCATGACGGGCATCGCAACGGCCACGGAGTGTTTGGTACGGATTGTGACAGATTACGGAACGCAAATTCTGGATACGCGCAAAACGGTGCCGGGGTTGCGGCGACTCGATAAATATGCGGTGAAATGCGGAGGGGGCACCAACCACCGCATTGGGTTGCATGATGCCATTTTGATTAAGGACAATCATCTCGCTTTTTGGCGGCAGAAGAATCGCGGAACGTTGGCCGATGCGGTGCGGGTGGCGCGCGCGGCCTATCCGCGACTCAAGATTGAAATTGAAGTGGATACATTGGATCAGTTGCGTGAAGTCCTTCCCGGCAAGCCGGACTGGGTGTTGCTCGACAACATGTCACCGGCTACCGTGGCCGAAGCCGTGGGGCTTTGCGGCGGCATTTGCAAGACGGAGGCGTCGGGAGGCATCACCAAAGACAATGTTCGGGAATATGCCCGCGCTGGCGTGACAGCCATTTCCATCGGGGCGCTGACGCATTCTGCG
>CAZYGH010000002.1:0-136640 GCA_964647595.1 uncultured Verrucomicrobiota bacterium
TACGGCCGCCCAGCAGGATGCAGGGTCCCTGCTCTCCGAGGTGCTTTCGCACATCAGAAAGCTCAAAATGCCCGGTGCGCCGCATTGTGCGGCTCGTTCGCGGAAGGCTGCAACGTACTCGGCCGCCTCACCGGCATGGTGGTCTCGGTCACCAAGCTCAGAGCCATGACACTCGCCTACGGGAATGAATGCCTGCAAAAGCAGGCCGCCGCAAAGGCAGACGTGCGCTCCTACCCCGAACGGACACCGAAGGAGGGGGAAACGCCAACCGAGCATACTTTCTTCTGCATGCTGGATGGAACGGGAGCCCCCTGCACAAAGGCAGATACCGCCGGGCGCCAAGGCAAGAACGGCGAGGCGGGAACCCGTCAAATCAGGGTCGCGGTCTTTGGCGCATACACTTGGCTCGACCCCAAGGGCAGACCTGAATGACCTTATGCACGCATGTGAACATCTCCATCTGTGTTGCCAAAACCTCGGATTGCCTCCCGAAGCCTCGGGCGAAAAGTACCGCTTCCTCAAGGGGTTGCTCTACCGTTGCGGAGCCACCGCCGTCATCAAGCGCCTTGAAACCCGATATCTCCAGCCTCTTGCAGCGTCCTCCGCAGCAAACAAGGAACTCGACTATCTGCGCAAACGACATCAGAACATGCGCTACGGAAAACTGCGTAAGGAAGGTCTGTTCATTGCCTCCGGCCATGTCGAAGCCGCCGCCAGAGTTCTCGTCGTTCGACGTTGCAAACAGGCCGGCATGCACTGGCGCCACAAAAACGCCATCCGCATCAGTGCCATCCTCGCTCACTTCCGTTCCATCGCCTGATCTTCAACAAATTAAAATCACACCCAAGGTCGTTGATCGCTTGCCCTGACCCTTGCCACCTTCCACTTTCTTCCGCTACACTTGCCCCTATGAGTTTACGCATTCTCCATTTCAGCGATGTCCACCTACCATTTCCCTCTGGTGCTTTTCGTTCCCCCGAAATCTTCCACCCCAAACGCCTCGTCGCGCTCCTCAACTTCTACCTGCGCCGCGGCTCTAAATACGCCGACGCCTTTCAAAAACTCGACGGTCTGCGCGAATTTCTTCGGCGCGATCCTGTTGACTACATTCTCTACACCGGCGATACGCTCAACTTCGGCCTCGAACGCGAATTCACTGCCTCCACCTCGCGCCTCGCCGAAGTATTCGCCCTTGCCCGACACGGTGCCCTTGGCGTACCCGGCAACCACGACCTCTACACCCGCTCCTCCCTCCCCCTCCACCGCAAGTATTTTGCCCCCCTTCATCTTAGCGACATCCCCGATTCGGTCACCCTCACTGGATTTCCCCTCGTTCGCTGGATGGGCGACGACGCCGTCGCCATTGCCTTCAATTCCGCCCGCCCCAACTTCAACTTCTGGAACTCCAGCGGTCGTGTCCCCACCCTGGAAATGGACGCCCTCTCCTCCCTCCTCTCCAGCCCTGAAATCCTCACCCGCCGCCACGTCTTCCTTATGACCCACTATCCCTTTGACGAATCCGGCTTTTTCCACGGCCTGCGCAACTCGCGCCCCCTCCTCCGCCTCCTGCGCGGCCGCGACAACCTCGTCCTGCTCCACGGCCACAACCACCGCCCCTACACCCATCTCATCCACGGCACCCCCACCCCCCTCTACTGCGCCGGAAGCCTCTCCAAGGCCGGCAACGAATCCTTCTGGCTCTTCGACCTCTACGGCAACGACCTCAACGCCCGCCGCGGCATCTGGAAAAACGCCCGCTTTGTCCTCGCTGAATAACCCCTTTCAAAAATCAACCGGAGACTGCACCCCCCATGAATCGCTTCTTTCTCACCGCCTTCACCGTCGCGTTCGCGTCCCTCTTGTCCACCACTCTCGCCGAAACCATCGTCACCCTACCCACCGGCGACAGCGAACATTTTTCCGTTCAAACTGCGGCAGGCACTCCCCTCCTGCGTACGGATTCCGCCGCCATCCTCTCCGGAACCAACGTCGCCTTCGGCACCATGGGATCCATCCTGCCCATCGTAGCTTCCACGCAGACCGTCGCCCTGTTCCTGTCCGATTCCATCCATGGCAGCCTGATCATTGGTTCCAACCGCATCACAATCCCGCAAGCCAACTTCATCGCGGGCCATACCAACAACCTCTACATGTCGACTTATTCATCCATCCTCGGTGGCAACGAGAACCAGATTGTCTACCACGACAAATTGGGTTCACACAATGCCGCCATCGTGGGCGGCACACGCAACATCATCTACGGTTCGCAGAAGGGCATCATCGGCGGCGGCGAGCAGAACATCGTGAGCAACCATGCCCTCTATGCGGTGATCGGCGGCGGCTTCCGGAATCTGGTGACGGCGCGTTCCGGCACGGTTCCGGGCGGCGAGTACAATCTGGCGGCCGGCTCGAACACCTTCGCGGCTGGCTATCGTGCGCAAGCCATCCATGATGGCTCCTTCGTCTGGGCGGACTCCTCCACCAACTCCACCTTCGCCTCCTCCAACGCCAACGAATTCGCCGTCCGCGCCACCGGCGGCGTCCGCTTCGAAGCCGAACTCGGCACCGCCTCCCTCCCCAACAAGAAAAATCGCTATGCCGACAACAATGTCGTCGCCTGGGCCCGCGTGGGCTCAAACGGCGCGATCGGAACCTCCCACTTCGGCGTCGAATCCTGTACCAGCTTCGGCCAAGGCAATTATGAAATCCTGCTGGATGTCTCCATGACTTCGCCCTCCACGCTGATTCCCGTCGCCACCGTGGACCTGTTCGGCATGTCCCTGCCCACCAACGCGGCCCAAGCTCGCCTCGTCTACGTCGAACGCACTCTGGACCTCAACCGCTTCATCGTCCGCACCACCACTGGTGCCTACGTACCCACCAACACCGCTTTCAACTTCATCGTCACCGGCCGTTAAAAACTCCAGCCAGCCCCCATGCGCACCCTCACTCTTTTTCTTTCCTGGGCGGTTCTCACCGCCCCCTTCGCCCTCGGCGGTCTCTCCGTCGAGTCCGGCACCTTCCTTCTTCGCGGCGGATCCCTCCAAACCGACTCCCTCCGCATCGCCGCCCCCGGCACTCTCGAAGGCAACGGTACCCTCGTTGCCCCCACCTCCCACATCGCCGGAACCCTCGCCCCCTATGGCGAATATCCCGCCGAAACCGGAACGCTGCAGTTCGACGGCGCCCTCGAACTCACCGGCACTTACCTCTGCACCGTCAACGGCAATGAGGACCTAGACCTCGTTTCCGCCACCGGCCCGGCCTCCGGATCCGCCTTCATCCAGGTCCAAAAGGATCCCGCCGCCATTCCTCTCGGCCAACTCGTCCTCTCCGGAAGCGGCGAAAGCGAACTTTCCCTCTTCGCCCTCCCTCCCTGGCTGTATTACGAATTCCGCCTGGAAACACCCTCCCCCGGTGCGCTCGCCCTCACCGATCTCCGCGGCGACACCGATCTCGACGCCCTCCCCGACTGGTGGGAATTCGCCTACTACACCAACCGCACCCTCGCCCTCCCGAGTCAGGATGACGACGGCGACCGCTCCATCAATACCCACGAATTCTCCGCCAGCACAGACCCTCGCAATCCCGCCTCCGTCTTTGCCCTTGTCCATGTCGATCTCACCGAATCCGGCCTCCACCGCCTCTCTTGGAACAGCGTCTCTGGCTTGAGTTATTCCATTGAAGCCAGCCTCACTCCCTCCTCTCGGTATGAAACCGTGTCCACGGACCTCGCCGCCACCCCTCCCCGCAACAGTTGGACCAACCCCGCCGCCCCCCCGGCGCCCCTCTACTACCGCGTCACCATCCCTCCCTTTCTGCCGTAGCCTCCTTCTTCCGCCCCTTTCCAAGCCCGCCACCGCAGGAGACAAAGCCAGCGAAACAATCCCCGCAGAAAAAGAAAAGGTGCATTTCTCCCCATGCGTGGTATGAACAACCCAACAACATACAAGGAGACCGCATGGCCAAGACCAACTACTCGTTCGCAAAGCACCAAAGAGAAGTCGCCAAAAAGCAAAAGAAAGAAGAAAAACGCCAACGAAAAGCAGGCGCTCTTCCAAAAACCGACTCAACGGAACCCGCCGAAGCACAAACGACGGCAGCCCCAAAAACTCCTTAGTTTGTTCCCGTCCACCAAGGAACACATTCTGGCGGATTTTTTTCTTTTTTTGCACCACCTCCTGTTTTAATTTATTCCCATGGGCAAAAATAACGACGCCCTTCATAAAGGATATCCCATGAAAAAACAGATGGTTGTGTTCGCCGCCCTGTTGCTCGCCGCTACTCTCGTTCGCGCCCAAGACGATGCCGATGTCATCCCGGCCGCCCCCACCCCCTTGTCCAACTTCAGTCTCGGCGCCCACCTGTCGTATTGGGACGCCAAGGATCTCGACGATCTGGATTTGGAGGGCACCTTCGGCCTCGGCGTCATCGGCCAATACCGCGTCATCCCCCTCCTCGCGCTTGAAATGCGCATCAGCGGCTATATCGCCGGAGAATCCGAAGACATGTACGTGGATGGCGAAGGCTGGTATGACAACGACACCACCCTCGTGGTGGCCCCCTTCGAAGCCGGCCTCGTCGGCTTCCTGCCCCTCACCCAAAAAATCAGCCTCTATGCCGGCCCCGGCGTGGGCTACTACTTCTTCGATGGCGAAGCCACCCTCTCCCAAGGCCCGCTCGACATCACCTATGACCTCGACATGGATGACGAAGTCGGCTTCTACGCCTTGGCCGGCGCCCGCGCCCAACTCGCCCGCAACGTCGCCCTTTTCCTCGAAGGCAAATACACCTGGGTTGAAACCAACCTGAAGCACGATGTCATCGCCTTCAACGCCCTGCGCGAAATCCACATTGCCGATGTCGATGAGGATATCGACTTCAGCGGCCTCTCCATCGAAGCCGGCATGATCTTCACGTTCTAGCTCAGGAAGTCCCATGGTCAAACACATCGTCGCATGGCGGCTCAAAGAGTCCGCTCACGGAAACGACAAAGCCACCAACGCCCGCCTCATCCGCGAAAAACTCGAAGCCCTGCGCGGCCAAATCCCCGGCCTCCTTCACATCGAAGTCGGGGTCGATTTCTCCGCCACCGAAACCAGCGCCGACCTCGTCCTCCTCACCGAGTTCGAATCCCGCGCCGACCTCGCCACCTATTATCCCCACCCCGCCCACCAAGCCGTCGCCGCCTTCGTCCGCGAAGCCGTCTGCGAACGCCGCCTCATCGACTACGAAATCACCCCCTAGATCCCGCTTCCCCGTCCCATCTCAACGGCTTCTGAGCGCGCCCATCTAACCCGTCAAACTCAGCCTCCCCCCTCCCCTTCTTCATTCATAATTTTTAATTCTTAATTCTTCATTCACTTCCTTCACTCCCCCTCCCCCATGCTCCCCCTCCCCTCTCCCACCGAAATCCGCGAAATCCTCCGCACTCACCTCGAACAACTGCTACGCCCTACGCTAGACCCCGTCGCCGCTGAAGCTATCACAACCGCCGTTGTTCAGTATCTCGCCGACCAACACCTCTCCCCCCCCCTCCCCGACGACTATCTCCACATGATGATCTACCGCGCCCTCCGCGCCCTTCATCAAGACGATGCCGCCCGCACGTGGGCCGCCACCCATCTTCCCGGCAGCGACGACCTCCCTGTCTTCGATCCCGATGTCTGGCCCGGCCCCGTCCCCCTCCTCGTTTGGCAACTCTTCGCCTCCCGCCTCGTCCGCCCCGCCCGCACCCTCACCGCCGAAGGTTGCATCCTCTGGACGCTCGACTTCCGCCGCATCCGCCAGGAACAAGCCGGCTGGCTCGAAATCACTCTCCTCCCCGGCCTGCGCGCCCTCCTCGAACAACTCGCTCCCGCGTGGGACGACACCGCCGGCGCCGGACTCCTCGGCCTCCGCGGCCTCTACGCCGCCGGGTTCGCCCCCACCCCGCGACGCCCCCGCAAAGCCAAATCCCCCGCCGACTACGCCCCCCTCGATGCCGCTGCCATCCGCTCCTACTGTCTCCGCGTCATGACCCACCTCCAAACCGCCCGCCACTGGCGCTCCACCCCCGAAGTCCTCTACCTCGATTTTCCCCCGCGAAAATAAGTTCCCAAAATGGGACTCCGTTACAAAAGTCAGAGCTTCTACATAAATCGTTCCATGTCCGCCTGTACCATCTCCAAGGCGGGAAGCGAACGGCATCTCTGGACTTGAATACCCAGCTCCCCGCAGATGGGGGACAGAATCATTTGAAGCCACGCGTTGTTCACCAACAGGGTGGAAGGCTTAATCTTATGGTTCATCAGAGCTTTCACGACCCGTCCAGGCAACTGTTCCCACATGGCTTGGAGGGTGGTTTCCACGGTCATCATGTCGAACCCAAAAGAAAAGGCCGATTCGGATTCCACGAGAATCAGAAAATATGGAAACCGAGGGCGTTCACCCGGGTTTCCGATGAGGTGGGGAATCAGGGAAACACCCAATTCGACGCACATATCCGTTACAGGGATGAACCGCATGGCATCAACAATCGACTGGGGAATGGTAATCCGCAAGTGCTGCGGTTCTTGGGGATATTCCCGCACCTCTTCCCTCCAGACCGTATGACCATCCTGGACTTCCTGAATCCGGACCCAAAATCGACCCTTGGAGCCGATTTCCGGAAGAATGGACGGATCCTTTTTGAAGCGCGGGGCGAATTCCAGCAGTTGCTCCATGGCAAGCAAGAGGGGGGAGACTTCGCTAGGTTCAATATACCACGGCGCATATCCCGCCCGAAAACTTTTGTACTGCGGCCATGCCGCTCGACCCCGGGGGGAAATCCCAAGCGATTTGACGACTTTTTTTTCTTCGGGGCACAAATCGGTTGCCGAACCGAAAATAGCTTGGAGATGGGGTGTTTCCAAAACCTCATCCATCCGCTTATTGTCGGTATTTTTTTGGAGGTGCAAAATTTGGTGCATGGCCAAAGGAGATTCATAGAGCGCCATGGAATGATAATCCCCGAGTGCGCCCATGACGCTGATGAAAGACGGAAGCTCAGCTCCGATCGGCTGAATGCCAAAGACATCGGATTCTTCCATCCACGTCCACGGCTTCATTTCTGCGATGCGCAGGGAGGCCTCCATCAAGGTTTTCCATTGTTCCATGGAGATGGCAGAGAGCGGATGGTTGTGTTTTTTTCGTGGCATGGGCTATCCTGAAGTGGATTGTTGAAACGGCCTTCACACTATCTCTAAAACCGAGCACCCAATCAAGCCCTGTCCGTTAAGTTAGTCACAGCTACTCCAAGACCCCCGCGACCTGGGCCACCCCTTGGGCTCATCCTCGTTTCATTGACTTCAATCTTCCGACTCCTCCCTCTCCGTGAATCTCCGTGCCCTCTGTGAGAGAAATTCCATCCCTCTCACAGAGTCCACAGGGGAACACAGAGTCTCCTCCTATCAAAATTCCCGTCTCATCCCCCCTCTCATTTTCTAAAAGAGCGGTGGCAAAAGCCTCCCACATGAGCGATAGTATCCTGTCTATGAAGCCGAACCTCGAGATTCTGGAAAATCGCAAAACCCTCGCACTCGCCTTGGCCACGCGCCTCTCGACTCTCGCCAACGAATCTCTCACCGCTCACGGTACTTTCCGCCTCGTCCTTCCCGGCGGCTCGGTTGTCTCCCTCCTCGCACAAGGGCTGGCACACCACCCCGTTGATGCCTCTCGTTGGGAACTCTTTTGGACCGATGAACGCTGCGTGCCACTCACCCATCCCGACAGCAATTTTCTTCTCGCCCAAACCCACCTCTTCCCCGTGTTGCAAATTTCTCCCTCCCGCATTCACCCCATCCAAGGCCATCTCGGTCCCGAAGCCGCCGCCCTTGCCTATGAAGCCGAACTAGCAAATGCGTTGACTCCATTCGATCTGATTCTGCTGGGCGTGGGCGAGGACGGACACATCGCTTCGCTGTTTCCCGAAAATCTCGCGCTTCTCGAAACCTCCCGTACCGTGGTTCCCGTGCGCCACGCACCCAAGCCCCCACCCGAACGCGTGACTCTCACCCTGCCCACCCTCCTCCACGCCCGCCACGTTTGGGTCGTGGCGGCCGGCGAAGGAAAACAATCCATTCTGCAACACGTGTTTTCTCCCGTCTCCAGCGCATCTTCCTTGCCCGCTCAACTCCTGCAGGCCTCCCACGGAACCGTCACGTGGATGATCGATCGCGCCGCCGCCCCCACCGCAAAGGATCCCTCATGAGCCACACCCCTCCCAAAGCCGACAGCACTACCATCGTCATTTTTGGAGCCTCGGGCGACCTCACCCACCGCAAGCTCATTCCCGCCCTCTATCGCAATCTCAAAAAAGGACGCCTGAAAGATCAAACCCGCATCGTGGGCGTCGCCCGCCGCGACTGGAGCAACGACGTTTTCCGCGAGCGTCTCCTCGACGGCGTTAAACGGTTCGGCGGCACGTTCGATGATGCCGCATGGGCCGATTTCTCCCAGCGCATCCATTATGTGCGCGGCGATCTGGAAGTGGCCGCCGACTATGCCCATGTCGATGCCCGCCTGCGCGAAATCGAAGCCGGTCCCGCCAATCGGTTGTATTACTTGGCCACCGCTCCTGAATTTTATGGCCCCGCCTGCGATCACCTCGCCGCTGCCGGAATGAACACCGAAACCGAAGGCTGGCGCCGCGTCATCATCGAAAAACCGTTTGGCCACGATCTCGCCTCTGCCGTCGCGCTGAATGAGCGCGTGCATGACTCTTTCCGAGAACATCAGGTCTACCGCATCGACCACTATCTGGGAAAAGAAACTGCTCAAAACATCATGTTTTTGCGTTTCGCCAATACGTTGTTCGAGCCCGTGTGGAATCGCCGCTATGTCTCCAATGTTCAAATCACCGTGGCCGAAGATGTCGATGTCGGCAGTCGCGGCGGCTACTACGACACCGCCGGCGTCCTGCGCGATATGTTCCAAAACCATTTGCTTCAACTGCTCTCGCTCGTCGCCATGGAACCCCCCGCCTCCCTCGATGCCAATGCCGTCCGCAACGAGAAAGCCAAAGTGCTCGGCAACATCCGCCTCATTCGGCTCACCGATACCGTCCGCGCCCAATATGAAGGCTATCGCTCTTCCGAACGCGTCGGCCCCGATTCGCAAACGCCCACCTTCGCCGCTCTCAAACTGTACATCGACAACTGGCGCTGGAAGGGCGTCCCGTTTTATCTGCGCTCCGGCAAAGCCATGCCCTCGCGCACCAGCACCATCATTGTGGAATTCCAAGCCCCCCCCGACATCATGTTCGGCCTCGCCCGCAAAAAAGCGTTCACCCCCAACATGCTCACTATCTGCATCCAGCCCGAGGAAGGAGTCCATCTGCGCTTCGAAACCAAAGTGCCCGACACCATCGCCGATTCCAAATCCGCCAAAATGGATTTCAGCTATCGCGAAGCGTTCCCCGATGTCGTCCTGCCCGATGCCTACGAACGCCTCCTCCTCGATGCGCTCAAAGGCGATGCCTCCCTGTTTGCCCGTAACGATGCCATCGAATTGGCCTGGCGCTTGATCGACCCCATCCTGTTCGGATGGAACAAAGCTCCCGAAATTTCTCCCCTGCGCACCTACGCTAAAGGCTCGTGGGGCCCCGAACAATCCAACGAACTCGTAGCCCGCGATGATCATGTCTGGCGGCTATGACGAACCCCAACGAAGGAAAACCAAAATGAAAACAAAAGCAGATATCGGTGTCGTCGGCTTGGCCGTCATGGGCGAAAACCTCATTCTTAACATGGAAAGCAAAGGCTTCACCGTCGCCTGCTTCAATCGCACCACCGCCAAAGTGGACGCCTTCATCCACGGCCGCGGCAAAGACAAAAATCTGATCGGTTGCCACTCCCCCGCCGAGCTTGTCGTCGCTCTCGAACGTCCGCGCAAAGTCATGATGATGGTCCGCGCCGGCCGCGCCGTCGATGAACTCATCCACGAACTCATTCCCCTGCTGGAACCCGGCGATATCTTGATCGATGGCGGCAACAGCTATTATCCCGACACCATCCGCCGTTGCGCCGACATCGAAAAGCATGGCCTTCTCTATGTCGGCACCGGCGTCTCCGGCGGCGAAGAAGGCGCCCTCAAAGGCCCTTCCATCATGCCCGGCGGAAATGCCAACGCGTGGCCCGCCCTTCGCCCCATCTTCCAAGCCATCGCCGCCAAAGTGGACGATGGCTCCCCCTGCTGCGAATGGCTCGGCCCCGACGGTGCCGGCCACTTCGTGAAAATGGTCCACAACGGAATTGAATACGGCGACATGCAACTCATTGGCGAAGCCTATCACCTCATGTCCCAAGGTCTCGGCATGTCGCCCGCCGAAATGTCCGATGTCTTCCGCCGCTGGAACCATGGCGTGCTGGATTCGTATCTCATCGAAATCACCGCCGACATTCTCGCCAAGACCGACGACGAAACCGGCAAGCCCCTCGTCGATGTCATCCTCGATGCCGCCGGACAAAAAGGCACCGGCAAATGGACCTCACAAGCCGGACTCGATCTCGGCGTCGGCATTCCCCAAATCGCCGAAGCCGTCTTTGCCCGTTGCCTGTCCGCCATCAAAGAAGAACGAGTCGCCGCCGCTCCCCACCTCGTTGGCCCCAATCAACAATTCTCTGGCGACAAAACGGCTTTCCTCGCCGACCTCGAACAAGCCGTCTACGCCGCCAAAATTTGCTCCTACGCCCAAGGCTATCAACTTCTCCGCGCCGCATCCGAGGAACACGACTGGAAGTTGAACTACGGCAACATCGCCCTCCTCTGGCGCGGCGGCTGCATCATCCGCGCGCAATTCCTCGGGAAAATCAAAGAAGCATTTGATGCCAACCCCGCCCTCGCCAATCTCCTCCTCGCGCCATACTTCAAAGACGTCATCGCCCACGCACAATCCTCCTGGCGACGCGTCATCAAAACCGCCATCGATCTCGGCATCCCCCTCCCCGCCATCTCCACTGCACTGAGCTACTACGACGCCTACCGTTGTGAACGCCTCCCCGCCAACCTGCTCCAAGCCCAACGCGATTACTTCGGCGCCCACACCTACGAACGCACCGACAAACCCCGCAACGAATTCTTCCACACCAACTGGACCGGCCAAGGCGGCACCACCGCCTCCACCAGCTACGGCGTCTAACCCCTCCTCCCCGCCCCGCCGGAGCCCATATCTTCCCAAAAGGTAGGGACGGTTCTACGAACCGTCCGCTCTATTCTTCCCAAAAAACGGACGCCTCATAGAGGCGACCCTACCTAAACCCAATCCCAAGGAGTCGGACTTGCTTCACCCCCCACCCCTTTCCTCCAAATAGTGAAAACTATAGGATCCATTCAAGATCATTTAATGAAAGTGACCCCTTTTTGGATCGCTGCGGCTGCTTATCCATCTGTCGACTCTCGACTTCGGCCGTAGCCTACCCGCCCCCCGTCTATCAAACAAGTATATTGCTCCATTTTCTCAGATGGATCAAACCTTTGTTCACGCCGTTTTATTAGCATCAATGCCCACCCAGCACCCCATGAATCCGGGCACCAAGTGCTGGAGTGATTGAGTGACCGATGTTTTTGGCTACTGTCCGTAGCGTTTTCTTGGTTTGCACCGCGCACAGCGGTCGGCCACAAGGAATGTTCGCTTTGAGCCGATGAGGGGCGCACGGTGTCATACGCTGGAGTAGAGAGCCGAGGGCTTCGGAGGGAAGCCCGAGCGAAGGCAGATGCGCCCCAGTTTATTGACCAGAGCGCATCGAAATATTCAATGGATCAGGGTCGCTGTTCCCAAGTCCCAGCCGTCATGTTCCGGAACCAACGAGGGTTGGTGGCCCCATTGTACCACAGCCACGCGCTATCACTGGCGCGATACAGGAAAGGATACAGCGTGCTACTCGTATACAGCCACCCCATGTCCTGCGCATAAAACCAAATGTTCTGCTGTGTGCTACTGGGCGCGGGATACCAGAACCCTTGTTTGTTATGCCAGATCCAGCCGTCACTGCCCATCGGCACGTAATCCCCAAACCACGTCAACCGGCGCCAGCTTGCATCAAGGAGTACAAGCCCGTAGTTCCAAGTGTTGTCCGAGACCCCATTCCACAATACCGTCGGGCGAAGCTGCCATAAGTCGCCAATCGTGCCAAAGCCAGTGGCCCCAGCAAGGCGATATACCGTTACATTGTTAGAAATGTAACTGTATTCGCTAGAATACGAAAACATGCTGTTATCACTCGTGGCCGGTGCATTGCCAAGGAAGTAAACTCGAGCCAAACTGATGCAATTTTGAAACACCATGGCATTCATAACGGTGACATTGGTGGGAATCGTCACGCTGGTCAGGCTATAGCAACTTATGAACATACCCCATTGGATATAGGTAAGACTGGAGGGGATTGTCACGGCGGTCAAATTGTGGCTTTCCGCAAACGACATGCTCGGACTAGAGGTGACTCCATCCGGAATCGAATAGCTTCCGGACCGAGCTTCTGGATATTGGATAAGCTCGGATTTGTTTTTGTTGAACAGAACCCCCTCCGCACTACTGCTAAAGGCCGGATTGTTCGAATCCACGGTGATCGCAAGAATGTCCGGGCTGAATCCAAATGCCCGGCCTCCGATGATTGTTACGCCAGCGTGGATTGTCACGCCGGTGAGTCCGTTGCACCTTCCAAACGCACCACCCGCGATGGTAGTGACATTGGAGGGAATCGTATAGCTTCCGGCCCGCAAACCGGGATAGCGGATAAGCGTGGTGGGAGGGTTGTTGAACAGAATGCCATCCTCACTGCTAAAGGCCGGATTGTTCGAATCTACGGTGAAGGCCGTAATGGCACAGCCGCGGAACGGTTCGTCCCCAATGTTGGTGACGCTGGCGGGAATGGACACGCTGGACAACCCCGCGTACGAGAACACCCCTTCATCAATGGCAGTGACAGGATATACGCCCAGTGTGTCGGGGATATCGAGTACGACGTTCTCGTTTGTGGAGTCGTAGACCGTGATAGTGGCATTCCCATTCGTGACTGTATAGGTGTAGGGACCTTCTTGTTGCGCCGTTGCGGCAAGCGGACTTGAGATCGAGGCGGATAGAGCTAGTAATGCGAGCAGACGTTTCATGGCTTCTCCTTCGTGGGTTATTCAGACGCTTCAACGAAGGTCATAATGTGCTATTAGCTGAGTAACGCAACCTTTCCTTTTACCCATTACCCCAATCATTAGCGCTGGCCATCCCACAACCCATCGCCGTCCCGCCAAGGGGTCAGTCCTTGCATTGTAGCATTCTATGAAAGGGTCCGTTTCATATACTGATATTTTCCATCCCTCCCACAGTTTCGGATTTCCAATATCCTTTCGGATCGAAACCGGTTGAGGAGGAGTACAACCGGACGTCAAAACTCCTCCGCGTCTCCGCGACTTTGCGAAAAAATCGGCTGTTCCTCTTCCATCTTTAACCCCATCCCCGATCTATTCTCCCGCAGAGGCGCAGCGAATCTATGAGGGAGTCAAATCCTCGCATCAGGGTTGGGACATATCTATGAAATGTCTTCTCGATTTTACCGGACGGTTCATCGCGCCGTCCCTACCCGCCCCAATCCGTACAAGAACCCTCCCCTTTCATATTTTTCTTGGCACGTTTTCTACGCTGCCATAGTCATAAGTTTCTCCGTGACAATGGCGGAAATCAAACAACCGTTGTCTCTCGCCAAGGACGCAAAGAGGGGCATGCCCATGCAACACCCCCCGTTCTGTTGCGCCTGTTTAAATGACCCTTTTCTAGTCCGTGGAAGTTTCGGATTTTTCCCGGTTGCCTTCGTACGCGGCTTGGCCGCAAAGCAGTCAGGCACCTCTCCGCGCCTCTGCGCGAAAACATGGTTGCCCGGATCGGCGTTTGCGTTCCTTTTGCGCCCATTGCGCCTCTTGCGTTAAATGGATCGAAAGATTGGGTTGCGGCTCTGCCGCGCTGTGTCCATCCGTGGTTCTTACAACTCAGCGTTTGCGAGAAGTTGAGGCAAGACGTTGCGATACTTTATCCTTATGGGATTGTTGAATCTCGTCGCAACACCACCTCGCAAAGAGGAATTCCCCAGCGTTTCGCCGCACACGTCTTGCGCCATTCGGGTTCGGCATCTTCCTTCCGCCAACCATAAATGCCCAACACGCGAATCTCGTCCACCCGGTCGGCGGATTGGATAAATCGGCGAGTCCCGTCCCTCGATAACAGTGCCAAGACCGTCCCATCCGCTTTCAGCGCAATTCCCGACCGTGTCTCCTCCCAGCCCAACCGATCCCCCACACGAACCTGACTCATCCCATTGGCAATCCGCTCTACACGATCCACGTCTCCCCGCCCCGCAAAGGACAAATCAAAATCGGCGGGTCCCAACACTCGATACCTCTTCAAGGGCAACAGCCCAACGGGCGCAGTCCCCTTTTCCCGAACCACCGCTTCGGCCCCTCTCAATGGCTCCAGAATGGGACAGCGATCCCCGCTCCAATCCACCACCGCCAACGCACGCTTGGCACGCGTCATGCCCACATACAACAAGCGATGCGCCTCTTCCGAATCCTTGCGCCACAGATTCTGCCAACGCCCCGCAACCGCCACACACCCATGCTCCGTGCCCTTGGCGGCGTGAAGAGTCGAAAGCCAAACGCCATCATTTCCCAATCGGCCATCCCGACGAAACCCGGCACAACTTTCATAAAAATGCTCGATCCACTCTTCTGCAACCGCCTCCCCCTCTGGAAAATCATCCACCATTCCCGCTAGCAAATCCGGCCACCGTCCATCGCCACACGCATGGCGAATACGGCTCATCGCTTCTTCCATCATTCCGCGCGAGACCCGTTGCCCGGCCTGAGCCTGAAGTTTTTCCAACAGCATCATGCACTCGCGCAACCGCCACAAAGCAGGCAACCCCGTTCCCCGTTGTCCCTCCATCGGCGAAATCCGCACATTCAACGGAATGCGCTCGGCCTCCGCCACCGACCGGAACGCATCCAAATCTTCATGGTTCACCCCCAGCACCGCCATATCCTTCCAATCCACTCCCGCCTTACGCCAATTCTTCACCTGCTCCATAAGTCCCAGTGCCTGCGACTCCAAGCCATCCACCTCCAGCAACCGAACCGGCTCACCAACCGGCTCCTTGCTTCGCCGCCGATCCACATGAATCGGCATTTCGGCTTTCATCCGACCTCGATTTTCCTCAATCACTCGCCCCGCCGCATCCAAAATGGCCTTGCTCGACCGATAGTTCGACGTCAGGCCGCACATCTCCGCCTCATAGTCTTTTTCAAAGCGCCGAATGAAGCGTACATCGGCTCCACGAAACCCATAAATACTCTGGTCATCGTCGCCCACCGCCAAAAGGCCAAGCTTGGCATCCGGATCTTTCAACGTGCGGCCCGCCAACGCCGAAATCAGCTCATATTGCACCTCATCCACATCCTGATATTCATCCACCAAGATAAAACGAAAGCCCGCCAACAACCGATCGCGCGCTTCATCCCGCTCACCGGGCTCCATCGCCAAATCTCCCCTCAAAAGACGTATTGCATCTCGAAGCGGCTGCTCAAAATCTAGTTCACCCGACACCTTCACTCCCGCCCCCGAACGCCCGGCCATGGCGGAATAGGATGTCCCCGTGAGCCGCATCGCCAACCCGTGATACGTCATCACCGTCACCCCTCGCGCCGCATCCCCCGCCAACGCACGCAAACGGCGACGCAACTGAACCGCCGCCTCGTGATTGAAACACAGCCCCAAAATGGACTGCGCGGGCACATGCTGTATTTTCAACAACCACGCCATCCGGTGCACCACCGTCTGAGTCTTGCCCGAGCCAGGCCCCGCCAACACCAGCCAATTCTGCTCGGGATTGGCCTCCACTACCCGCCGCTGCTCTTCGTCGCCCAGCTCTTCCACCACCTTCCGATAAGCCTCCGCCGTGGCCGCCCGCTCCAGTTCCTTCTTGCGCCCCGGAAAATAGCGCTCACTAAACTGCCGTTTCTCGAGTCGAAAGTAATCGAGCACCAACGACAACGCCGCGGGCATGTTCTGCAATCCGCGCAGGGCATACTCCATCATCACGTGAACTTGAAACGTCTTCTCCTCGTAGTACAACCCCAACGGGGCATACTCCTTCACGCCATACCCTCGAGAGGGCTCCGCCTCCACTCGAATCGTCATAGCCGTACGGAATAGCGCCAATCCACGCTGCAACCGGATGACCTGCAAATCGTGCAACCACAACAGCGCGCGTTCAGCAGCCACAGAGGCATTCGTTGGACCCGTCTGCAACAGCGATCCCGATTCAATCGCCTCACATAATTGATCCATCGTGAATTCCGCCAGTACATCTTTGCTCCCCGGCGTCTCGTGCGGAATCTGCGCCAAGATCGTCTCTAACACGCGCGCCGCCTCGTCCCGACGCCGAGCCGCCAGCTCCACCACCATCGGCATCTCCACATTCAATCGAACACGGTGACGCGTGGCGCTTCCCGGACGAATCTCCACCAGCCTCTTCCCCCCTTCCTCCAAACCCGACAACGATTGTGCCATTCTTTCGAAATCCTGCAAACTCGTCCCGCTTTCGCCTTCGTCTTTCAGCCGCTGATTCAACACGGTCGTATCCAGCACCAGCTCCTCCCCCGCCGAAGCCCCCTGCTCAATCAACAACTCATGAAACCGTTTTTCAGCACGTGACAATCGCTCCAGACGCAAATGCGAGGGATCTGAAACCTTATGCCGCACATAAGCCGACATCGCCGTGCATTCCTTCAGCACCTTTGCCTTCGACATCGCACGCAACTCACCAAACAACAGCCCATGCAGGCGAGCGGGTTCCCGTGGCCACTCTTGCTTCCGGTTCCACCCCTCCAGCGAGGGCAACGTCAGCAACCGATCCGCATCAATTCCCGCATCCGCTCGGGCAAACACAAATTCATTCAGAATGTCGCCCCACAATTTCTGACGCTCCGGCGGCTCCCCCAATTCAAACGCCCGAGCTTCCGCCTCATTCCGAGTCCGCGCAACAGGACGCGCCTGAAACACACTCACCACATTATCGTCGCGCTTCAAATAGTGTGCGCGCTCCAACCACGAAATCGCCGTTTTCACTTTGGTGTTTAGCCCGCGATCCTCCGGATCCAACACCTCTTGCAACCGCGTATCCTGCATCAACTCGCCCACCGTCACCACCAGCGAATCCCCATCTTTTCGCTTATGCTTTCTCAGCGCTCGCAGAATCTCCGCAATCTCGCGCCGCCCCAGCCGATTCATCCCATTGAGATTGAATTGCCAATCCGCATCGTTGTCATCGAACAACAAAACACAGTCCGCCGCTCGACGGTCTCGCCCCGCTCGCCCCGCCTCCTGAAGATAATTCTCAACCGATCCCGGCATGTCACCGTGAATCACCACCCGCACATCTTCTTTGTCTACGCCCATGCCAAATGCATTCGTCGCCGCGATGACCTGCAAATCGCCCGCGATGAATCGATCCTGCACTTCTTTTTTTTCTTCCGGCGGAAGCCCCGCATGATAGTGAGCCGCTTTCCATCCGGCCTGTTGCAGACACTCCGATGTCTCCCGGGCCTTGGCCCGCGTGGATCGAAAGACAATCGCCCCGCCCCTTCCATACTCGCCCATGCGCTCCGACAGAATCTCGGATATTTTCTGCAACCGCTCAAAACCCGCTGCCACCTTCACCACCTCAAACTTCAGGCCCGGACGTTCCACCGAGGATTCAAACAGCGGCAACTCCCGCGAGCCCGTCATCGCTTCATGAAAAGAACGAATTTCGTCCAGTACCTCGCTCTTGGCCGTGGCCGTCACATACATCACCGGCGGCACCGGCGTCCCCATTCGTTCGCGAATGAACCGCTCGGCATACAGATAATCCGTGCGAAAATCATGCCCCCATTTCGAGAGGCAATGGGCCTCATCAAACACCCACGCCCCAATCTCACGCTGCGAAATCGCCTTGGCAAACGATCGGCTCCTCAACTGCTCCGGTGCAATGTAGAGCAACGAAACATCCCCCATCGCAATTCGATGCAACACATCGCGCCGTTCCAACGGCGACAGCAACCCATTCAGCGCCGCCGCACACCCCAGCGCCGCCGGCACACGCTTGGCCAACTGATCCACCTGATCTTTCATCAAGGATTGCAACGGCGAAAGAATGATCGTCAGCATCCCCCGCCGCTCCATCCGAGCCAACGCTGGAAGCTGGAAGCACAACGATTTTCCACCCCCCGTCGGCAAAATCGCCATCAACGATTTCCCCGCCAACGCCGTCTCCACAATTTCCCGCTGCAAGCTACGCCCATTTTCATCCACGCGGAAATCCGAAAACTCCGGAAACCAGCGATGCAAACGCTCGCGCGCATCAAATTGCGTTCGGCACCAAACACACTTCGAATCTCCGCAAGGCACATCCCGCAACTGAGCTGCCAGCTCCCGGCTTTTCGGAAATTGTTTCCACACCCAGCCCGGCAATACAGATCGGCAATCGCCCGCCACCGAAAGCCACGCCAGCACATACGCCAGCGCCATCCGCTCTTCCCTCAACAACGGAATCTCGAACCGTTTCGCCGCCGTCCCACATCCATTCCGACCCGCACATTCACGGATGGCATCAACAACGCTTTCTTCCGAAGGCAACGATCCGCCAAATACCAGCGCATAGCCCCTCTCCAAGCGCCCCTCTCCCGTGGCGCAAAGCCCGTGGATCGCGCGATGAAACTTCGGATCTCGCTCCCGCCATTCGCTCAACACCTCTCGCTCCCGACGAAACAACTGGCGCGCCAAAACCGCATCGCCCAACGGATCGTTTTCCTCGCGCCCCGTCGGCTTGTAGTCTTTCTCCAACGCGTGATACGGATTTCGCGGAAAACACAACGGTGATAACTCCAACGTATCCACCACCGGCAGTTTTTCCAACAGAGCCAAATTCGGAAATTGCTTCGCCAACACCGGCAGATCATGCCGCCAAATGTTGTGTCCCGATATCGCCACCGCGCCAAACAGCGCATCATCCAAGCGGCCTTGCAATAGAGGCTTGGGCTGCGACTCCCCCCACAACCACGCCATGCCCCCATTCAGCGACTCGATGCAAAGTCCCGCCTTGGAAATACAATCCCCCTTCAGATTGGTTTCCAAATCCAGGAACAGCATCCGCTCGATCATACATCACCCAACACGTTTCAAATCAGCCCCCGAATTAATCGATAGGCAACCGAACCTTCCGGCGGAATCAGAGGCAATTCCGACGGATCAAACCAACGCGCCTCCGACAGCTCATCCGCTTGAAGGCATATTTCTCCCGATTTCCATTTTGCCTTGAACGCCAACATCAGTTGGTTTGGATACGGCCAATGTTGGCTCCCCGCGTAGCGAATCTCATCCACCTCAATACCCGCTTCTTCCAACACTTCGCGGCGCACGCACTCTTCCAGTGTTTCCCCCACTTCAACATATCCCGCCAAACAAGTGAAAATTTCTTGAATGCGATGCACATGCCGTGCCAATAAAATTTTTCCCTCTTTTTCCACCCGCACAATCACGGCCGGATAGACGCTCGGATAATCCGTGTGCCCGCACGCCTCACAGTGATGAGCCACCTCCTTGGGATGCTCCACCATCTGGGTCCCACACACGCCACAAAATTTGTGCTTCGCGCGCCAGTTCAGCAGCCCCAGCGTACGGCACACCGCCGTTCCATCCGGCGAATTCTCCGCAATCAACTGCCGTACCCTCACCCACGCAAAACCGCCCGGCGGATTTTCTGCCGCCCCAGACACCTCCGTCCCGACATATCCCTGTGGCCGCACCATGAAGGTATCCTTAACCTCCCGCGTCTTTTGCAATTCCGACAGCCCTTCTGCAAGACACGCCGGCTCCAAGCCACCCGCCCGCACCAGCAATTGGCCGTCGCAAAAGATATACTCCTTCTCTCGGCCTTTCACTTCCCGTCCCTGCCTTCCAGTCGCCCCAAAAAGGCTCTCGTACGGTCTTGTTGAGGCCGAGAAATCACATCATCCGCCATGCCCCGCTCCACCACCACGCCATGATCCATAAAAATAATGTGATCCGCCAAATCCCGCGCAAAGGCCATTTCATGCGTCACCACCACCATCGTCATTTTTTCAGCCGCCAACGCACGAATCACTTTTAGAATTTCGCCCGTCAGCTCGGGATCCAACGCGCTTGTGGGCTCATCAAAACACAACACCTCCGGCCTCAGCGCCAGTGCCCGCGCAATGGAAACTCGCTGCTGTTGACCGCCCGAAAGCTGAAACGGATAGGCTTCCGCCTTTTCCAAAAGACCCATCTTGGCGAGCAATTCTTCTGCCGTTTTACGCGCCTCCACACGCGAAATTCTCAACACATGAATTTGCGCTTCCGTCAAATTGCGCATCACCGAAAAATGCGGAAACAAATTAAAATTCTGGAACACCAAACCAATTCGCAAACCAATTTTCCGAAGCATGCTCTTGTGCGCATAACGCGGTTTGTCTGGATGACACGGATGCGGCTCCACCAAGGTGTCCCCGCACACCCGGATCGTCCCATTGGCCACCGTGTCCAGTTGCGCCAAACATCTCAAGAGCGTCGATTTCCCCGAACCCGATGGACCAATCACGCCCAGCACTTCGCCCTTTCGAACCGTGAAGGTAATGTCTTTCAGCACCTCGAGCGTTCCAAAGGATTTGCTCACATGCTCCACACCAATCACTTCCATGCCCAATTCCGCGCTCATCGGTAATAATCCAATTTCTTTTCGAACCGCGCAAAGGCAAACGCCACACCCCAATTCATCACGAAATAAAACACCCCGGCCACAAAAATGGGCAACGTGGAAAATTGCCGCGAGCTGGCCGTCTGCGCCACGCGAAACAATTCCGCCACGCCAATGGTCTGCGCCAACGCCGTATCCTTCACCAGCGTGATCACTTCATTCCCCATCGCCGGAAGAATGCGTTTCACCACTTGCGGCAACACGATTCGGAAAAAAACCTGCGGCCGCGTGAATCCCAACACTTTTCCCGCCTCATGCTGGCCCGCCGGAATCGCCTCGATCCCGCCCCGAAAAATTTCCGCAAAATACGCCGCATAGTTGACCGCAAAAGCCACCACCGCCGCCGTGAAGCGATCATACGAAAGACCAAACAAGTAATACGGCGCAAAATATATGAAGATCAACTGCAAGATCAGCGGTGTGCCCCGCATCACCAGCAAATACACATGCACCGCCCCGCTCAGCCAGCGATTCCTCGACATCCGCCCGAACGCCACCCCTAGCCCCAACGGCAGCGCGAACAAGAGCGTCAGCAGAAAAATCTCGAGGGAGACAACCGTCCCCTCCAGCATTTGCATCAGCATCTTGTCCACGCCCGTGGCTCCGCCCAATCGGGCGAACTACTTCACAATCGTGATGTTGGCCCCAAACCAATGCACCGCGATTTCAGCCAGCGACCCATCCTTCGCCATCGCCGACATCTGCGCCTGAACCGCATCCCTCAACGCCTGATCGTTCTTGCGGAACGCCACACCATATTCCTCCGGCGCCAGCTTCTCTTCCAGAATGCGATACGCCTTGCCTGACCTCGAAATGTTGTCGTTCGCCACCAGTAAATCCATCACCACCGCATCCACGCCGCGCGCCTCCAAATCCATCAGCGCTGTCAGGTTGTCCTTAAACTCCACCACCTTCGCCAGCGTCGCCTTGAATTCGGCCGCCGCCTCCAGCGCATCCGCCGCGCTCGACCCCGCCTGCAACCCCACCTGCTTACCGGCCAATTCGGTCAGCTTAGAGATCGGCACATCCGCCTTCACCACCAAGACCTGCGCATTGCCCACATACGGCTCGGTGAAATTCAGTTGCTCCTGCCGCGCCGGCGTAATCGTCAACCCGTTCCAGATGCAATCAATCTTGCCCGTATTCAGCTCCTGCTCCTTCGCATTCCAGTCGATCGGCTGCGGGACCAGCTCGATGCCCAAGCGCTTGCACACTTCCCTCGCCACATCGATGTCAAAGCCAACAATCTCGTTGTTGTCGTTTCGGAATCCCATCGGCGGAAACGCATCATCCAATCCCAACACCAGCGTCTTCTTGTCCAGCACTTTTTGAAGCGACACATCGCCCGCGGCTTTCTCCTTCGCGCAACCCGCGAACAAAAGCAGAGCACCCACCATCGCCCCAACCATCACCACTTGAATTTTCTTCATACGTCTCCTTGTTGGTAAAAGCTCCTTCATACACCCATCCCCTCCACCCGAAAAGCCATTTCCATCCGGCCGCCCCACCCGCCCACTTATTACAATAACTGAATTCACTATCGGTACTTGGATGTTGAACATTGAACATTGGATATTCCTCCATCTGTGAATGGGTTGCGTGACAACCGCTTTAGATCAATGAAATGGGGATGCGCCCATGCGTCCGGGACATGGTCAATTATTGTTTACTCCGCCCAACGCCTCGCCCATAATTTGGACATGAGAGAGCAAATGAGAACAGGGAAGAGCCGCGTTCTGATTCGCTGAAAATGGAGGCCGATCGTGAACTTATTGCCGGGCGTTGGATGTGGACTGGCCTTTCTGGTGTATTTCGCAACCGGAATCGTGGCCCAGCCCATCGATTTCTTCTATGTCGGCCACGACGTGGTGGACTACGCTCTCAACGTGTATGCCGACCCCGCAGGCGGGCCTGCGTACCAGATCGATTGCTGCCCCGATTGCCCCACCAACACCTGGACCAAAGTGGAGATCTACCGCGACGACGTGCTCCTCACCGCCTTGCCCGAAGCCAAATTGACCTCCCGGCAGATCCGCCACAACCTCTCGGACGCTACGGTCCTGCCCGATCAGCTCCACGCCTACCGGCGGCGAGACTACATCCGCAATCCCTGCACCGGCGGCCAGTGGGTGGAAACCAACCCTTCCACCCTTTCGCAGACCGTCGATACCTCGCGCTGCTCCGGCGCTCTGTACAACGACGGCACCTTTCCCCGCGACCCCATCCACTGGAGCGGCAACGTGCAGGTCCGCGACGTGCGCGTGGAAATGGGCGTTTTGGAAGTCCAGCCCGGTTCCGTCGTCACCATCGAGAACGTCCTTTATACCGCCATCTACAATCCGGGGGCGCCGTCCGATGGCAGCCTGCAGGCCATCGCCGCAACCTTCCGGGGCGGCAACACCAACGGATTGCCCAGCTTGATGATCCTCGATACCGAAGCCTCCGCTCGCCCGGCCCTCAGCCAATGCACGCTGAACGACGTCCATCTCTGCGTAAGGAACAATGCCCGCAACGTCGAGTTGATCGACAACGTCTTCACCGGAAATTCCAAGCTGGAAATCAGCGGGCGCAACGGCGTCTGCAGCGGCACCCGCGGCATCGACCTTCTCGGATTTGGCGGCGCGGACTACCTCGTAGCCAGCAATGTGGCCAACTCCATCGAGGTGGGTTCCTCGAACTGCGTCGTGCGGGACAACGTCTGCGAGGACTTGATCGTATACTCCGGTGGAAACCAAATCGTGGGCAACCGCGCCATTTCGCTGTCCGTACACGGAAAAGGAAATCTCATCCACGGCAACCAGATCGACAGCACCGACAAGCCCAACTACGCAGGCATGAGTATTCGCGGCAGCCACCACGACGTTCGCTCCAACCTCTTTCGCTCATCGGGCATGAGCCTCGGCGGCGCCAGCAACGTGGTGTCCGGAAACCGCTTCGAAGGGTTCATCCAGCCCGTCGTATGGACCAACCATTCGCTCTTCGTCAACGGCCGCGGCCATCTCATCTACAACAACTACTTCGGCGGCTGGGGACACAGCGTCGGCGGCTGGGACTACCAAGGCTCCAATCGCTGGTCCATCGATAAATCGCCCGGCCCCAATATCGTCGGCGGCCCCTTTCTCGGCGGCAACTACTGGGCGCGCCAAACCGCCGCCGATGCCAACGGCGACGGACTGGGCGATACCCCGCATGTCGTGCCCGGCCAAGCCGGCGCCCAAGACCTGTTGCCCCTCATTGGCCCCGGCGAGCTGGAACTCCACGCCGGCACAGCCAATCCCAATGGCTCCACCTTCAACCCCGCCGGACAACCCTTCCCCGTCGCCCAAATCTTGCTGCGCGCAGGCGACACCCTCTCCGACGACGCCGTTGTCAATTCCATGACCTTCACCTTCCAAGGCGACACCCAGCGCCTCGCGTCCGTCCGCAGCGCCCAGTTGTACTCCGGCACCTCCCACTTCTTGCTGGACTTGACCCTTCTCGCCGAAGCGCCGTTCTCCGGCAACCGCGTCACATTCGTCCTCAACGAACGCCTTCCTCCGGGTTCCCAGCGCCACTACACCGTCTTCTACGTGTTCCACTACGTCGACGAATACGCCGCGCCCCCGCCCGCCGCCGCCGCCTCCAAAATCCGCTTCGGTGCCTCCATCCAACCGGAAGACGTGTCCACGCCGTCCGTACTCGTGACCGGCAGCGCAAAGCCGGGCTGGGTTCGTCCGCTCCACCTTCGCTATCTCACCGCCTTCATGCCGGGTGCCCCCGCCTCCGTGGGCTCGGCCATCGAATCCTCCGCCGAAGTGCTCTTCGCCTGGTCGCTCTACGGCGACGTCTGCGCCAACCCCAATCTCCGCATCCTGCGCGACGTGGGTTCCGCCGAACAGCCCTGGACCCTGTGGATCAAGGACCGCGACGCCGTCCACGCCCTGTCCTCCTTCGCCAACCGGCCCACGTTCCGCACCTTCGATTGCGCAGGCGCCTCCACCGAAAACCTCGCCTTGCCCACCGTCGAAGCGCTGGATTCCTACGTCGACGACGATGGGCGGCTGTTCTGGGCGCCCGGCTTGGCCTTCGACGACCCGTATGCCAACGCCGATTTCCTCTTCGCGGGCGAAGTCGATCTAACCGTCGCCGCCACGCGCGGAGATTACGCCGGCTTCCTGCGCGACGTCGCCACCCCGCTGCGCAACGCATTCGGCGGAGCCGACAACGTCCTCGTCTCCAGCTACTCGGCCGAAGGCGACGGCTACCTCGCCACCCTCCGCATCCTCACCCGCCAAAGCGCCTCGCGCGTCCGGGCCGCCCTCCTGCCGGGCGCCAGCGTCCTCGACATGCGCGGCCGCACCCTCTCTGTCCGCTACGCCCATTCCCACGGCAGCGACGCCATGCGCTCGCCCGGCGCGTTCCTCGAAGTGCAACCCCAACTCGACTTCGGCCACGTCACCGTCGACCAAACCGCTACGCGCCGCCTGCTCCTCCGCGAACGCAACGGACAAGAGCCCCTGCACGTTTCCGCCATCCTCGCCTCCGGCCCCTTCCGCTCCGACTGGAGCGGAACCATCCCCGCCGGTGGCCAAACCAACGTCCCCGTGTCCTTTTCTCCCCTCTCCCCCGACGCCCAGATCGGATTTCTCCGCGTCGTTTCCGACGCCGCCTCCGGACCCTGCGAAACGCTCTGCTCCGGACAAGGCACCGCGCTGGAAATCGACGAAGCCTACCGCGACGTCCACGGACTCCCCCTCGATGGCTCCGGCGACTACGAAGACTCCGACGACGATGGGTTCAGCAACTGGGAAGAATGGCTCTGCGGCACCGACCCCAACGACCCCGCCTCCCATCTGCTCGTCTCCCCCTCATCTGAAGGCAGTCTCCTGACCTGGCCCAGCCAAGCCGGACGCCGCTACAACGTCTATCGATCAACAGACCTGACCCGCGCCGTTCCCTTCCTCTTCTTGGAATCCATCGTCGGCCAAGCCGGAGAATCATCCTTCGAAGATAGCGACCCCATGCCCGCCCCCCTGCGCATCTATCGCGTGGAAATCCAGCCAGACGAGTAACCCCATCTCTCGCCTCATGGAAATGTACCTGCGCAGCAAATCCAACGATGGCTTGATACCCGTTGAAAAGGACATTGCCATATTTTTGACACAAAAAACGGCTTGGAAAGACATTCGCAAGCCGTTTTTGTGAAAACAGACACCCATAAAAAATCCCCCGCAAAAGTGGCATTTCTGCCGTATTTACCGGGGGTTAAGGTGGTGAGACGGGCGGGGCTCGAACCCGCGACCACAAGCTTAAAAGGCTCGTGCTCTACCGACTGAGCTACCGTCCCACAATTTTCAATCCCTCCAAAATGTCTGCCGTTTCTACGCTACTCGACCCTCTTCGTACAAGCAAAAACGGGTCCTCTTAAACGAGTTTGATTTCTACGGCCCCATTTTCGGATATTGCGGTGTCTCGGGTTTGGGTGTATCAAACGCCGCACATGTCTTTCCCATATTCATCCGATACCATTGCCGCCATCGCCACCGCCCCCGGAGAAGGAGCCATTGCGATTGTCCGTGTTTCCGGCCCCGAAACCTATGCCTTGGCCGATCTCTTGTTTCGCGTCTCCCCTCCCCTCCCCTCGTCCCGAGTAGCCGGTACGTTTGCGCATGGCTCCGTTGTGCACCCGTCCACGGGTGAGGTATTGGATGAGGCCATCTGTCTCTTCTTTCGCACTCCCCATTCCTATACCGGCGAAGATTCGATCGAAATTCAATGCCATGGCGGATCCCAAGTCGCCCGGCGCATTCTTCATGCTCTGATTTCTGCAGGCGCACGCCAAGCCGAACCGGGAGAATTCACCAAACGCGCTTTTCTGAATGATAAACTGAATCTGACTCAAGCAGAGGCCGTCCTGGATCTAATCCATGCCCGATCCGAACGGGCCGCACGCCTGGCCACCGCTCAACTCGAAGACGCCCTCGGCCTGCGCGTTCGAACCCTTTACGATACACTCCTTTCGACTTCTGCGGATCTTGAGGCCATGCTTGATTTTCCAGATGATGAACTGCCGCAATCGGTTCCGACTGAATTGATTCAACGCCTTTCCACACTGGCCACCCAAATCAACGCCTTGTTAGATACGTGGAAGGAAGGGAGAGTCCTCCGTGAGGGCGCACGCATGGTGATTGCAGGAGCCCCCAACGTCGGAAAATCCACCTTACTCAATCGCCTCGCCGGTCGCGACCGAGCGATTGTATCCCCACTCCCCGGCACCACACGAGATACCATTGAAGAAACGGTAACCTTGAGGGGCTATTCCATGCAAGTAATCGATACCGCGGGCTTGCGAAAAGCCCCTTGTGAAATTGAACAAGAAGGCATTCGTCGCACCTACCATGCCCTTTCCCAGGCCGATCTCTGCCTCAGCCTTGTTGATAGCTCCCGTCCGATCACAGACGATGAAGTCCAATTTATTTCAGCTCAGAACCCCAACAACACTCTCTTAATCCTAAATAAATCCGACCTAGGAACTCACCTTTCTGTCAAGGACTTCCCTGGCTTCACCTGTCTCTCCTATTCACTACAGAATGCCCCTTCTGTAGACCCCATCGTGGACCACATTCTCTCCCTCCTTCTCCAGAATCCGTCCGAAAGCGATCACGGCTTGTGGGCCATCTCCGAACGTCATCATTCTTCTCTTTCCATTGCATTAGAGGAGATTATGTTATCCATTTCCTGCCTTCAAAGCGGAAAGGAACAGGATTTTCTGCCCGCGGCAACCCATGCTCGAATAGCGCTTGAACACGTCGGAAATATTTTGGGGAGAAATTGCTCGGATGAGATAATCAATTCCATTTTTTCAAGGTTTTGTGTTGGAAAATAAGGTTCATTTCCTAGAGATGGCACTATTTATTGTGATTTTAATTCACATTATAATTTAATCGACACTTTTCATGAACTCAGTTGAACTTATTGTCATCGGGGCTGGCCATGCGGGCTGTGAGGCGGCCCTAGCAGCCGCACGAATGGGTGTTCGGACCGCGCTTGTCACGATGGACCTACGCGCTGTTGCGAGAATGTCCTGCAACCCTTCCATCGGTGGGATCGCCAAATCTCATATGGTGTTCGAACTGGATGCCCTTGGTGGCGAAATGGCCTTGAATACCGACTGCACGGGGATTCAGTTTCGGGTTCTCAATATGCGCAAGGGTCCGGCTGTACGAGCCAACCGGGCACAATGCGACAAGCCCGCCTATTCCGCCCGCATGAGCGCCGTCCTCCAGACCCAAGACCATCTGACCTTGATCGAGGATCAAATCGAGTCCATTGCCGTGCAACAGGATCAGATTCGCGGCGTTTGGGGGCAAAAATCAGGCTACCTCGAGGCTCCAGCCGTCATTTTGACGGCTGGGACCTTCTTGAGGGGAAAGATCTTCATTGGAAAACAAGTCGTGAGTGGTGGGCGGCTTCAGGAGCCCTCCGAGGAAAACCTGAGCCTTCAATTGAATCAGATGGGATTCCGAATGGAGCGACTCAAAACCGGCACCCCGCCCCGTTTGCACAAGGACAGTCTGGATTATTCTAAAATGTCCATCCAACCCGGCGAAACCCCACCTCCGTTCTTTGGATGGCAGTGCCGAGCCTCGGCAGGCATGTTCCACGTGGAACAGTCTGCTTCCGACCCTTTCCCACCGCCTGCTTCCGTTGTTCCACGTGGAACATCCATTCCACTACCTCCCTTTGCACCGTGGATTCCAGGAAGTCAGCAACTCCCGTGCTGGCTGACCCATACGAATGAGAAGACCATTCAGATCATTTCCGACCACTTGGATGATTCCGCCTTGTACGGCGGTCTAATCGAAGGCACCGGGGCTCGATACTGCCCCTCCATTGAAGACAAAGTAGTGAAGTTCTCCAGCCACAGCAATCACCATGTCTTTGTGGAGCCCGAGGGGAGGGGGGTGCTGGAAATGTATCCCAATGGAACCTCCAACAGCCTACCGCTGGACGTTCAACTCGATATGATCCATTCGATTGCGGGCCTCGAAAAGGCGGAGTTTTTGGCACCGGCCTATGCCATTGAATATGATTTCTTTGATCCCACTCAACTCTTCCACACCTTGGAAACCAAACGGATCCAAGGACTCTATTTTGCTGGCCAAGTGAATGGAACCACGGGATACGAAGAAGCAGCAGCGCAGGGCTTTATGGCGGGAGTCAATGCCGCCCTGCGCCTCCGCAACCAAGAGCCGCTGACTCTCAAGCGCCATGAAGCCTATATCGGGGTCATGATCGATGACCTCGTGACCAAAGGCACCAACGAGCCCTATCGAATGTTTACCTCCCGAGCCGAACACCGCCTTCTGTTACGGCAAGACAACGCCCCCTTTCGGTTGTCATCTCAAGCGAAACGTCTGGGAATCGTCCCCGTCCATCGGCGACAAGAAATTCAGAACATGGAACGAGAAATCGCCCAAGAAATTGACCGCCTGAACCAAACCTACCGCGATGGTTCCTCCTTGGCCCAATGGCTGAAACGTCCAGAGGTCCAGTATGCAACCTTGCCCGGTCATCGGGATGACCTCTCAGCTGAAGTTGTCGAACAGATTGAATTTTCCCTCAAGTATGAAGGCTATATTGAACGGGAGTGGCGACAGATTGAAAAATCAGAACAAGTCGCCAAGCAACGCATTCCAGAAGACTTCAATTATCAGACCCTCTCCGCTCTCCGCTACGAATCACGAGAAAAACTATCCGCGATTCGTCCGCGCGATTTAGGGCAAGCTTCGCGCATTTCCGGTGTTACCCCAGCGGATATTTCTATCCTCTCCGTGTGGCTGAAAAGGACAACTCCGACTCCTCGTTGATTTATAATATATTGTATCCTATTCTAGCAGATGTTGTTATGTACATTTAACAAAATAGGTTCACCACGTCCGTGCCCTCTATTGCTTCAGGATCTCAATCGCCGCCTGAGTCACAGGTCCACCCGCCTCCGCCCAACGGGTGGGAAAAGAATCCGGGTGGGCGAGGCAATTGTTCAGCTTGGCCATTTGTACTTCGGACGGGAAATGAGAAGCCGCGAGAGAGGCGGCGGACCTCCATCTCGGGTCCGCATCCGGCAACCGGGCAGCCGCTTCTAAAGCCCTTCCCGCTAGATATTGGGTGAATCGAATCCCGGTTCCGTCCGAATCAAAACGACCATCCGGATGTTGCAAACGAATAAGATGCTCCATTCCCGCTCGAATCGATGACACCTGATGGTCCTTCCATCCAGAAGACGGAGAACGAATGAGCGCAATCAAAGCCAGTGCGGTGACTCCCGTGTCATAGCGTGTGTGCAAGGAAGAAGGACCGGCCGACCAGGCACCATCTTCGCGCTGAGCCGACATCAGTATTTCAACCGGGGTGGGGGATTCCGCCCTTCGAACAGGTTGCAACAGCCACAAGCCAGCGCCCAGCAGAAGAGCCAGTCCTGCCACACCCCGCAGAAATGGGAATGCCAACATCCTCTGAGACCCGGTCGGAGTCTGGATGCGTTGTCGAACGCGATCGGTAAAATCTGTGGAACCTGTCGGCCTGTTCTGATCGCGCAACAGGGATATCAGGCTCGAAAAGCGTGGATCTTTCAGCGGATCGCTAGGGGTTTTCATCGAACATTTCCTGTAGTGTTGACAACGCATTGAACACGCGTGATTTTACGGTACCAATTGGTATAGAAAGGATTACAGATATTTCTTCGTAGGAGAGACCCTGATGAATAGAGAGAATCAACACCTCTCGCAACTTGGGGGAGAGTTTCTCGAGCGCGGCCTGAACATCGATTTTCTTTTGAACCGCGCCGATGCCACCATCGGTGGATACCGGCATTTCTTCCCGATAGCGGTCGGAAAACAGTCGAAATCGAACGTGTCGACGAACCGAATCGACCCACACATGTCGAGCCAAGGTATAGAGAAAAGTCGTAAACTTGGCCGATGGTTTGTATTTTTTCCGATAGTTCCATAGCCGAATGAATGTCTCCTGCGCAAGGTCGTCGCCAGACATAGAAGCGCCCATGCGGGCAAAATAGTTCAATATGGGTCGTTGATGGCGAGAAACCAGCATACCAAAGGCTTCCTCGTTATCATTTTTGACCTGAACCATGAGCGCAAGGTCATCCGTTTCGGGCTGGATGGAATCGGACATAACTGGCATTGTTGAATGGTTCGCTCAGAAAAGAAAAGCCTTTTGAGCGCTATGTAATTAATCGCAAACCGGATGAACCATTTCGTCTGTTGCATCGTTTATAGACGAAACACATGAAAGTTCAAAAGAGGCACATGAAATGAGCAAATGGATAACAGGTTGTTTGGTGGGATGGCTATGGACGGGCGTGACAGGAGGCGCCGTCTTGCCTCCTGAATTGGAAGGGGAAGCCCGAGCCGCCCTGAATCGAGGAGCCGCATGGCTGGCCGCACAACAGCAACCGGCTGGCTTTTGGGCCATTGAAGACTCGCCGGCCCTGACGGGTCTCTCGATGTGGGCCCTTCAACAAGCCGATCCTGCGGCTCATCGTTCCGCGATCGATCGCGCCATGGTTTTCATTTTGACCAGCGTGCAAGAAGATGGCTCGATCTGGCGCAAGCCGGCCCTTCAGCGCAAGGGTGGGGGACTGGCCAATTACAACACAGCCGTCTGCATGACCGCCCTTCACGCGTTGAACCGCCCTGAACTGCTTTCCGTGGTTCAACAAGCGCGCACCTACCTGTCAAAAATGCAATATCTGGACCCGAGCGTCTATCGAGGCGGAATGGGCTACGATGCCGACCAAGGAAGGCCCTACACCGATCTCTCGAATTCCTACATGGCCTATGAAGCCATGCGCCTCACGCAGGATGTGGAAGATTTGCGCGCGGCGGGCGAACCCAAAGCCGATCTGGATTGGAAGGCGGCTCAGGAATTTTTGTCGCAGGTGCAAAATCTGGCGACGGTCAACACCAACTATTGGATTAGCGAAAGTCTGGACGACCAAGGCGGCTTTGCCTATTCCCCCGGCGCTGGCGCATCGACCACCAACGCAGAGGGCAAGGTGAGCCTGCGTTCTTACGGGAGTATGACCTATGCCGGCCTGCTCGCGCTGATCTACTCCCAAGTGGATGCACAAGATGAGCGCGTGCAAGCCGCCAAAGACTGGGCCACCCGCCATTGGTCGCTGGATGAAAACCCCGGCATGGAGCAGGAGGGGATCTACTATTTCTTTAATGTGCTCACCAAATCCCTTGCCGCTGTGGGCGATGAAACCCTGACACTTCCCGATGGCCTCACCGTTTCCTGGCGCGAAGAAGTGGTGCGCAAACTCATCGCTCTTCAGAAGCCAGAGGGTTTTTGGGTGAATGAAAACAATCGCTGGTGGGAAGCCGATCCCAATCTAGTGACCGCCTACACCCTGTTGGCCTTGTCTGCGGCCCTTCAATAAGGAATCGCCCGGCGCACTTACTTGCGGCTTCACGCCGCCAACGCGGTTTTCCACAGTGTGGAAACATTTCTTCCATTGTGTGGAAAGCGCGCGTCCCGCGCACGGATTGCCGAAGGCAAGTTCCGCTTCGGAACGAGGGCCAAACGTGGCCCGAAGCCCAATCGCGAAAAAATCTTCCATTCTATGGAAAACTTTTGCAACGGCGGCTATCACAGTTAATTAATTGTGATAGTCGTTCGGCTTTATCGTCCGAATCGATCAAGGAAGGCTTCGAGTTCTGCGTTGCCAGCCCCGCCGGGAGTAAACCAGGAGCTGTCTTCGTGCTTGCCCGACAAGAGGACAAATGTTTTCGGAGATGCAGCGGCAGCATGCAAAATACGGCCACTTTGAAAAGGAACCACTTCATCCGTTGTGCTATGGGCAAACAGTTTGGGCATCCCATTCAAGGTGGCCACTTTGGCGGCCGAATCGTACGAAACAGAAAGCAGGCGATCGAGGGGAAGGGAAGGGTACCACCGTTTGGCCATGTCGGCAGCGGAGGAAAAAGCGCCTTCCACAATCAGGGCGGCCGCCGGACGGTCTGTGGCCAATTGAATTGCTACGGCCGATCCCATCGACAAGCCGTAGACTACGATAGGCAACTTGCCACTCATGGCAGCGGCAGCATCATACGCCGCACGGGCATCATCATAAAAACCGGCCTCGGATGGGCGGCCGCCGCTTCGACCATACCCTCTGTAATCCCATAGTAGAACATTGAATCTTCTCTTAAAAAAATGGGGCGCCAAATAGGCAATGTCGCCGATATTTCCAGAATTTCCGTGGCAATAGACAATGGTTCCTCGTGGGCGATTGGCGGGAACCCACCAGCCATTCAGCGAGGTTCCATCGGACGCAACAAATTGGACATCCTGATAGCGAAGCTGAAACTGGGCGGGGGTGGTCGAAATTTCTGCTGTGGGGTGATAAAGCGCGGCAAATTCAAATCGGCGCAGATATACCCAGCCAAAGGCTATGGCCATCACCAGAATGCATACGATGGAGAGAAAGATTTTTTTCATCACCGTGTAGTTTCTAGTGTTTTAGGGAAGGTGGCGAGTACTTTGTGCCCCTTGCGTGTCACAACCACGGTGTCTTCGATGCGAACGCCACCGAGCCCAGGATAGTATAGCCCTGGTTCCACGGTGACAACATTGCCCTCCGAAAGACAACCGGGCTCGTTGCGTAAACCGGGCGACTCATGAATATCAAGGCCCACGCCATGACCCACACTGTGGATGAATCCGCATTCCTTGCCGGCGGGAGAAAGACGCGTCTCGTGCCCAGCAGCGCGGAAGAAGTCTTCCACCGCATATTGAACGGCACTGGATTCCACACCGGGACGCACCATGGACAAAGCGAGTTTTTGCGCAGCAAGCACATCGCGATGCAACCGACGAACGGCATCGGTGGCACGACCCCGGACGACGGTGCGCGTGATATCGCCCCAGTAGCCGGTTATCTTGTCACGCGGAAAAATATCGATGACGATGGGCACGCCCGCCCGAAGCGGACCGGAGCCGACATCATGAGGTCGCGCGCCTTGAGGCCCAATGGCCACAATGGTTCCCTCGGCGGTACAATGCCGTTCCAACAGAGTGCGCTCAATCAAATCCTTCAGAAATTCCGAGGTCAGCGTCTTTCCGTCCACCTTCAATAGACCCGACGAAGAAATCGATGCCTCCCGAATGCAGGTTGTGGCCGCCCGCATCGCTGCAACAGCCGAACGCTGCGATTGGGTAATGAATCTCACTTCCCGGGCCGTCTTCACCGCACGGTTTGGAAAGGCGGAGTGGTGGGTCACCTCCACCGTCACGCCTTGTTCTTCCAAGGAACGGGCAATACCCACAGGAAAAAACGGACCCACATCAACGGAAGAAAACCCAAGTGTTTTCAGAAGAACAATCAGTTGGTCGCTGATGGATCGCCGCTTGGGAATTGCATCTCTAAAAAGCTGGGCTGGGGTGTGAAGAATAGCAGAAGGGCAGGTTTTCTTCGCACGGGAGGCTTCCAGCGCAGAAACGAGCAAATGGAGGCGGGAATCGACCACCAACAGGCAAAAAGGATCGGTCGCTACAAGGCCCGTGGCATAGCGCACATCATTTTCTTCAAGGCCAGTGGCTATCAAAAGGCGGGGGACTGTTGATTTCTTCATGTTTTTTGCGAATTTCGGCTCCGGGTGACTTGTTAATGAGCGAATTCTCAAGGGGTTAAGACCGCTTGACAATCACAAAATTCCTTGTCAAGGGGGGGGAGGACGGAAAAATTTAAAATCGAATAAGACACATCATATGGGATAAAGAGGGATTGAGACATCCATATGTGGTAGGATTCAAGATGCACGAGAGGAAAGTCTCACATGAACCTTGTCCTAGAGGAAGGGGACCCCTATAGTCGCAGACGTTTTAGGAGCCGAGAATCAAAAGACAGTTGTTAATAAACTGTGGATAAGTGGTTCAAAGGCCTGTCCTGCCGAGTCCAAATGGAGACGCGGGGAGGGCGGATTTCCGGTGATATTTAAATTGTGCAGGCCGATTGGAAGTGAGAAACTGTCCGACCGAGTCAGGAAGAGGAATTTGTAGTGGAAACGACCCAGGCAAAACAGATTTGGACAAAGGCATGCGAGTTCCTCTCGTCTGCCATTTCTGCGGACATCTATAACCGATGGATTGGCGTGATCGAAGCCATCGGCGACGACATGCCCGGACAGTTGACCCTAACGGTGCCGAACGGATTCTATCAGGACTGGCTTGAAGAGCATTACCTGTCCATGATCCACAAAGCCATTGAAGCATCGGGCGCAGAAAATGTGACGACTAGTTTTGTGGTGGACGGAGCGCGCCCTCCCGTCGAATCGCTTTCCACTCCACCACCACCGAGAGAAGAGAAAGAAACCGGCTCCAAGCGCCGTGTTTTGAAGTCGTGTAATGTGGGCGGCGTACTCAATCCACGCCACACGTTCGACAACTTTGTGGTGGGGCCCTCCAATAGTTTTGCCCATGCCGCTGCCTTGGCGGTGGTGGAGGCGCCAGGACGCGCTTACAACCCTTTGTTCATCCATGGCGGCACGGGACTCGGCAAGACTCATCTGATCCAAGCCATGGGCCAGGAAGTGCTCAAGCGGGGGAAGGGGACCGTCTGCTACGTCTCCTGCGAATCCTTCACAAATGAATACATTCAAGCTCTGAAGCAAAATGAAATTTCCGCCTTCCGAAAGAAATACCGCACAATCGACCTATTGCTGATTGATGACATCCATTTCCTCGCCGGCAAAGAAAGCACGCAGGAGGAATTCTTCCATACATTTAATACCCTGTATGAAAACCAAAAGCAGATCGTATTGACCAGCGATCGGCCCGTCAGCGAAATTGGGAATCTTCAAAAGCGTCTGGTTTCCCGATTTGAGTGGGGCCTAGGCACTGAGATGGAAATGGCCGACCTCGAAACCCGAGTGGCCATCCTTCGCAGACAGCGCGACCAATTGAACATTCATCTTCCGGACGACACCCTGTTCTTTATTGCCGAACACGTGCGCTCCAACATTCGGAAGCTGGAAGGCTCGCTCCTTCGGGCCGCCTCCTATGCTTCCTTAACCCGCAAGCCCCTAACCACGGAAGCGCTCGAATATCTCCTGCGCGATACCATCGAACAGGAAAAACAGACCGCATTGACGATCGAAGGCATCCAGCGGACCGTCGCGGAATACTACGACATCCGGTTGGGCGACATGACCAGCAAGCAACGGCCACAAAATATCGCGTTCCCCCGGCAGGTCGCCATGTATCTCTGCCGCGAGATGACCGACCAATCCCTGCCCGCCATCGGAAATGGATTTGGCCGAAACCACGCCACCGTTCTTCATGCCCATCGCTCGGTGGGCGAAAAGATGAAGACCGACACCGGGCTTCGACAAACCATTCTTTCTCTTCAGCAACGGTTGGGCGGAGTGTCCGCCCCCGCGTGAGATGATTGGCCTCGCACTGGATTCTGCCAAGGGATTTTCACAGGAAGCTCAGACTCAAGCGAGACTGTGGATAACCCTGTGGGAATCGCTGGATTTCCTGTTCATAAACCATAATCCGTGTGGACAATCCCAAGTTGTCACCTTTCCCCACAGGCAGGAGGGGGCCGTTCTCGACAGGTCCACACACGATAAAAGGCCCGTCTGGATTGATCGTTCAAGGATATGCACACGATCCACAGAACCTATTAATAATGCTTATTTAAACTTCTATATAAAAAAGAATAGAAGTAGAAGGCCATCTTCCGTATTTTCATGCCGATGAAATCCATGGCCAAAATTGAAATACTCCGAAAGATGAAATCCAGTGCGGCATGGAAACGTGCGGAAGCCTATGGCATCGATATGTCCCTGTTGGAATCAAATCTTCGGCATACCGTTGCGGAACGTCTGCGTCAACACGATGCCGCCTTGCAAACCCTTCTCGCTTTGCGCGAAGCCGTGAAAAAGAAACATGCCACAACCGTCTGACATTTTAAGACTATTGAGTACACACGGTGTGGATTTCGTCGTGGTCGGCGGATATGCCGTCGTTGCCCACGGTGGAACCATGGTTACTCAAGATGTCGATGTCTGCTGCTGCTTTTCTCAAGAAAATCTCCTGCGCGTTCAGGATGCGCTCAAAGACGTCCATCCTGTTCATCGCATGACCCCAAAGCGGCTGCCGCTGCAGTTGACGGCGGATCATGGCCAAGGCCTTAAAAACATCTACCTAGACACAGATATCGGCCAGCTCGATTGCCTGAGCACGATTCTCGGAGTCGGCGATTTTCAGGAAGTGAAAAAACGAAGTTTTATGGTCAACATGAACGGCTACGAACTGCGACTGCTGGAATTGGATGCCCTCATCGCAGCAAAAAAAGCTATGACCCGACCTCGCGACAGAGAAGCTGTCATTCAACTCGAGGCGTTGCGGGACGGCGGAAAAGAAGGGGAATAACATGCCTGACCTCGCACAATTCCAACTTTTAAAATGCCTTTGTCCTAAAGGCATCTATTAGAAGAAGAGGGAACATCCTCCATATGTTCATGGCGCGACTACCCTCCCTCAAGGAATTGGAAAATTTCTGCCCAAAAAGATGAATTTGAAACTAACTACAACAATATTAGATTATAGGCCTGACCCCATTTCGTGTGGACAATCCCCAGTGATCCCCTTTCCCCACAGGCAGGAGGGGGCCGTTCTCGACAGGTCCACACACGAAAAATGCCGACCTGGATTGATCGTTCAAGGATATGCACACGATCCACAGAACCTATTAATAATGCTTATTTAAACTTCTATATAAAAAAGAATAGAAGTAGTAGGTGGGCCTTCGTTCCTTTTTTTAATGATAGTTCAATCTCATGACGTATTTCCAGCGTATCTTCCGTAGCTTAAGTTCGACACAGCAAAAAGTCGCATCCAATGTCTATTGGGCTGTTGTGGGGCATATGGCTCGGATTCTCTCCGAGCTACTGGTCGGCATACTCGTGGCACGCTATCTCGGTCCAGAACAATACGGACTGATGAGCTATGTCATCAGCTTTGTTTCCATTTTTTCTATTTTGGCTACTTTTGGTTTAGACCATATCGAGGTGCGCGAACTGGCGGGGGACAAACTGCCGAAAGAAGCCGTGCTTGGGACGGCCTTCCGGCTACGACTGATTTTCGCGCTCCTCACGATGGGGATCGTCCTTCTCACGGTTCAGGCCTTTGAAGTCGACGCCTCCGTCCGATTGCTGATTCTTGTGTATTCGTTTTCTATTATTCTGAACAGCTTCTATGTCATCCGGAACTACTTCACGGCGATCGTGAGAAACAAATTTGTGGTCAAGGCCGAGATCACAAGAATTGTGTTCGGTGCAATTATCAAGATTCTCCTGATGCTGTTGCGAGCTCCCCTTCTGTGGTTTGTAGTTGCGGTGACATTTGATTTCCTCCTGCTTGCGACTGGATATGTGTATGCGTACCGTTCACAGGTTGGCTCGCTCCGCGAATGGCGGTTTGATAGGAGCATCGCCCACTTTCTCATTCGCCAGTCCTTCCCGTTGCTACTCTCTGGTGCGGCGGTCATTGTTTACCAGCGCATTGATCAGATCATGCTCCGTAACATGCTGAACAATGCGTCGGCAGGCTACTTTTCGACTGCGGATAAATTCGCAAATCTTGTCATGTTTATTCCCTTGATTCTCACTCAAACGATCAGTCCTTTGCTTGTGAAGACGAGAGCAGATAACCCAGAGCTGTATCGTAAGCGCAGACAACAATTTGTGGGTACGGTCTTGTGGGTAACCATCGGACTATCCATTGTGATCAGCATCTTCTCTCACGCACTGATTGCGATGACATTCGGGAAGCAGTTCTTGAGTGCTGTGCCTGTTTTGAAGGTTCTTTCATTCCGGGCAGTCGGAATGGCTCTGTCTGCCGCCTCTGGACAACTGATCATCATCGAGGATATTCAAAAGTGGGCGTACATAAGAAATGTGATTGGATGTTGTGTCTGCGTCATCATCAATCTCTTGGCTATTCCGCGCTATGGGATTGTTGGAGCGGCATGGGCCTCTGTAATTACTGTTCTTGCGAGTGGTTTTTTTGCGAACTTTGTAATTCCAAAGTACCGGGCGATCGCATGGATTCAATTATCAAGCCTGCTTATCGGTTGGCGTGACCTATTTGATTCCTGTATCAACGTATTCAGAAATATGAGGGAAAAGAGAACATGACAATACGAAGATGTTTGTCTTCTCTAAAAATCAAATGGTTGCTTGCCAAAGAGATCTTTTCGTTTTGGAAGTTGATTCGTCGACACAACGCATCCGTGGCATCAGAGAAAAGTAGCAATAAAATGCGTTATTCACTGTTGCGAGATACACATGTAATTGAAAAGGCCATGTCCCTGAGGAATCCACGCAGGGGCTTCGGGCAACAGAAGATCTTGGGGATATTGGACAAAATCGAGGTATATTTGAAATACCCCGAGAACGACATCGAGTTTGTTAAGTATCCGTTAGCTGTTATTAAGAGTTATATTGATTATACCCAGACAATCGGAGTGAACATACACCAGATCGAGGATCGGTATCGTCATCTGCTTTCCAAGGTGAATGGTGAAAAAATTTCGTTCGTAAGCGGTGTTACACACATCACTCGAAAAGAAATTATTGAACAATCCGGTAAATCTTTTGAGTCGTTCTTGTACAGCCGTCACTCTGTCCGATATTTTACATCCGTAGTGCCAGATCGCGAACAGATTGAGAGGGCACTACTGATGGCGCAGCAAACACCATCCGCTTGCAATAGACAAGGGTGGCGAACGCACCTATTTTTTGGAGAGAGTAGTTATCAATTGGTTCGTTGGCAGCAAGGGGCAAATGGATTTGAAGATGAGGTGCATTGCTCCATTCTTGTGACGGCTGATCTTAATGCTTTCTTCTCACATGAGGTTCATCAGGCATATGTTGACGGGGGCATGTATGCGATGACATTGATCCATGCGCTTCATTCGTTAGGTTTAGGTACGATACCTCTTTCTTGTGGAGTATATTGCGACAGACTATATAAATTAAAAGAGCTGTTTGCCATACCCGATAATGAGGTACCCATCTTGATTATCGGAACTGGAAATATGGAGGACTCTTTCAGGGTCGCTGTTTCGGCAAGAAAAGAGGTTTCAGAAACAAATACCTACCACTGAAAATGCCAGTTAGAAAAACAGATAAGGTTCGCCAGTTATGAAAATCTTGCTTATTAACCAGCCGATTGAAAATCGTGGCGATGAATCGGCGCATCGTGGTTTAGTGCGTGCGCTGGTTGGAAGCATACCGGCTGTGCAGATTGTGTGCGTCTTTCTAGGGGCTCGGGCTGAAAGCGTGAGACAAATGGCGGTGAGCAGTCCAAACGTGAAGTATGTGATTATACCGATGCGTCGTGGAACCTATCGCCTGCCTGCCTTGGCACTCCAAACGCACCTGTGGAGGCCTGTGGCGGCTTTGCATCCAGCCTACCGTCAACTAAAACAGTACATGAGAGATGCTGATTATGTGATTAATGCACCGGGTGGCATTTGTATGGGCGGATTTCAGAGTTGGGGGCACATCCTCTACTTGATGTTGGCGAGAGAAGCCGGGAAGCCAACGGCCTACTATTCGAGATCATTTGGTCCCTTTCGTATCGCTACCCGGACGGATCGGCTTTTCAAGCGTTACAGCCTATCGCTTCTGAAGTCATTTGACTTCCTGTCTATTCGTGATCAGAAAACCATGGAGCTTGCGGACAACCTCGGTCTACACTACGTTCCGGCCATTGATACCGCATTTTTGCATGTTCCGGAGGTCGTCATTCCGACAGAAGTGAGGGAGGCCACAGGTACGGACTACACTGTTTTTGTGCCCAATTCCTTGGTTTGGCATACGGATTATCACCGATCGGATTCTTCTCGCATCAATAATTTCTTCTTAAAAACGCTCGACTTGTTGCTTGCAAAACGACCAGAGTCCAAGATTGTCATGCTTCCTCAATTGTACAACCTAGGCGATCTTGGTGATGAACCCTATTTTGAGAGTTTGCGATGCCGGAGTTCACTGCCGGAACGGATTGTTGTATTGCCGGACTCCATCGGGTCGGACATTCAGCAGGCCATCATCGCCAAGGCCGGATTCGTGGTCGGCGCCCGTTATCACACAATTGTTTTTGCGATCAACAATCGGGTGCCGTTCGTCGCTTTCACCTATGAGCATAAGATTGCTGGATTGTTGGATGTATTACATCTCGAAGATCGGCAGATCGACATAGGCGACCTCGGAAAATCGACATTCGATGACTCGGCCACCTTCAATGCGCTTACACGATTGTTGAATCATTCAAAACCACTCGATGTGGCGGCCAATCGGGCACGAAAAATTGCCAATGACTGTTTTCAAGCCCTTATCACTCGCCTCACGGTTGCACTATGATTGTAAATATTATTCCCATTCTTATTTTTGCCGTACTCTGTACGGTCACCGCCTGGCGCATGTGGCAACCGCAACAAGGGCGGCGGCTCGGCGCCTATGTTATGTTGTTGTACGGGTTGATTGCGATCGCCGGTATGGGTTGTGCCTTGCGTTTTTTCCCAGCCTTCTCTGCTCCAGAGATTCTACCCCTTCTTCATATTTATCTTATGATCCTTTTGCTTACGTTGCCGATTTACAGATTTAGCGAAGGTACTATTCGGGTAATTGACTTTTCTTCTCGCCGTGTATTTTTAGGGTTTGCCTATGGCATTGCTGTGGTTACGGTGGTCGGATATCTTGCGTATATTCCCGATGCATTCGCCAACGCATCCGATGCATTTAGGTTCGACTCTTTTAAGGAGACATATTCTGACCAGCGTGTGGATGGAAGCCTGAAGACGGGCTTGAGCATGGCCAATATTCCACTGGTAATTGCGAATTCATTTAGCGAGGTGGTTCCGTTTCTTTTGGCTTGTCTCCTTGGCTTCAAACGGCATCTTCTATTGAAATATTTGCTTTTAACTTCTATCTTGTGTTCTCTTCTAATGGTGACGGGTTCGGCGGGCCGTAACGGCCTGGTTTTTTTCTGTTTGGTCATCGTGGGGACGATCATGCTTTTCTGGAATTTGTTATCTACTCAAACTAGGCGAAGGTTCCTTATGGGATCAGCGGCCTTAGTCATATTCCTTTTCGTTATCGTTGTGAGGATCACACTGAGCCGATTTGGTACCCGCGAGGATATGACCCCGATGGATTCTGTCTTAATCTACGCGGGGCAGCCCTTGCTGAACTTCGGTGAGTTCATCTATAATGCACGGATGACCTGCAACGGCGATATGAACTTTCCGCTGTTTCGGGCAATGTTGGGGCTGGATTACTCCGCATCGCTTGATATTCGAACTCAGGTATGGGAAATGCCCTTGGGGGTTCCTCTGGGTGTATTCTATACGATATTCGGTGATTTGATTCTAGACTTTGGTTCCATGATTACGACGGTACTTGTTCTGGCCTTGGCATTCTTTATCATGTGCAATGCGGGCCACAGTGGCAAAAACACTCAGGTTCACAGGCTATTCTTGGTGTATGTGTTATTTCTGATTGTGAGTAAAGGTATCTTCTACTATCCCTACAAGACCATTACCGGAAACCTGCAAGTCCTATGCATGATAGCGATCTATCTGTTCTTTCGCTTTACGGCGAAAGAAACGAGTCAGCACAATGATTTGGAAGGGGTGCCATGACCGCGCGCGTGATTGCCTTTTATCTGCCGCAGTTCCATCCGATTCCAGAGAATGATCGTTGGTGGGGAAAAGGCTTCACAGAGTGGACGAATGTGGCGAAGGCCCGTCCACTGTTCCGAAGGCACTATCAGCCCCGCATACCGGCTGATCTTGGCTTCTACGACCTACGGTTAGCTGAAGTGCGCGAACAGCAGGCTGAACTGGCGAAAGAAGCTGGCATTGAGGGATTTTGCTATTGGCATTATTGGTTTGGAAATGGAAGGCGTATTCTGGAGCGTCCGTTCAACGATGTTCTTGCGTCCGGTCGTCCAGACTTTCCGTTTTGTTTGGCCTGGGCCAATCACTCATGGTCAAGTAAGACGTGGATTCAATCAGGGAAGAATTCTGAACTGTTAATCGAACAGATCTATGATGGGGAAGAGGACTACCGGGCTCATTATGATGCAGTTCTTCCTGCCTTTAAGGATGAGCGGTATATTCGCGTCGATGGAAAACCATTGTTCGTTATCTATGATATAAGAGCTATTCCTGATGTATCCTTCTTTCTTAATTTGTGGCGTCATCTTGCTGAGAAAGACAATTTACCCGGAATCCATTTTGTTGCTTTTAGCGAATCGACATCAAGCTGGCGAGTTTTGCCAAATGGAGAAAAGCATCGAGTGATTCCAAAACCAGATATGGCAACTGAAGTGTTCACCAGTCTATTCGCTTTGGGCGTCGATGCAATTGCATCGTCTGGAAAGAATAGGGCGGAGATGCTGACAAAAGGAAGGTATTCAAGATTCTTCAGCATTCTACTCCACCTTCTTGGCTGGGATAGAATGCAAAAACCATACGATTATCGGCGCATTATTGATCACTTTTTCGTGAAAGAAGATTCATGGGAAAACGTTTATCCTTCAATCCTTCCCCAGTGGGACAGGAGTCCGCGAACTGGCAGCACGTACGATGTGTATGTTGGATCTACGCCCGCCCTATTTCGCGAATTTGCTGTTAGGGCTATCTCGCAGGTTAAGAACAAGAAGCATGAGCATCAGATACTATTCTTGCGATCGTGGAACGAGTGGGCCGAAGGGAATTATATGGAACCGGACCAGAAATTTGGTAGAGAATATATTCAGGCATTACGCTCTGCGTTAGACACAATCGTGTAAAAACAATTATAGCCCCTCCAGAACTGCAAAAATGGATCATCTTCTCCCTTGGAGGGACGACATCTGCGTCGTACGGGTATGTTTTGAAAGTGCCTCGAAGTAGATGATCTATTTGTTTAGACGTGAAATGATAGAAAACGTAATAATTTCTCAGGATGTGGTTGCCAATGAAGATCAGGACTATCTTGGTAGACGAACAGAATGCATTTGGTTCAAGAGCTTGGTCAGGTGGAAAAGAAGAATGAGTGCATAGGAACAGGCATGGGGAATTCAAATAGGCATCTATGCCGCATCTCTTCCATTGGGAGAGTCGAATATACTCGCAATTATGCGTTGCTCTCGACGCTAGTTAAGCAAGGGTATCGTGTGTCGTCGATCTCCCCTGGATCGCTCGCCGGTAGTACGCAAGAGTCTGAGATTCGCCATTATGCCGTACCCGCACCGAGCGAGAATTTCTGGCATGAAAACAGGATTTCAACGACATTGAGGGCGATCAGGCAACGCCTGATCATTATACGCCATGTCGCGCATTTGTTGGAAGAAGTCCAGCCTGATATCATCTTATGTTCGGAACCGGATGCTTGGACGCTAGCCGTTCATATCCGTAAAAAAAGGCGTTGCCGGATTATCGTTGATTTGCAGGAGTTTTATGAAGATAGAGTGTTGTCGTTGCCGAGGTTCGTGAGACCTCTAGCAAGACTCGTGATGAGATGCTGGTTACGCCATTTGGCCCGGAATTCTGATTTGATCATTCATGTAAGTTCAGAACGTCAGGCGGAGTATGCATATTTATGCGAGCCTGGGATTGTTGTTGGCAATTATCCGAATCTTTCCGATTTCCCTGATATCAAGCCAATATGGACTCAGACAACGGCACCATCCGGAAACATTGTGTTTCTACACGCGGGGGCCTTAAGACCGAGTTATGCTTCCGATCAATTGATAGAAGCGATCGATATCGCCGCTCTGCGCGATTCGCGTGTGCGCCTTCTGGTGCTTGGTGGAATTGCTGGAAATCTAATCAATCGCAACCTGATTCAACGTTTAATCGAAAGCGGAACGATCGAAATCAAGGAGCAAGTACCCCATCGCGATGTTCGGCAGCATATGCTGGCTTGTCATGTAGGAGTGTCTCTTGTCTTACCGATCGACACGGCGCACCGACTTGCGGCACCCCAAAAACTCTACGAGTATTTCGCGGCTGGCCTGCCAGTTCTGGTGGCGGACGTTCCCACATTACGCCGCGTGATTACTGAACATGAGTGTGGAATTCTTGTCGATCCCTATAGCCCAGAATCTATTGCCGATGGACTCTTGCGCATGGTTCAGGATCCGGCACGGTTACTTCAGATGGCGGATCGTGGGCGGCGCGCATTTGTGCAAGATTATAACTGGGAACGCCAAGAAACTTTACTCTGTGGTGCCGTTAATTACGCTTTGGGACGTCCAAGACCGTGAATATCGCAATTGTCTCCGCCGTCTACCCGCCCGAGCCCGTGGTCTCGGCTCAGATGGGGCGGGATTTGGCTGTGCATCTAGCTAAACAGGGGCACAGGGTTCAGGTGATGTGCCCATCGCCATCTAGGCCAATCGGTGCGAATTATGACGATTTGAAAGCTACACAGGGGCCGCTGGTACGCATGGAAGAAGGGGTTGAGGTTGTTCGGCTACCTTCCTTCACGGCACCGGAATCGAAGTTTCTTCTGCGGATGCGGGAAAGTGCCAGTTTCGGACGGCATGTTGTTCGTTATATGGGCGCGATGCGTGAGAAGCCCGACGTGGTCTATATGAACGCATGGCCATTATTCGCTCAGGCAGGTATCTCTAATTTCTGCTTCCGTTACGGCATTCCTCTGATTCTGCAGGTGATGGATATCTATCCCGAGTCCCTGCTTCAAAAGTTGCCCGCATGTGTCCGCAGGATGGTGAAGGCCCCATTGTTGTGGATGGATCGCCGAATAGCCAGGCGGGTGAATCATGTGGTCGTGATTTCCCATTCGATGCGTCGATATTTCGCTCAAACCAGATGTCTTGACCTGCAGAAAATTTCGATGATTCATACATGGTGCGATGATGCGCAATTTGCAGAAATGCCCGAGAGAACGGTTTGTTTTGACCGTTACAAGATGCGATCGGATCGGTTCACGTTCCTCTTTCTCGGAAATATTGGTCCCGTAGCCGGAGTGGAGTTGCTTGAGCGGGCTTTTCACAGCGCAAAGTTGCAGAATGCGCAACTGATTATTGCCGGTGACGGTTCTGCAAAAGAAGAATGCATTCGTCTTAAAGAACGACTCGGCTTAACCGACACCTTTTTCATTTCTGATCCGGATGTCACCCATACGCCATATTTGCTTGGCATGGCGGATGCGTGTCTTCTTCCAATGCAGATGGGGTGCGCAAATAGCTCGATACCCTCCAAGCTGATGGCGTATATGCTTTCTGGACGGCCGATCATCTCATCTGTCGACCGCGACAGTGACACCGCACAATGTATTCGAGATGCCGATAATGGTTGGGTTGGGGAGCCAGAGAATGTTCATTGGCTTGCTGACAAGATGCGGGAGGTGGCGGCAATGCCCATTGAGGACTTGGCGTGGCTTGGAAGTAATGGTCAAAACTATGGAATAAGACACTTTGGCAAGACCTCCGGGGTCTCCAAGCTAGCCCAGATTACCAACGATTCGGTCTGTGTGGTTCGGTGAGTGAAAGAGTATTATGAAGATGATGATGGGAAAACGTATGAAAAATCTGGTTCCGGTTGATGAAGTAACCCAAATACGGCAAGTTCATAAGGAATTTCGTGATGATGCAGATTCCAAGTGTTGTGACGATAATGCCGTGAGTTTTCAGGGAATGAAGCGGGTTGAAGCGATTACTCAGGAAACGCTGAATATGCTCGGAGTTGACCGCCGGATTGGCGAACTTGACATTCTCGATGTCGGGTGTGGAAACGGTCATTGGCTTAAACGATGGCAGTCGTGGGGAGCGTCCGCCGGGCGGCTAACCGGCGTGGATTTGAGAGAGTCCGACATCGATTTTGCACGGCAAAATTTTTCCGAATCACATTTTGTGACGATGCGTGGTGGTGAGCTACCTTTTCCGGATGCGTCGTTCGATATTGTTTTTCAGAATTGCGCATTTTCTTCCATTCTTTCGACGGATCTCCGGAAAAAAGTGGCCGCAGAGATCAAGCGTGTTCTGAAACCATGCGGGCTATTTTTGAGTTGGGATCTAGCCATGAATAGTCCGAATAATCCTACTGCTATGGCGTTGCGAAAGCAGGATTTATCCATGCTCTTTCCAGAGATGGACTTCATTCGTGATGTCCGCATAACGCTGGCTCCGCACCTTGCCAACTGGTTGGCTTCCCGATCGATCAAGGTCGCAGGCTTCTTTGAAACCGCATTTCCTTTTCTGAGGACACATTTGTTTGATGTGCTTCAAAAAAGGCCAGCCGTTCGGGATGGGATATCCATCCGAGTAGCCGTGAAAGCGGATGTCGATGCGTTGGTGGAACTACATCTATCTTCGTTTACTCCTGACAATCATTTGGGTATGCTTCTTGGAGCGGATTTTGTTCGGGCATCGTATTATTGGCATCTTGCCGATAAGAGAGGATACGTGATCGTTGCGGAATTGAATGGAAGATTGGCCGGATTGCTTGGTATGTGTGATGGACCATTTACCATTCCTATGCTCTGGGCTTGCAGATGGACCTTTTTGAGGGCACTTTTGCGTCATCCTAGATTACTCACAGATAGGCGTCTGTGGCGGCGATTGAAAAGGGAAAAAGTAAGTGTAAAATGGGTGTCTGAGTTTTGTTCATGGCCCAACGTTTCGCAAATGACGATTGGTGCTGTAGCGGCTACGGCGCGAGGGCACAACGTATTTCCTCTTATGATAAAGCATTGTGATGAAATCAATAAGGCGCATGGGGTAGCAGCAACAAGAGCAGGCGTCTATCGAGAAAACTTGTCTTGTCAACGCGCCTTTGTGAAAAGTGGGTGGACGGAAATTCCCGAACTTGGTTCTTCGGAGACCGTGTACTTTGTTCGTGTCTTTAGTTCTGATTTGTTGAAGAGATTTCCTGATTTGGTACTTGCCGGGGTAAAAGAAGCAAAGAATGAAAAGGACATTTGATGTTTTCGTGGCAGGCGCCGGGGTGGTCGTGCTCTTGCCGCTTTTTCTGCTCTTGGCGTGGTTGGTTCGAATAAGTATGGGAAGTCCTGTGTTGTTTACTCAGTTGCGGGTGGGTCTTTGGGGAAGGGATTTTACACTCTTCAAATTTCGGACGATGACGGTTCGGCGAGGTGCGGATCAGGGGACTTTTGATGTCGGAGACCGTACACGCGTGACAAGGATGGGCAAGATTCTGCGCAAGACCAAGTTGGACGAGTTGCCACAACTGTGGAATGTGATTCGCGGGGATATGTCGCTGGTGGGGCCACGGCCTGAAGTGCGCAAGTGGGTAGAGGCTTTTCCTTCGCGCTGGAAGACTGTGTTGACGGTTCGTCCAGGAATTACGGATCCGGCAGCCATTGAGTTTCGGAATGAGGAAGAGCTTCTTGTTGCCGTGCCTGATCCGGAAGCCTATTACCGAGATGTGGTGTTGTCTAGAAAGCTAGATCTATATGAACAGTATGTGAAAACGAGGAGTTTTTGGGGTGATGTGGGGATCTTGTTCAGGACCATAGGGGTGGTTGTTGGAAAAACAAAAGTGTAAAACAATGAATATTCCTTTTTCAAAAGTGGATTGCTCGGGCCATGAGTTGGCGTATGTCACCGAAGTGTTAAAGAGCGGGTGGCTCACAACGGCGGGCAAGTGTGCAGAATTCGAAAAGCGGTTTGCCGAGACGGTTGGAGCGAAATATGCCTGTGCGGTCAATTCGGCTACGGCGGCCCTGCATTTGGCAGTTGAAGCTATCGGCATTTGCCCGGGCGACAAGGTTTTTGTTCCCACCATGACGTTTACGGCCTCTGCGGAAGTCATCCGGTACATGGGGGCGGATCCCATATTTTTGGATGTTGAATATGGCACGTGCCTTGTCACGCCTGAAATATTGGAACAAGCCATTGCTCGCCATCCGGATGCGAAGGCGCTTCTATTGGTTCACTTTGGTGGTCAGGCGGCACAAATGGACGGCTTGATGGGGCTTTGCCGGAAGCACGGGTTGAGATTGATTGAAGATGCCGCGCATGCGTTTCCAACGCGGTTTGGAGGCCGCAAGATCGGAACTTTCGGAGACGCCACATGCTTTAGTTTCTATGCCAACAAAACGATTACGACGGGGGAGGGGGGGATGTTGGTGACAAATGACGAAAGGATTTACAAGCGCGCCAAAGTGATGCGACTTCATGGAATCAACCGGGATATATGGGACCGATTTACGGCCAAGAAGGCGAACTGGGAATATGACGTTGTGGCGCCTGGCTTCAAATACAACCTTCCGGATGTGGCTGCCGCGATTGGATTGGCGCAACTGGAGCGTGCGGAGGAGTTTCGAATTCAGAGGCAACGATGTGCGGAGTATTATTATTCGCACTTGGAGGCGATCGAGGTGTTGGATCTCCCCCTGTATCGAGGGAAGCGTGAAGAGCATTCGTGGCATTTGTTTTATGTTGTGCTGAACGAAACGTGTTCCATGGATCGCAACGCAGGCATCGAGTGTCTTCAGGAGGCGGGAATTGGAACCTCCGTGCATTACAAGCCCCTACACCGTATGACGTATTATCGGGACCGTTACGACCTGAGTCCGAATCAGTATCCGAATGCAGAACGCCATTGGAAGGGTGTGATTTCTCTGCCGATTTACCCATCGCTTTCTACGGAAGAATTGGCGTATGTGTGTGAAACCCTATCCAAATTCCACTAATGAGAAAGCTAGGCGTGGCCATTTCGGTTCGACGGCGGATTTGTGCGACGTATCTGATGGTGCTGGCCGCATTGTCCCTTATGCCGATGTGGCTGTTTCCACCGTCGATTTCGCAAATTTTTGGCATAGACAAGCTCATTCACGTGGGCCTATACGGTATTTTGGGCGCGTTATTGAGGTGGGCGGTGGAGGAGGAGAAGAAGGGGTGGACGCGGGGGTGGATTCTTCCTTTGGCGGGCGCGGGATACGGATGGTTGATGGAATGTTGTCAATACGGATTCAGCGGGGGGGCGCGTTCGTTCAGTTGGGGGGATGCAGGAGCTAATTTGCTGGGCGTGATGTTGTTCTGGGGGTGGGCGGGTCAGAAAATAAGTTCTAGGAAAGTTTGTCCTGTTGCGGGACGAAATGGCGACTGATACAGTCGGGCGTAATGAGTAAGTGGATTCCAGTTCTAAAAGTATCTCCCGGGCGTTCGGCGCAGTTTGCCATCGATTTGATGCTGATGAGCGGGGTGTATGTGGTGGCGTATCTGTTGCGCTTTGAATTTGCCATACCGCGCCAGATGGCGAGCTATATGTTCCAGCAGCTTCCGTTTGTGGTGGGGTTGCAGTGGTGCCTGCTTGTGTTATTGGGGGCGTATCGCCGGATTTGGCGATTCATTAGTCTGGTGGATATTCCCCCGTTCTTGGCGGCGTGTCTGCTGACGATGATCCCGTTTATGCTGATCCGAGCGGGGATGCGACCCGAACATGAATCGTTTCGCGTTCCCTATTCCGTATCGATGATGTATGCGACATTTTCTTTTCTGGTTCTGATGGGAATTCGCGTTATGCGCCGTATTTCGATCGAGCGCGGGCAGAAGCAGGCGATAGATTTTTCGGAGGGAACGGGACCGCGCCGGGACCAGCCCAGTCGCGTTGTGTTGATGGGCGCGGGGCGTGCGGGGGTGATGGCGGCGCGCGAGCTGACGGGGCGGTCGAATGTCACGATGCGGGTGGTGGGATTTTTGGATGACGATCCATCCAAGCGGGGTGCCGTGATATCCGGAATTCCGGTGCTCGGTGACATGGGGGAGATCAAACGGTTGGCGGAGACGAAGCAAGTGGATGGGGCGATCATTACGATTGCCAATGCGCCAAGGGAACAGATTTATCGAATCGTACATCTGTGCGAGGATTGTCATGTGCCGACGCGGATTATTCCGGCCCTTCATGAAATTTTGAGCGGTGCTGTATCCGTGGCAACACTTCGTCCGGTACAGATTGAAGATTTGCTGGGGCGGGAGGTGGTGCATCTGGATGTTCGTTCCATCAACCAATTTGTGGCGGGCAAGCGGATTCTGGTGACGGGAGCCGGTGGGTCGATTGGTTCTGAAATGGTCCGGCAACTGAGTGGATTCGGGCCGTCTGAGATTTTGTTGGTGGAACGGTGCGAATTCGGGTTGTACGAAATCAATCGCGAAATGATGGCCAAAACCAAGTCGGTTCGCTTTGTTCCCGTGGTGGCCGACATCACCGATGTTGGGCGCATGGGTGACGTGTTCGCCACGTATCATCCTCATGTGGTGGTTCATGCGGCGGCCTATAAGCATGTTCCGTTGATGGAAGTCAACGAAGTGGAGGCTATTCGCAATAACACGCTGGGGACGCATCGCCTAGCTGATTTGGCCGGCCAAAACGGGGTGGAGGTGTTTGTATTGATTTCGACGGACAAGGCGGTGAATCCCACATCGGTCATGGGGGCGTCCAAGCGGCTGGCGGAGATTGCCATGCAAAACCTGTGCACTCGCCATGTCGGCACCCGTTTTGTCGCGGTTCGGTTTGGCAATGTACTGGGGTCTACGGGTTCTGTGATTCCTCTATTCCGGGAGCAGATCCGTAAAGGAGGGCCTGTCACGGTGACCCATCCAGACATGCAACGCTATTTTATGACGATACCAGAAGCTTCTCAGCTGGTATTGCAGGCCGCATCCATGGGGCGCGGGGGGGAGATTTTTGTGTTGGACATGGGACAACCGGTGAAAATTGTGGATTTGGCTCGGGATATGATCCGGTTGTCGGGGTTGGAACCCGATCTCGACATACGCATAGAATTTACGGGGTTGCGTCCGGGCGAAAAGATGTTTGAGGAGCTTCACAACGACTCGGAGAATGTGGAACGGACGAGGCACCCGATGATTTTCATTGGCAAGATTCCAGTCTATCCGGCACAATCGGTCGAGTCTGTGCTGGCGAATTGTGATACATTAAGCCAGTCGGGAGACGCCGATGGCATTCGCAACCTTATTCAACACATGTTGCCGGAAGCCAAATTGGAGAATGTAGCTCCCAGAACGGTACACAATCAGGGGTGGAAAAAAGTGTTGAAACATGATGATTTTCATTTGACTTCCTCGGGGAATGTGAAAAAGTAGAGTTGTTAGATGTATTTTCAGAAAGGGCAATGAATATGAAGAGCGTGAAATGGTTTGGAATGAGTTTAGCGGCTTGTCTTTTGATGTCCACGGTGGCGTGGGCGGCAGAGAAAGCCGAGCAGCCGGTGGTTTTCAAAGCGGGTGATATTTCGTTCACGATTTTGAAATCGGATGGCGAGACACCGGTCGATGGGGCCAAGATTAAATTGAGTCGTTCTGCGAAATCGAAGGTGTTGGCTGAAGCGGTGGCCAACAAGGATGGGCAGGCGGTTATTCCCATGGAAAACGGAAAGTATTTCTTGAAGGTAGAAGGTCGCAACATTTCGGAAATGAATGTGGCGGCGGATGGCACGATTGCAGAGTGCCGGGTGGTGCTGGATGACGACAAGGCCGGATTGGTTGTAGCTGGTGGTGCTGGAGCAGCGGCGGCGGGTGCGGCGGCGGCAGGCACGGGCGCGGCGGCAGCGGGAACCGGTGCGGCCGTTGCGGCGGGCACGGCGGCGACGATCGGTGCTGGAACCTTCACAACGGTGGTTGTGGGTGGTGCGGCGGTTATGGTGGCGGCGGGCGGTGGTTATGCGATCTATGACCATAACAAATCGTCACCTCGTCCCAATCCGAGCGATCTGTAATCTGGGGCGAGGACGCAGTTCATCGTAATGCAGAGGGGCGCTTGGGAAATTGAATTTCCCGAGCGCCTTTTCTTTGATACGGGTTTGCTTGCGGCCAAGGAAACTGGATGTTGATTGAGAAATGACAATGAAGGAAAGAACAGCCATGAACGTATTGTTGAAGCACAAGAAGTGGGGATCCATTGTGGTGTTGGCGTGTGTGCTGTCGGGGGCTGGGTGTGTGAGTCATTCGCAGTCGATGGCGATGACGTCGAATTTGCTTGGGGAGGGCGGGGGAGAGCCCGCGATGTTCAGCGATGAAACCAGTTTGAAGCAGGTGATGGAGACGAAGGAATTGTTGTCGCTTCAAAAGGAAGAGTACTTGGTGGGGCCGGATGATGTGCTGGAGGTGAGCATTTTCGAATGGGAAGCCAATGACCAGACGAAGACCTTGCCCTTGCGAGTGTCGGAGACGGGCATTATTTCCCTGCCGACGGTAGGGCCGTTGCAGGTGGCGGGCAAGTCCATTCAAGATATTCAAAGTTCGATTGAAAAAGAGTTGGTGACTCGGAACGTATTGCAATCGCCGAGGGTGGGTGTGCGGGTGAGTGAGTTTCGTAGCCGCCAGATTTCTGTGATTGGGGCGGTGAATCAGCCGGGTTCGTATGCGATTCATCAGAATGTATCGACGTTGCTGAATATGCTGACGCTGGCGGGTGGGCCGCAAGAGAGCGCGGGAGCGATTGCGTATGTGATTCGCGAGGGAGAAGGAAAGACGTCGACACGAATCCAAATTGATCTGAGTGAACTGTTGGAAACAGGCGCTGGAAATCTGAATCCGGTGTTGAGTGCGGGGGATGTGGTGTATGTGCCGAAGGCGCCGTTAATTTATGTGTATGGCGAAGTGAAGCAGGCGGGCGCTTTCACCTTCCGAAAGAAATTGCGTGTGTTGGAGGCTATCGCGTTGGCCGGTGGCTTGGGCGATATGGCCAATCGGAGAGAGATTTCCCTCCTGCGGCGGTCTCCCACGGGAGAAGAAAATATGCACAAGTTGGATTTGGCCCGGATCGAGCGAGGGGAGACGACCAATATTTATTTGCGCGATGGTGATGTGGTGCATGTGCGAGCGTCCGGGGCCAAGATGGTCGGGGCTGAAATCTTGAATTTCGTCCGCGGCATCTTCACTTTCTCTTACTCGCTGAATAAATAACAAGCTGCACACGCCTCTATTTTGGAGGGATTGGGATACCTATGGACGATTGGACAAACGAGGAAAGCCGTGGGCTTCATTTGTGGGATTATGTGGCAGTGGTGCAGCAGCGTCTGCCGATTGCGGCCGGCATTTTCCTATTGGTACTGCTGTTGACAGCCTTGTATGCCTGGACGCGGACGCCGCTGTATACGGCCACCTCCCGGCTTTTGATTGAAAGCGGGGGGGTGAATCTAACGGCGATGAAAGATGTCTACGATCCGATGCGATCGAGCATGATGCAACGGGATATCATTCAGACGCAGGTGCAACTCATCAAGTCGACTCCGGTGATGGAAGCGGTTCTTCAGCAGGGTTTTCTGATGCAGAATCCGCAATTTCAGGAAAGCAAGGATCCGGTGCGAACCTTGGCGAATTCGATTGAAGTAGCTCCTGCGCGAAGCGGGTATGTGTTGGATGTGAGTTCCGAGCGGGCAGATCCGAGAGAGGCGGCCCAAATCGTCAATGCGGTTGTGGACGCCTATTTGGCGGGAAACCGACAGCGTCGCATGGGCGTTTCGGACGATGGAATTCTGGAGTTGAAGAAAAAATCTGAAGAGTTGCGCTTGAGGTTGGATGCGGCGACGAAAGAGCTACATTCGCTGATGGTGACCAACAAGATGGTTTCGTTTGAGGATGCGCAGAATATCGTGGTGGAGAGGCTCAAGGGGCTAAACAACAATTTGATGACGGCGCAGCCCTTGCGGATTCAGGCCGAGGCGCGATACCGCACGGCAGAAGAGTCCCGGAAGACTGGAAATCCCATGGAAAGCATTCCCGGCGTCTTGGAATCGACGGTGATTGGTTCCTTGAAAATGGAATTGGCCCGTCAGGAGCAGCAATATTCGGAAATGCAGGCTCGCTTAGGAGAAAACCATCCCCAGCTACAAAGTGTGATCGCGCAAATCAACGCCTTGAAGGCCAAGTTGGAGTTGGAGTCGACCAACATCATGGATTCCTTGAGGGGGCGATACGAGCAGGCCCGCAACGAAGAAAAGATGCTGCGCGAAGAGTTGGCGAAGCAAGAAGAGAATGTGATGCGCTTCAATGAGCTGGCCTCACAATACAACCTTCTTCGGCAGAGCCGGGATTCCGTGCAAGAGGCGTACTCGAGCATCATTCGGCGCATCGACGAGTTGAGTGTGAGCCAGTTGAGCGGGCAGGGCAACAATGTGTTCGTGGTTTCGCGGGCGGAAGTGCCACAAATCCGATCTTGGCCTTCCCATGGGCGGATGATGTTAATCGGAATTTTCTTTGGTGGCTTATTGGCGGTGGGGTTTTGTTTCTTTCTGGATTACATGGATACGACGATCAAAGGAGAGGTGGACGTTCGGAATCTGCTCAATAGCCCTGTCATTAGCGGGGTTCCTTCGGCCGAGAAGGAAGCGGATGAGGAGATGTTTGACGATTTGTTTGCGTTGAAAAAGCCTCGTAGTCATTTTGCGGAAGCTTTCCGGACGGCGCGAACAGCGTTGGCCTTTAGTTCAACGGACAAGCCCTTGCGGTCATTGGTGGTCACCAGCACGATGCCATCGGAGGGGAAGACCCTGACGGCGATCAACATTGCGATTGCCTATGCGCAAACCGGCAAGCGAACTCTTTTGGTGGACACGGATATGCGCAAGCCGCGTTTGCACAAGGTGTTCAAGGATGTTCACGAAATGGGCATGTCCAACTTACTGGTTGCGGCTTCGGGTACGGTGTCACCGGAGCAAGTGATTGTTCCAACGGGAATTGACAATCTGTTTTTCCTGCCGACGGGACCCATACCGCCCAATCCCGTTGAAATGCTCGATTCTGTGCGGTTTGCCCAACTGATGGACGATCTTTTGAAGCGTTTTGATCTATTGATTTTTGATGCGCCGCCGGTATTAAACTTGGTGGATGCTTTGGTGATTGGCAAGCGGGTGGACGGGCTGTTGCTGGTGGCGAGGACCTTTGTCACCAACAAGTATGCGGCTCAGCAGGTGGGCAAGCAGATTGCCATTTCGAAGGTAAAGATGCTCGGCGTGATTCTCAACAACGTGGATATGCCGGCGGGGACGTCCTATTATTATTCGTCGTACTACAGCCGATATGGTTCCTATTACTACGCCGAGGAAGGCAAGGGCCACAAAGCCAAAAGAAGTAGTTGGCTGGGACGGCTTTCGGACAAAATGGGCTTGGGTCGAAAGCGGAAAACATGATTGATCTGCACACCCATGTCTTGCCGGGTCTGGACGATGGGGCGGCGGATGACGCTGTGGCGCTGGCGATGTGCCGCATGGCGGTGGCCGACGGTATTTCTACGATGGTGGCTACGCCGCATCTATTTGGTGGAGTGGGTGTAACGGACCCCGGTATCATACAGGGCGCGTTGGAACGATTGAAAAAGCTCTTGGTAGCGGAACAGGTGAATTTGGAACTCCGGTTTGCCGCGGAAATGCCCTTGATGGAACACGTGGTGGATCTCTATCGATCCGGAAGTTGGCCGACCTTCGATGCGGGGCGCCGGTATGTGCTTTTGGAAATGAGTTCCATGCGGAATGGGTTGGCCATCTTGCGCGACATTGTGTTTCGGTTGCGAATCGAAGGGGTCACGCCGATCTTGGCTCATCCGGAGAGACTTGATTTTTTGGATGAGCCCGAGGCGATGGAGGGGTTGCAGATTCAGGGGGCTTTGGTGCAGATCACGGCCCATTGCCTATTTGGGACAAGAGAGAGGGAGCGATTGCGTGCCATCGAATGGCTGCAGCGGGGCTGGGTACATGTGGTGGCATCGGATGCGCATGATGTGGTACGTCGTCCTCCCTTGCTATCGCCCGCCCGGCGGTGGTTGGTTGAGCAACTGGGGGAGCAACGGGCGGAAGAACTGACGCGCGGGAATGCGCGGAAGATTCTTCAGGGAGTTTCGATCTGAAGAGCATGAGTCGTGGTGGGCATTCCAGGCGGCGGCGGGAGCGGAATTTCTTTGGGAAGTTCTTTGCGGGACTGGTCGTAGTATTCGCATTTGCGGCGACGATTCCTGTCGGTAGCGTTGGATTTGTGGCCATGCAGGGCGTGGCGGCATTGGCTTGGATGTTGGGGGTGATGGGAGTATGGGGAGGGAATTCACAGGATCCTGTAGAGTCGAAATCGGCAGGGAGAGTCTGGGGCGTGTCCGTGGGTCTCCTGTTGGGTTGGTGCGTCATCCAACTGATCCCTCTGCCGAAAAGTTGGGCGGGCGTCTTTTGGTTAGGCGATACTGAGTTATTGAAGTGGATTACGGTGGAGGCCCGTGGGTGGACGATTGCGGTGGATCGCTTTGTTTCGTTGCATACGTTCTTGCTATGGAGCGGGCTTGGCGTGTTGGCGTGGGGGTGTTCGCGGCAGTCCAACGGTTCGTCGACGCGGTCTTTCCTTCTGTTCGGGCTGATGTGGATCGGAATCCTTCAGTCCATTCTTGGCATTTTCTTTTTGAAAGCGCCGACTGGACGCATTTGCGGGACTTTTGGCAGTCCGGATGCTTTAGGGGGCTTGTTGGCGATGACCTTACCGGTGACGGTGGGGCTGTTATTTTCACACATCCATTGGCGCGAGCGGAGGGGATCGTCGATTCTGCATCGGCTGGGCTACGATTGGACGGTGTGGAGAAATGTACTGTTTGTGGCGGCCTTGGGGATTCAGTGTACCGCCTTGTATTTCACCGGATCCAGAGGGGCGGCCTTTGGAACCTTGGTGGCCATGAGCATATTGCTGATTTGGCTTGGAAAAGAGAGGGTCGAATTGCGGTCCCGCCTACTCCTTGCCGGGTTGGCTCTCTTGGGGCTCATGGTGGTGTTTGGCATTCAGGGGCAACGGGCGAATTTAATGGAGCGCACGTTTGGCCAGTCCGGGGAATTTCAACAGGCAAAAGCCTCGCGAATAGAGATTTGGCAATCGGCCATTACATTATGCACGAAGTTTCCGTTTGGAACCGGGCCGGGGGGAACGGTTTTGATGTTGCCGATGTTTCAGACGGGGGCCTACGGACGATTTCGGTTGAATTATGCGCATAATGACTCCCTGCAATTTTTAGGCGATTTGGGATTGATTGGTTTTGGGGCGCTGGTGTGCGCCTTGGGTGTGGTGTTGGTTCGGGGTGTGCGGGGGTGCCGAAAAAACAGCCAAGGGCGGAGCGAATCCGTTTGGCTGATTCGCGGCACTTGGGCGGCGGTGTTGGCGGCTTTGTGCCATGCTCAAGTCGAATTCAATCTGAGCGGTAGGCCGGCCATTCAGGTGGCCTTTGCGGTTTTGTGTGGCCTCCTTTGGGGGGCAACGGTGGGCGGCGGCGTGACGGTCGAAACACCGGGCGGAACGGTGCGTAGAAACTGGTTGGTGCGAGTAGGGGTTCTGTTGCCGATTTGCGGGTTGGCTGTATTCTGTTCTGCCCGAGCCGCTTGGGCGTGGCGACTTCACGAGGGGGCTTCGGCGGCTCTGGGTCTTGCCTTGGACGAACATCTCTGGTTTGAGCGACCCGATGTGAGTCTTGAGGAAGCTCCTTCGGTATTGGAAAAAGCCAAGGAACTAGCGCCTGGATTTTCAAAAATCCACAGTACGGCGGCAGAAGCCCAACTGGTCTGGCAGGATCAACGAATCCAGCAAGCGGCGCGGGATATTGTGGCATCGTCGGATGAAAACGTGCCGGATGGTTGGTTGATGGACGCCCTTCTTCCGGCGCAAGAGGCGGCCTTGAAAATGGCTGGCTTGGCTCTGCGTGTGGAAGAAAGGACAACGATGGAGGCGGCTTTACACGAGGCCGATGAAGCCGTTCGTCTCGCTCCATGGGACTCGATGGCGCGGCTGATGAGGAGCAAGGTGTTATTCCGTGGGCATTCTCGAAAGCTGGGAGATGCGGATGCCGCTCGCCGTGCGAGGAACGATTTGGAATTGGTCACGAGCTTGTATCCGCTGGATGCGGGTGTGTTGGCAGATGCGTGTTTGGCGTTGTCAATGAGCGAGGACGATCCAGAAATCGTGGAGGATTTACTCCACTGGGGTGGGCGGGCGTTGGAGATGGATGCTTCGTTGTCGTTGACGGTCTTACGCGCGTGGCAAAGGGCTCAGATTCCCGTAGATCGCATGTTGGATATTCCACAGTTGCCGTTTTCCTTCCTCTGGAGTCTCTATACCCATCTTCAAAAGCAAAATCGGGATGAAGAGGCTGGGGACTGTTTGCTTGCGCTGGAAAATGGCCTTGAAAGGGAACAGCCTCCCAGCGATTCCATTCTATGGACGGAGGCCCTCTGGAAAAACTGGAATATTCTGCGGGCTCAATATCGTCTTCAAATTGCCGCAGAGCGAATCAAACGATGCTTGCGGGCTGGTGATTGGGAGGGACTGCACAGGCTTTCAGAAACGCGTGCCACACTGCGGCACGATCGATTTCAAATCGAATGGGATCGAATGGGGTTGTCCGAAACATCCTCCCCTGTTTTGCGTCGGTTGCGCTTGCGGGAATGGGAGGCGAAGCCGGGCCTTTTTCCGGAGTGGATTTTGGAATGGCATTTGCTCGAACTGGAATCGGGAATGTCGGCAAAATGGACGCAAGAAACACTGGTTGAAGTGATATTGATGGATGGAATTTCTTCTGAAAACCTGAAGCGGCTGAATGCCTGTCGATCCACCATGGCCGATGCAAAAATGTTGGAACGTTTGGTGGATGCGAAGAATGCGGAGTTGGTTGGAAAATCGGCCGAGGCGCTATCGATCTTGGGGGCGATCTTGAATCGAGAACAGATTCCGCCTCGATTTCATCACCGCATTTGGCTGTGGCGAGCGAAGTTGTTGGAACGAGATGGAGAGTCGACGGCTGCGGTGGAGGCTCTTCAAAAGGCCGCGTTGATTTGCCCGTCCGATCTCGATATTTTGGAAGCAATGGAACGGCTGGGATGTGCTCCTCAAGACGATTGGAGCGACCTGGGGCCGAAGTTGGACATTGGATTCAAAGGGGAACGATTGACGCTCAAGCAAGCCTATTTTTCAAGGGAGACGGAAGGAAACAAGGGCCTTCAGTTGCAATTGGTATGGCGTTTCAGGGGGGGACTTCCGCCGGATCTCAAGATAGAGGTTCGAATTCGGGGTCCACAAGGTCAGGTTTTGATGAGAAAAAACACGCTAGTGGATCAAGAAATGCTGGCCCGCTTTAACCGGGGAAATCCTATTCCGGGTTCTCAGTGGACATGGACGGTTCCGGTTCCGCCTAAGGCTGAAGAAGGGCAACGGGTGGAAATTCTGCTGTTGTCTGAAGACAAACTGATGACATCCGATGAAGGATTGTCCTATGTGGAGCTGAATATGAAAAAATTGCCCCTCATTCCGTGAAAAGGAGTGGTCGCAGGCTTGATTTTGCCCCCATCAACCAGCTAGATTAGGAATGATTTTGGTTGAGGATGTTGAGGACGAGCACAGGAGATGAAGATGAAGAGGATGATTCAAATTGGGTTGGCGGGATTGTGCTTGGCCGTCCATAGTGCTTTCGGACAGGTTGCAGACGAGTTGCCGATGTTGTGGGAGGTGACGCTGGAGGGAGGGGTTCTTCAGCAAATGCCATTTTCGCCCAAGCCGATACGGATTTCAACCGATGGGGGGAACTTGATCTTTCAGCCGAACGAGATGGTGAGAGTGGAATTTCCCATGATCGATCAATGTGTGGTCACGACAGTGGGTGGCGATCGCTGGATCTTTGCGGCAAGACCTCAAATTCTATTGAGCCTTGTGGAAGGCGAGAAAATACGATCGGCTTGGGATGCGGTGAAGTCCGTTACTTTTTTGAATCCAACCTCGCCGCCGGAATCGTCTGTGCTTTCCTGGAAGGTTGAACTTCAAAACGGGACGATGGTGAATGTGATTCCAGATGGGGAGATCATTCCGATTCAGACCACCTATGGGAAAGTCGATCTTCCTCTGGGCATGCTTCAGGGGGTGGAAACCGGCGAGGTGAATAGAATTGAAATTTCACCGGGCGGCTATGCGTTGAAGGGCCTCGTTTCCGACTCCTCTCTTCTTGGAAAAGACTTCGGAGGACGGCAATTATCCATCCCTTGGAAATCAGTTGCAAGATTTTCGAGGCCCGAACGGTTGTCGCCCGAATCACTTCAATTTGAGCAGGAAGTCGCCGTGCGTTTGAAGGGGGGCGAAGAAGAGAGTACGAAAGTTCAGGTGATGATTCTATCGCTGGAAGGACGCGGTGGATCATGGGTTTTGCCTTCCACTCGCCTCTTGCAGATCCAAAATAATCTAGATGGAACCCATTCCATCCAAACCACGTTGGGTGAGTGGCTAACGGGAACCATTAAACCCAAAGAAATGACACGGGTGGAAGAGGGCGTGGAGACGAAAGTTTCGTTTTCGGATTGCATCTCCATGCGCTGGTCCAACAACAAACCGATGGACATGCCCACCAATAGTGTGGTGTGGCGACTGACCACGGGAGATTTACTGGTAGGGGAATGGAAGACCGATTCGATTGTGGTTCCGGATGGTTCTGCCAGCCTGATGAGGGTGCGAAACTCTGCTTCGGTAGCCGATTCCCGCCTGCCCGTTCAGGTGAATGGGAAGTGGACGGTTTCCTCCTTCCTTCTTCGACATGGATGGGATGGAGAATCCCTGAAAGTGTCCTCCGCTTTGGTAGAGGCCGTTCGTTTGGGGCCTATTTCGCAGATGCCTCCGACCCTTGTGGCGATGGGGCCCTCGGCGTTTTGGAGCGATGAAGTGCTGTTGCCGGGTGGATCGTTCCTCATGGGGCGCACACGAGGCGAGGGGGCCGATGATGAGGTTCCGCCGGTGGAGCTTTTCTTGGAGCCCTTTTGGTTGGCATCGACACCGGTCACCGTTGCGCAATTTGCGGCCTATGTGCAAGCCACGCGTACGGTGACGGATGCCGAGCGGATTCCTTCGGGGCCCTCTTGGCGGTCTCCCGGTTTTCCGCAACGTCCAGACGATCCCGTGGTTTGCATCTCGTGGCGGGATGCCATTCGCTATTGCAATTGGCGTAGCAGCATGGCGAAGCGAACGCCCTGCTATGAGATCAGCAAGGATGCGCGCGAGATTGTGGTGTATCCCGACCGCAACGGATATCGCCTGCCGCTGGAGGTGGAACGTGAATATGCGGCGCGGTCCGGTGGGCTCGATGTCACATATCCGTGGGGTGAGGAGTCGGACATCGAGGTGGTCGTGGCCTTGGCCAACTTCCAGTATTCGGGGACGGGGATGGACCCGTGGCCTTGGACCAATCCGGTCAAAGCGTTTCCGCCGAACCCAGCCGGATTTTATGGCATGGGTGGCAACGTGTGGGAGTGGTGCCAAGACCTGTATCGGGCCGATGCCTATTCGGGTGCGTTGCGAGGCGAGGGATTGGAAAGCTGGCTCAATGCCACTCCAGGTCGTGACGAGCGGCGCGTCATGCGTGGAGGATCTTTCAACAACGCGCTTGACTACTTGCGGTGTTCAGCCCGCGGCTTCGGAATCGAGCGCATGAGCGCTTCACGCATCGGATTCCGCCTGGCTCGCAACAATCAGGCGGGTTTATCGGAGAAGGAGCCTTCGTGGCCTCGTTTTCGCTCCAATTGACTTGCGCGGGAGATGCAGACGGGGTATAAAAAAATATGATTTGGCGGCGTCAAAATCCTTTGTTTCGAGCAGTACTTCTTGCATGGGCGGTTGGACTCTCGGTTCAGTGGGGAGTGGCTCAAGAACCCGTGGGGAAGATGGTGATTTTTGATTCTGTTGGGGAAAATCTCAAGGATCAGCGGGTTCAGGATCGTGTGAAAGATCGCCCGATTGGAATCACGGATGAAACGTTGAGAATCGATCGTGAATTGCGGCAGGGCGAGGCGGTGGTGACCACGCGTTCCATTAAGGCGGACCCCAATGCAGGGCCGCGTGTTCGGGCGCGTGCCACGGTGGATGAGGATCGGGCTCGTGTGAAGCGGGAGGTCGCCATATCGCAATAGGTTGCGATGTGAGAAGTCGATTCTGTTCTTGAAGTTCACCCTCCTGACAGGACATACTCAACAGAGTGAATTATGGAACGTCAATTAAGAGAACCAGCTAGGTGGCGGAATGAAAATTAAAGTCAATAAAGAGGCCATCATCGATTGCCTTCAGAAGGTTCAATCCGTTATCAATCCACGGAATGCCCTGCCGGTGCTTTCGAATATTTTGTTTAAGGCGGAGAATGGAAAGTTGGAGCTGACCGCGACCGATATGTCCATGACGGTTCGTGCCACTCTGGATGCCGAAGTGATCGAGCCTGGGTCTACGACACTACCAGCCAAGCGAATTTTTGGTGTGTTCCGCGAATTGAGCGTGAGCGAAGCCGAGATGGAGGTCAACGAGGCCAATATCGCCTTTATTCATGCGGGCAGCGCGTATTTTCGAATTCATGGTATTTCCGAAGCGGATTATCCGAGCATGCCGGAAATGGAAGATGCCAAAGTGTATTCGTTGGATCAGTCCGCGTTTCGCAACATGCTGAAGTTGACCTCGTATGCGGCCTCCACGGATGCGAATCGGCCGCTTCTCAATGGTGTCTTGCTTAGCTTCAAGGGCGGCAAGTTGAGCGTGGTGGCCACGGATAGCCGTCGGCTTGCGCTGGTCGAGCATGAGGTGGAATTTCCTGTGGATGCAGGAATGGATTTGATTGTTCCTCTCAAAACGGTGGATGAATTGATTCGCACGCTGGGTGATATGGGCGGAATGAAAATTTTAGCCACGCCCAAGCAGATTGCCTTTGAGTTCGATGGCGTCTTGATCATTTCCAAACTGGTGGAAGGAAACTATCCCAATTTCCGACAGGTGATTCCGCAGGCCACAGGCGAACGGGTGGCGATGGAACGCGAAGCGTTGTTGACGGCCGTACGTCGCACGTCCCAATTGGTGAGCGATTCGGTTTCGGGTGTGAAGTTGACCTTTACCCAAAACCGCTTGGAAATTTTGGCTCAAGCCGCCGAGATTGGTGAAGGCCGCGAAACGATGGATGTGAAGTACAACGGGCCGGACATTAGCATTTCCTTCAATCCGGCCTTTGTGATGGACCCTTTGAAAACGTTGACGACGGACGAGGTGTTTCTGGATTTGTTGGATGACACCAGTCCGGGTGTAATGCGTTCGACCATTAGTTTTGTCTATGTGTTGATGCCGATTCGGGTCACCTGATTTGCGGAGAAGACCGGGGAGGCGACGTTCCCCGAAACCTTAAAAGCCGTCTCCGTTCAAGAGGCGGCTTTTTGCAAAATGGTTGCCCGACTAGGATTTGAACCTAGACAAACAGCTCCAGAGGCTGCTGTGCTACCGTTACACCATCGGGCAGGAGAGACATGAAACGCGGAAGAAGGTACTTTTTTTAGAAATGAAGTCAAGCCTTGGCATTCGTAAGGAGTGCGAGAGACTTCGAATGAATGGAAGATGAGCGATTTTCAAAAAGACAATGTGGCGTTGATGTGCGACATCGGGGAGCTGGTCGGGCTCTTCGATTTCGAGACGGGGCTAGACGCCTTTCTTACCAAGGCGGTTTCCACGGTGGCGTGGCATATGCGGGCTGCCGTCTGCTCCATCTATCTGTATGAGGCCGAGGCCCACGAGTTGGTGTTGCGCGCCAACCAAGGGTTGAACCCCACGCTCATCGGTCAGTTGCGGCTGAAAATTGGCGAAGGCATCACGGGAACGGCTCTGAAGGAAATGCGCCCCATTTGCGAGGCGCAGGCTACGGACAATCCGCATTTCAAATACATTCCGGGAAGCCAGGAAGAACGCTTTGTCTCCTTTTTGGCCGTTCCCATTTTGCGCAAGATGAATCCGGTGGGCGTGATTGTCACGCAGGATCCCCAGTGGAATTATTTTACGCCCAACGATATTCAGGCCCTGAAGGTCATTGCTTCGCAGTTGGCCGGTGTGATTGAAAATGCCCATCTGCTCATGCGAATTCACGGGGAGGCGGATGAGCTTTCCTCGCCGGCGATGGATACCTCGGATGCGGAATTTGCCCCCGGCACCCATTGCATTCGCGGTCTCGGTGCCTCCAGTGGAATGGGAATGGGATTTTCAACTCGTATCGGTCATTACCTGTTTCGCTCGATGGTGGAGTCCACCTGCCCACTGGGATTGACCGAGGCCGATTTCGACCGGGCTCTGTTGATGACCGAGCGGCAACTGATGGAATTGCAGCGGCGACTCGTGGATAAAATCCATGATGCCGCGTCCATGATTTTTGGTGCGCACGTTTTGATGCTCAAAGATGAGGCCTTTTCGGGCGAAATTCGTTCTAAAATTCGCGCCGGAAAAAATCCATGGGCCGCCATTTTAGATGAAGTTCGGCGCTATGCGGACTTGTTCTCGCAAAGTCAAAACCCTGCCTTGCGCGAAAAGGTGTTGGATGTCGAGGATCTCGGACATCGATTGCTTCACAATTTATCTGCGCCGACCTCGGAGAATTCCAGCCCGGACTACACCGGGCAAATCATCATTGCGGAAGAATTGTTGCCCTCGGACATTTTGAAATTATCGGCCGAAGGCGCGGCCGGCTTGATTTTGCTGGGCGGTGGACAGCATTCGCACGTGGCGATTTTGGCCAAAGCCCTTCAGGTCCCGTTGGTGATTGTGTCGGATATGCGCCTGCTGAATCTTCCGGAAAACACGCCCATCTTGTTGGATGCCAAAGATGGGCAGATTGTGATTCGTCCCGGTCCCGAAGCCATTCAAATGATGAAAGAGCTGGTTCGCTCTTTAGCGGAATCCGAGCAAATGGCGGGGCGGGTCCGGGTGGAAACCCGGACGCAGGACAATGTCGAAATTCAATTGCTGGCGAATTTGAATTTGGTGAGCGAATTGGATGTAGCCTTGAGCGTGAAGGCCAAAGGCATCGGCTTGTATCGCACGGAATTCCCTTTCATTGTGCGCAACACGTTCCCGACGGAAGAAGAACAATATCTGGGCTACAAGAGCGTGCTGGAGCGCATGCAAGGGCGTCCTGTTGTCTTTCGCACGCTGGACATTGGCGGCGACAAGGCTCTTTCGTATTTCCCCGTTCAGCATGAGAACAATCCGTTTTTGGGTTTGAGGGCGTTGCGCTTTTCGTTGCGAAATCCAGAAATCTTTAAGCAACAACTGCGGGCGATGCTTCGCGTGGCCTATGGAAATACGCAAACAAAAGTGATGTTCCCTCTGGTAGCTTCGTTGGACGAATTCATGGCCGCGCGGGATCTGGCGTGTATTTGTCAGCAAGAGCTGAATCGGGAAGGCGTACCCAATCGAATGCCCGAATTGGGCGTGATGGTGGAGTTGCCTTCGGCGGCGGTGTTGGCTCCCGAGTTAGCTCGTGCGGCTGACTTTCTCAGCATTGGTAGCAATGATTTGATTCAATATTTGCTCGCGGTGGATCGAACCAATGACGAGGTGGCGGCCTTTTTCTCGCCGCATCACCCGGCGGTTCTTCGCCAGCTCAAGTGGATTGTGGAATCCGCCGAAAAGGCAGGAAAGCCTGTTTCGTTGTGCGGCAATTTGGGTGCAGATCCCCAGATGTTGCCGTTCCTGTTGGGGATTGGCTTGCGGTCGCTGAGTTTGGATCCGATGACCCTTCCGCCGGTTCAGTCGCGGATCGAAAAAATTAATTTGTCCCATGCTCGTTGGCAGGCGCAACAAATGTTGTCGTTTGGCACGATTGAAGAGGTTGCCCGCTTTCTGAAAGAAGTGGAAGCCGCTGAATCTCGAAATGGATAGAGAGGTGGCCGCATGGATACCCTGTTCCATGGTGTACTGGGGGCGGCCCTGTGTAGCCGGACGGGACTAGCGGGAGGGCGGCGTGGTCCGGTGGATGAAAAGGGGCGCAGAACGTTTTCCGATTGGACCTTGTGGGCGGCATTTGGTTTTGGGGTACTTCCGGATTTGGCGTCGCTGGGGATTCACTTTGCTTTAGGATTGTTCAAAGGAAATGGGGTGCAGTGGCACGGCATTCCTGACTTTGTCTTTGTGCTCTACAACATCACGCACAGCGCGCTGGGAATAGCGGTTTGCATGGGACTGTTGGTGGCGTGGCGCCGCGCTCTATTTCTTCCGGCGCTGGCGTGGCCCTTGCATGTGCTGACGGATGTGCCTACGCACGGGAACGGGCATTTTCTGACACCCATTCTGTGGCCCTTTTCCGACTGGTCGTTTGTGGGTTGGAGTTGGTGGCTATTCCCCCGGCTCTTCTATGGCGGGTGGATTCTGGTGGGGTTGTTGATCGTTTTCATTTTGGTGCTACGCCTTTCGTGGAGGAAGCCATGACTTTTCTTGAACTGGTGAAGCGGCGTCAGAGTGTGCGTCAATATGTACCCGGCCGACCGATTCCTCGCGAGATACTAGACCGCTGCTTGGAGGCCGCACGGCTGGCGCCATCGGCGTGCAATTCGCAGCCGTGGTCGTTTGTAGTGGTGGACGATCTGGCTCAAGTCAAATCGTTGGCGGAAGACGTGTGTTGTCCACCGCCCTACGGGATGAACAAATTCACAGTGAACTCATCGGCCTTGATCGCCGTAGTGACGGAAAAAATGAAGTTGGCGGCGCGTCTGGGCGCGCAATTTCGTGGCGTGCAATACAGCTTGGTCGATTTGGGAATTGCGTGTGAGCATCTGGTGTTACAGGCAGAAGAGGACGGCATCGGAAGTTGCTGGCTGGGCTGGTTCCATGAGAAGCGCCTCAAAAACCGTCTTCAGATACCGAAGGACAAAAAAGTCGATTTGTTGATTTGTTTGGGTTATCCCGTCGACAAAACCATTCGTCCAAAAGTTCGCCGTACGCTCGAGGAAATCCGCCGCTACCCTTAAATTAGAGTTGGCGGCTGTTACAAAGGAAGTGGTCGACGAAGGCAGAAAAATCTGAAAACACGAGGTCTGGTTTTTCTGTGCCCGGATGGCCAAAGCCGCTGGATAGAAAAACGGAGCGAACCCCCGCGCGGCGGGCGGCTTCCAAATCGGTGTGGTGATCGCCCACCATGAAGGTATCCGCAGGGGAAAAGCCCGTGTGCTGCATGGCGGTTTGCAATGGAAGCGGAGAGGGCTTGAGTTCGGGCGTATCGCCGCCGCCCAGTAGGATGGCAAACAGGGACGTCCACCTGAAATGGTCCAACAGGCGTTTGGCGTGAGGGCCCGGCTTGTTGGTGACGAGGGCCAGCACATGGCCCGCCTCATGCAGATCGTGCAATCCTTTTTCGACGCCGGCATATACGGTGGTGGCGTCCATCAGATGCTCGTCGTAGGCTCTTCCAATCTCCGCCGCCGCCACATCTGGATCGATGTCGGTGCCATCGAGTGCGCGGACGGCCAGTGTGCGAACGCCATCGCCCACAAAGGTGGTGATGAGGTCGATGGAGAGGGGTGGAAGAGCGTGAAGGGCTCGCATGCGGTTGGTGGCGGCGGCCAGGTCGGCGCGCGAATCGATGAGGGTTCCATCGAGGTCGAACAAAAACAGGCGAGAAAGTTTTCCACAGTGTGGAAAACTTTTTTCCATGGTGTGGAAAACTTTTTTCATGGGACCTTGGGGTTCGTTGGCCAGAAGGGATCGAAGATGAACCATTGGCAGGGGTCGCGGGCGATGGTCTCTTGCATGATGGAGACGATGCGATCTTGAATGGCTTCTTCGCTTCCGAGTTCGACGGGATCGATGGGCGGATGCATGCGGAGGATGAAGCTATCATCGGGGGCGCGAGTGGCAAATCCCATGTAGATGGGGACGCCGGTGCGGTGGGAGAACCACGCCGCGCCGCGGGGGAGAGAAGTTTCGCGCCCAAAGAAGGAATGTGGAAGTCCATTTCCCGAAAAATCCCGATCGCCCACCAGCGCGATAGATTCGCCACGCTTGAGGGCTTTGATGATTCCCACGCCGGCATGGGCGAGGGGAATGACCTTCAGACCGCGCTGCTCGCGGAAAAAATGAAACAGGCGTTCGAGGGAGGGGGAGGGAACGGGCCGGACAACGGCATTGATGGGAATGCCCATGGAGGCGATGAAGGCGCCGCCGAGTTCCCAATTGCCGTAGTGGGCGGTGAGCATGATGGAGCCGCGCTTAGAGTTTTTGATTTGCTCGAGATATTCGATTCCTTGAACGCTGATGGTCTCGCGAATGCCCTCGGGAGTGAGTTTTCGGAAGCGAATAAAGTCGGCGAGATATTTGCCAAAATATTGAAAAGTTTTGCGCGTGTAGCCGTCGATGATGTGGCGCGAGGGCTGGATGCCTTGGTACTCGAAGATGGTTTGCACATGGTTGCGAACGGCGTTGCGGCCTTTTCGATTCAGGAAATAGGAGGTGTCGCATAAGCGCAAGAAAAGCCAATAGGCGACCTTGAGGGGAAGGGCGCGGACGAGAAAGGCGATCCAACGGAAAAACCAATAGATCATCTGGTTTCCTCTGGGGGAATGCGAGCGAGGACGGCGGCGGCAATGTCGTGAGCGGCGTTGGGTTTGCCAAGGGCTTTGGCGCGTTCGGCCATCATGTCGAGCAGGGCGGAATTGGAAAAAAGGGAAGAGACGACGGCGGGAAGATCGCGGTCGCGGTCCAAATGGACGGCGGCTCCATTTCCGACGAGCATTTCGGTGTTGCCGCGCTCTTGTCCGGGCAGGGGGCGGATAATGAGCATGGGCGTGCCGGAGGCCATGGCTTCAGCGGAGGTGAGTCCGCCGGGCTTGCCAATGAGCAGGCTGGCGCGTCGCATGAGGGCCATGGCGTCTTTGACATAGCCGCGAATCCGGATGGGATGTTTGAATTTGTGACGCGCGGCGATCAGTTGCTTGCGCAGGCGCCGGTTGGTGCCGGTGACGACGTCGATGGTGAAATCTGCTGCCGCACGATCCAATTGGCGAATGGTGTGATAACGGGCGCCGAGCCCGCGCGAACCGCCCATGACCAGCACGCGACGTCCATTGTTGCGAGAAACGGTTCGGCCGCGCGCGGCGAGGATGTCGGCCTGAATGGGAATGCCAAAGGTGTGAATGCGGTCGCCGGGCGTGCCCAGAATCATCAGTCGCTGTACGGCGGTTTCGGTGGGTACCACATAGCGAATGTGCTCATCGGGTTTCACGTGCCAAAAACGATGAGGCAGAAAATCGGTGATGACGCCCCAGATGGGGATGGGCGTTCCTTGTCGTCGGGCGTAGGCGGAGAGGACGGCAAATGGGTGGGCTTGTGTGCAGACAATGGCATCGGGCTGGAAGGCATCCATCAGGATGCGCAATTTCAGGCTGTTGCCGCGTTGGACGAGCGGGCGGATGTAGCGCGTGAGCAGGTCGAACCAAAAATTGTCGTAGAGCGCTTCCCACAGTTCGGGCGTGCGGCGAATGGTGGACATGTAGGCATTTTGGACAATGGCGCTCCACGTGGGATGCGTGGTTTCGAGCAAATCGAGGCACCGGGTTTCTGCGAGCGGATTTTGGCGATGGATTTCGGCTTCGATGGAACGCGCGGCAGCGTGGTGGCCGCTGTTGCGAACCAAATAGCAGATCAGGATGCGGGGGGGGCGTATCATGAGGCGCTCCGGACGGCCATGAGTTCTTCGGCGTGATAGGAAGAACGCACATGGGGGGCGGAGGCTACGGAAGAAAAACCAAGGGCGAGAGATTCCATGCGCCAGTGATCGAATTCGGCTGGAGTCACAAAACGTGCGACGGGATGATGATCAGAGGAAGGCGCAAGATATTGTCCAAGGGTGAGAAGGGTCACGCCGGCGGTTCGCAGATCGCGCAGAGTCGAAATCAGTTCGTCATCCGTTTCGCCCATGCCGAGCATGAGTCCAGATTTGGTTCGAGCGCCCGACTGAGCGGCATGGCACAACACAGCGAGCGAACGAGCATAATTGGCTTGGGGACGAACGGAGGGATGGAGGCGTTCTACGGTTTCGAGGTTGTGATTGAAAATGTCGGGCCGGGCGGTGAGGACGATGTCGAGAGAGCTCTCATCGCCTTGAAAATCAGGAATCAGCACTTCGACGGTGGCGGAGGGAATGCGATTTCGGATTTCGTGGATGGTGGCGGCGAAGTGTGTGGCCCCACCGTCCGGCAGGTCATCGCGTGTGACGGATGTGACGACGACATGGCGCAGGCCCATGGCGGCGGCCGCCTCGGCGAGGCGCGCCGGTTCGCCGGGATCCGGCGCGGCAGGATGGGAAGAGTGCGGTATGGCGCAAAAGCGGCAATCGCGTGTGCACGTATCACCGAGGATTAAAAAGGCGGCCGCTGAATCATGCCAGCACGTGGCCCGGTTGGGGCACTTGGCTCCTTCGCAAACGGTGTGGAGAGCCAGCCGTTCGAGCAAATGCTTCACGCGGCCCCCTTCCGCGCTAGGCGGAAGAGGGCGGCGAAACCAGGTGGGGAGTCGTTGCCGCATGCCGTCGGCTAGTTCAGTTCGTGCGAGAGCAGTCCGGTGCGGAGCTTGGGCTCGAACCAGGTGCTCTTGGGCGGCATGATTTGTCCGGCATCGGCGATGGCCATGAGCTGATCGACCGTGGTGGGATACATGGAGAAGGCCACGGCAAATCCCTTTTGATCCACGAGGCGCACCAGCTCCTGTGGCCCGCGGATGCCGCCGATGAACTTGATGCGATGGCTGGTGCGGGGATCATCAATGCCAAGGAGGGGCTTGAGAACTTGGTTTTGCAAGGTGCTGACATCGAGCTTGTCGACGGGGTTGCTCGATTGAACTTCGGGCCAGCTCAGGCCATACCATTTGTTGCTGAGATACATGCTGACATTGCGCGGCGACTTCGGGCTGGGCTCCGGATTCTCTGTGACGGTGAACAGGGATTGGATTTTGGCCAAGAAGTCGGCCTCGGAAAGGCCATTGAGATCTTTGACGGCGCGATTGTAAGGCAGAATTTTGAGCTCCGATGCCGGAAACAAAACGGAAAGGAACCAATTGTATTCCTCGTTGCCGTTGTGTTTCGGATTGGCGGCGCGGCGCTCGTTGCCCACGCGCACGGCGGAGGCGGAACGATGATGGCCGTCGGCGATATAGCTGACGGGAACTTTTTCAAACAGTTTCTCAACGGTGGCGGTGTCTTCGACAGGCCAGACTTGGTGGCGAACGTTGAGCTCATCGACGAAATCATAGATGGGCGCGCTTTGTTTTGGAATGGGAGCGAGAACTTGGCGGATTTCGTCCACGTCGCGATAGGCGATGAAAACGGGGCCGATGTTGGCGTCAATGGTAGCGGTATGCTTGGTGCGGTCGTCTTCCTTATCCTTGCGGGTAAATTCGTGTTTTTTGATCACATCTTGGATGTAGTCATCGATGTGGCAGCAACAGACGAGGCCGGTCTGGGTGTGGGCGCCCATGGTCTGGGCATAGAGATAGAGGAGGGGGCGGGGTTCGCTGATGAGCCAGCCGTTCTTCTTGAAGTTCTTCAGATTTTCCGCGGCTTGAGTGTAGACGGCGTCGGCGTACAGATCTGTTCCTGCCGGCAGATCGATTTCGGAGTGATTGATGTGAAGGAAGGACATGGGATTGCCTTCGGCAAGTTGGGCGGACTCGGCGGTGTCCACGGTGTCATAAGGGGGGGCGGCGACTTTGGCGACGATGTCGGCGCGGGGACGTAGGGCTTTGTAAGCATGAATGCGCATGAAGGACCTCTTTTACTGTTTGACCAATTCGAACTATCAACGGACAATCCTATGAATATGACAAACGCAAAGCAAGATGAAGCAGGCGCCTCGACGGCAAAAATCCGGGTTCGGCTCAAGGGGGGACGCGAAAAACAAATTGTGCGCGGTAGCGCATGGGTGTTTTCGGGGGCGATTGAGGAAGTGGATGGCTCCGGTGCCGCCGGCGAGCCCGCCGATGTGTTCGACAACGGAGGCGAATGGCTGGGTCGCGGACTGTGGCATCCTGAAGCCGACATGACGGTTCGGATGTACACGCAGAATCCGGCAGAAACGCTGGATGAAGCTTTTTGGCGAGGGCGAATTCGCCGCGCGGTGGCCATGCGGCATCGGTTGTATGGGCCGAAGGCGGAGTGGCTGAACACGAATGCCTTTCGAATGGTGTTTTCAGAGGCAGATGGACTTTCGGGGTTGATCGCCGATCAATATGCGGATGTGGTGGCCTTGCAGGTTGGCAGTAAAGTCTGGGAACCCTGGATTCCGGTTGTGGTGGATGAATTGAAGGCCACGACGGGCGTGGATTGTGTGTTTGTGCGGGCCGAAAGCGAGGCCGTGAAACGCGAGGGCCTTTCGGAAAAATTGGGAGGCGACCGCGCGCCCGAACTCGTGACCATTCGTGAAAACGGATTTCTCTTTGAGGCGGGGCTGTCGGGTGGGCAGAAGACAGGCTTCTATATCGACCAGCGGGAAAATCGCCGCAAGGTGGCTGTCTATGCCAAAGGGCGGGACGTGTTGAGCACCTATTGCTATACCGGCGCATTTGAAGTGTGCGCGGCCCATGCCGGTGCGAAAAAAGTGGTGGGTTGGGATTCCTCCGAACCCGCTTTGGCACAGGCTCGGCGGCATCATGAGTTGAATCCTTCGGGCGTTCCGGTGGAATACGAAACGGCCGATGTGGCACACCGGCTGCGATATGCTCGCGACAGTCGCGAGAGCTGGGATCTGATCATTCTCGATCCGCCGCGCATGGTGACGCGTCGCGAGGGATTGGAAAGAGGACTTCGCGCCTACAAGGATGTGAATTTGCTCGCGATGAAATTGTTGCGTCCGGGCGGCATTCTCGCCACGTTTTCGTGTTCGGGGCTGGTGGATATGGCGGAATTCCGCAAAATGATTGGCTGGGCGGCGCATGATTCGGAACGACGCGTGCGGATTCTCGAGACGCTGGGGCAGCCGGCAGACCATCCCGTGCCGGTCGAAGCACCCGAGTGCGAATATCTCAAGGGATTGGTGTGTGTGGTGGATTGATGCGTTTGGCGGTTTGGATAGTGGCCGCCAGCTTTGCGCTGGTGGGTTGTAGAGCAAAAGTTGAACAAAAAACTGGACCTACACAATCTGCCCAGCGAGTGATTTGTGGAACACCAGCCGTGGCGGAAATTGTGTTCGCCCTTGGGTGTGGTGATCGCGTGGTGGGAGTGAGCGAGTTCACGGATTTTCCAGAAGAGGCCGCTGCAAAGCCGCACATGGGGAGCGCATTAACACCCCACCGCGAAAGCATCCTGCGATTGAAGCCTGATTTGATTTTGTCGCAGGGGAAGTCCGAAGCGTTAGCTACTGTTGCGCATTCACAGGGCGTGGCGTTTCTGTCGTTTCCCTTGGATACGCTGAGCGACTTGCGCGCCGCCATTTTAGGGTTTGCCGTTGCTCTGGGTGTAGAGGAGCAGGGGCGAACTGTACTGGAGAAAATGGAAATGGAATTTGCGGTCATTCCTTCTTGTGGTCCTGTTTCCGTTTTCATTGCACTTGGGCATGCTCCGGGTGACCTATCTGGGTTGATGACAGCGGGGACCGGCACGTTTATCGATGAGTTGGTATTAAAAGCGGGAGGAAGCAACATTTTTTCGGATGTGCAAATTCTTTGGCCCAAAATCTCGCAAGAATCGCTCATTCGGCGAAAGCCTTCGCTTTTGCTTGATTTTCAGCCGGGCCCAGTGGATGAAATGCGTCGTGCCGCGCTGGTGGCCGACTGGGAACGACTCGGATTTCGCGCTTGTCAGGTTCGCCTCTTGACGGACGATTATTTGCTGAAGCTGGGGCCTCGCGCAGCTCAGTCCGCAGCCTGCATTGCCCAGGCCATCTGTTTGGAAAAACCCTGATCCATTTTGCCGAGGATCTGTGCCCCCTCAAAAGGGATATAGTTTTATAAAACTATATCCCTTTTGGGATAGGTGGTCATGGGGCGGAGTGGGGCATGGAACCTCTTATTCGTCAGGGATAGGCCACAAGAATTGGGAGGTCTTCTGGTGGTGGAGAAGTGTGCGAATGGACTGTTCCGATTTGCGTTCGACGGCTTCGAGGGTATTGAAAGAATTGTGTGGGGTCAGTAGCACATCGTGTCGCTTGCGGAGACGCAGGAGGGCTTGATTGTCTGGAGTCAGGGCAGAATGATTGCCCGTTCGCAGAGCAGGAGCTAGAGTCGATTCTTCGTTATAGACATCGAGTGCAACGCCAGAAAGAAATCCATTTTGTAGGGCTGCTTCAAGAACAGCGGCGGGTGTGAATTCGCCGCGGGCGATGTTCACAAGGATAGGCTTTTTCTTTGTCTGGGAAAGGAGCGAGGGGGTGAAATAGGCTCGGTTATAAGGCGTTAAGTTCATCGAGCAAACGATGATATCCGCCTCCGCAAGAGCAAGTTCAGGAGATGTGTACGCCACATCGGCATGGCGGTGAACGGGATCCACGCCGTGCACAAGGATGCCCAACGCCGTGGCAATGCGCCAGATTTCATATCCAATGTTTCCCACGCCAAAGAGAGCGAGTATTTTTCCAGGATTTTCTTGGCCCGACAGATGGTCGCGACCGAAAGAATCGAACTGGATCAGTTGCTGGGGCAGGCGACGAAGGAGGGCAGTCCAAAGGAGCATGGCTTGTTCGGCCACCGCGCGGACGCAGTACAGAGGCAAGTAGCCAAGGGGAGGGCAGGCGGTTGGGCCAACCGTATCACGATAGGCAAACAGGTGATCGTAACCCGTGGAACGGCTCAAAATGCCGCGCAACTGGGGAGCCCAGGTTGGTGGCAGGGTGGATTGGGTTCGGAGACTAATGACGGGGGCGGGTGGAGCCACATGCGCCGCTTCTTGAATCGTCAGCGGAGTGTGACCCACTCGGAGACCGGATTCGGCGGCATAGTGCAACAACCGATCGGCCTCTTCGGCAAAAGCCTCATAAAAATAGGCATCGAGAGACGTGGAAGAGGTCATGGAACGGATGCTGGGATGTCGGTGGAAACCGGCTCAACGGAAACGTCCGTGGGTGGGGCGGGCGTGAGAGGCTCGACGGTCAAATCCGGTTGTGCAACAGGTGCTGTTTCAACGGAAGGGGCGCCCGGTTGTGGATCCGTTTTGAACTCTTCGCTCTTTATTTTTTCGACAGGTGCGAGAGGGGGGTCCACCGGTTTTTCTTCCATCACGAACTCTGCGGCAGAAGATGGAACGGCGGCAGGTTGTTCTGCCTGTTCTTTGACCATCGCAGGTGGGGTTGGAATGGAAGGGATTTTATCCGTTCGAGTTTGCCAATGAATGAAATAGGCACCCATTCCGATGACGAGTAGGAAGAAAATGATCAGCAAGATGGTCATGCGGCGTTCGGCTCGGCGCATCACTTCACGCAACAATTGTTCCGATTCTCGTGAGCGGTGAATGAGGTCGGTGACGGTGCGGGAGGAGGCCCGCTGGGATTCATCCATCGAGGCGAGGGTGTTATTCAGATTTCCCATGCTGTCGGTGAGGCGTCGATTATTCTCCATGCCATGTTCAAGCTGTTGCTTAAAGACGGACATGACTTCTTGTTGGCGTTCCATGACATCGGGCACTTTTTCCAGCATACTCAGGAGGCTGGTCTGGACGTTTTCCTGACGGTCTAAGTGGCTCCGGATGGCCCGAATCAGATCCACCATTTCCAGATAGCCGTTTTGAATGGCAACTGCTTGCTGTTTTTTGCGCGAGGTAAACAAGCGGCTCAAGAAACCGGGTTGCTTCTGAGGCACGGGAGGGGGAACCGAAAACAGTCCGGTGGGTTCGGGAGGCAGGAGGTCGGATTCCGGAGGGGCGTGAATGGGATCAGTCATGGCGGATTCCTCTGTGGGGGTTGTTCATGGGGGGCATTTTAGGCGTGGTGCCTTGACTCTCGCAACCTAAAAGAACCTTCCTGAAAAGGGAGGCTCAAAAAGAAGGGGTGGACTGTGAAATTCTATTGCGTTGGAGAGGGGTTTGTCGCACTTTCACGCCGTTCACAAGATGAGGCATGCGAGGGTGGATTTTTTATCCCCGTTCGCGAAGGAGAAAACAAAAACATGTCGCGCAGTTTGACAGAAGTGTTGGATAGCTGGGACAGCGTTCGGAGCAGCGAACTCTATGGCGTGGAAGCTTGGGGAAATGGATTTTTCCACATCATGCCGGATGGCTATGCCGCCGTGAAGTTGCAGAACAGTTCGGGCTCGGTGAGCGTGAAGTTTCACGACATTGTGCAGGGTTTGTATCAGCGCGGATTCAGTCTGCCCATTTTGTTGCGGTTTGGCGATCTGCTGGCGGCGCGGATTCGCACGATTCATGAAGCGTTTGGCAAGGCCATTTCGGAATCGGGCTATACGGGTGTCTACCGCGGCGTGTATCCCATTAAGGTGAACCAACAGCAGCAAGCCGTTGCCGATGTGGTGAAATTTGGTCGTGAGTTTCACCATGGATTGGAAGCGGGCTCCAAGGCGGAGCTGATTGCGGCATTGGCCTACATGCACGATCCGGGGGCCTACATCATTTGCAATGGCTACAAGGATGCTGAATTTATTGATCTGGCACTCTCTTCGTTGAAGATGGGGTTGCAGACGATTTTGGTTCTCGAAATGCCCGGCGAGTTGGATCTCCTTTTGGAGCGCGCCGCGAAAATGAATGTACGGCCTCGAATTGGCATTCGCGTGAAGCTGGCCAGTTCGGTGGGTGGCAAGTGGGCGGAATCGGGCGGGGAGAGTAGTGTGTTTGGCATGATGCCCCAAAAGGTGATTGCCGTGATCGATCGTCTTCGCGAGCAAGGCATGCTGGATTGTTTGGAGTTGCTTCACTATCACTTGGGTTCGCAAGTACCGAACATTCGCGAAATCCGCGACGCCATTCACGAAGCCGCGCGGTATTATGCGAGCCTTGTTCAAGAAGGCGCCAAGATGGGCATTCTGGATATTGGGGGCGGATTGGCGATCGATTACGACGGCTCCCGATGCAATTGCGCGAGTAGCGCGAACTACGATGTGGGCGAGTATGCCGCTGACGTTGTTGAAGGCGTCATGGCCATTTGCAATCAGGCAGGCGTGGCTCATCCGACGTTGATCAGCGAATCGGGGCGCGCATTGGTGGGCTATTATTCCGTTCTTCTCGTCAACGTGCTCAGCACCAGTAGCGTTGAAGTGTTGGAGCCGCCCAAGCCCATGGCCAAGCCGATTCCGGAGCCGATCCGTAATTTGATGGAAGTGGCGGCCAACCTGCGCACGCGCAATCTGGGTGAATTCTATAACGATGCGATTTTCTACCGCGAAGAAATTCAAAAAGCCTTCAAGCACGGGGATATCACATTGCGGCAGCATGCCGAGGCCGATCGCTTGTTTTGGCACATTTTGACGCGCATTCGCGGGGAATTGCCCAAGTTGCGCTTTGTGCCCGAAGACATGCGCGGTCTCGAGGATGCCATGGCCGACATCTACTATTGCAACTTCAGCGTCTTTCAGTCGCTTCCAGACAGTTGGGCCATTGATCAGCTCTTTCCCGTCATGCCCATTCAGCGGCTCAACGAGAAACCCACGCGATTGGCCGTTCTCTCCGACATCACGTGCGATTGCGATGGAAAGATTGATCATTTTGTGGGTCTGACGGACACCCGCCACGCGTTGCGTGTACACGACGTTGGCAAGGACGAAGACTATGTCATGGCCGTCTTTTTGGTGGGTGCCTATCAGGAAACGCTGGGTGATTTGCACAATCTGTTTGGTGACACCAACGTCGCGAGCATTCATGTGGATGATGCCGGCGAAATTTCATACGAGCAGGAACTGGACGGGGATTCTGTGGGCGATGTGCTCAGTTATGTGGAATATAACCCCCAAGGTTTGTTGGCCCGTTTTCGCGAATTGGCCGAAGAAGCGGTTCGTCAGAAACGTATTTCGGCCACCGAGCGGCGCGAAATTCTCGACGCCTATGAAAATGGTCTGCGCGGATATACCTATTTTGAGACGTGAGGTCCGGCATGAAGAAGACTTCCTATTTCGGCACCCATCCCACCAACGCGCCGGCCAATGGTGCACACGTTCACATTATCCCCGCACCGATGGAGGCGACGGTCTGCTACGGCGGCGGAACCGCCAAAGCTCCGCAGGCCATTCTGGATGCGTCTGGGCAACTGGATGATTTTGATGGGCGCGGATGGCCCAGCGATCTTGCCATTCACACGCAGCCATTTGTGAAGCCGGTTGCCGGAAAGAAAAGCCTGAGCGAACGCTGGCTGGATGGAATTGAACATGCCGTGCAAAAAGCGCTGGATTGCGGCGCGATTCCTGCCGTTCTCGGCGGGGAGCATACCGCCACCATCGGTTCCGCGCGCGCATTCAAGGCGGCAGGGGCGGACATTGGATTCATTCACTTTGATGCGCATGGAGATTTGCGCGACACCTACAAGGGCGAAAAAATTTCTCATGCGTGCGCCCTGCGTCGGGTTCATGAACTTGGATTTCCCCTTGTGCAACTGGGTACTCGCGCCTATTGCATGGAAGAGGCCGAATACCGCGCCGAAAACCCCACCACCATTTTTGCGTATGACGCGCACATTCTCGTCGAAGGCAAACAACCCAAAAACTGGATTCCCAAAAACTTTCCTAAAAAGGTATTTGTCACGTTCGATTTGGATGCGTTGGATCCCTCTGTGATTCCCGCCACGGGGACGCCTGTGCCGGGTGGACTGGGTTGGTATGACGCACTGAAGTGGATTGAAGACATTGCCGCCACACGACAGATTGTTGGGTTCGATGTGGTGGAGCTCGCCCCGATGAAAGGCTTGCACCATCCGGATTTCACGGCGGCACTCCTGGTTTGGAACCTATTGGCTGCTGCCGCCAAAAGCTGAATTTTCTTCAGGTAGGGAAGCCTCTATGAGGCGTCCGCTCTTCAAAACCAACAGCCCGGATGCCTCGTAGAGGCGTCCCTACCTTCGGAACCGATCATGGAACGAGGAGGATCAGGTTCCAAAAGGCCAGCCGGGGCACGGTGAGAGTGACGAAATTATTATTCCCGTTTTTGGATGAACCGAATGGCAATGCTTGTGCGCGGCCGAGTGCATCATCCGGGGTTGCGATCCACGCATGCTGAAAATGGCGGTTTGTGGGGATGGTGATTTCGATGTTCGTTTGGAGGCTTGGATTAGGGCTGACATTTCGCCAGAGGTCGTCGACGCCATTCAGGTTGATGAGATGGATAGCCAACAGGCCATCCTTCCGAATCTTGGCCACGGTCCAAATGGCTCCGCTTTGGCCCCGCGGGCTTAACGTGTGGGTATGGCTCGTGATGGGCAGGTCATCGGTGATGTCGCGAAGGGTTTGGTGGGGATCAAAAAACAGAATGTTTTCGTAGCGTACGGCGAAATCGTAGTAGTCACGCATGGATTGTTTGAGGCCGTCGTGCATGCGGGGCATTCGGGCGGGGAAGTATTCGTTGACCAGCATGTGGGCGTCATCGCCCAATTCAATATGGAAAGCGCCATTGGCGAAGAGGCAGGCATCCAGCAATTTGGCCGAGGCGTCGTTGATGAAGGTGGGAAGCGGCGGTTGGGTGGGATCGCTCATTTCTTCCCAAGATTTGCGGTTGATGTAGGCGGCAAGCACCACTGCTTTTCCGTTGCCAGCGGTTTGAGCCTCCAAAATGTTTTCGCGCAAGTCTGGATACGTGTGTCGGGTCCAGACTTCGCTGTAGTAGACGTCGACATCGGAGCGGGCAATGTCGGGAAGATAGTTTCCCATCACATCATTATGTGTTAGGCGTGCGTTGGGATGAAGAGAGCGAAGGTGCGCACGCGCCTCGTGGATGAATTGTGGAAAAACTTCCCGCTCGGGTATGCCGATGTCGGAATTGAATTTATAGGTCCATTCTCCGCCCAGATTGTCGAGGTGAATGCCGTCAAAACCTGCCTTGACGATTGCGTCGTTGAATTGGTCGAAGATGTGTTGTTTCCATTCGGGATTCGAGGCGTCCATGACCCAGATTTTATACGGGCCAGCATTGTGCGTGCGGATGTCGTCAAGGCGTGTGGAATGTGGAACCTTGAACGCCGCCCATTCCACTTGTTCGGGTGCAGCGTCGTTTCCGCTGTCGCCGTACATCAGATTGTACGACAAGGCCGCGATGTGGTGCGCATGGAGGGAGGCGATTTTGTTTTTCACGGTTTGGAACGATTGAACGCGTCCGCCCACTTGAGTGAAAATATCTACGAACTGGTCCTCTTCGTCGTAAGGCACCAGACGATCATGCGTCCACTTCCAATCGTAGAATTGGACGACATTGATATGAAATGTGGTGAGCACATCCGCCATCTTCTCTGTGTTTTCTCCGGCGGGATATTCCGAGAAAAATCCAAAGCGTGGAAAATGAATCCAATCGCTACTGACATCAATGGCCGTGGAACGCGAGTCGCGCACCTGCCCGTCCACGATCCAATCCACATCCACGCCATAGCCGCAAAAATCGTTCGTCGGAGTTTTCCAGGGAAACACAATCCGTTTTCGCTCCGCCATTTTCAGGGATACTGGTTTCACAAAGGACTGCACGGTGTGGGCGAGTTTCATGATGCGCACGCGCAACTCGCCTTGAACGGCCGGGCCTGACGGTTGAAGATCAACTGCGATGGAAGCCATTTCGCCTGGATTGTAGCGGCTCTTGCGGGTTGTGAGAGCGCGGATCGGTGAGTTCACGCGCATGCGATAATCGGCTCCGGTGTTGCTGTCCCAAACCCGTTGCCCGTCCGCATGGCGCGCGCAAATATAAAATCGAAGTGCGGTTCCTTCAGGAAAACCGCCAACAGAAGCGGACCATACATCGCACTCTTTTGTCGGAGTGGCGGGCGACATGGGTACCGTTTTCCACGAGAGGCCATCGTTGGTGGACAGGCCCACTTCGGCGGAGACGGCTGCCCCTTGGGGTTTGATGTGCGTGGAGATGACTAGCTTTGCTCCCGGTTCCAGAGCGCCGGACGCAGGATCGGTTTGCATGTCGCCGATCCAACGAATGTCGCTGGCGAGGGCGGCCGAGGCGGCGCAAGCCAGTGCGCAAAAAGTTTTCCACAGTGTGGAAACATTCTTTCCATTGTGTGGAAAAACCGCGAAACATTTTTCCATACTGTGGAAAAACGGTAGCGGGTGCATTTAGCGCCACTTGTTGAACAGGTCGTCGAAGAGGCCGTGGGCGGCGGCGCGGGGATCGGGGCGGGTGGGGCGGGCGTAGGGTGGGGGGCTGACGTGGACATCGGCGTCGGGGATTTGAAAGGCGCCGTTCATTTGCGTGCGTTGGCGAATATAGGCGGCTTCGGCTTCGGCTTGGCGGGCTTCGGCACCGGCGGATTGGTGAACGAAGTAGGCGATGAGGAGGAGCGAGAAGTTAATGGTGCCACCTTGGAAGAGCGGCAGAATGGCCAAGGCGCCAAAAATCCATGCGATGCCGCGGCCCACTTTTGCGGCGAGTTTTGTGGCGGCCACACGACCGAGGCGTGGGGTGAGAACGGCGCGGAAGACGCGACCGCCGTCCATGGGGAAGGACGGGATCAGATTGAAGAAGGCGAGCATGATGTTGAAGCCGCCGAGGTTGGCCAAGAGGAGACCGAGGTTTCGGTTCACGAGGGCCGCCACTGGGGCGAACCACCAAGCTACGATGCCGAGGGCGAGACTGACGGCGGGGCCGGCGAGAGCGGTTTGAATTTCATCGATGGGTTTCGTTGGCATTCGCTCGAGGCGTGCCATGCCGCCGATGGGCAGGAGGAGGATTTCGAGGATGCGGGCCCCTTTGGCGCGGGCCACGAGAGAGTGGCCCAGTTCGTGCAGAACCACGCAGCCAAACAGGCCGACGGCAAAGAGGAGTCCGTAGAGGAGACCTTGCAGACCGGCGGCGGGTGCGAAAGAGAGCGCAAAGAGCGGCAGGAAGATCAGCAGGGTGACGTGCACCCGCACGGGGATGTTGAAGATTTTTCCGATGGGATAAGAGTTGGCCATAGGTGTTGGAGTCTACCACAACATGACGAATGGGGGTTTGGAAAAGATGAAGGAGTTAACGCGCCTTCAACCAGCGTTGACGTTCTTCGGGTGTGTAGCGTTCGATGGCATAGCGGAGCATGGTGCGCGGCATGCGGGAAACGTGGAGGCGAATGAAATCGGTCAGGGAGTCTTCATTGCGTTTGCCCGCCTCGCGCAACATCCAGCCGGTGGCTTTGTGCATGAGATCTTCGGGATCCTTCAACAAGTTTTCGGCGAGCCAAAACGTGTTGTCCAGATTGTCTTGTCGAATGTGTTCGAGGGTGGAGAGGATGGCGATGCGGCGGTCCCACAACAGGGGAGACTTCAGCAGGGCTCCCAACACGCGACGTCCTTTGCCCGGCGGAAGATGTTTGCCGACGATGCCGGGGGCGCTGAGATCCACGAGGTCCCAGTTGTTGATTCGGGGGGTATGGGAAAGATAAAAATCGAAAATGGATTGGCGGGTTTCGTTGTTTCCTTTGGCATAGGAAATCACCAAGGAGGCGAGTGCAAAGAAACGCGCCTCGTGAATGGGGGAGGCCAGCAAGTCGTGCGCAACGGGAACCGAAATGAGAGGAAACGATTTCACGATGGCGCGCGTGGCGGGAACGCTGATGCCCAAAAACTGGTCACCTTCGCCATATTCGCCGGGGCCGGTTTTGAAAAAACGGCGCAGGATGATTTCCTGCGCCGGATTTCGATGCCGCTTGAGTTCCTTGAGAATGGAAGCTGTCGTCGGATCGCGTTGGATCATGCCGGGATTGCCTAGGGCCAAGTGACCATGACGACGTTGCTACGCTCTCTGACGTTGCGGCTGGAGGTGCGGGCCAGACCGCTGACCATCAGGCCGATGCGTTCGCCGCTACGGGGCCGCCAACTGGAAAGGGGAGAGACTTTGATGTGGTCGCCCATGCTACCATCCAAGACGCCTTTGGGCTTGGAGGTTTGGCCATAGCGAAGCCACTCGAAGGTTCCGGCATACCACTGACCGCCGATGTTGGCAAACACCCAAGGATTGGCATTCACGCCATCGACGGCATGCCACACTTTGGCTTTGCTGTAGGGCATATTGATGGTGCTGCCTGAAACGCTGGCGCTCAAGCTGGCCGTGACAGGCCAAGCGGATACGTCCGTGTGCAACCACTTGACGGACCCGGTGATTTCGGCCGGCCAGAGCCCGCTGCTGTTGGTGGGGTTCGTTGTCCCAGGGTTTGTTGGCGTGGTGGGTGTGGTTGGATCGGTAGGGGTGGTTGGATTCGTTGGCGTGGTGGGTGTGGTTGGAGTGACGGTGGTATTTCCCTGCAATTGGGCCAAGGAAACATCACCCTGACTTTCAATGGCTGTTCGCTCGCAACCGGCGACCATGGCGCCCATGACACACACTATCCAAATCCATTTTGTTCGAGCTTTCATTATCTGACCTCCAGTTCGTCTGTACCAATGCCTGAAAAATCGCCATCCAAGAGGAAATGAAGCATTCCCAATGCCATTGGGCTGTAGATACCCCAACCATGCAGGGTGCACAACCAAAATTTAACAAAAAAATAATTTGATTCATGAGAAGTCATGATTTGGACAGTTTGCCATTGTGCAAGGTCCACTGGGTGGTGTCGGGGGTAATCCACTCCGGATTGTGGGTCACCAAGAGGATGGACATGCCGGAACGATTTAATTCGTGAAAGAGGCTCATGACTCGCGCGGCGGATTCGGGATCCAGATTTCCGGTGGGTTCGTCTGCCAGCAATAGTTTTGGGGGGAGGGCGAGTGCGCGCGCAATGGCCACGCGCTGCATTTCGCCGGCGGAGAGGAGTCGAGAAGCCTGCCGGGACTTGTTTGACAAACCGACCCGTTCCAGTGCGGCCTTGGAAAAAGAAAAGGCTTCTTGTGGATCGTGTTGGAGATAGCGAAAACGGAAGAGGACATTGTCGAGTACGCTTCGGTGGGGCATCAGGCAGAATTTTTGAAAGACCATGCCCACGCCATATTTGCGGATTTCTGTCCGTTTTTGTTCATTCATTTTGGAACTATTTTGACCATCGAACCAAACGGCCCCGTGGTCGGCGGGCTGGAGCAAGCCGGCCACCATGAGCAGGGTGGTTTTTCCGGAGCCGGAAGGACCGGTGATGATGCCGAATTCTCCGGCGTCCAGTTTGAGGTTCACCTCTTGCAGGACAGAGACCTCGCCGGCCGCGCCTCGAAAGGTCTTGCCTACGCGCTCTAGCCGGAGACGTTCTGCGCGTGGGGGGGGCGGTTTCAAATGGGTTCGCCTTTGAACAGGCCGCGGCTGGTTTGGGCATGGCAGAGGGCAAGGGCCAAGGCATCGGTGGCATCTAGTGGTGGTGCTTCCGATAACCCGAGCACCGACATCACCATGCGGGCCACCTGTTCTTTGGGTGCGGCGCCCCAGCCGGTGATGTTTTGTTTGGCGCGACGGGGAGAGTATTCAAAGATGGGAACCTCGGCTGTCGCGCAGCAGGAAATGGCCACGCCGCGAACTTCACCTAGGATCATGGCCACCTTGGCGTTTTTGAAGAAAAATCCGCCCTCGATAGCGGCGGCTTCTGGTTGGTGGGTGGCGATGACGGCATCCATGCGCTCACGAATGGATCGGAGGCATTCCGAATGGGGCGCCTTGGCGTTCATTTTCACCACTTCCCAATGGAGGGAGGTGATGCGAGAGCCTTGTTGCTCAATCACGGCCAGTCCGGTTCCTCGCAAGGAGGCATCGATCCCCAGCACCTTCATTGTTTGTTCTCCAAAAGAAAAAGCTCCCGATCCGGGTTTCGGACCGTGGAGCTATTCAAAGCGAAACCGGCCGGGCACATCCCTGTTTCATTGACTTCAAATCTTCAATCTTCAATTTCCAATATCGAATATCCAATATCCAAGTGGGACAGAACGGTAAGGGACTGTACTCCTAGCGGTCGCACCCCACCCGGAATCCCCCGCCCGGCGGTTCTGCTGCTCCCCGTCTCAAAACTTGAAACTTGGATATTGAACATTGGATATTGGATATTCCTCGATCTGTGATGGGGTTGCGTGACAGCCACTTTAGGTCAGTAAGACGGAGATGCGCCAACCGGCCGGACTAGCCTTCGATGGCCTCGTCGGCGATATCGCCGTTCATATACACGTTTTGCACGTCTTCGAGTTCTTCGATGGCTTCGATCAGTTTCATCAAGCTGGCCGCCTGATTTTTTTCCGTCACCGGAGCCCACGCCGTGGGAACCATAGCGACGCCGGAATCTTCGGACACCTTGTAGCCGGCGGCGGTCACTTTTTCCGAGACCTCGTTATAGACGGAAGGGGAGGTGAGGATTTCGAACTGGTCGCCTTCCAGCGTCATGTCATCGGCGCCGGCTTCGAGCACCAGTTCCATCAACTTATCTTCGTTGACGCCTTCCGCATCGACCAGAATCTGTCCACGACGCTGGAAATTCCGCAGCACCTGATTGGTACCGGCCAGGGTGCCGTTGTGGCGCTGCAGGAGATGGCGAACTTCGGCCACGGAGCGGTTGCGATTGTCCGACAGGCACTGAATGATCATGCCCACGCCGCCGGGGGCATAACTCTCGAAGATAATTTCTTCGATGGCGGCGCTTTGCAAGGCGCCGGTGCCCTTCTTGATGGCGCGGTCAATGTTGTCCGCCGGCATGTTGGCGGCTTTGCACTTCGACAAGATGGTTCGCAAGGTGATGTTCGATCCGGGATCTCCACCGCTGATGCGCGCCGAAATCGTCAATTCTTTGGCCAATTTGCTGAAGACTTTGCCGCGCTTGGCGTCGGCAGCACCCTTCTTGTGCTTGATGGTCGACCATTTACTATGTCCGCTCATATCCCACTATTCCTTCTGCGCGGCTTACCCGCGACTTATTCTTCTTCTTCGGCGTGCTTATGTTTCGCCGCCTCCGCGATGATCTTCTGTGCCACGTTGGAGGGCACGATATCATAGCGATTAAATTCTAAGGAGAACGATCCCCGGCCGCCGGTCATGGAGCGCAATTCCGACGAATACTTGAACACTTCGGACTGGGGCACTTCGGCCACGATGACCTGCATGCCGTCGTCCGATTCCATTCCCAAAATGCGGCCGCGCTTGTGATTGAGGTCGCCCGTGCAATCGCCCATGAAGTCGCCGGGGATCGCCACGCGGATGGTCATGATGGGCTCAAGCAGCACGGGTTTGGCCTTGGTCATTCCGTCTTTGAAGGCGGTGCGTGCTGCAATTTTGAAGGCGATTTCGGAGCTATCCACGTCGTGAGAGCTGCCGTCGTAGACCGTCACCATCGTGTTGACCACGGGATAACCGGCCAAGGCGCCGCGCGTCATGCCGTCCACCAAGCCTTTTTCGATGGCGGGGAGGAAATTGCGAGGGATGCTGGTTCCGACGATGCCATCGACAAACCAGTCTTCGTTGCCGGCCTTCATGGGTTCGATGCGCAGATAGACTTCGCCATATTGGCCACGGCCGCCGGATTGCTTTTTGTGTTTGTAGTGGCCTTCGCCCTTTGCGGTGACTGTTTCCTTGTAGGCCACTTTGGGCGTATTCAGGAGCACTTCGACTTTGCTACGGGCCTTCATGCGCTCCATGGCCGAAGCGATTTGCATGTCGCCGATGCCGGAGATGATCACCTCGTGGGTTTCGTCGTTGCGTTGGACGTGAATGGTCGGATCGTCGTCGGCCACACGGTGCAGTCCTTGCCCGAGCTTGTCGTCGTCGCTCTGATTCTTGGGCGTCACGGCGAACGACACGACCGGTTTCGGGAACACGATGGCTGCCATTTTCGTTGGTTTTCCTGACGAGCAGAGCGTGTCGTTGAGGCCGGTGGACTTCAGCTTGGCCAGCGCCACAATATCGCCCGCCTGAGCCTCAGAAGCGGTTTCCTGTTTTTTGCCGTTCAGGAAATAGACGGTGCCCACGCGTTCTTTCTGATCCTTCATAGCGTTGAGCACTTCGCTATTTTCTTTCAACGTGCCGCCCCAAATGCGAGCGAGGGTCAACTGACCAAATGAATCGTTGATCGATCGCCATACCTGCGCCACGAGGGGAGCCTCGGCGGCGGGATTGACTTCTTTGTCATCGGCATCTTTTGCGGCGCGGTCCAGCGGGCTGGGCATCAAGCGCGCAAAGCCGGCCATCAGCTCTTCCAAGCCGATGGATTGGCGGGCCATTACGGAGAAAATGGGAATAAACTTGGATTGCTTCACGGAGGCGCGCAACCCGCTGGAGAGTTCGTCGGTCGTCAAGGTTTCGCCATTGAGCACTTTTTCAATCAGTGCATCGCTGGATTCGGCCGCTACATCTGTCAGGCGCGCCCGGATTTCGTTCGCGCGATCGCCCTGCGCCGACAGTGCATCCAACATGCTCTTCTTATCATCGGAAGGATACGTGACCAGTTCGCAGCGAGAGCCCCACAGTTCCTGCAAAGCGGTGACGGTGCCCTCCAGATCGGCATTTTCCTTATCGAGGCCGGTAATGGCAATGGCGCGAGGCAGTCCCAACGCTTCGCAGCGTTTCCACGAGCGAACGGTGCCCACCTGCACTCCTGCCGTGGCGTCCACCGTGATCAGCGCCGCATCGGCCACTTGGGTAGCGGCCACCACTTGACCATAAAAATCGGCATAGCCGGGAGTATCGAGCATGACCAACCGCAACGCCTTACCCCCTTTAGGGCGCCAGACCGCATCGAATGCCTTGGCCCACATGGAGATTTTGTGATTTTTTTCTTCGTCGGTCCAGTCCACCATGCTGGAACCATCCCCCGGATTTCCCAACCGATCGTTGACCCCCAGCTTATAGAGCAAAGAATCTACCAATGAGGTTTTTCCGCTTCCCGTGTGGCCCACCAAAACAAAATTCCGCACATCCGCGACTGGGACATCCTTCATATGCTCTTATGCCTTTCCTTAGCGATTGGTTTTGAATTCTGCCGGGGATAGACCCGGCCACAGAACTGCAAACCGTACACAAAAGAGCCTTGCCCCGCAACCGTGAAATGAAACCAAATCCCCAAAAAAATGGGGTGGATAACGGGATTTGAACCCGCAACAGCCAGAACCACAATCTGGTGCTCTACCGAGTTGAGCTATATCCACCAACTGAACAAGGCGCGTGTTCTACTCCATCCTCTGAAAAATTGCAACCTCTCAACACATCGAGCGGTCGCGAAAAATGCCACTCCAAAATTCATATTCGGGCGATTCCATTTCAAGGGATGGGGGAGGGGGCGGCGTCTAACTTGCGCTGGAGCCCCATGTGGCGGACGGTGGGGTGGGCGACGGCCTGTTTGAAGGAGGCTTCTTCGCACCAGAGGTCAACGCCGCTTTCGGTGCGGGTGACGGCGGTATAGAGCAATTCGCGCGTCATGACGGGGCTGGGGTGGTCGGGGAGCAGGACGAGGATGCGGCCGAAACCAGAGCCTTGGGCTTTGTGGACGGTCATGGAGAAGGCGGTTTCGTGGTCGGGCAACAGGCGGCAGGGGACGTGGCGGAATTTTCCTTTGCCTTCTTCAAAATAGACGACGGGAGAGCCATCGTCCTGATTCAGAACGATGCCCACGTCGCCGTTGAAGAGATTGATTTCGTAGTTGTTTTGGGTGACGAGAACGACGCGGTGGTCGTAAAACTCGCCTCGCCGATGGGGCTTCAGGATTTCCTCGATGGCGGCGTTGACGTGGAGGGAGCCTTGAGGGCCGTTCCGAAGCGCGCAGAGTACGCGGAAGCGGGAGAGGGCGGCGAAGGCGTCGTGCGGGGTCTTGGCGGCGATGAAATTGCGATAGCCCTCGGAGACGCTGGCTTGAAATTCGGCGGGGCATTTTTTGGCGTGGAAACCGGCGCTCGAATGCAGGCGGATGTCGGCGGAGGGGGCGGAGGCGTGCGACCATGCCTTTTCGGGGTTGCCGGACTGGATGGCCTTGGCGAGTTCCGCCACGGGGGTGTTGTCCAGAAAGCGTTTGCTTTCGACGAGCGTGGCCGTGACGGGAGCGAGGGCGGTGGATTGGCACAGCTCGGACATGACGCTTCCGGGTTCGACGGAGGCGAGTTGGTTTTTGTCGCCGAGAAGAATCAACTGGGTGCGGCTGCCGATGGCGTCGAGCAGTTTGGCCATTTTGGGGAGATCGATCATGCTGGTTTCGTCGATCAGCACGATATCGGCGGGCAGGGGATTCTTTCGGTTGTGGCGAAAATAGGGCGATCCGTTTTGGAAGCCCAGCAGGCGTTCGATGGTGCAGGCGGGTTCCTTTTCCAGGGAGACTCCCATGGTTTTCAAAACGCCGCCAACGCTTTCGTCCATGCGGGCGGCGGCCTTTCCGGTGGGGGCGGCCATGCGGATGCGGATGAGCGGCGAGGCTTTCGAGAGCATCACGAGCAGATGGGCGGCGACGAAGGTTTTGCCGGTTCCGGGGCCGCCGGTCAGGATGGAGAAGCGTTTTTCGATGGCACAGCGGATGGCGGTTTTCTGGCCATCGGCGAGGGGGGGGGTGGCGGCAGAAATTTGCGTTTCAAAATCGGCGGCGCGGCTTCCGGTGGATTCTTTGGACATGGAGAGGAGAGTGGTGGCGACAGCCTTTTCGTAGTTCCAGAAGCGGCGAAGATAGAGGCGGGAGTTTTCCAGGACGAAGGGTTCGTTGCCTGTGCCGCAGCCGATGAGCTTGGAGTCGATTTGTAGACGATTTTTTTCCTGGGCCAAGGCGGCGAGGAGCGACTTTCGAAGAGTGGGATCGGATTCGGAAGACGGCAACCAGGAGGGGTCCACCTCATCGAGAGCGAGGCAGACATGGCCGTTGCCGGTGGCGCGGCAGGCGAGGGCCAGAACGAGTTGAGCGGAATCGGGCAGGGGTTCTTGATAGGTGCGCAGGAGGGATTGCACCAGATGCACATCGACATCCCGCAGAAGACCGGCTTCGAGGCATTGGGCAAGGGTTTTGGAAGCGGCGGGATTCACGTTGCACCTCCGAGAAAAGCGGACAGGCGATCGATCAGGGCTTTTGAGGGGCGATCGACAAAAATGCCTCGCCCGTCTTTGGGTTCCGCCAAGCCCATGCCGCGCAGGAACAGATAAAAGACGCCGCCGAAATGGCGATCGTAGTCGTAGGACTCCAAATTGCGGGAGAGGAATCCATGGAGGGCGGTCGAATAGATCAGGTACTGGAGATAATAGGCATGGCAGCGCATTTCGGCGGCCAAGCCTTCGGCGTCGAAATCGGAAGGATTTCGATTCAGTTGGTTCGATTTCCAGTCCACAACGTAGAATCGACCGCTTTGCTCAAACACAAGATCGATGGAGCCGGTCATGAAGCCGAGGGGGATTTTGGTTTCTTTGTTTTGCAGCTCGTGGATGAAGGTGGAATCCCGGGACGGAGTTGTCCAGAGCTCATCCAAGATGGCTGCCATTTCGCCGAGACGTCGGATTCCATCGCGATGCAGGGAAAAGTTGAATTCCAGTTCCGAGCGTCGGGCGGAAAGCAGGATGTCCTTCAACTGGAAGGGGCCATGACCGGCGTCTAGATCGGAATGGAGGACGCGGCGAACCATTTGGTGGACGGCTTGGCGCTGGAGGGTCAGGCGGATTTTCTTTTCCTCCGGCAACTCGTCGGCAGGGCGTTTGCAGATGCGGTGCAGATCCAGCGTGTCGTCCACGACCTTGGCGATGGCCTCATCGGGGGCTTGAAAATCCAGCAGTTCAAAAATTTTATGCCAGCAGGTTCCGAGTTTGGCGCCGCCGGGAATGGAGAGAATGGGGTCTATTTCGATGGGCGATTCGGGCGGTAGAGTGGGGGTGTTGGTGAATGGATCCCGGTCAGCCACTTCGCTTGCTTGGTCGGATGGCTTGGTTCCCATGTGAGGCGTCAGCGAGGAGAAGCTGGCGCGACCCTGTTCCTTGTCCACGTTGGGAAGGGCCAAGGGGGCGGGCCACTCGTCGCCGGAGTCGGCGTGTTTCGCAGGAAGAGGGTCATGAGAGGACGGCGGATTGGCTGCCGCAATGCGGGAAGAGGCAGGATTACGGTCACGCCAGCAGGAGAGGAGATGGGTCAAGGAATAGGTTTCGCGCTTAATTTTCGGGTGGACGACCTCGACAGCGACGATGCGGTTGACGGCGCGGGTGAGGCCGACGTAGGCGAGGCGAATGTTCTCTTGCAGGTGTTCGGTGAGCGCACGATTTTTTCCAGACTTTGATTGAGTATCCAGATCCAGCACCAGGCGGTTGAGGGAGTCGTGATATTTCAGGACGACATCGTTTCTGTGCATGGCGTCGGCTTTGTGGCGCCAGAGAGTGGGGATGAACACAATAGGAAATTGCAGGCCCTTGCTTTTGAACAGCGTCATGATTTGGACCGCTGGGTCGTCGTCGGCGAGGCGAACGCGCGTGGCGTCGTTGGCGTCGGCGTCATCGCGATCCGATTGATCCAGTTGGCTCGTGAACCAGCGCAAAAGGGCGACAGGGCCGAGTTTTTGGCTGCGGGCGGTTTGGTGGGCGAGTTCCACGAGATGCACGAGGGAAGACATGCGGCGGGTGCCGTCTGGCTGGCTGGCCATGAAGGCGCGAATGCCCAGTTCGCGGGAGAGCGATTGAAAGGCCATGATAAACGAATGCTGTTGCCAAAGAAGGCCGGCATTTCGAAACAACTCGATCCAATCCTCCAGTGTGCGGGAAGATTCGGGGGTAGGGGATGGGTTTTCGTTGGAGAGAGATGGTGATTCTTCTGCGGCGAGATCGTTTTGGTTGAAGCGGGCCAGATCGGTTTCAGGGCAGGGGATGAAGGACGCGCTCAAGGCTCCGCGCAAGGCGGAGGCGCGTCCGGGGGACAGCATGGCCTTCATGACCAGCGCCAGTTGGGGGGCTTCCTCGGAATCGAACACGCTGCCGGTGGCCTGACGAACGGCGTTGACGCCGCATTGGAGTAGTTCCTGTTGGATTTCGGCGGCTTCCGCATGCGTGCGGACGAGAATGGCGATATCCGAGGGGCGGATGCCTCGGGGAGGCGTTTCGGGAAAGCGCAAAGAATCGTTGGACAGCATGCGGGCGATTTCGCGGGCCACGTCGGAAGCGATTTGGTGGGCCAGAGGGCTATTGGCGCTGATACTTCCCTCAGAGGGATAGGTCCACACCTTGAGCGGCTGCGGATCCGGCGCGCCATCGATGAGGATCGTTTTTTCCGGAGTCGTGCCTTGGGCCTTGAGGGTGCCCGGATAGGCGATGTTGTCGCCGGCGAGAAAGGTGGAGCCGGGAAGGTCATCTTTGAACAGATCGTTGACGGCGCTGACGAGATGTTGTTCGGAGCGGAAGTTGGTTTCCAGCGAGTGGCGCTGGTCTTCCGGCACACCCTCTTTTGCTTTGAAATAGGTGAACAAGTCGCCGCTGCGGAAACCGTAGATGGCTTGCTTGGGGTCGCCCACGAAGAGCACGGGAGTGGGAGCGGCTTCCAGTGAAGGGGCGGAGAAAATTTCGTCGAAAATGCCGAATTGAACGGGATCGGTATCTTGAAATTCGTCGATCAGGGCGGCGCGGAATTCCGTGCGGAGGACTTCTTTCAGGCGGGGGCCGGATTCGGGGTCCAATAAAACCTTGCGTACGTTGAACAGCATGGCGTCGTAGGTCAGGGCGGAGCGGTCGCGGATGCGGTCGCGAAATTGCCGGGCGATTTCCTGAGCAATGGCGGCGCGAGAGCCAAGACATTCGTGTTCTTTCGCTTGGGTCGCCACGTTTTTGAGGCAAGCGCGGAACGTGTCGGCCTCGCCAACGGTGGGAAGGGACAAGGCGGTTTGGACAACAAAGGAGAGGGAAGCGCAGAAAGATTCTTCGGGCGCGTCGGCTGAAGCGGGGTATTCCTTCAGCCACGGAGCAAAGAAATGGGCATGGGAGACGACGTGGTCCGAAAGAGGCTGAATATTCACGGGGTTGCCCTTTGCCGTTGGGCGGAGTTGGCCGTTTCCGATCCATTGGGCTTTTCCTCTGAGATCGCCAATGTTTTCCCATGCAGTGGCGCAGAGGTCGGTCAGCGTTTTGAATTCGGGGCCGGGTTTCAGCGTGGAACCGTGGACGATGGCATCGGGGTGTTGGGCGACTTGCTGAACCAGCTTGAACAGCGAATCGAGATCGTCAAAAGGCTGGCTGGCGGCAGTTTTTTCACTATAGGCGTGATTGCGCCACCAGTCTTGGCAAGTTTCGAGGAGGATGCGGGCGTGGTCGGGCAGCAATTCGGCATCGGGGTCGTGTCCGCACTCGAACGCATAGCGTTCCAGCACTCGGTTGCAGAATCCGTGGATGGTGAAAATGGCGGCGCCGTCGAAATCCATCAAGGCTCGTTGGATGCGACGCCGGAGGGTGGCATCGCCGTTGGCGGGATTTTCGCGGGCCTTGGCCATGGCGTGGACGATGCGCTCATCGTGGGTGTCGGTGGGGCGTTGCAGCGCATGGCGTGCATCGACCAGCACCTTGCGCAGGCGGTCGCGGAGTTCTCGGGTGGCGGCCTCGGTGAAGGTTACGACGAGGATTTGCTGAACGGCCAGATCCAGTTCCAGCACGAGCCGGAGATAGGCATTTTGGATATTGTAGGTTTTTCCCGTGCCGGCGCTGGCTTCCACCAGCGTGCGATTGTCCGGGTTCCAATCCGAAAAAACGATGTTGGAAAATTCGGCCATGATTATGCCTTGAGGGGTTTCAACGATTGTTCAGCCTTGAGCATGGGTCCCATGATTTTCCGGGCCAGTTCGGCAAAGGAGGCGGCTTCTTGAAAGGGGCCTTCCGCACCCAGTTTGGATCGAAAATAGGGATCTGCGTCTCCGTTGTAGAGGGTGCTATAGCCGGAAAACCATTTTTCTTTTGCGGCTTCGAGCGCATCGGAATCGGGCGAAGTTTTCTCCTTCTCCGCGAAGGCCAAAGCACATTCGGGCGTGAAGGGCGGGATTCTGCGCAAGCCGTCCAGATACAGGGAGAGAAGCGCTTTGAGGGATTCGACGGCGTTGGCACTTTCCGGCGTTTCCAGGAGGTGGGTTTTGACGTCCTTGCCGTCTTTCTTTCCTTGAACGACGATGGACGCGACGGTTTGCCCAGATGCGTGCAGAAAAAGGTGGGACAGCCAAGCGCCTAGTCGGACGTCGGCCTTGGGTGAGGCGCATCGGAAGGTCAGGGCGATTCCGCCGTTGGCTCCGTCGGCATCCGCCGGTTGGATCAAGGGGATTTTTCCGTCCAGCGTGACGTGGATGCCGTTGACGGTCAGTTGTAGGGAGTGTTCTTGAGCCGGGGCGGCCTTGCGCGCCCGGAGGGCTTCGCGCAACACGCCGATGCGATCCCAATGGGTGTCCAACAGGGATTCCACGTCGTTTGTTTGTCCCTCAAACCAATTTTTTCCCCATTGTCCGAGCGGAAGGAGGGCATCGGAGACGAGTTGCGCGCGCAGAGTTTCCACGGCGTTATTTGGCATCGGGTCGAGGAGGAGGACGTTGATTATTCTGTCGCGAATGAGGAACTGTTCGAGGGGGCCGGGCGAAAACGGTTCGGAATCGGCCAGAATCCCTTCGCTTTGGGCGTCCAGACGAACGCCCAGCACGCGGTTGCAATAATATTGGGCCGGATTTTTGAAAAAACGGGCCAGCTCGGTGATGTTGAGGCGAATGGATTTGGCCGGATGCGCGGTGGGCGGGGCGGCGGAAGGGGCCTCGGATTGGGCTACGGGCGTTCGGAGAGCCAGCGCCGCATTCCGGTTGCTTTTCGAGAAGGAGAAGAGCCCGGCGCGTTGGGCGAAATAGTCGGGATGGAAGGCGTGGAGCCTGTGCAGGACGGTGCGGTAGCTTTTCTTGCCGAAGGTGGCGTCCAGATATTCGGTCATTTCCCGCACGACGACGGATTCGCAGCCGGGGGTGTTGTCTTCCTCGGAGAAAGCCGGATAGGAGATGAGCAAGCGATGGCGCGCGTTGAGGATGGCTTCGAGAAAGGCCATGCGGTCTTCGATGGTTTGGGAGCGGTCGCCCAATTTCCGGCAGGTGCGAAGAAGATCGTAGGCGGGGCGGCTTTCGGTGCGGGGAAAGAGGCTGTCGCCCATGCCCAGCAGGCATTGGATTTCGCGCGGAGTGCTGCTTCCGGGGCGTAGAGAGCAGAATACGACGGCGTTTTTGTTGAGGTCGGTGCCACCGGCTGGTTCAGCGAGGTGTCCGGACAGGAAGTCGCGGATTACGGAAACGGGGACGAGGAGGGAGGGGGCCATTTTTCCGAATCCGGCGGTTTCGATTCCGGTACGCAGGAGGCGAATGGCTTTTTTCAGAATGGCGACGTCCATGAAGGTTTCGTTGTCGTTGACGAAGAAATCATCGACCAGTCGATCCAGTTCGTCGGCCCATTCGCAGGGGGCGTGGAAAAATTTTCCGAAGTCTGCGAATGCGGCGGTTCGTTGGAAAAAACGGGCAAGACGGCCCAGCAAGACGGCCCCGCCACCTTCGACACAGTCGCAAGGAGAGATGTCGGTCGGGCCTGTTGCGTCTTGTCCGAGCGCATAGCCAAGGAACAGGCGGTCCAAGCCATGGATCCAGGTGGTTTGCTCTTCGAAGGCGGCCTTGGAAACCGATTCTCGGTGGCCGACGTCCCGTCCCCAGCGGACGCCGGCCTGATTCAGCCAATCGGCGATGGAATCCACATCGGTCGCCTCGATGTCGAATTGGCGGGCCACGGCATCGCATCGCAAGAGATCTACCAGTTCGGGGGCGGCAAACCGGCTATCCGCCAACTCGAGCAATTGACGAAAAGCTTCGGCGGCTTGGCTTTCGCCCCCCGCGATGCGGTCGGCCAGAACAAAGGGGATGGCGGAAGGCGCGTTAGGGCAGGACGTGGAAAAGACAGCCTCGATATAGGGGGCGTAGGCGTTCAGGTCGGCGGCCTGCACCTGAACGTGGCGAGGCTGGAGGTTGGGGCGTTCGGCAAAGCATTTCAGGAGCTGGTCGCGGAGGACTTCCACTTCGCGCATTTTTCCGTGGCAGAGGTGGAGCTGGATGGAGCCATCGTCATTCATCGGGGAGGCTGTCTCGGCGGCCGGGCGGCCATCCACGATGGATTGCTGAAGCGTCGCCAGCACCGAATTCGCGGGCACGTCCTGCGGCAGATCGGTGATTTGGCCTTCGGTGAGGTCGAGCGCCCCGGAGACGAGGTCGCGGGAGCCCCGGGCGTAGGCCGCCAGCAGGGGGTGCATGTCGTCGAAGGAGTCCGAATCGAAGTCGTCATCGGCGCGTTCGAGGGAGTCGTGCGCTTGCAGGCGTTGGCGTTGGGTATCGCGGTCGAACCAATCGGTGACGGGGGAAGGATTGAAGAGATAGACGTTCACGGGAAGGACCTTGCCCAGCGCCCGGAAGAACGCCAAATGGGCCCCTGGCATCAGGGTGGGGGCAAAGACAAAGATGCGGCGATAGGTTTGGGCGATGCGGGAAAGGCCGAGGCGGGCGTCCATTTTCCGGAAAGCGGCGAGATAGGTTTGGTCGGCCTTGCCGGCGACCAATCGTCGCCAAAGTTCGGGTTGCCACGCCGTGGACTCGTCCGTTCCTGTGTTTTTGCCGATTTCCCAAGCCGCGACCATGGCGGGGCGAAAGGTTTGGTATTGGTCGAAGAGGGCGGCCAGGCGTCCGGCCAGCTTGAAGCACTTGCGCGGATCGGGGGCGCCATGGGCATCGACGTAGCGGTGAAGCGGGGCAAAGACGCCGTCGAGGGCGTCGGACTGCAAGAAGGCATAGAGTTGCCAACGTATGCTTTTGACGGAAAACGGGTGCTGTTCTGGATCGGGGCGGGCGATGCCGTTCTCCGGGTGTTCCATACGATAGAGCCAGTCGGCGACGAACAGATTCAGGAGGGGAAAATCGACGTTGGCCAACACGTGGGGGGTGGCGGAGGCCGGGCGATTCAAATCAAACAAGAAGCGTTGCTGGAGCCACGCCTGCTGAACGCGATTGGGAACGACGACGCATTCACGCTGAGCGAAAACGTCCGATGGAGAAGCTACCTTGTCGTTTTCGAGCTGCTGGAATAAGTCATCTGCCAGCGATTCAAGGCCATTTCCCCATTGGATATTCATCGGCATATTCCAAACCCTCCGAGTTCCCCTTTTACGCCCGGTTCCACTGTCGTGGCAAGAGGTTTTAGTGGGCAACCCAGTTCCAACGCATCTACAACTCCCCAAAACAGCCAAAAGAAAGCGGTTTTTGAGTTTCGCCTGTTGTAGAATTCCTATTGTCGAATTGCGCACGATGGGAGAGCCGGAATGAGCCTCTAAAAAAATTCAGTAGGCAGTTGAGGCGAGCAAAGGGGGATCGTCTATTGGGGTTTTTGGGCGGTGGCGAGGTAGACCGTGTAGGTGCGAGAATATTTCGATGCGGGTGGTGGTTGTAAGCCGGAGGGTATCAAGCCGACGGTGCGGAGCAAATGCGCGAAGGTGTCCCAGTCGAAGCCGAAGTGGGGAATGCCATCCGGAGTGGAATGGAAGGAGCCGTCTTCGGTATCGAGATCAGCCAGAGCGATGTGTCCGCCGGGGGCGAGGAGGGAGAAAAAATGTGGAGAATATGGTCCACGTGGACGACGTGATGGAGGGTCATGGTGGTGGTGAGAAGGTTGGAGGGGCCGGTGGGGATTTGAACCTTTTCAGTGGTTTGAAGCTCAGGCGTTGCTGCGGACCCAGCGGTTGACCAACCAGACGACCCGCTGGAATTGGGTGGTCAGTTGGAGCAAGGCGGGACGCGCCTCCAGGGAAATTTGCCGCTCGCCCTTCAGATAGGTGTTGCGCATGTTCTCCATAAGCTCGCCGTTGTCCGACGTCAGTTTAAAAAGTAGGGCGCCTTCCTCGGCGGTGGGCGTCTCGGCATATTCCACGGCGGTATGCAGAATGGCATGCAACGCTTCCGGCATGCCGAAACTCATGCCCCCGAGTTCTTCGCAGCGCCGGGACTCTTTGATGGCCAGCGTGAATTGGTGAACCGCTTCCGCCAATTCCATGACGGTTTGATGGCGGTTCTGCATTTTCAGCAGGCGCTCGGTCTCCCCGACGCCCAAGTCCAAGGACATCAACTCGCCCAGAATGTGCGTAATTTCCCGGTCGAGTTCCCGCGAGGCGCTGTGCATCTCCAAGAGGGTAACTCGAGGTGCGGTCCTTCCGGGCGAGGACGCGGCCATTTCCACGTGCTCCAATTCGTCTCGCTCCCGCCGGATTTCGTCCAGGTAGCCCGGTAGCCGCCGCAAAATCCGCCGGCTTTCGCGATCCGCGCAGTCCACCGCGGAGTCCGGATGCTCCAGCGACTGCTCGTGGAGATAGAGCAAGCCGGCCATGCGTTCCCCGACGGTGACCGGCGAGAGTTTGGCCATGAGCGAGCCGAGGGGGCCGCCAGCAACCCACGCCAGCAACGTGGGGGCCAGCTTCAGCGCGAGAAACAACGCCGCGACACGGCCGCTCGCCGTTGGGGCCGCATCCATCAGCCACAGGGCGAGATACGGCTCGCCGCGCGGGTTCGCCAGCATAAGCAGAAGAAACAGCGCCACCCCGGAAATGGCGTCCAAAACGCATTTAAAGTAGATGAGTTGCCGAGGCTGGCCGCCCAGACCGGTCGAAAGCATGAGCCCCGCCAAGGCCGCGCCCGCGCTCGTCCCGCACACCATGGCGCAGGTTTGCGGAAGACTGAGCAGTCCGGTTTGAATCAGCGGAATGCACAGGATGGTGACCGCGGAGGAGGACTGTGTGAGCAGCCGCAGCAGGGCGCCCAGAACAAACAGGGGCAGGATTGCGTCGCCGGCTTGCTCCACCAGCCGCTGCACCCACACCAAGCCCGTCAGGTCGCGCGCGGTGGATTTGACCAGGTCGAATCCAAACAGCAACAGACCCAGCCCAAGGCAGGCCAGCAGCAGCGCGTCGCGCTTTTTGTGCTTGTCCAAACTGTAGGCTATGCTCGAAAGGCCAAGAAAATACAGAGCCACCAGCCGAACGTTGGCGGTGGCCAGAAAAACCAGCAGCGATGAGCCCACATCCGCCCACGCCACAACGCGCATGGCCGCGGCCAACGGGATCATCCCGCTCGACACGAACCCGACCAGCAGAAAAGCAACGCTGGTTCCGCTTTGCGTGACCGCGCCGCTGAGAATGCCCCACAACGCCCCCAGCGCCGGAAAGCGCGTCCACCTCCCCAGCACAACCCGGAGCCGACGTGTGGCCATTTTCTTCATGCTCGACGAAACCATGCGCATGCCGGCCAGAAAGAGTCCGATGCCGGCCAGAGCCATGGCGGCGATTTCCCATGGATTCGCAGCAGGCGGCGCAGCGGGCGACGCGGCGCGGGCCGTGTCCGCCGCCGCGGAAACCTCCGTCATGGGCACGAACCCCGCCGCCTGGATGCGCCCCGCAAACTCATTACCCGCAACCCATTCCACAAACGCCCGGACCCGAACCGGCGCGTCTCCCGAATAATACAAACGCCCTTTGAAGATCAATGGATAGGTTCGATGGCGTACGCTGTCGGCCGAGGGCATGACGCCGTTCAGGGCCAGCGTGACCAGATTCTTCCCCGCAATCGCGGCGGCGGCGGAAAAACCAATGGCCCCCGGCGTCGTTTCTACCAGCGACGCCACTTCATCGCTGCTCCCCGCTTTCAGCCCCGGATCGCTGGTCGGCGTCTCGGGTAGGAAAAAGGAATCCACCAGAAACCGCGTGCCGGAAAGGCTCAGGCGGCGAACCGGAACAATGGCGATATCCGCGCCCCCTACCTCGCTCCAGCGGGTTCGCTTGCCGCTCAAAATCTCGCTAACCTGCGTTTCCTCAAGGGTGCCCACGCCAACGGATGGATGGGCGATGACGTGGATGGGACACCAGGCGAACGCGGTCTCCCGATACGCATCTTCGGCTTCTTGGGAGCCCAGATCGACGTCCGAACACGCTATGTCCGCGCTGCCCGATACCAGCAGGCGCTTTCCCGCGAAGGAGCCGGAGGGCAGGAAAGCAAAGCTGACTTGCGGATGGTTTCGAGTGAACTGTTCCGCCGCCTCGCGGACCAGCGGCATCAAAAGCGTCGAGCCCGCCAGGTGGATTTCCCCCTGCAGCTCCTCTGCAGATGACGACGGTTTCTGTCGGCAGCCCCCAAAAAACGCCAGCGCAACCAGTGCGCCCAACACGAATCGGCCCTTCCGCCCCAAGAGGCATCCATGTGTTGGCTGGTGTCCCATTGAACGACTCTACGAGGAACCATGGACGGCGGTCAATCGGAGAATCCAGGGCAAATGGGAAAGGGCGGGTACATCGTGACCCCCCTGAGGAGGTGAGAGAGCCGCAAAGCGGAAGGACGGTCTGTTCATTATAGGGCGCATTCCCGTTTGGTTGACTTGCGTTGGGTGCTATCGGTGGATGCGTCCAAATATCCAATAAGCAGGGAACGGGTAGGGCGGGGCCGCTGGACCCGCCGGGATCGTGAGGGGAAGAGACGGCGCGCCCGGCGGTCGCGCCCTACCCGGAACCATGCGAGCGTTGAAGAAGGTCAATGGAACGGGGATGCGCCCATCCTCATAAAGAGACAGGCCTGAATGCCATTCGGGTTGTACCCCATAGCGAAGCAAAGCCCGTGCAACTAGATTCATCCCCGATGAAACGGTGCTACGACCGAAGAACCCCAAGGAATCACACCATGAGAGAATACTTGATGACAGCGCCCGAACGCAGAAATGACGATTCGATTCACGCATACGGCTTGCGAGGGTGTGCAAAAGCGAAACTCATGCTCGGTTGCCTTGTCTTGGCCATGACCGTGGCGGTTCCGTGCGGAACGGTGTTGGCGGCCGTCCCAGAGCCTGTCGACCTTGGAACGGCTTCGACTTTCGGAGCCCTGGCAGGAGCAGCGATTTCAGGTTCCGGTCATGTGGAAGGAGATGTGGGGTCGGGTACAGGGGCCATCGCTCCGGCGATAACTTCTGGAGGAACCATTTATCCTACGGGTGATGCGGTTGTGCTGACCGCTCTGGCCGATTTTGCCACAGCGTACGATGACGGCAAGAATCGGACACCTGATTTTCTATTGTCTGCGGCTGCCTATGAGTTGGGCGGAACGACCTTGACGCCCGGAGTTTATAAAATCGGGGCTGCGGCTACTGTGGGTTCCCCCGTTACTCTGGATGCCCAAGGAGACTCTGATGCTGTATTTATTATCCAAATCGGAGGAGCATTTAGTGCAACCGCAGCAACAGGGAATATGGTTTTAACCAATGAGGCTCAAAGCGGGAACGTTTTTTGGATCGTGGACGGCGCGGTTTCCATGGGGGCAAGTATACACCTGAATGGAACCATACTCGGAGGCGCTGCAATCACGCTTGGTGCGACGACAACAATTGACGGTCGAGCGCTTGCGGGTTCGGCTGCCGGCACCATCGCAATGGCCACGACCATTTCAGTACCAGTAGATCCTTCCGTCGTGGGCGGCCGGCTCTGGTTCGACGCGAACATCGACGGCATTCAAAATCCGTCTGAAACCACCGGGTTCACAAACGTTCCTGTCACCTTGCTACAACTTGTTTTTGAAAAGTTGACCATCGACCTTGGAACGGCGGCCGATTTCGGAGTTCTGGCAGGGGCGGCGATTACTGGATCCGGCAACGTGGAAGGCGACGTGGGATCGGGCACGGGTGCCATCGCCCCGGCGATCACCTCGACAGGAACCATTCACCCCATGGGTCATGCGGTTGTGCTGACCGCTTTGGACGATTTTGCGGTAGCTTACGCGGATGGCAAGGGGCGAGCACAGGATGTTGAATTGTCTGCGGCTGCCTATGCGTTGGGCGGAACGACCTTGACGCCCGGAGTGTATAAAATCGGAGCGGCAGCTACCTTGGCCACCCCAGTCACGCTGAATGCCGAAGGAGACCCGGAGGCTGTTTTCATCATCCAAATCGTAGGAGCATTTGGCACAACAGCAGCAACCGGGAATGTGATTCTAAGCAATGAGGCTACAAGCGCGAACGTTTTTTGGATCGTGGAAGGTGCGGTTTCCTTGGGAGCAGGTACTCACATGGAGGGAAATATCCTTGGCGGCGCCACGATCACCTTTGGCGCAAGCACCACCATCAGCGGTCGGGCGCTGGCGGGTTCGGCTGCCGGCACGATCGCATTATCCACTACCTTTTCAGCGGTAACGGGAACTCCACCCGTAGGATATCCACCGCCGATCGTTGTGGGGGACACCGTCACCGATGCCGACGGGAACGTTCTGTTCGAAGGTGTGCAACCGGGCACTTTGATCGTCCGCTGGGATCTTTCAAGCGTCACAACCGATTACCGCATCGCCACAGCCGACCAAGGCGGCGATGATGCGCTGGACAGCGACGGCGTGTCCGGCGACGTGAGCGAGTTTGTATATTCCATGGAGTTTGATGTTCTGCCTGGAACAACCCACCTCCGGGTGGACCTCGGGCTGGCCGAGACGCTGCCGGCGATCAAGGCCGTGGCGCTGGACGCTCTGGCGATGGCGCTGGCGACCTATCTGGAAGCGAACTACTACACCGCCGAGAACTGGACGGCACTGATTACCGCCAAGACGAATGGCAACATCGCGATTCATGCGGCGACCGATCCGGCGGGCGTGGCGACGGCGAAGGAATCGGCGCTGGCGGCGATGGACGCGGTGCCGACGGTTGCCGAAACGCTGGCGTTGGCCAAGGTGGCGGCGCTGTACGATCTGGCGGCGGCGCTGGCGACCGATCTGGAAGCGAACTACACCGCCGAGAACTGGACGGCACTGAACATCACCAAGACGGATGGAGACATCGCCATTCAGGCTGCGACAAATTTGGCCGATGTGGCAACGACGAGGGACTCGGCGCTGGCGGCGATGGACGCGGTGCCGACGGTTGCCGAAACGCTGGCGGTGGCCAAGGCGGCGGCGCTGCACGCCCTAGCGAAGGCGCTGGCGGCCGATCTGGAAGCGAACTACACCGCCGAGAATCGGATGGTGCTGAAGACCGCCAAGACGGATGGCGACATTGCGATTATTGCGGCGACCGATCTGGTAGGCGTGGCAACGACGAGGGACTCGGCTCTGGCGGCGATGGACGCGGTGCCGACGGTTGCCGAAACACTGGCGGCGGCCAAGGCGGCGGCGCTGGACGCCTTGACGACGGTTCTGGCGACCTATCCGGAAGCGGACTACACCACCGAGAACTGGACGGCGTTGAACGCCGCCAAGACGGATGGCGGCAACGCGATTCAGGCGGCAACTGATTTGGTCGGCGTGGCAACGGCGATGAACGCGGCGCTGGCAGCGATGGACGCGGTGCCAACGGTTAACGAAACGCTGGCGGCGGCCAAGACGGCGGCACTAAACGATCTGGCGCTGGCTCTGGCGACCTATCTGGAAGCGAACTATTACACGGCCGAGAACTGGGAGGCGCTGATCACTGCCAAGACGGATGGCGACACCGCGATTCATGCGGCGACCGATTGGGTCGGCGTAGCGATGGCGATGAACGCGGCGCTGGCGGCGATGGACGCGGTGCCAACGGTTAACGAAACGCCGAAAGTTCCAGAAACGCCGATGATCACCGACATCTCGCGAACAGCCGATGGCGAAGTGCTGACATCCGATGGTGAAGTGACGATAGTACTCAGGACCACCCCATATGTTCCCTTAACTCTCGAAACCAGCACAGATCTTGAGAGTTGGACCCCCATCGCCACAGCGACTCCAGACACCGAGTTGTGGTCCTTCGTCCATCATGCTGCGCTGGAGACCGGTCCAATGCGGTTTTACCGCGCAATTCTCAACCCGTAAGGAAATCAGTTCAACCCGTTAGCCAGTCGCAATTGCCGCAGGAGGATATGAAGCGCGAGGTGAGATTTCATTCCTGCCTGCGGATGCCGATACCCCTATCCGCCCGTGTTTCGCTGGATATTTACCCGAGTGTGGTGATAGGAGGGCGTTGGCCCAACTTCAGGAATAAGAAAGTTCAATGGATATAGTTTTATAAAATAGTATCCATTCTTGGGTGCGCTCAAGGACGAGGGAAAGGGGTATTGTTTTATAAAACAGTATCCCTTTTGGTTTGTGCACCGAGGGGGTGAAATGGCTATTGTTTTATAAAACTAGAGCCGTTTTGAATTGGGGGTGATGGAGTGGTTTTGTGGGGATGGAGGGCGATGGAAAATGGGGTGGGGTTGAGAGCATTCCGTCATTCGTCACGTTTTGGGTCGATTTGGTAAGCAAAATGGGATAGAAGGGTTCTCTAAGTTGGACGGGGAATCGAAAAATGGCCTGCGAAAAAAAATCGACGTTGCTGACATGGATCGCCAAACAAAACGATCCGTTTGGAAGGGATGGGCGCGATGGTCCCAGCCTGACGTTGCTGTTTTGTCCGGATTCGGCCTATGCGGGGCAATTTGATGAGGTGTTTGTTTTTTATCGCGAGTCCGCCGATGGCGAAGAGTTGCGCAAGACTCGTGAGTTGGAGGCGGAAATTCGCAAACGCGCGCCCCGGTTGCGCGTGGTGAAACGGGTGTGGCGGGGGCGCGACCCGACGGACCATGCCGAGATTTTGTCGTTTTTGCAGGCCGAGATTCCCGGAATTCGATGCGACCGCGCGGGCAAGCGTTTTGTGGCGCACATCAGTCCGGGGACGCCCTCCATGCAGACCCTGTGGGTGTTGATGGCAGAGACGGGCATGATCGAGCCGCCCATTGAGCTTGTGAAAACCTATCGTGCTGAAGATCGCCAGCCGGGAGAACCTGCTGCAGCCAAGGTCGAGGTGGGGCTGGATACGTTTTTCAAGGTGTATCAGCGAAATCAGCGATTGGCGCGTCCCGATGGGGAACACATGGATTGGGATCCGCGCCGATTTGTTTCGGTGCGCCTGAAATCGGTGTATGCGGAGGCGCGGCGGTTTGCGCAGGTGAAGGTGCCGCTGTTGATTTTGGGCGAGCGCGGGACTGGAAAAACCACACTGGCATCGTGGATTCGGTCGTTTGGGGAGTATCGCAAGCAGGTCAACGATGCGCATCCTCCGGTCGTGCCGTGCGGGCAATATGTCGAAGAAACCATGCGCACCGAACTGTTTGGCTACGTCAAAGGGGCGTTCACCGGTGCGAACGACAACAAGGAAGGACTCTTGGCGGCGGCGGATGGCGACACGTTGTTTTTGGATGAAATCGGCGACATTTCGTCGGGGCTACAGCGCTTGCTCATCAAGGCTCTCGAGGAGCATGTCTATTCGCCGTTGGGCTCGACCAAGAGCATGCATAGCGATTTTCGACTGATCACGGCCACCAACCGTCCGTTGGGCGAATTGCGCGAAAAGCTTGATCCCGATTTTCTCGACCGCATCGGTCTTCTGCGCATGGAGATGCCCCCGTTGCGGGACTTGAGCGAGGATTTGGATTGGATATGGGACGGCGTGTTGGCCAAGGCGGAGTCGCGAGCGGCGTTGGCGATTCAGCCCAGCGAGCGGCGCGCCCTGCGTTCGGCGGTTTTGGCGGCGATTCGGAATCATCCGTTGCCGGGCAATTTGCGCGACTTGTACGTTGTGGCGTATCGGGCCATTGCCGCGCTGGGTGATCTTCACGAGCCCATGTCGATCGATGAGGCCATGGCCTACGCCTTGGCCGGACTGGCGAGCCCTGAGGCTGCGTCATCAGGCGACTCCATCGCCGCGCGCGTGTTGCGCCACGTTGTGGAAAAGGACCCGTTGGATGCCATCTTGGAGGCGGGCCCCCTTTCGACCAAAGCCGTCATCCAGGATCTCCAGCGCTACATGGCCCGCGAAATTCGCCGCTATGCCAAGGCGAACGAGACCGATCTGGCCGATTTGTGCGACGTGAAGGAGCGGACTCTGCGCGACTGGGCGGAGTAGGGAGTGGGGGCGGCACCAGGGCTGTTTGAAGTTTCGGAGTTCTTTGGGATGGCAATGCTGGGCCGTGGCGCGGCGCTCTTGCAACCATTTCTTGGCCGCGATTCATGGAATTGATGGTTGAGGAAGGGGCCTGTATAGGGTATTCATCCTTTGGAATCGAGATATGCCATGACAACGCCGCAAACTTTAATTCAGTGTGTGCAGTCCTTGCCGGAATCCGCCCAGAAGGAAGTTCTGGATTTTGCTCTGTTCCTTTCCTCTCGGACCCGCGCCGAGACCAAGATGGAGCCCCGCTTGGAGTGGAATGAATTTTCCTTGCGCGCGGCCATGCGAGGGATGGAAGACGAGGATTCTCCCTATACTGCAGGCGATGTCAGGGAGTCCGCTCAGTGATACGCGAAGGGCAAATTGTCTTGTTCCGTTTTCCCCAAACGGATCTCCTGTCTGGAAAATTGAGACCGGCGTTGGTGTTGCGGAAAGTACCCGGTGGCTATGGCGATTGGCTCATTTGCATGGTCTCTTCCCAGCTTTGGCAAGCGGTCGGAGGGCTCGATGAGGTGGTCACACCCAATGACGGGGATTACGGGGCGGGTGGATTCAAGCAACCCAGCGTCATTCGAGCCTCCCGGCTGGCCGTTGTCGATTCCAACACGATAGAGGGAATGATCGGTGAAATCTCGCTCGATCGACTCAGCAGAATTCGCGGTTCGCTTGCCCGATGGCTGGATGCGGGAACGGAAAGCTGATTCATATTCAGAGAATATCTGCTGATGATCGGCAAAAATCTGCCGTTCAATCAAAATAGGCAATGCCTTCATATTCTTTAATTACATTTGTAATTCACTCTTTGGAAACATGATGCGATAGATTCATCGCATTGGACACCCCGTTGGCACGGCATTTGCATAAGAGGGGTATGCACAATGAAGGAGGAAATGAACAGGACGGTGGGATAGGGGCGGCCACGACCATGGTGCGGATGGGGCTCAACGAATCGACGGGGAATGCGCTGAACGACCTGTGTCTGGTTCTGCCGATCGAACTACAGGAAATTTTGGAAGGGCTGGGGGCGTTCTATCGCCAGTTGCCCACCACCGTTCAGCAAGGACTCGATGCGGACGACGAGCGCAACCGGGCGTATTTGGGCACCTATTTCCCGCGCAGTTTTTGCGAGGCGGGTTTCCTTTGGAGTGAACTGCTGGCGAGTCTGCCCGTGCGGGAGCGGTTCCAACGCAAGACGACCCTTCGCATGGCCAGTCTGGGTTCGGGAACTGGCGGGGATGTCGTGGGGGCGTTGTATGCGCTTCTCGACGAAGGATTGCGGCCGGAGCGGGTGATTATCCATTCGTTCGACGGCAATCCCGACGCCTTGCACAAGCAACGGCGCATTTTGGAAGCGCTACGCGACCGGAAGGTATTTCCGTTCGAGCTGGAATTTGAATGCCGTCCGTTCGTGTGGGGATTCGACACGGCCGCCTTTCGCGGCTCCTGCGCGGAGTTGCGGCGGACGTTGACCGGCGGCTACGATCTGGTGCAGGCCTCCAAATGGCTGGTGGAATTCTATAACCGCGCCCGCCGCGAACACGGGAATCTGGAAACCGCGCAAGGCATCGTCCGCGAATACCTGCAGTTGGCCGAATCGCTCGTGGACGCAAACGGACTGGTGGCGTTGGCCGACGTGACCACGGCGGATTGCGGGCAGTGGTTTCCCATGGTGATCAATCGCGAATCCATCGACTATCTCAACGCGGGGGGCCATCTGAAAGTCGTCTCGCCCATCCCGTGCGCCATGCGGCAAGGAGATTGTCCAAGCGGGCGCCACTGCTACACCCGGCGCTTGTTTGCCGTATCCAGCCGATTTTGCCTGATGGACAAATCCCAACTGTGCTACCGTGTCTTCGCGCCCATGGATTTTGCCCAGCACATCACAAGCCGCTACCGGGACATTCCCTATCGCGTCAATTGGAGTCGCAAACCCGTTTGCTTTCGCGGGGTGCGGCAGGAGAATGCCTCCATCGTGGCCAGCGGATTTTCGGCCTACGTGCGGCAGCCGGAGCCGGTCGCGCGTCCCAAGCCGGTGAATCCATTTCTTTCGCAGAGGAGATTCTAGCCATGGCCGCTTTCAAACAATGGGACAAGGAAGAAATCGCCACGCAGGACGGCCAACGCGTCGAAGCGATTGCGCCCGTCATTCTCTCCGCCAGCCGAGCGACGGACGTGCCCGCGTTCTATGCGGATTGGTTTTTCAACCGCGTCCGCGCGGGCTATTTCAAATGGACCAACCCCTTCAACGCCGGCCAAGTCCAAACCATTTCCATCTCCAAGGCGCGCGTGATTGTGTTCTGGTCCAAGAATCCGGCTCCACTGTTGAACCACCTGAACGAGCTGGATCGGCGGAACATCCATTCTTACGTGCAATTCACCCTCAACGACTATGACGCGGAGGGCTATGAGCCGCACGTGCCCCGGCTGGCGGCGCGCATCGAGACGTTTCGGCGGCTGGCGGATTGCATCGGCCCGGAGCGGGTGATTTGGCGCATGGATCCGCTGCTGCGGACCGATCGCGTGGGCATTCCCGAGCTGCTGGGCAAGGCCGACGCCCTCGCTGCCCAACTGGCGGGATGCACCCGGAAAATGGTATTCAGCTACGCCGACGTGAATGCCTATGCCACCGTGCGGCGCAATTTGGCGAAGGCGGCGCGGGAAGTTCGCGAGTTCGCCGCCGAAGAAATGAACGAGCTGGCTCGTGGCATGGTGGCCATTCAGAAGGCGCACGGAATCGAAGAAATCGCCACCTGCGCGGAGGCGCTGGATCAGGAGGCGCTCGGTGTGCGGCACAACCGCTGCATCGATGACGAACTCATGATTCGCCTGTGGCCGGACGACCGGGCGCTGATGGATTTTTTGGGCTACGAAGGGAAGTCCCTGTTTGGCGAAGACAAGCGGCCGAACTTGAAGGATAAGGGGCAGCGGAAAGAATGCGGGTGCATCGTCAGCAAGGACATCGGCAGATATGGCACATGCCCCCACCTTTGCGCTTATTGCTATGCGAACCATGCCGAGGGAATGGTGAAGCGCAACTTTCAGGCGCACCGAAAAGAGGGGGAGGAACTATGAAGAGAAAACGGAACCGAGGGCGGCCACTACGAATGACACGAATGGCGCGAATGAAATCCAGTGGAATGGAATGGGGCGGAGCGGACGGGAAATGAGACGGAAGAATTTTGACAGGATTGCAGGATGTACAGGATGGGCAGGATGAGGGACAGTGAACGGGCGGAGGGTGCCTGCCACGAAAACGCCTTCGGACGAGCAGACGATTTGAATAGGATTTGCAGAATCAGCAGAACGGGAAATTGAACAATGAGCGAAAACAAAAACAAAGCCATCATCCACCACATTGGATTGAAAAATTTCAAGGGCTACCAAGAAGCCTCCATCCCACTGGCCCCCATCACCCTGTTCTTCGGTCCCAACAGCGCCGGCAAGAGCACGGTTTTTCAAGTGCTGTATTTGCTCAAACAGACGCTACAGTTCGCGCCCGAAGACGTGCCGTTGCTATTCACGTATGACCGTGATGGTACTGGTCATAATGCTGGATATGTCAATTTGGGTTCTTATGAGGATGTGGTATTCGATCATGATACAAATTTGAAAATTGGGATCAGCATCAATGGGTTGGAAATGACTTTTTCTAAAGAGCAGGGGGAAGTAATGGTAGATCAGGTGATTCTGCCAGAGGAATATTCAGATTCTTTTTTCAAACAAAATACCAAAGAAACCCCGATTCTCAGGGGGGAGAAAGGACACTTTGTTCAGGCTAAATCTCCATTTTATAAAAGTGCATATATTCGGTTACATGACCACAGAGATGATGTTGTTTGGGCGATTAACCAAGAACGTATTGTCAGAACCATGAATGCATTGGAAGAATCGTTGGTTCATGACAATTTGTTCAAGGAATTGATGTTTGTCATGGAGGAAATACATACAACCGGACTGGCAGGGAAAAATATGGAGGATTTTCACTTAGGGGAGGGTTTTGATCTTCGTGAAAAATGGGATGAAGAGAAGTTGGCAACGCGTCGGAAAGAGGCGCAGGAATACGACAGGGAACATACATGTGCTGTTGACCCGTTCGATCCAGGCGTTCGTTTGCGTGGAGCCTTGGACCCGAAATTTATCCAGAACATGGACCTTCGCCGATCTTTTGACAAATGGTTCAAAATAATTAGTGAAATTCAAGCGACTCGTGAATACCAAGATGAATTTCAAAAGCAGCAGAAGTCGTATGGAAAACCAATAATTGATTTATTCAGCCATGATTTTTCCGCTCAAGAACTTTGGGAATTATTAGAAATTCAGATTGATAGACTTGGCGTCACGTTCAAGAACTTTATTCCGGATGAATATGATAACTTTGTTCAACGAGGCGATGTTACAATTGAATTCTTGCTCCAACGTTTGTCAGTCTGTGGCATCTGGGCATTTTACAATCAGTTGCAACTGGCAAGATCAGGAAGTATTGAGCTACCCAACATCTCATTTCACATGAGCTATAGTTATTGTGGAGAAATCAACGCAAGAGACAAGCATGGATCCATCATTATGCCGCTATTATTGAGGGGAGAAGGGTTTGAGGGAGAATGCAAGACTTCGGATATGAATTCCCTGTTTGGTCGCAAAGGAATCAAGCAATGGGTTGCAAATAATCACCTCAGGGATGATCTGCTGGAAAAATTTAAGCCAGTTGGGCCAGTTCGCCTATCGCCTCGTCGGCTGTATTGGAGCTCGAAATCCACGGTTGGCAATGTCGGCTTCATGGGCGAATGGGTGGGGGATGTGTTGCTAGACGAGGGGTGCAAGGCGGAGGTGAACAAGTGGCTTGTTCGGTTGACGGGTTATAAAGTGGAGCGCGAAGATGTAGGCGACATTTTGCCGGGGGCCTACGTGCTCAAGGTGCGGGACACACGGCGCAAGCGGGAAACAGCGGACAAAAAGTCGGAATACGTGAAGATTACGGATGTGGGGTTTGGCATCAGCCAAGTATTGCCGCTGGTGGCGCAGTTGGTCGCCGCAAAGAATTCCGTCATTACGATCGAGCAACCCGAGTCGCAGATCCATCCGGCGTTGCAGGCGGATTTTGCCGATCTGGTGATCGAGTCGATGACGAAGAACGGGAACCAAGTGTTGGTGGAGACGCATAGCGAGCACATCATTTTGCGGTTGTTGCGGCGGCTACGTGAATCGGCAAAGAATCCCAGCAAGGAGTCGGCTATAAAGGCCGAGGATGTGGGAGTAATTTATGTCTCTCCGTCTCCGAATGGTTCCGTTGTTCAAAAAATGGAGATTTCCGACGATGGACAGATTTTGAGTCCGTGGCCTGGAGGATTTTTCCCCGAGAGAGTCAAAGAGCTTTTCGGGGAGGAGTGACATGATCATCGCCAGTGTTCACGATCCGGCCATTTTTTCTCCGGAGAGTTTGGCACAGAATGGGGGGCATCTGTTCGAGCGGTTGAGAACCATGTTGCATGGCCATTTGCTGGTGGTGGACGATGCGGGGGTAATGGGGCGGGCCATGCAAGAATATCTGTCGGCCAATATCAACGCGCAGATGATGGTCAATGCAGTTTTTCGCAATGAGCGAATTGTTCGGGTTCCCGTGGACCCCGCACGCCGCGACAAAATTGCCCAGTGGGTTGGGACGGCCGGAAGCGCAGAGGCGGTGGCGGTCTCTTTTCGTGACGATGTGGACATTTGCGTGACAGATTCACAAGCGTTGGATGCCGCCAAAGTGGAGGATTTCGATTTGGCGAGGCTCACCACGCTGGGGCATTACCATGAAACGGAAGCCTGGAAGCGAGAAAATCTGATCTTTGGCGGTACCCCTTTGTCCGAATTTACAAAGAAAGATTTCCTGAACAAGATCGTCGAGCCGGTCGTCCATTGGGCAACCAGTCTAACGATCATCGACAAGATGATCGGGAAATCGGCCTTTGGAGAGGAAAATAATACAGTGGGGCAACCGTCGAGAAACTGGAGAAGTTTCAGAGAAACCTTGAAAACTATTTTTGACAAATGGAATGCGGGTCCCTTTGCGGACAAGTATCCGATCCGAATCATTACGGAAGAAGTGGACTACTACGATCCGGAGGGCCGAGGCGTTTGGGGTGATGAGCAGGCGGCAGAGTTGGCGAAACGGCTTTCCATACGAACCGACAGGGTCAAGATTGCGCTGAAAAGCCATGCCCAAGTCAAACACCTCAACCACGACCGATATTTAAGAACCAATCACGATTTTGTTATTGGTATTACGAGGGGTTTTGATTTGTACGAGGCGGATCAAAAGCTAAGAAATGCCGATGTCTATTTGCGCAAGGCGAAAACCAAAAGCGATATTCTGATCGAGCTGATGAACGGGGAAAGCGTGGGTGTCTTTCCTCCAAAAACTTAGTTTTCCACCGGACGGATTGTCGGAGGGGTCGGTTTGGAGTGCGGCGGCAAGGAGCATAGCGACGCGACGCCGCTTTGGGTTCCGTCGACAAGCGGAGCGCGGCGGCGGGGGTTTTGGAAGGCCGGAAGCCGCGCCGGGGGCTTGTCTTCCGGGGGAGAAAGCGGTGCCGCGCCGGGGGCTTGTCACCGCACTCCAAACCGGAGAGGGGGCGGTCGCGCCCGACCTTTTATACTTTGTTTTCCACCGGACGGGTTGTCGGGTCTACGGAATGAGATGGGTCCCGTTTTTGCCGGCGATGGCGGCTTCGAGGAGATGGGGTTGGGTGATGATAACTTTTTTGCCACCGCTCTTGATGAAGTCGATGGCGGCTTCGATCTTGGGGCCCATGCTACCGGCGGGGAACTGGCCTTCGGCGAGATATTTTTCGGCTTCGGCGACGGTGAGGGTGTCGAGTTCGCGCTGAGTGGGCTTTTTGAAATCGACAGCGACTTTATCGACGCCGGTGGAGATGATGAAGAGGTCGGCCTTGAGATTTTTAGCGAGGAGGCAGGAGGCGAGATCTTTGTCGATGACGGCGGCGCGTCCTTCGAGTTCGCCCCGGTCATTTTCGATGACGGGGATTCCTCCACCGCCGACGGCGATGACGAGGACATTTTGATCGAGCAGGAGGCGAATGGTGTCTTCCTCCACAATCTGGAGGGGTTTCGGGGAGGCGACGACGCGGCGCCAGCCACGGCCGGCATCTTCCTTGAGTACCCAGTCGGTGGTTTCGCGATATTTCTGGGCATCGGCTTCGGTATAGAAGGGGCCAATGGGCTTGGTGGGGTTCGTGAAGGCTTTATCGTTTTTATCGACGAGGACTTGGGTGACGATGGTGGCGATGGGTTGATTGCGATTTTGCCGCTTGAGTTCGTTGGCGAGGGTTTGGCCGATTTGATAGCCGATGGCGCCTTGGGTGTCGGCGACGCAGCTTTCGAGGGGGACTTCGTGGAGGACGTTTTTGGCGAGGTCGGAGCGGAGGAGAATGAAGCCGACTTGGGGGCCGTTGCCGTGGGTGACGACGACGCGGTAGCCGGCGGCGACGAGAGCGGCAATGTGGTGAGAGGTTTCGCCGGCGGCCTGGTACTGATCCATGACCGTCATTTTTTTGCTATCCTTGATGAGGGAGTTTCCACCGATGGCGATGACCGCGAGAGGACTTTTCATGGGAAGGATTCCTTTATGGATTTAAGGGCTGAAAGGGCATGTGCCGCCGGAGCACCCGCCGCCCTGCGCGGAGCAGGCAGACGTTTCGCAGGACGAGGTTGAACACGAGGTGGAAGACGACGTCGCGCTGAAGCTGGAGAATTGTTTCTCTAGTTTTTTTGAGCCGCAATGGGGACAGATGGGCTTGCGGGATCCGGTCACCAACTGCTCGGAATTTTTGCCGCAAGATTTGCAACGATATTCAAAGAGGGGCATGGCTGGGGTTCCTATTTTAGGGAGTTCAGGGCATCGATCAGGACATTGGCTTGGCGCATGCCGACGAAGTCGCTTACTTTTTGGCCATCTTTGAAAATAAGGAGATAGGGGATGTTGTTGACGCCGAACTGAGCGGCGAGATCGCCATTTTCGTCGACATTGACTTTGCCGATTTTGACGTCAGGCAATTTTTCAGCGACTTGAGCAAGGATGGGGATTTGCATCCGACAGGGGCCGCACCAAGGAGCCCAAAAGTCAACCAGCACGAGGCCGGAGGCGACAAAATCCTTAAATGTTTGCTGATTGAGTTCCGTGCTCATCATGATCTCCTGAATGAGAGGGCAGAACGAATTTGTATCACGGACTCAGGCGGGGGAACAACAGGCATTTTTGGAATTTTGCATGGAAGTGAAGAAGACGAAGAGGTAGGAAGAAGAATTTCTCACAGAGGGCACAGAGGAACACAGAGAAGGAAGTTTCATTGTCTCTCTGCGGTTCTCCGTGAACTCTGTGAGAGATCATTTTGAATTTTTTACTCTTTACGGATTCAAGAAGCGTTGGAGGGCGGCGGCATCGAGGATGCCTTTTCCGTAGCCGGAGGTGCGGGAGGGGGAGAGGGCGTTTTGGAGGGCGGCATAGGCAGAGGCCGCTGTCGCGTTGGGATGTTGGTTTAGGTATTGGGCGAGGGCGTTGGCGACGACGGCGGAGGAGATGGAGGTGCCGACGTAGGCTCCGGCGGGTCCGTTGTGGCCGACGGGAAAGGTGGCTGCCGAGGCGGCGGAGAGGTCAACAAAGTCGCCATGGTTGGAGTTTTCCCACGGTTGGCCGTCGGCATTGACACCGCCGACGGCGATCACGGTGGAATAAGCGGCGGGATAGACGGGTTTTCCGGTGGGGGCGTTGCCGGCGGCGGCGACAAGGAGAAGGCCCTTGTCGGCGGCCACCTGCATGGCAGTACGCATGAAATTGCTATCGGTTTCGGAGCCCCAGCTCATGTTCACGACTTTGGCGCCGGCTTGGGCGGCGTAGGCGAGGGCTTGCAGAAGGGCGAAATTGGAGGTTTTTCCTTCTTCGTCGAAGGCGCGGACAGAAACAACGGGCAGAAGGTCGCCGGAGGAGGCGCTTCCATCGGCCGCGATGAGGCCGGAGGCGAGAAAGGCCATTTGGGTGCCGTGTCCTTCGGGGTCGGAGAGGGCGCGGTCGGGATCGATGGCATCCCACCCGGCGGTGACAACGGCGGAAAGGCCAGCCTTGGGATCGAGGCCGCTATCAAGAACGGCCACGGGGATGGAGCCATCGGCGGGGGGGCGGACGGTGGGCAGAGGGGAAAAATCCGCAGAAGCGGGGGAAGAACCGATGGGCAGGCGGGTGACGGCATTGAGTTCGGCGTGGGCGATGAGGGGGTTTTGGGCGATTTGCAGAAGGAGGGCTTCGACGTTGGTGCCGGGGGGGAAGCGGATGAGATAGATGCCGGTGGAGGCGTTGGCGTCCACAATCATGCCGCCGGTGCTGTCCAGGAGGCGCTTAAAAGCGTCGTAGGAGGTGCCGGGGCGAACGCCGACGAGCAGTTCGTCCTTCACAAATTCGGGAGAGGATCCCGAAATACCGCGAGTGGTTTCAAAAAGAGATGATCTTTTAGGAATGGCACGCAAAGAGGCTTGGCCGCCGGGCATAAACACTTTCATTTCCTGCAGTTTAGGGATGCGTCCGAGGGGGCCACGTAACATTTTCCATGTTAACAAGTAATCATAGGATTCCAGCAGAGCTTCGAGGGCCTCGTCCACGTTGGCGCCGCGAAAAGAGCCGGTGATGGTGGACTGAATGCGCGGATCCAGTTGAACAACCACTCCCAGGCGGGCGAATTGCTCCAAAATGGTGACCAGCGGGGTATTTTCGGCTTGGAGCCAGAGGCGGTCGCCATCGAGACGGAAATAGAGGGCCTGAGCGAAGGTAGAGAGGAAAAACAGGGGAAAAAAGAAGAAAAATATGAATTTTAAGTGTTTTTTGGACATACAACGGCCTGATAATCGAGCCAATCGTAATAATCGGGGGCATCCATGCCCATTGGAGGTGTCGGGACGCCTTTTGAGGCCGTCTGGAGGGGATCCAGAACAGGAAATCCATTCATTTTTGAGGTTTTGTGTGATTTAGAACTCAAAACAGTAAGAAAAATGCCTTTGGGGGCATCGGAAGAGCGGCGAAAACCTTTGGGGACGCCAAGGTGGATGGGGGTTGTGAGGGACAAGGAGCCAGAAAAGAGGGCAGAGGCGGTTTCGGAGGTCAGAAAACCTTGAATTTCTCCATTTTTGTCGCGTGTCCAGAGAAGGGCGGCCATACAGCGGGATTCGGGAGTTTCGGGGGTGTTGGAAATACGGTAAATGCCGCGAAAGAGGCGAATCCATTCGCCATTTTTGATGTGATAGAGGTGGACGCTGTCGGCATATCCGATTTCGATGGCTTGCGAAGCGGAGAAGCAACCGTGTTGACGCTTGGCCAAACTGTGCAATTTTTTTGCCAACTCTTTTGAGGATGTACCCATAAAAATACCTGTTGGAATGTTGGGGAGCAGAAGACCATAAAATCGTAGTGGAGACAAGGAAATTGGGTTGCGAGAGAGGGGGGGATTTCGTAGGGTTCGGCACTATGTTTCATGATCTCATCAACAATGTGACGCTGGTGGCGGCGGTGGCGAGCTGGATTCTGGCTCAGTTCATCAAGTTGTTCACGTTTATGGGGCGAGAGCGGAAATTTGATTTTGCGTTTCTGTTCCGGCTAGGGGGAATGCCCAGTTCGCATACGGCCTCGGCGGCAGCTTGTGCGATGTCGGTGGGATTGCGTTCGGGCTTTGGCTCGCCGGTGTTTGCGGTGGCGATGGGAATGCTGGCACTGATCATGGTGGATGCCCAAAGCGTACGACGAGCAGCGGGGGTGCAGGCTCGATTGCTGAACCAGATGGCGGAAGAGTTCTACAAAAATCACAAATTTTCACCGGAAAAGCTGGTGGAATTTTTGGGGCATACGCGGCTGGAAGTGTTCATGGGCGCATTGCTGGGCATCGTGATGGCGTTGGGTGTTCACGTTTTATTTCCGGTTTGGGCGGCCCGATAAAGTAGAAAAATTTGAGAAAGCGGGAGTTGACTCAAGGTGTCGAAAGCGTATGATGAATAAAGAGTTTCAATCTCAAGGAGACAAGAAAGATTATGACTAAGCGCAAGTCCATTGGTTTTACCCTGATCGAACTACTGGTGGTAATCGCCATCATCGCCATGCTCGCCGCCATTCTGGTGCCAGCCGTCAACAAAGCCTTGCTGAGTGCGGCCATGGTGCAGACGACTTCGAACGGCGCGAACATTTACAAGTCGGCGTTTGCCGGGCAAATGGATGACGTGGTGTTGGGCGGTGGATATTCGGCGTGGCCGTCCAATGCGGCGACCTCCACGGATTATTTCATCAACTTGGTGACATCGGGCGTGATGACGGTGTCCTTTGACTTCTTCTCGGCTCGGGGTCTTGCGGCATTTAAGAGCGCGGATCCGGCTGTATTTAAGGCCGAAGGAAATGCGTGGAACTTGGTGAACTTCGTTGGTGGCGAACCGAAGGAAGGAACGACTTGGCTCTACACGAAGAACGGGCCGACGGATGTTCCGACGACTCCGGGTATGTTTGAACCTCAAGCGGTTGAACCGTTTGCCAAGGCTGGCATTGTGGCCGTGCTGAAGGGTGGGTCTGCGTTCTCGCTGAAGGGCAAGCAGTTGACCGGCGAATTTATGAACCCGGCACAGACGCCTCCGACGGGCATTACGCTGGTGGTTGCGAAGCCGTAAGGCTATTTGACCAAGCGTTGTTTCCTTATGGAAAGGCCGGGACACCGTTGCGCGGTCCCGGTCTTTTTCTTTTGATGAGATAAATGGATAGCCGAAAGGGTGGTTCACCATGTGCGGAATTGTCGGATATGTGGGATCCAAGAATGCGACTCCGATATTAATTGAGGGGCTGACGCGCTTGGAGTACCGGGGCTATGACTCGGCGGGCGTGGCGATTTGCCAGAAAGATGGAGCGTTGGCGGTCTGCAAGCGGGTGGGGCGCTTGGCGAATTTGGAAGAAGCGTTGGACGTCCTACCATTGGCGGGTGGGTTGGGGATTGGTCACACGCGCTGGGCCACGCATGGCGAGCCGTCCGAAATCAATTCCCATCCGCATCTCGATTGCACGGGAACCATCGCCGTTGTCCACAATGGCATCATCGAAAACTATCTTTCGCTACGGTCGGAACTGGAAGCCAAAGGGCATGTGTTCAAGTCCCAAACCGACACAGAAGTGATTCCTCATCTGATCGAAGAAATCCTCAAGGGCGGGGTGAAAAGCTCTGCCGAGGCGATTCGCGAGGCCCTCAAATTGGCGCAGGGTGCCTATGCCTTGGGCATTGTGTTTCGGGGCGAGCCCGATGTGTTATATGCGGCGCGTTGTGGCAGCCCGCTGATTATTGGCGTGGGCGAGGGGGAGCAGTTTATCGCGAGCGATGTTCCAGCCATATTGAACCGCGTCAAAAAAGTAATTTATCTGAATGATGGCGAAATTGCGGAGTTGCGCCCCGAAGGTGTGAAATTGACGCGCTTGGATGGAACGCCCGTGAAGGCGGAAATCAAAACCGTCACGTTGAAGGCCGAGGCGGCGGAACGCGCGGGTTTTGAAACCTTCATGCTGAAGGAAATACACGAACAGCCCCGCGTGTTGCGGACCCTGCTGGATGCTCACGTCGGCAAAGAGGGTTCGGTGGATTTGGGCGAAGCGTCGGCGTTGCTGGAGGCGGAGGCGCCAGACTTGCAACGGGTGCTAATCTTGAGCTGCGGTACGGCCCATTATGCGGGAATGTATGGGCGGCTTTTGATTGAACGCTGGACGGGCATTCCGTGCGAGACGGATTTGGGCAGCGAGTTCCGCTATCGGAGTCCGTGCCTGCCGGAGCGTACGCTGGTGATTGCGGTGTCTCAGTCGGGCGAAACGGCCGACACCATGGCCTCGGTGCGGTTGGCTCGCGAAATGGGTTGCAAAGTGATCAGCATATGCAATGTGTCGGGTAGTACGTTGTTGCGCGAAAGCGACGCGGCGTTGTTGACGCAGGCCGGACCCGAAATCGGCGTGGCCTCGACCAAAGCCTTCACGGCGCAATTGATGGCGTTTGCCTTGCTGGCGATTCGGTTGGGTCGTCTGCGCGGAACGATCGATGTTCAGCGGGAACAAGAACTGACGGCGGAGCTAGCGCGAATTCCGGATGCCATACACCGTGTGCTGGATCGCCAAGACGAGATTCGGGCCATCTCGCAAAAATACTACGAGTGTTTCAATGCCTTGTATTTGGGGCGCCGATTTAATTATCCGATTGCCTTGGAAGGAGCGCTCAAGAATAAGGAAATTTCCTACCAGCATGCGGAAGGCTATGCCGCTGGCGAGATGAAGCATGGGCCCATCGCGCTCATCAATGAATTTTTGCCTGTGGTTTGCATTTGCACGCCTACGGCGGACGAAGTTCACGACAAGATGATTTCGAATCTCAAGGAGGTCGAAGCACGCAAAGGGCGCATCATTGCCATCGTGGCCGAAGGCGACGAGGCGTTGCGCGGCTTGGCCCAAGACATTATTCCGGTGCCCGAGACGATAGAGGAATTGTCGCCCATGATCAACGTGATCGCCTTGCAGTTGTTTGCCTATCACAACGCCAAGGCACGCGGCGCGGATATCGACAAGCCACGAAATTTGGCCAAGAGTGTCACGGTGGAGTAACGGAAGAAGGCTGGCATGGCGCGCTTTGTGATTCGGGGGGGACGAAAAATTGGCGGAGTGTTTCGTCCATTGGGCAACAAGAACGCCGTGTTGCCCATGCTGGCGGCTTGTGTGTTGACGGATGAGACGCTCACGTTGGAGAACGTGCCGAAGATTCTTGATGTGGACAACATGTTGCGTTTGCTGGCGGATCTGGGTGTTGCGGTTTCGCGTCGAGGTCATACCGTTGAATTATGCGCCAAAGATTTGAACAAGACCGCACTGGATCGGGATCTGTGTACGCGGGTCCGCGGCTCCATCCTGATGGCCGGGCCGCTCCCGGCACGACACGGAGGCGCCACACTATTTTCGCCGGGGGGCGATGTGATTGGGCGGCGGCGTTTGGATACGCATTTTGAGGGGCTCGACCAACTGGGCATTGGCATGGTCTGGCGTGGCGAGGCGTTTCATCTGCGCCGGAAACGCGATTTTCACGGGGCCGAAATTTTGTTGGAAGAAGCCAGCGTGACGGCCACCGAAAATATTTTGATGGCCGCCACATTGGCACCGGGACGCACGGCCATTCTGAATGCCGCCTGTGAGCCGCATGTGCAGGATTTGGGTGCGCTCCTCAACAAAATGGGGGCGAAGATTTCTGGACTGGGTACCAATCGCATCGAGATCGAAGGCGTGGCCCAACTGGGCGGTGCGCGGCACCGGGTTGGACCCGACTATATCGAAATCGGCAGTTTCCTTGCGGCAGCGGCTGCCACGGGGGGGGCGCTGACGGTGACGGAATTGCCCGATCTTACCACGCTCAAGGTCATGCAACGCGCCTTTGGGCGGCTGGGTGTAGGATGGAAAATCGAGGACGGAAAATTGAGTTTGCCTGCGCGACAAACGCTTCAGATTCGGAAAGATTTGGGAGGCGCCATTCCCAAGATGGAGGATGGCATCTGGCCGGCGATACCCTCCGACCTGATGAGTGTGGCGTTGGTGTTGGCCACGCAAACTCGGGGCGAGATTTTGTTTTTCGAAAAACTGTTTGAGAGCCGGATGTATTTTGTCGATCGGTTGTTAGAGATGGGAGCCACGCTGGTTCAGTGTGACCCGCATCGCGTCATGGTGAGCGGGCCCTCCAAATTGCGAGCTCAGTTGATTACGAGTCCGGATATCCGCGCAGGCATGGCGTTGATCATTGCGGCACTTTGCGCAAAAGGTAGAACCGTGATCGAGCAAGCCGAAATGGTGGATCGCGGGTATGAGCGCATTGATGCGCGTCTGCGAGCGCTGGGTGCCGATATCGTGCGAGAGGAATAGATCAATCGTCGTGCGCTGGCTTTTGGCGCAGCGCTTTTTTGCTGCCGTGCTTTTTCTTGGCATCGACCATGAGGGCGGTTTGGCGGCGGGAGCGTCTCCGTTTTTGGCGGCGGATTTTTTCCTGTTCTTGCTTCTTCTTGGATTTTTCGCCACGAATTTTTTCGGCGATTCGCTCGCACAACTCGCGGCGCGCCAGAAAGCGGTTCATCGATTGGGAGCGTTCTTGAGAACAACGCACTTCAATACCCGAGGGCTTGTGGCGCAAGCAAACGGTGGAAGAGGTCTTGTTGGTTTTTTGTCCGCCCGGTCCACCGCCGCGAATGAATTTCTCGTCGAGGTCGGCTTCGGCAACACCGAGATCGGCCAACCGCGCAAGGAGTTGGTTTTCTTTGTCTAGGCTGACGGGGAACAGGCTCATAGGGCGATTTCCTTTCGGAAGAGTTCATTGAAAGGGCGCAGTTCATGGAGGCGAAGAATAGTGGCTCCATTCTTCCACGCTTGCTGGGCCATGTGTGCGCTGGCGAGGTCGCGGTCTTGCTCGGGATGCAATGTGCGGACAATACGCTTTCGGGAGAGGCCGATCAACAGGGGATGGCCGAGGGCGACGAGGGGAGCCAGATTATCCAGGATGGCGGCGTCTTGCGGACGCGTCGTGCCGAAGCCGATGCCGGGGTCCAGGATGAGGCGCGATTTGTCGATGCCGAGTTCGGAGATTCTCGTGCTGAACCAAGTGGCGATGGTATGAGAAGGGGCGGGGTCGTCTTCGGAAAGGACGTGGGCGACGCCGTGCATGAGGAGGATGGGGGCTTGGATTTCGCGAGCGAATTCGAGCATGCCGGGGCGAGTGAGGGCGGCGACATCGTTCAAGATTTCGGCGCCGTGTTGAAACGCGGCGCGGGCGACGGCGGCCTTGCTGGTATCGATGGAAATGGGAATGTGAAGCTTGCCGGCGAGCCGGTCCAATACGGGAAGGAGTCGGCGTAGTTCTTCGTCGTCTGAAATGGATTCATGGCCGGGGCGGGTGGATTCGGCGCCCACATCGAGGATCTGCGCGCCGTCGGCTTGGAGGCGAAGAGCTTGCTCTTCGGCGGCGGCGGGGTCGAGGAATTTACCGCCGTCGGAAAAGGAGTCGGGCGTGAGGTTCAGGATGCCCATTAAAATGGGCGCGGAGGAAGTTTTCCACAGTGTGGAAACATTTTGTCCATTGTGTGGAAAAATTGGAAAAGATTTTTCCATACTGTGGAAAATGTTTTGTGCGGCGACTAAACGGGGGAGGGCGTTGTCTTGGCGGCTTCCTTTTCGGCGTCTTCGGCGTTGCGTTCGGCGGCGGTGAGGAGTCGTCCATGTTTGAGGAGGTTGTCGACATCGCGGCCGTCGAGCGATTCGCGCTCGATGAGAATGTTGGTGAGGAGATCGAGCTTGTCGCGGTTGGTGTTGAGGATTTCGAGAGCCTTGGCGTAGGATTCGTCGATGATGCGTTTGACTTCGGAGTCGATCTTGCGGGCGGTTTCCTCGGAGATGTCGTTGGAGCGGGAGACTTCGCGGCCAAAGAAGAGATGTTCTTCGCGGATACCGAAGCATTGGGGGCCGAGTTCGTCGCTCATGCCCCATTCGGTGACCATCATGCGGGCGATGTGGGTGGCTTGTTTGATATCGGAGGCGGCGCCGGTGGTGATTTCGCCGAAGCAGATTTTTTCGGCGGCGCGGCCGCCCATGGCGCCGACGATCATGCCGAGGAGTTGTTTGCGGCCTTCGGTGTATTTATCTTTTTCGGGGAGCTGAATGGTGGAGCCGAGAGAGCGGCCGCGGGGAATGATGGTGACTTTGTGGAGGGGTTCGGTGCCTTCGGTGAGGGCGAGGGCGACGGCGTGGCCGGCCTCGTGGCAGGCGGTCATGCGCTTTTCTTTGTCGTCGAGGACGCGGGAGCGGCGTTCGCGGCCCCAGCGGACTTTGTCGCGGGCTTCTTCGAGATCTTTTTCGACGATGGTTTCGGCGCCGCGTCGGGCGGCGAGGAGGGCGGCTTCATTCATGAGGTTGGCGAGATCGGCGCCGGAGAAGCCGGGGGTGCCGCGGGCGATGTTGTGGAGATGGACGGCGGCGTCGAGTTTGACTTTGCGGGCGTGGATTTTGAGGATGTCGGTGCGGCCATCGAGGTTGGGGAGGTCGACGACGATTTGGCGGTCGAAGCGTCCGGGGCGGAGGAGGGCGGGGTCGAGAACGTCGGGGCGATTGGTGGCGGCGATGATGATGACGCCTTCTTGGGTGTCGAAGCCGTCCATTTCAACGAGTAGGGCGTTGAGGGTTTGTTCGCGTTCGTCGTGTCCGCCGCCGATGCCGGAGAAACGGGAGCGGCCGACGGCATCGATTTCGTCGATGAAGATGATGCAAGGGGCGCTCTTGCGGCCTTGCTCGAACATGTCGCGGACACGAGAGGCGCCGACGCCGACGAACATTTCGACGAAGTCGGAGCCGGAGATGTTGAAGAAGGGGACTTGGGCTTCGCCGGCGATAGCGCGGGCGATGAGGGTTTTGCCGGTGCCGGGGGGGCCTACGAGGAGGACGCCTTTGGGGATGCGTCCGCCGAGGCGTTGGAATTTCTTGGGATCGCGCAGGAATTCGATGATTTCTTGGACTTCTTCGCGGGCTTCGTCGACGCCGGCGACATCCTTAAAGGTGATTTTGTTGTTGTCGCGGGTCATGAGGCGGGCGCGGGATTTGCCGAAGGTGAAGGCGCCGCGGGAACCGTTGGCCATGTTGCGATAGAAGAGGAAGTAGATGAGGCCGAACACGAGGAGGAAGGGGACGGTGCTGGAGATGATTTGCCAGAGGAGGGGGTTCTGGGGTTTGAATTCAAAGGGGACTTTGGCTTCAGTAAGTTTTTCCACCAGATTTTCGGTGATGGGGGCTTGGACGCGGAAGGTGATGGGCTTTCCGGTGGTGGGGTCGAGGTCTTTGAGTTCGCCGCGAATGTAGTGTTGGCCGGACACTTCCATGACGACTTCGGCTTTGTTGATGCGTCCGTCCTGAAGGAGGGTGAGGAATTCGGGATTATAGGGTAGTTTTTCGGGCTTGTCGCTGTGTTGGGTGACGAGCTGGAAGACGGTGATGAGCAAGGCCATGAGGAGGAACCAGACGAGCATGGCGCGCATGGGCATGGGGGGACGGCGTTTACCTTGCGGGTCTTGGGGATTATTCGATTTTGGATCCATGGTCAGTAGTATTCCGCTTCTTGTTGTTCAATGTGAAACCTTCACCGTATCACGCTTGAAAGTGAATCGCAATCCGACAAAAAGGGTGAATCGAATCGAAAATGAGGTAGAATGGGCAGTCTCATGAAAACAGGGCAAAAAAAAGTGGTGTTGTTTGACATTGATGGAACGCTGCTCGAAACGGGCGGGGCGGGGCGGGAGGCATTTATTCGCGGGTTGGCGCGCGTGACGGGGGTGCGCGACGAGTTGGAGTATGTGTCGTTTGCGGGGAACACGGATCGGAATGTGTTGGATCAGGTGATGCGGATGCGAGGGTTTCAGTTGGGGAAAGAGGATACGCGGCGTGTATTTGAAGAAATTGCTGTGGAATTGAAGGGGCTGTTGAGGGAACGGCCGGCGTGCGAGGTGGCGGGTGCGGGGCGCTTTGTGGCGCGGTTGGCGGAGGAGGGGGCAGCGATGGGGTTGGTGACGGGCAACATTCGCGAGTGTGCCTTTTTGAAACTGGGGAGCGTAGGGCTGGATTCGTATTTTCGTTTTGGCGGATATGGGGATGATCATGCGGAGCGGGCGAAGATTGCGAGATTGGCGTTGGCGGAGGCGCGGGAAGCGGGAATTGAAGTGGAGGAGGGGTTCATTTGTTTGGTGGGCGATACGCCGTTTGATGTGGCGGCGGGATTGGCGGTGGGGGTGCCGGTGATCGGCGTGGCGTCTGGAAAATTCGGGGAGAAAGCACTTCTGGAGGCGGGGGCGAGTGTGGTGGTGAAGGATTTTTTGGAGGCAGATCGGTTGTGGCAGTGGATGGAAGAGGGCGCGATTTTAAATCGTTGAAGATCAGGCAACCGAGCGGAAGTGAGCGAGGATGGCACTGATGCGGATGGCGTTTTTGTGGCGCCAGTGCATGCCGGCCTGTTTGCAACGTCGAACGACGAGAACTCTGGCGGCGGCTTCGACATGGCCGGAGGCAATGAACAGACCTTCCTTACGCAGTTTTCCGTAGCGCATGTTCTGATGTCGTTTGCGCAGATAGTCGAGTTCCTTGTTTGCTGCGGAGGACGCTGCAAGAGGCTGGAGATATCGGGTTTCAAGGCGCTTGATGACGGCGGTGGCTCCGCAACGGTAGAGCAACCCCTTGAGGAAGCGGTACTTTTCGCCCGAGGCTTCGGGAGGCAATCCGAGGTTTTGGCAACACAGATGGAGATGTTCACATGCGTGCATAAGGTCATTCAGGTCTGCCCTTGGGGTCGAGCCAAGTGTATGCGCCAAAGACCGCGACCCTGATTTGACGGGTTCCCGCCTCGCCGTTCTTGCCTTGGCGCCCGGCGGTATCTGCCTTTGTGCAGGGGGCTCCCGTTCCATCCAGCATGCAGAAGAAAGTATGTTCGGTTGGCGTTTCCCCCTCCTTCGGTGTCCGTTCGGGGTAGGAACGCATGTCCGCCGTTGCGGCGGCCTGCTTTTGCAGGCATTCATCCCCGTAGGCGAGTGTCATGGATCTGAGCTTGGTGATCGAGACAACCATGGCGGTGAGGAGGCCGAGCACGTTGCACCCTTCCGCGAACGAGCCGCACAATGCGGCGCACCGGGCATTTTGAGCTTTCCGATGTGCGAAAGCACCTCGGAGAGCAGGGACCCTGCATCCTGCTGGGCGGCCGTAGCCAGAGCCCCGTCGAGACCGTTGAGCGCGACAGGAAAGCCGGAATCGTCGACGGGCCCCTCTTCGATGGCGCGCAAGACGGCCTCGACATGGGCAAAGGTCGGTCGGGGCAGCGACAGGATTAGTCATTTTTTTTACCGCCGTCGGCCAGCGCCAATTCCGTCAGCAGCGCCCGGTACTCCTGCTCCAGCGCCCGGTAATGCTCCCCGGCGCGAACCAGCCGCTGAACGACGGCCTTCGCCGGACGAGGAATGCGCTTCCACAGCCGTTTTCCGTCGGCGCTGCGGTATTGGAAGGTCCAGTGCTCCGGCGAAACGTGGATACTGCCGTCCTTGCGTTTGACCCGGTTGCGCTTAGACATCAGCGTCCCGTCAAGCAGGGCCGGAATGTTGGCAATTTCAGTGCGAATGGCACGAATGCGTGCCTCTGTTTTCTGTTTTTGGTCATCGGTCATGTAATGTCCTCCACTAAAGGACACTAAATTAAGCCAAAAACAATATGAATGCAACTGGAAAAATGAATATTCTAGCCCCCTTGCCTTATTTTTTTTCAACTAATCAAAATTACACCCGATTATGGGGAGCTGGAAGAAAATGGATTACGATTAAAGGGGGGCATGATACGGTGGAATTCTATGAATCCGTTATTTGAAGAATTGGACTATGGCCAGACGTGTTTGGGCGAATTGATTTTGCAGCGTCGACAGGTGTTGGCACTGGATGGCGCGGAAGCCTACGAGGTCAAGCTGAATGGCGAATACTTGATGTCGAGTTTGTTCTATGAGGCGGAGGTGGAGTTATCGCGCCTTGGATTGGGTGCGCTTTCGGGAACGCAGTGGGAGGTGGTGGTCGGGGGGTTGGGGCTGGGCTATACGGCGGCGGCGGCGCTGGCGTTTTCGCAGGTGTCGCGGCTGGTGGTGGTGGAGGCGCTGGAGCCGGTGATTCAGTGGCATCAACGGGGGCTGGTTCCCAACGGGGTTGCGCTGACAAACGATTCACGCTGTTCCTACCGACATGCGGATTTTTTCGCGTTGGCGAGAGGAGAGGGGTTTGATGTGGCGGAAGCGGGGCATCGCTGGGATGCGGTGCTGTTGGATATCGATCACACGCCAACGCAGGTGTTGAATGCTTCGCATGCAGATTTTTATTCCGAGGCGGGACTGCAGCGGCTACGGCACTTTTTGAAGCCGGGCGGGGTGTTTGCTCTGTGGTCGAACGATGCGCCGGATGAGAGGTTTTTGAAGACGCTACGGAATGTGTTTGTGGGGGTGGAGGGGCATGTGGTGTCGTTTGATAATCCGTTGACGCAACAGCCGTCGTCAAATGGGGTGATGGTGGCGCATGCGTGAGGATGCTTGTCCGCTATGTGGAGAGCGCGGGCCATTTGAAGCGGTGGTGGATGTGCGCAAGAGACAGCACCGAATTTGCGATCGGTGTAAGCTGATCTTTGTGGAGGACCGGTTTCTGCCGCCGCCGGAGGAAGAGCGGGCGCGCTATGTCCAGCACCAGAATGGGCCTTGGGATGCGGGGTATGTGGCTTTTTTGAGGCAGGTGTTGGAACCGGCGCTACCCCATTTGAATTCGCAGATGAGGGGGTTGGATTATGGGTGTGGGCATCATCCCACGCTTTGCCTGTTGCTGAAAGAGTTGAGATTGTGTTGTGAAAACTACGATCTATTTTTCTTCCCGGAATGTCCCGTGGGGCCTTTCGACTTTTTGTTTGCGTCGGAGGTGGTGGAGCATTTTCATCGGCCGTCAGTTGATTGGGAGCGCATGGTGGGATTGCTTAAGCCGGGGGGGATTTTGACGGTCATGACGGCTCCGTGGACGACGCGGGAGGAATTCACGACGTGGGGATATGCGAGCGATGGAACGCATGTGGCGTTTTATCGTGATGAAACCATGGATTGGATTTGCGGTGCTTTTGGTTTGGAGAAGGTGGAGAGCCGTCCACCGCGAGTGAGTGTGTTGAGGAAACGAATGGTCGAAGCCCTAGCCGACTGAGGCGGATGAGAGAGAGTGAAGAAGAGTGCCGAGTTCGGTGATGGTATAGGGCTTTTGCAAGAAGCAGGTCTTGGGCTGTTGAAGGAGGGAATCGACGGTTGCGTCGCGAGAGAAGCCCGAGCAAAGGACAATGGGAAGACCGGGGCGAATGGCGCGCAGGGCGCGGAAAGCGTCTGCGCCACAAAGTCCGGGCATGATGAGATCGAGCAACACGACGTCGACGATTTGGCTGGAGTCGCGCAAAATGGTACAAGCAGCGTCTGCGTTGTTCAATCCCATGGCGTGCCCTCCGAGGCGTTCCACGACACCGCAAGCGGCTTGGAGAGCCAAGGGCTCATCATCCACGATCAGAATACGGCCTTTGTAGGGGGGAAGTTGGTTTATGCCGTTGCCCAGATCTTTACAAGCGGCTTCCCCTGATTGGGGGAGGAGGAGGGTGAAGCATGTGCCTTCTCCCAATTGAGACGTGACGCGGATGGCCCCGTGGGCGGCGGTGACGGTTGCAAATACGGAGGCTAGGCCCAATCCGGTTCCTTTGCCGACGGGCTTGGTTGTGAAGAAGGGTTCAAAGATTCGGGAGAGGATGTGGGGTGGAATGCCGCTTCCATTGTCGGTGACGCTGACTTGGATAAAGGGGCCAGGCGCCACCTGAAAACCAGTCCATTCTTTGCAGGAGGTTTCATCGAGAAGGACTTGGGTGGTGCTGAATGTGATAACACCGGATTCGCCGATGGCATCCCGGGCGTTGATTCCCAGATTAAGGAGGGCATTTTGAATGTCGGAGGCATCGGCCCGGATGAATGGGAAATCGGAGTGCAAATGGCATTGTACGCGAATGCCCCGATGGATGGCGCGTTCGAGAAAGCCGCAGGCGGATTGGATGGAGGCATGGATATCCACAATGGAAATTTCCTGCCGGTTGCGGTGGGAGAAAGAGAGCAGTTTGCGGGTCAGATCGCCTGCTCGAAGGGTGGCTTGCAGGGCGATATCGAGAAAGGGTTGTGCGGGATGGTCGGGGGTCAATTGATCGGCGGCCAATTCGACGCCACCTTGCACGCCCATGAGCATATTGTTGAAATCGTGGGCAATTCCGCTGGCCAATTCGCCAAGGGTTTCCATGCGTTGCAGATGGCGAACGGATTCTTCGGCCTGCTTACGGGCGTCCACATCGCGAACGGCCGCGATGATGAGGCTGGAGGTGCCCAGCATGACGTGCTTGAGAAAAACTTCGACCCAAAATGTGGCCCCGGTTGAATCGCGTGCGCGCCATTCAAACAGTTGGGGGCCGTCTTGAACGGCCATCATCATTCGACTTTTGGCATTGAGATGGTCGTAGGGCGGGGTGCCTTGAGAGAGAGTTTCCAGATCGATTTGGCGGAAGTCTTCCAACGTGCGGCGATAGAGTTGGGAGGCGCTTCGGTTGGCCTCCAAAATCCGACCGGTTTGGGCGTCGTGGATAAAGAGAGCATCGCCGGTGGCATCGAACACTTCGCGATATCGGTCTTGGGATTCGGCCAGTTCTCCTTCGAGGTTACAACGCCGCTGGATTTCGACACGGAGATTGTGGCGCATCACAGAAAATGCGTTGGCTAGACGGTCCAATTCATCGCCGGGGTGATGTCTTCGGTGCAGTTGGAAATCGGCATCCAGCGTGTCGATTGACAGGGATTGGGCATAGGTGGCCAAGTTGTCCAGATGTCGTCCGGCCATGAAGCGGAACAGAATGAGCACCGTGAAGGCGGTGGCTATAACGGGCAGAATCAGGGCCAGCAGCAGCCAGCGGGCATCGTGGGCGGCAGAATCGCGGATGCCTTGAACATCGAACACGACATCGAGTTGACCCAAGTCCGTGGAGGAAGGAAGGTGAAGGATGGGGAAGGAGCGGATTTGGCTACCGATGGGCGGAGGGCTGCCCACTTCAACTCGTTTTCCGGGAGTGGAGAGGGTTGCCGCAGAAACGTGAGGCAAGCGGAGAATATCTTCCAGATTGGTGTGCAGTCGTGGGGAATAGTCCCAGATGTCAGCGGTCAAGCGAGGCAAGTGGGCTTGTCCGATGAGCTGGACGGTTGTCTCCATGCGTTGGCGTTCGATGTGCCATTTGTGCAGGGCCACGCCCAGTACGATCAGAATAGAAAGCAACCCGGACACGATCAAGACGGCCACCGTTAGTCGAGTGCCGATGCTGGTGGTCAGTGGAGACAGGGTCTCTCGATTAAAAAGAGGTTTCATGGAGTTTTTCTTCGGTCGGACGCCAATCGGACAATCCATATCGGCTCAGGATGGCGGATAATTTTCCATTGGCGCGTAATTCACCCAATCCTTGATCCCAAAGGTGAGACAGTTCCACTCCACGAGGGCTGGGTGAAAAGGCGATATAGAGGTGGACCACCATGGGCACAGAACCCGCCAATTGAACCTGATTGGATACGCCCACTTGGCGGAGGGCCCAGCGCACCGAGGTTTCGTTATCGATAATGGCATCGATTCGTCCGGCTAGAAGCTTTCGCACGTTTTGATCCAGAGCGGTGTTGCCGCTGACCAGTTGGATGCGATGGGGATCGTGTTGGTTTGCCGAAATCCACTCATTGATAACGGGACGGTAGTCATAGCCCGAAATGGCACCCAAGCAAATATGTTCCAGCGAACCGGGGTTTTCATATTTCCACGGGTGGCCTGTGCGAACGAAAAAAACCGGGAAATTTTGTGCAATTTCCTGTTGAGGCAATTGAAGGCCCATGCCATCGCTGGGGGATGCGCCGATGGCTCCATCAATGGCCCCTTCCCGAACCTGTTCGAGGGCTCGTTCCCAGGCGAGCAACTGGTAATCGACTTTCCAGCCCCGTGGTTCAAAAATAGAGCGGGCCAGATCCACCACATAGCCCTCTTGTCCGGTGGAGGGATCGCAATTGTAGGGGGGCCAAGCATCGGCGGCCAACAGGAGGGTATGCGCGTCACGTGTGGAGGAGGGGGAGGGCAACAAGGAATGAGTGGGAACTTGTGGGTCTGGCGCGGTCGGTTTTCGGCAGCCTCCCCCGCTCAGAAGCAGGGCCAGCGCAACGAGGGTCAAACACAGACCCCAAGTTATACCGCGCAGTTTATTCGGCCGAAGGCATACGGATATCATTGAGTTTTCATACTCCGATGATGACGATGTTATAAACTGGATTTAGGTTATCGTTTGTCTCGTGAGGAAGCAAATGAGAATGGGGAGTCCTTACGTAAAAATTAGATGAGGGGTGGCCAGACGGGAAGCTATCACAGTTAATTAATTGTGATAGCTTATGGGAAAGGGGTGGGGAGAGGCTGAAAACGTGGGGGGCGGATTAGGTGGGGTCGTGAATCAGGAGCCGGAATTTGTCGGTCATGTAGCCGTGATGGTCGGGTTTGAGAGCGGGAAAGATGTCGAAGCCCCATTCGTTGCCGTTTTTCTCGAGGGTGGAGGTTTTGACTAAGAGGCCGACGGGGACGGGAGAATTTTTCATGGTGATGCGAAGGGCGGGTGAGAGAGGGGCGACGGGGAAGCGTTGTTGGGTATAGAAGGTGAAGGCGCCGATATATTTTTCTTCGGTGAAGCCGAGGGTGATTTGGCGGCCTTTTGCCATTTCGGCGGAGAGCAGTGCGGCGACGGGTTTGTGGCCGCGCTGGTCGTCGTAGATGGGGAAGAAGACGGCGCCTGCCAAGACGAGGGCGGTGGCCCAGGCGGCGGGCATCCATAGAACAGCGTGGGCGCGTTCGCCGCGTTGGAATCGAGCGCGAAGCCAGCGGATGGCGAACAGGACAAAGGCTAGCAGGGTCCCGGCGAGACCGATGGTGAGGAGGGTCATGGGAAGGCCGATGTCGCGGGGGATGTCTAGACCTTTGAGATATTGTTCCCGAAGGGAGCGGGGCAACAGGAAGAGGAGTCCGTAAAGAAGAGGGGCGAGAAGGAGAAGGGTAGCAAGGAGTCTTGCCGTGATCAGGAGGGGCCAGCGTTCGAGCTTGGATGTCCAGCGGGTGGCGGCGTCTTCCATCCAGATGGCGGTCATCAGGAAGAGAATGGGGAAGAGGGGAATGGCGTAGATGCTGACTTTGGCGGAGGAGGCGTGCAGAACAAGGAGCATGCCGACAAGGCAGAAGCGCATGAACACTGCGAGGGGTTCGCTGAGCCCTTGTCCGCGGCGGAACCAGCGGATCATGGCGGGAATGACGAGCAGGGTCCAGGGCAGGACGGCATCGGGAAGGGTGATGACGTAGTAATAGATGGGCTCCTTGTGAACAAAATAGGGGTCGGGAGGAAGGTCGGTTCCGCTGAAGGTGAGGAAGCGGCCAAATTGATTATCCCAAAAAACACTGCGCAAGAAATCGGTACCGCCCGTTTTCCAGAGAAACCAGGCCCATGGGGCGAGGGCGAGAACAAAAATGGGGAGGAAAATGAAGGGAAGGCCGAAGGCGAGTTTCCAGTTGCGGCGATAGAGCAGATAGGTGCCGACGGAGACCCACACGAAGCCGGGGCCGAGAAGACCTTTGGCGTAGAAAGAAAGGGCGGAAACCAGCACAAAGAGAGCATAGCGACTGGCTCGTCTGCTCGGTGCGGTGTGAGCATTCCAAAACAGGGTGAGGGAGAGCATGACAACAAAGGCGAGGCAGGTGTCGGTCAGAACAATTTTTGAATACTCCATGAATTTAAAGGAGGTGGCGCAGAGAAAGGCGGCGGCGAGGCCGGCGCGTTCGCGTCCGAGGCGGCGGCCCCAGAGCCAGAGAAGGAGGACGGTGCCAAAGCCGTAGAGGGCGGCGGGCAGGCGGACGAGCCCTTCGTTCACGGTGCCGAAGAGGCGGCAGAGGATCATTCCGGTCCAATGAAGGAGGGGTGGTTTTTCGAGGTAGGGGACGCCGTTGAGGGTGGGGGTGACCCAGTGGTCGGCTTGAACCATGTCCCAGATCATGGCGCCTTCGCGGCAATCGTTGGGGCCCCAGAGGGAATGATCGAACAGGCCGAAGGAAAAAAAGAGAGTCAGCAACAACAGGAGGATGTTGCGTTCGAAGCGGGGGAGGGTGTTATTCATCGAGGCTATTCCGTGGCACCTTGAATCCAATAGAGGGGGCGGACGCGTCGGCCTGTGCCGGGGCGAGCTTCCGCCAATAGGCGATAGGGGCGATGGACGACCTCGGACAGATCCTTGTTCCAATCCAGCACGACGCTATCAAACCGGGGGTCATTCCCGGAAAGAATGAGATCGATTTGGGCGGAGTTGGTGAGGCGGGTGAGGGAGAGGCCGCCGTGAAAATATAATTCACCACGAGAAGTTTCGCTGAGGTTCCACGCGGCGACGCGGGATCTGGATTCCAAGGGAATTTGGTCGGCAAAGGCGCGATAGGCGGGGCCCATATTTTTGGCTTCGTCCACGGCTTTAGCGGGGAGCGTGAAGAGGCTGATGATGACGAGCGCCATGGAGGAGGCGAGACGCAACGCGGTGATGGGTTGGCGGGAATGGGCGAGGAGGAAGGCGCCGATGCAGGCTAGCGCTACCGCTAGATGGCGGAGGGTCCAGGTAGTCAACAAGGAGGGGATGGTGGAATAGAATTTTTCTGGCGCGAATTGCAGAAGCAGCGGGGAGAGAGCGACGAGCAACAGGACGACAGCGCAGAGCCAGAGGAAAAAGCGATAGAACGCGGAGGCCCAACGGGGTAGGGGGTCGCGAATGCCGATGGCGCAGAGCAGGGCGAAGGCGGGAAGAACGGGCAGGAGGTAGAGGTCGCGCTTGGTGACGGATTGCGTCAGGAGGAGGATGGAGCCTCCGCCCCAGAGAACGGCAAACAAGGTGGGGGAGAGAAGAAGGGCGCGCAGAGAATATTCGCCGGGGCGGGCCTTGATTTTCATGGCCCAACGGACAAGGGCGATTCCCAGAAGGGGGAGCCAAGGGAGGGTGTAGACGGCTACGGTTTGGAGGTAGTACCACCACACGCCGGGATAAAGGTGGCCGAGTTGGGTGGTGGTGCCTTGCATTCGGCCCACTTGGTTTTGCCAAAACCATTCGTTCCACAATTCTTCGCCGCCGACCGTTCGCAGGAGCAGAACCCAAGTGCCAGAGGCGGCCAGACAGGCCACGAGAGCGAACAGATGGGGGATGATGAATAGGCGCAGGGGGGATTTTTCGCGGTGTTGGGCGAGCCAGCGTGGAACAGCCAGCGCGGCCCAGCCGATGGCGATGAGGACGGGGCCGATGGCTCCTTTAGAGAGAAAGGCGCATCCGGTGAAGAGTCCGGCCGGGAGACAGAATCCCGAGCGTTCGCCGACGAACACTTCGCTGAAGGCCCAAATGGCGGCAATCACGAAAAACGCCAAGGCGGCATCCACGCGAATCCAGTGCATATTTTCCACAAAGCCGACCATGGTGCCGAGCAGGACGACGGTGAGGAGGGCGGTTTCGGGACTGGAGAGGCGACGGACCAGCAAAAAAGTCATGCCGAGTATGCCTAGACCCCAGAGCGCGGAGGTGAGGCGGATGGCGCCGACGGGGCCGAGTAGCGAGCCCAGCGTTCGTTCGGCGATGCCGCCCACGGCAAAGTAGAGGGGGGGCTTTTCGATAAAGGGGTCACCGGCGAGGCGGGGAATGACGTAGTTTCCGCTATGGCCCATTTCCATGGAGATGGCGGCATCGCGCGGCTCGTCGGGCGTCCACAAATCGCGATCGACAATGCCGATCAGAGAAGCCAACAGGACGAGAATGAGCACCCAACGGGTGCGCGGAAGGTGTTGATGTGATTCCATGAGGCGAAACAATAGCATTCTCGCAAAAGAGGAGCAATGGATAGCGAGCTATCTCGTATAATTACAGGGATCTTTCAAGCTCCCCCCCTAGGCCATCTTCATTTCCTGCGGGATCAGGAAAAAGGGGGTGAATCCCAAACGGTGAGGCCGGGGTGGGGTGTTGCAGACGGGGTTTGTCTGCGCATGAACGAGACGGCGTAGCCAATCGCCAGAGTGAGGAAAAGCGCCAAGGGGAAATGGTAGGAGAAATGAAGAGCGGTGAACGACTGCACGAGTTGGGTGGTGACAATGGCCACGAGCGCGCCGACGGTCCAGCCGAGAAAATCGGCGCGGCGTGTCAGCATGCCGAGCAGGAAGAGGCCAAGAATGGGCGCATTGAACAGGCTGACGATGTGGGTGTAGGCCTCGATGAGGCGGTCGAAGCGCGAGACGTAAAAAGCCAGTGCGGTGGCGAAGGCACCGAGGGCGAGCGTGAGCAGGCGGGCAAGGTATAATTCGTCGCGTTCGGTGTGGGGTGTCTGGCGAGCGGGGCGGACGAAGTCGTGAATGAGAACGGTGGCAACGCAATTGATGCCGGAGTCCAGACTGGACATGGCGGCGGCAAAAAGTGCGGCGATGAGGAGACCCGACACTCCATCGGGGAGTCCATGAAGAATGAACGTCGGCAACAGGCGGTCGCCGGAAAGGTCGGCGGGCAGGAGAGTTGGATCGGCCGCTTGGCATGCGAAGAGTCCAAGGCCGATGAACAACAGGGCACCGATGACGACGAAGTCCACGCCAGCATTGAAGAAAAGGGCTCGTGTGACACCTCGCGAGGAGGGAATGGACATCATGCGTTGGACGGTGGTTTGGTCGGTGCCATAATCCTGCATAAGTTGGAAGAAGTAGCCCACGCCCACGATCCAGCCGCTCATGGCGGTGAGCGAGAGATGCCAATCGGCCACATGCAGGTGACCCTGTTCGCGCGCAAACGACAAGATGCCGAGTACACCGTCAGGGGCACGAGCGGCCAGTGCCACGATCAGCCAGGCGACGCCTCCCAGCATCAAAATAAATTGCACCACGTCGGTCCAGATGACGGCGGAGAGGCCGCCCATCACGGTGTAGGCTGTGGAGAGAATGCCCATGGAAAGGATGCAAAACCACAGAGGCAGGCCAAAGACGACGGAGAGCGCGAGAGAGGGCGCATAGATCACGAGGCCCAGCCAGCCGAGGCGTGCGAGAATGAAGAGACCGGCGGCGGCTGAGCGCGCGTGGGGGCCGAATCGGCGTGCGATATATTCGTAGGACGTGGTCACGCGCAGGCGATGATAAAACGGATAAAAGAGCGTCACCAGCACCGGAGCCACGAGCACACTGGCGAAACTAACGACGATGAAGGCGATATTTTCCCGGTAAGCCGTTCCGGGCAGCGCCATGAAGGTGACGGCGCTGGTGAGCGAGGCATACATGCTCATGCCCACGGCCAGCCACGGCATCTTGCGGCCAGCCAAAAAGTAAT
>CAZYGH010000002.1:136650-154216 GCA_964647595.1 uncultured Verrucomicrobiota bacterium
GGGCAAACCACAGCCCAATCTGGAGCATGCTCGCCAGATAGACGAACAGGATCGCATAGTTAATTGAACTGAACGAAGGAGATTCCATATCGGGAAATCGTATCCTACGGAGGGACTGAATTTCCAGTCTTTTGGGTTTTGCTTTGACGGCGGGGGGTGGGGGAATCTAGCGTACGGGCATGGACAGGCTAAAAATCATTTTAATGGGATCGGGGACGTTGGCGTGTCCGTTGCTGGAAGGAATTTTGGCGGCGGGGCGGGATGAGGTTTCCGCCGTGGTGACGCAACCGGATCGCGCGGGCGGGCGCGGAATGCAGTGCATGACGTGCGCGTTGAAGCCGCTGGCGCTGAAGCATGGCTTACCGGTGTTCGATCCACTCCTTGCGAGCGAAGAGGGTTTTGTGGTGCAGTTGGCGGCACTGAAGCCGGACGTGATCGTGGTGGCGAGCTATGGGCAGTTCCTGAAGAAAAACCTGTTGGCGGTGCCGCGCTTGGGGACGATCAATGTGCATCCCTCGCTGTTGCCGGTCTATCGCGGGGCGAGCCCAATTCAGTGGGCGCTGGCGAACGGCGACACGGAAACAGGCGTGAGCGTTCTGTATGTCACGCCGCGAATGGATGCGGGTGATGTGCTGGCGCAAGAGCGATATCCCATTTTGCCGGAAGACACGTTTTGTACGTTGGAGCCGAAGTTGGCGGCGCTGGGAACGACGCTGTTGGTGAGAGTGTTGGACGAATTTCGTGCGGGTACGCAGAAAGCAATTCCGCAAGATGAATCGCGCGTGACGTTGGCGCGCAAGTTGTCGAAAGAAGATGGCTGGGTGGATTGGACGCTCCCGGCGGACACCATCCGAAATCGGTTTCGCGGATTTGTGCCGTGGCCTGGAGCCACCACATGTTTACCGGGTGGAGCGTTGCTCAAAATCCATGAGATGCTCGTCGAGGCGAGCACAGCGAATGCGCAGCCGGGCACGGTTCTCGATGCGACGGGGTCGGGCCCGCTGGTGGCGACAGGCCGCGGCGCATTACGATTGACGCAAGTTCAGCCGGCTGGAAAAAAATCCATGCCGGGGGCGGCGTTTTTGTGCGGCTATCGCCTCCCAATCGGGGAACGGTTGGGCGTCACAGATCAAGCCAGGGCTTGAGTAATCAGGCTCTTGGCGGTTTCGAGCGCCTCGCCTAATTTGGAGGGATCTTTGCCGCCCGCCTGAGCCTTATCCGGTTTGCCACCACCGCCGCCGCCGGTCACTTTGGCCACAGCACCCACGAACTTTCCGGCGTTGACGCCTTTGGCTTGTGCGGAGGGGCCTGCGTTCAAAATGAATGTGATTTTGCCATCCGCGACGGAGGCCAGCAGAATGACGCTGTCGGGGTTTTGCTTACGCAGGCTATCGACCAAGGCGCGCAAAGGATCGGCTTCGAGTTCGCCGACGGAGGCAATCAAAACGGGAATGCCGCCGATGGGCGCGAATTGTTGCGCGAGAGCGGCACCTTTTTCGATAGCGCTTTTTTCGGCGGCTGCTTTGAGTTCTTTTTCGAGGCGTTGGGTTTGCTCGATCAGGGCATCCACGCGCGCGGGGAGATCGGCGGGAGAAATGGAAAGACGCTGCGCCAAGGTCGCTAAGATGGAATGTTCTTGTGCGGTGTGGTCGCAGGCCGGCAGGCCCGCTTGCGCTTCGATGCGGCGAACGCCTGCGGCGATGGAGGTTTCCAGAACGATGCGAAAGGGGCCGATATCGCCGCTGTGATTCACGTGGGTGCCGCCGCACAGTTCGCGCGAGAGTCCTTCGGTGTCGACGACACGGACGGTGTCGCCATATTTCTCGTCAAAGACGGCGATGATGCCAGAGCCGGGAATATCCTTGAGCGCCATTTCATACGTTTTGACGGGCCGATTGGCCACGACGTATTCCGTTACGAGCCGTTCAATGGCGATGATCTGCTCGGCGGTGAGGGCCTCGAACCACGTGAAGTCGAAGCGGAGGCGTTCGGGGGACACATAGGAGCCCGCCTGCTTGATGGAATCGGAGCCGAGGACTTTGCGGAGGGCGGCATTGAGCAAATGCGTGGCGGTGTGGTGGCGCTTGATGGCGTTGCGGCGGGCCTCGTCCACGGTGGCGACGACGGCCGCGCCTGTGGCGAGCGAGCCTTTGGTCAGCACGCCTTTGTGGAGCAAGATGCCTTGCGCGGGCTTGCGGGTATCGGTGACGGTGAAGAGCGCTCCGCCGCAGGTGGTGATGACGCCGGTGTCGCCGACTTGTCCGCCGGATTCGCCGTAGAAGGGGGTTTCCTTGAGGAGGAGTTCCGCCTGCTGGCCCTCGGCGAGGGAGTCGGCCACTTGGCCGCCGGAGAGGATGGCCACGATGTCGGTGCCGGTGGAAAGAGCGGTATAGCCCGTGAAAGCGGACTTCATGCCCTGCTCCACGAAGTGCGAAACCAGATCATTTTCCGCACCGGAGTTATCCTTGCGGGCCGCGCGAGCGCGGGTGCGCTGTTCGGCCATGCATCGGTCGAATTCGGCAGTATCCACGATGAGGCTCTTTTCGGCCGCCATGAGGACGGTGAGGTCGAGCGGGAATCCGTAGGTGTCGTAGAGTTTGAAGGCTTGATCGCCCGGAAACGCTTGAGTACCCGCCTTGGCGAGGTCAGCGACGGTGGCATCAAAATGCGCGATGCCGCGGTCGAGCGTGGCCGAGAACGATTCTTCTTCGGCGCGGAGGGCGCGGACGATTTCGGTTTTGCGCGCGGTGAGTTCGGGGAAGAACGGGGACATTTGTTTTTCGAGCACGGGGAACAGTTCGCAGAGGAACGGCTTGTTCAGGCCAATGTTGCGGCCAAAGCGGGCAGCACGGCGGAGAAGGCGGCGCAGGACATAGCCACGGCCATCGTTGGAGGGCATGACGCCATCGGCAATGGCAAACGAAAGCGTACGCAGGTGGTCGGCGATGACGCGCATGGCCACGGCATTTTCGCCATCCACGTACGGCATTCCGGAGAGCTTGGCCACGGCATCGATCAGCGGCATGAAGACATCGGTGTCGTAGTTGGATTTCTTGCCCTGAATGACGGCCACGACGCGTTCGAAGCCCATGCCGGTGTCCACGCATTTGGCGGGCAGCTCGTCGAGCGTGCCGTCGGACTTGCGGTTGTACTGCATGAACACGTTGTTCCAGATTTCGATGACTTCGGGGGAACCCGCGTTGACCATTTCGGGGCCGCAGCCCTTTTCGGTGTTGTCGAAATGAATTTCAGAGCAAGGGCCGCAGGGGCCGGTCTCGCCCATTTCCCAGAAGTTGTCCTTCTCTCCAAAGCGCAGGATGTGGGAGTGATCGATATCGGTGAGCGTTTTCCACAAATTTTCGGCCTCGTCGTCGGTTTTGTAGACGGTGACCCAGAGGCGGTTCTTGGGCATTTTCCAGACGACGGTCAGGAGTTCCCACGCCCACGAAATGGCCTCACGCTTGTAATAATCGCCGAAGGACCAATTGCCGAGCATTTCGAAGAACGTGTGGTGATAGGTATCGCGGCCGACTTCTTCCAGATCATTATGCTTGCCGGAGACGCGGATGCACTTTTGGGTGTCGGCGACGCGTTTCCACGACGACTTGCGCGCGCCAAGAAAAATTTCCTTAAACTGGGCCATGCCGGAGTTGGCGAAGAGGAGCGTGGGGTCGGTCGGCAACACGACGGGTGACGAAGGGACGATCTCGTGCTGCTTCGAGGCGAAGAAGTCGAGAAACGACTGGCGGATTTCGGTTGATGTCATCATGGGGCGGCTCCTGGTTCAAGTTTTCCACACAATGGAAAACTTTTTCGCGTTTTTTCCACACAATGGAAAAAATGTTTCCACACTGTGGAAAAAGTGGGGGGATTTTTCCACACTGTGGAAAAAAGAAAAGTCCAATTGTTGGGCGCCGTTTCCGCTAAAGGGCGGTGGCGGCGGCGAGGAGGTGGCGGAGGGAGGCTTCGGTGGCGGCGGCGCGGATGTCGGCGCGGGTGCCGGAGAAGTGGTGTTCGTAGACGGTGTCACCGGCGGGGGAGGCGACGGCGATGTAGACGAGGCCGACGGGTTTGGCGGGGGTGCCGCCGTCGGGGCCGGCGATGCCGGTGAGGGCGATGGAGTAGTCGGCGCCGGTGGCGATGCGGACGCCTTCGGCCATGGCGCGGGCGGTTTCGGTGCTGACGGCGCCGTGGGAGGCGATGAGCTCGGGGGGGACGCCGAGGAGGCGGATTTTGAGGGAGTTGGAGTAGGCGACGACGCCGCCGAGGTACCAGGCGGAGCTGCCTGGGAGGGCGGTGAGGGCGCCGCCGACGAGCCCGCCGGTGCAGGATTCGGCCGTGGCCACGGTGCGATCTTGTGCGAGGAGGGCGGAGGCGATTTGGATGAGGAGCTGTTCCATTCCTTAACTATACGCGAGGAGGGCTGTTTTGGAAAGTTTGTAGGCCTAGGACTACAAAAACCGGTTTTTGTAGGCCGGGCCTACACGAAAAATCAGCCTCAGGACTACAGACAAAAGATATTGACAGGTATACAATCCTGAACTCGAAAGCGACGGGTGTGCCCACATATTGTCCGTTGCGAAATGGAGAAATGAACATGACTCAAGATCGAAATGGCTCTTGGTTTCAGGGTTTGGTGATCGGGCTGACGATGGCGCTGACGGCGCTTCCGGCGGCGCAGGCGGCGATTTCGGACGATCAATGGTTCGATATCAGCGGCGGAATGTGCGGCGTGGATGCGGCGGTCAACGCCTCGACGGTGCGCGGCAGCACGGCGGTCATCGGCGGTGCATTTTCATGGGTTGGCAGTGCGCCGTTCAACCGGATTGCGCAGTGGGACGGTACGAACATGGCGGCGCTGGGGGCAGGTTTCAATGATAGCGTGTATGCGCTGACGTATGACGAGTATGGGAATCTCTATGCGGGCGGGCAGTTCACCAACTCGGGGGCGACGGCGGTGAGCCGTATCGCGAAATGGGACGGGACCAATTGGACGGCGCTGGGCGTGGGCGTGGCGGGCACGGTCTATTCGATGGCGTGGAATACGAACGATCATTGTTTGTACGTGGGTGGGTCTTTTAGCTCCGCGGGCGGGATGATGGCCCTCCGGATGGCGAAGTGGAATCCGGTGACGGCGGGATGGACGAACATTGGCGTACTGATGGAATTTTCCGTGCGGTCCATCGTGTTTGACCGCTCGAATACGCTGTACGCCGCCGGCATCAGCGATGGCCGACCCAGTTCGGGCAATACCAATATGTGGAATGTCGGGAAATGGACCGGGACGGCGTGGACAAATCTGGGGTCGGGGCTGAAAGCAGATAGCTGGGATGGGGCCTATACGTTGGCGCACGACGGCACGAATTTGTATGTGGGCGGCGATTTCACGAATGCGGGCGGGGTGGCCAATACGCGGGGCATTGCCAAATGGAACGGAACCGCATGGTCAGCGCTCGGAAGCGGCGTCACCGGCGATTACAGCACCGTCGTGAATGTGCTGACGCTCTCGACCAACGGGCAGCTCTACGCGGGCGGCTATTTCGAACGCGCGGGCAATGTGGCCGGCACGACGAATTATGCGAAATGGACGGGCAGCGCCTGGCAGCCAGCCGTATCCAACGGCGGCTACTTTTTCAGCGGCATTAATACCATCACCCCGATGGGGTCGGATATGCTGGTGGGCGGCAACTTTCAGGGGCCGTTCCAGCGCCTGGCGAAAATCGTGAATTATCAGTTGAGGCCGCTCGTCAACGGCTTGCAGGGTAGCGTGGCCTCGCTGGCGTGGGATGGGGTGAACGGGCATCTGTACGTGGGCGGAGGCATGACGTGGGCGGGGGCCACGAACGCGAACTACATTGCCCGCTGGAACGGGACAAACTGGTCACCGATCCTCAGCGGAGGTTCCAACGGCGTGGATGGCAGCGTGACGGAAATGGTGTGGGATGGCGTGCGCAGCAATCTGTACATCGGCTACGGCGGCAGCACGGCGGGGACCAATACGGCCAACCGCATCGCCCAGTGGAATCCAACGCGCGGATGGGATTCGCTGCCGTCTGGCAATATCTGGAACAGCAACGGGATCAACCAAACCGTGTATTCGCTAGCCATGGACGAGGTGAATAACCGCCTCTATGTGGGTGGGTCATTCACCACGGCGGGGGGCAAAGCGATCACCAACATGGCGATGTGGAACGGTACAAGTTGGTCCGGCCTGGGCAGCAGCGTCAACAACTGGGTCTATGATCTGGCGTGGGATGGCGCGAACGGGCATTTGTATGCGGGCGGCTCGTTCACGACGGCGGGCGGCGCGGCCGCGACTCGCGTGGCGAAATGGGATGGTGCGAACTGGACGGCGCTGGGCGATGGACTGGGCAATCAGGTGAATGCGGTGGTGTGGGACGCGGCAACGAGCAATCTATATGCGGCTGGCGCGTTCACCAATGCGGGTGGCGTGGCGGCGAAGTACGTGGCGAAATGGGATGGGGCGGCGTGGTCGGCCTTGGGAACGGGGCTGGGCAATCAGGTGTCGGATTTGAAGTTGGATGGCGCGGGCCATTTGTATGCGATTGGTTCTTTCACGAATGCGGGCGCGGTGGCGGCCAGGTACATCGCGAAATGGAATGGGGCGACATGGAGCGCGTGCGGTTCGGGGTTGGACGGCGGCATGGGCGGGGCATCGGGAACTCTGGAGTATGACGAAGCGGGGCGGCTGTTTGTCGGCGGCAATTTCACGCTGGCCGGGAACAAGGGCTACACCTATCTGGCCGGGTTGCAGATGCCGTTGATTCAGAGCGTTTCGCCGTCGACGGCTTCCTGGGTCGGGGGTGCGCAGATTACCCTCAGGGGCAATGGCTTTGGCAATGGATCCGACGTGACGAACGTCACGCTGTGCGGGGTGGAGGTGGCTTCCATCGTCAGCCAGACCAGCACGCAGATGGTGGTCACGGCGGGCGCGGCATCGACGGGGCAGGTGGGCATTGTTGGCGCGGTGGACGTGTATTTGAACGGCGGCGAGGTGCTGTCCAAGGCAAACGCCTTCACATATAACGAGCCGCACATTCAGGTGCTGGGCACCAATCGCGCGGCGGTGGCGAATGGGGAAGCGGCCAGTCGGGCCAAAGGTACGGATTTCGGCCATGTTCTTGCGGGCATATCCATTACCAACACCTTCAGCATTACCAACAGCGGAAGCTCCGCGCTGGGAATCACCGGTTGGGCGTTAGAAGGGGCCGATGCGGCGGCGTTCAGCGTGGAAGTCATGCCGTCGACGGTGGGAATATCGTCCGCCGCACCGTTTGCCGTTGCTTATCGTCCTGTTTCCGCGGGCAACCATGCGGCCAGCCTGATCATCAGCAACGATGCGCCGACGGGGGCCTACACGGTGAACGTGGCGGGTGCCTGCGCGCAGCTTTCCACCAACAGCGGCCCCTATGGCGGCGGCAACACCCTCACGGTCACGAATGGATATTTTGGCGCGATCACGAACGTGCTCGTCGGCAACGCTGGGGTCTCGCCGACCGCGTTCGGGTCCAACTGGTTCACGATTACGCTGCCCGCCGCCACGAACGCGGGCACGGCCAACCTCGTCGTGCAAACGTCCGACAACGGCGCGATCACGCTCGCCAACGCCTACACGTACAACACGACGGGCGCCATTTGGAGCTTGGATGCCGATTGGTCGCAATGGGAGCAGGTGGCGGGACTGCCGGCGATACGTTGCAATCATGCGGCGGTCGTGATGGATGATAAATTATATGTCATCGGCGGGCAGTCGGGGGGCTTGGGCACTCAGGTGACCAACGTCTATCGCTTCACCGGAACGAATTGGACGCAGGTGGCGGGATTGCCCCGAACGGTTGCCCAGATGGGTGCCGGGGTGCTGGGAAGCAATATCTATACCGTCGGTGGATATTGCACGGTGGGCATGAGCTCATATAATACCAATGCCGTGTTCCGCTACAACGGAACGTCGTGGACCAATGCGCCGTTCGTGCCGGCCTGGATACGGGACATGGGCGTCGCCACGCTGGGATCGACGATGTATGCCTTCGCCTGCCGCGCGGATGGCAATCAGACTACCAACGTGTATGCCTACAATGGCACCTCCTGGAGCCCTGCGGCATCCCTGCCGACGAATGTGTCGGCCACCGCCAACGGCTTGCTGAACGGACAGATCATCGTGGCGGGCGGCGAGCAGGGCAGCGAGAACAAGACCAACGTGTATTTGTTCGATGGCTCCACTTGGACGCAAACCACGGGACTGCCCACCAATCGCGGGAAATGGGCGGGCGCGACGCTGAACGGCGCGTTTTATGCCGTGGGCGGTTCTTTCACGATACAGGCACCTCCTTACAACACGTCCTACTACACCAACATGTACCGTTTTGACGGAACCAACTGGACGGAAGTGGCTGGACTGCCCGTCGGCCGCGCCTCGCACACGGCGAGCGTGCTGAGCAACCAACTCTATGTGGTCGGCGGAACCGATGGCACCATACGCACGAACGTCTATCGCTATCCGGTCTATTCGCTTGGATCGGGAGTCTCTCCTTCGTCCGGTTCGTGGACGGGCGGCTATGAAGTGATCATTCGCGGTTCGAATCTGGGCAACGGCGCGGACATCACCAACGTGACCCTCTGCGGCGCGTCCGTGACCTCGATCGATAGCCAATCGACGACGCAGGTGGTGGTGACCGTTGCGCAGGCGGTTGAGGGTGGACTTGGCGACGTGCGGGTTTTTTCGGCCAGCATCGGCATGACGGTGCGATCCAATGCGTTCACCTATACCGGCCCCGGATTGCGAATCACGGGAACCAACGGCGTGGCGCTGGTCAACGGCGAGGCGGCGAACCGCGAGAAAGGAACGTTTTTCCGTCCGGCGCTGAGTGGGGATGTTTTCACCCATACGTTCACCCTGACCAATAGCGGCACGGCGGAACTGGTTCTCAGCGGAGTGGCCACGAATGGAGCGAACGCCGATCTCTTCGTCGTGTCTGGACTGCCCGCCACGCTGGCGGTTTCCTCGTCCGCTCCGTTCACGGTGACGTACAGTCCGATTTCCTTCGGCGGACATGCGGCCGCGCTGGTTATCAGCAACAATTCGCCATCGGGCGTCTTTACTCAGAATCTGGCGGGCGCGACCTATCAGTCCACCACCAACCTCGGCCCCTTTGGTGGCGGCAATGTCATCACCATCACCAACGGCGCGAATTTTGGCGCGATCACGAACGTGCGGGTGGGTGGGGTGAGCGTCACACCGTTGGCTTTCGGCGGCAACTGGTTCACGATCACGGTTCCTCCCGGTTCAACGGCAGGGGCGGTGAATATCGTCGTCCAAACCTCCGACAACGGCGACCTCACGCTGGCGGGTGCCTACACGTACAACCCGCAAGGCATCATCGTGGGCAGCACGGAATATGCGAACGCCTGGACGAACATTGGCAGTGGCATGACCGGTTTGTCGCAGCGTGTTTACTCCCTGGCGTACGAAGGGGCGAATCTATATGCGGGTGGCAGCTTCACAAGTGCGGGCGGAGTGCCTGCCACCAATATCGCCAAGTGGAACGGGACGGCGTGGACGAACCTAGGCAGCGGAATGAATAATTTATCAATGGTCATGAAGACCGTTGGAACCGACTTGTATGCGGCAGGGGACTTCACGAATGCCGGGGGCGTGGCGGGAACCAAATACATGGCCAAGTGGAACGGCGCGGCGTGGGAGTCCCTCGGCGGCGGCATGAGCGGCTCCATGAATGCCTTGGCACACGATGGGACGAATCTCTATGCGGGCGGGTCCTTCACGAATGCAGGCGGAGTGGTCTCATTCCATGTGGCGAAGTGGAACGGGACGACGTGGACGAACTTGGGCAGCGGAATGCCTGGCACCACACCGATGGTCTGGGCCTTGGCGCACGACGGGACGAACCTGTATGCAGGTGGCGAATTCACGAACGCAGGCGGAGTGTCGGCAGCCAATATCGCCCGATGGAACGGAACGGTGTGGACGAACCTGGGCAGCGGCGTGAATGGTAAGGCTTCCGCCTTGGCTTGGGATGGGTCGAACCTGTACGCGGGCGGTGATTTCACGAACGCTGGCGGCAACACGAACGCCAAGTATGTGGCGATGTGGAACGGGACGACGTGGACGAACCTCGGCAGCGGCATGGGTAGCAGCGTGAATGCCCTCGCCCATGACGGAACGAACCTTTATGCGGGCGGAGGCTTTACGACCGCAGGCGGAGTGGCGGCCAGTCGGGTGGCCATGTGGAACGGGACGACGTGGACGAATTTAGGCAGCGGTTGGAGCGGAACGGTGCGCGCCTTGGCGCACGACGGAACGAACCTGTATGCGGGCGGCAACCGCGGAACAGTGGGCGGTATTCCTGCGGTCAACGTGGCCAAGTGGGGACTTACGCCGTCCAGTTCGGGTGCCGCCATCAGTCCCTCCAGCGGCTCCTGGACGGGCGGCTATGCAGTCGTCATCAGCGGCACGAATTTCGGCAACGGCGCGGACATCACCAACGTGACGCTGTGCGGAGCATCGGCGACCATCAGCAGCCAGACCACGGAGCGCGTCTGGATCGTGGCCGCGCAAGCCGTCAATGCCGGACTCGGCGACGTGCGGGTGTTCTCGACAAGCTTCGGCGAAACGGTGAAGAGCAACGCCTTCACCTATGAAGGGCGCGGCATGACTGTGCTGGGAATCAATGGCGCAGTCATCGCCAGCGGCGATACGGCCCAAAGCGCGAACGGCACGAAATTCTCTCCCTTGCTCCTCGGCAACTCGTGGACGAACATGCTGAGTATCACCAACGGCGGCACCGAAACACTGAGTATTTCGGGATATGGTATTTCAGATTCGAGATTTCAGATTTCCGGTTTGCCGGCGTCGGTGTCGGTGGGCGGGGTGAGTAATATCTCGGTGATTTACACGCCGGATGCGGTGGGGAGTCATACCGCCTCGCTGGTCGTCAGTAATAATTCCCCGACCACGAATTACCTCGTGAATCTGGCCGGCTCCTGTTATGCGGTGTCCACGAATGTCGGCCCGCAGGCGGGCGGCAACACGATCACCATCACGAATGGCTATTTCGGCACGATCACGAACGTGCTCGTCGGGAGCGAGGGCATCTTGCCCGTCTCTTCCGGATCCAACTGGTTCACGATCACGCTCCCCGCCGCCACCAACGCGGGTGCCGTCTCGTTCATCGTCCAAACTGCCGACAACGGAGACATTCCGCTGGCGAACGCCTATACGTACAACCCAGCAGGAGCGATCGGTGGGTCAACGTATGTAACCGCTTGGACGAATCTGGGCAGCGGGATATTCGACGAAGTGTATGCCTTGGCGCATGACGGGGCGAATCTGTATGCAGGCGGATGGTTCACGAATGCCGGCGGCGTGGAGGCCAACCATGTGGCGATGTGGAATGGCACGAGCTGGACGAATCTGGGCAGCGGAATGAATAGCACGGTGGAAGACCTGTTGCATGATGGGACGAACCTTTACGCGTGCGGGGGGTTCACGAACGCCGGTGGTGTTGCTGCCAACCGGGTGGCGATGTGGAATGGCACAAGCTGGACGAATCTGGGCAGCGGCATGAACGAGCGTGTGTATGACTTGGCGCATGACGGGACGCATCTCTACGCCGGCGGGAAGTTCACGAACGCGGGCGGTGTGGCGGCCAATTATGTGGCGATGTGGAATGGTACGGGCTGGACGAATCTGGGCAGCGGCGTGAGCAGCAATGTGTATGCCGTGGCGCATGACGGAACGTATCTGTATGCAGGCGGGAGGTTCACGAATGCCGGCGGCGTGGGGGCCAACAATGTGGCGATGTGGAATGGCACAAGCTGGACGAATCTGGGCAGCGGCGTGAACGACTCCGTGAATGATTTGATTTTCGACGGGACAAGTCTGTACGCCGGTGGGGCATTCAATACCGCCGGTGGCGAGGCGGCCAACCGGGTGGCGATGTGGAATGGCACAAGCTGGACAAATCTGGGCAGCGGCATAAACGGCGGCGTATCTCCCTTGACGCATGACGGAACGCATTTGTATGCAGGCGGGTGGTTCACGACCGCCGGCGGCGTGGGGGCCAACAATGTGGCGATGTGGAATGGCACAAGCTGGACGAATCTGGGCAGTGGAATTAACAGCGACGTATATGCCTTGACGCATGACGGCACGAATCTGTATGCGGGCGGGTGGTTCACGAATGCCGGCGGCGTGGCGGCCAACCAAGTGGCGAAGTGGATGTCGAGTGTCACCGTAAACAGTGGTGTCGAACCTTCATCCGGCTCTTGGACGGGCGGCTACGAAGTGGTCATCAGCGGCTCGAACCTCGGCAACGGCTCCGACATCACCAACGTGACGCTGTGCGGCGCGAGTGCCACGATCAGCAGTCAGTCCGCCACGCAGGTTGTTGTTGTGGCCGCTCAATCCGTTGCGCCGGGCCTTGGCGACGTGGTCGTCTATTCCGTGAGCTACGGCGCGACAACTAAGTCGAACGCCTTCACCTATACCGGCGCCGGCATCGCGGTCAGCGGTGCAACCTTCGGGCATGTCGCGATCGGCTCCATCGTGACGAATATCTTCACCGTGACTAATTCCGGCGACGAAGCGTTGCTCATCACGTCGGCGACGAACAACGGTGGGGGTGCGGCATATTTTGATGTGTCGGCCTTGAGTGGTTTGACGGTGGCCCCCGGCACCGCCAGCAACGTCCCGGTGGTGTTCACGGCCGGTGCGCTGGGCACTTTCACGCCGACCGGCTACGTGAACAACAACAGCCCGACCCCGAGCTATACGTTCGGCATCACCGGATCCGTTTTCTCCCTCTCCACCAACGTCGGCCCCTACTCGGGCGGCAACACGATCACCATCACGAACGGCTATTTCGGCACGATCACGAACGTGCTCGTCGGTAGCGCGAGCCTCCTGCCTGCCTCTTCCGGCTCCAACTGGTTCACGATCACCCTCCCCGCCACCACCAACGCGGGCGCGGTGAATATCAGCGTCCAAACCTCCGACAGCGGCGACACCACGCTTGCCAACGCCTATACGTATAATCCGGCGGGTGTGATCGAAGGCACAACCTATTCCATGTTTGTTTGGACAAACCTGGCGGGTGGAGTGGGTTCCGGCAATGATACGGTGGTGATCTGTGCGCACACGAATGGACTGGTCTATGTGGGCGGCGGCTTCACCAACATGGGCGAAGTTGCAGCCAGAAATATAGCCGTTTGGAATGGCACGAACTGGGCCGCCGTGGGATCGGGCGTCAATAACCTGGTGTACGATGTGGTGCAGGGGCCGGGGAACAGCATCTTCCTGTGCGGCTACTTTACGAGCGCGGGCGCCGTGGCCGTCAGCCACATTGCGCAGTGGGACGGCTCGAATTACCTGCCGCTGGGTTCGGGATTTGGCGCCGCGGAATATCAGGTCACGGATATGGCCTACGATTCCGCGAATAACCGCCTGTATGTGGCCGGACAGGAATTCACCTCGGTGGGAGGCGTTTCGGCCCGGCGCATCGCGATGTGGAACGGCAGCGTGTGGACGAATCTGGGCACAGGCATTTCGCAAACCTGGGCGATCGAGGATATAGCGGTCGGAGGAGGTGGTGAGTTGTATGTCGGCGGCACAATCACCGAAGCAGGCGGGGTGACGGTTCGACGCATCGCCCTGTGGACCGGTACGGCCTGGACCAACATGGGTACGGGCACGGGCACGGGCACGGATAGCGTCAATGCCATGGCGGTAGATTCAGCCAGTGGCCATCTCTATATCGGAGGAAGATTCACGAGCGTGGGTGGCGTTTCCTGTCCTCGCGTGGCAAAATGGACCGGTACGGCCTGGACGAATGTGGGGTCCGGCGTAGCGAACGAGATGGTCACCTGTCTGGCCGTGGGACCCAACGAGGAAGTATACGCCGGAGGACGATTCACATCGGCAGCAACCGATGCAAACGCCAAGTACGCGGCGATGTGGAATGGAACTGTTTGGACCAATATGAACAGCCAACTGGCCACGGACAATTACGTGAATCGGATGGCGGTGGGTAGCGATGGCGCGCTTTATGCCTCGGGATTGTTTACCAATATCGGTGGCGTGGATGCGCGCTACATAGCACGCGCAGTTGCCACGCAGATAATCGAAAGCGCGGTTCTTCCTGTCTCCGGGTCCTGGACCGGCGGTTATCCGGTGGTCATATCCGGGTTCAATCTCGGCAACGGCGCGGACATCACCAACGTGACGCTGTGCGGTGCGAGCGCGACGATCAGCAGCCAGACCACTACGCGAATCTGGATCGTGGCCGGAGCTTCAAGCTCCGCGCTCCAAGGCGACGTGGTGGTTCAGTCCACCAGCTTCGGCACGACGACCCAATCCAACGCCTTCACCTACACCGGCGCAGGCATCGCGGTCAGCGGTGCAACCTTCGGGCATGTCGCGATCGGCTCCATCGTGACGAATATCTTCACCGTGACTAATTCCGGCGACGAAGCGTTGCTCATCACGTCGGCGACGAACAACGGTGGGGGTGCGGCATATTTTGATGTGTCGGCCTTGAGTGGTTTGACGGTGGCCCCCGGCACCGCCAGCAACGTCCCGGTGGTGTTCACGGCCGGTGCGCTGGGCACTTTCACGCCGACCGGCTACGTGAACAACAACAGCCCGACCCCGAGCTATACGTTCGGCATCACCGGATCCGTTTTCTCCCTCTCCACCAACGTCGGCCCCTACTCGGGCGGCAACACGATCACCATCACGAACGGCTATTTCGGCACGATCACGAACGTGCTCGTCGGGAGTGCGAGCCTCCTGCCCGCCTCTTCCGGTTCCAACTGGTTCACGATCACCATCCCCGCCGCGACCAACGCGGGCACGGTGAATATCAGCGTCCAAACCTCCGATAACGGCGATATCACCCTCGCCAATGCCTACGCCTATAATCTGGCAGGGCAGATCGGCGGGACGGAATACGGGCCATCCGCCTGGACGAATCTGAGCAGCGGCATGAATGACGTCGTGTATGCCTTGGCGCATGACGGAACGAACATTTACGCGGGCGGTTTCTTCACGAACGCGGGCGGCGTGGCGGCCAGCCAGGCGGCGAAGTGGAATGGCACAAGCTGGACGAATTTAGATGTCGGCATGAATGACACGGTGTTTGCCTTGGTGCATGACGGGGCGAATCTGTATGCGGGCGGGGGGTTCATAACCGCAGGCGGCGTGGCGGCCAGCCGGACGGCGAAGTGGAATGGCACAAGCTGGACGAATTTAGGCGTCGGCATGAATGACGTCGTGTATGCCTTGGCGCATGACGGGACGAATCTGTACGCGGGTGGTATATTCACGGTCGCAGGTGGCGTATCGGCTGACAGAGTGGCGAAGTGGAATGGCACGAGCTGGACGAATTTGGGTAGCGGCCTGAATAACAATGTGTTGGCCTTGGCGCATGATGGGACGAATCTGTACGCGGGTGGGTCTTTCACGACCGCAGGCGGAGTATCGGCCGGCAGAGTGGCGAAGTGGAATGGCACGAGCTGGACGAATCTCGGAAGCGGTATGAACAACAGCGTTCGTGCCTTGCTGTGTGACGGGACGAACCTATATGTGGGCGGAAATTTCACGGTCGCAGGTGGCGTATCGGCCAGCCGGGTTGCAAAGTGGAATGGCGCGAGCTGGACAAATTTGGGTAGCGGCATGAACACCACCGTGTTGGCCTTGGCGCATGATGGGACGAATCTGTACGCGAGCGGTTCATTCACGAACGCGGGCGGCGTGGTGGCCAATTATGTGGCGAAGTGGAATGGCACGAGCTGGACGAATTTGGAAAGCGGCATGAACAGCATTTTGTCCGCCTTGGCGAGTGTCGGGGCGAATTTGTATGCCGGCGGGACCTTCACGAACGCCGGTAGCGTGGCGGCCAATAACGTGGCGAAGTGGGGTGCGGGTATCGTCGAAAACAGCGGCGTCTTGCCTTCCTCTGGTTCTTGGACCGGCGGCTATCCGGTGGTCATCAGCGGCACGAATCTGGGCAATGGCGCGGACATCACGAACGTGACCCTGTGCGGAGTTAGCGCGACGATCCGTAGCCAGACCGTGAGCCGCGTGTGGGTGGTGGCCGTAGCTTCCAGCGCCGCGCTCCACGGCGACGTTGTGGTTCAGTCCACCAGCTTCGGCGCGACGACCAAATCCAATGCGTTCACGTATCTGATGCCGCAGTTCGCCTTGTCGGGCACCAATGGAGCCGTGCTTGCAAGTAGCAATGCAACGAGTTCGGCGGATGGCACAGATTTCGGCTCAATTATTGTTGGCCAAGGAATACGGACCAACACCTTCTCGATCACGAACAACGGCAACACCGCGCTGACGATTAGCGGCCTTGCCACGAACGGTTCCACGGCCTTCTCTATTCTGAATCCTCCCTCCGTGATCTCGGTGGACTCTGTGGCAACCTTCTCCGTCGTCTTCACCCCGCAAGGCGGCCAACAAGATGCCTCGTTCACCTTCACGCACGATGCGACCAACTCGCCGTTCGTGTTCAACGTGACGGGCGTCGGTCGGGGTGGTGGAATCGAACTGGAAACGAACGAGCTCGCCTTCTCAGCGACCTACGTTGGCACCAACCCGGCGGCGCAAACCGTGGCGATGACCAACGTGGGCGTGAGCGAATTCACGTACACCAACGTCATCACATATAGCGCCGGAGCCACGGGCTGGCTCTCTTCGATTCCCTCCTCCGGCACTGTCGCGTTGGGAGGCGCGGCGACGCTGACAAACCTTGTTGACATCGTGGATCTCAATGCGGGCACGCACTCGGCCACCGTGGCCGTGACATCGGCGGACTCCACCAATTCGCCGCAGGTGGTTGTGGTGACGCTGATCGTGGCGCAGGCCCCGCAGGGAATTGACTTCCCGAATCCCGGTGCGCAGCTCACGACCAACGTGACGGCGCTGTCGGCGACGTCGACGAGCGAGCTGGCCGTGGCGTTTGCGGTGCTGAGCGGACCGGCGACGTTGTCGGGTGGGACGAATGTGACATATTCGACAGATGGGACGATCAGCATCGTGGCCTCGCAGGCCGGGAACAGCAACTGGCTGGCGGCGGTGAGTGTGACACAGAGCTTCGCGGTGGCGAAGACGCCGCAGGCGGCGCTGACTTTTGCGCCGACCACGCCGCAGACGTTCGGGACGACGAACGTGCTGGCCATTGGCGGCGGATCGGGCACGGGCGTGGTGAGCTACGCGGTGACGGCGGGCATGGGCACCATCGTCGGCACGAACGGGCTGCATGCGACCACCGGAACGGGCGACGTGACCGTGGTGGCAACGAAGGCCACGGATGCGATGTATTTGGCCACGGCAGCGACATCGACAGTGGCGTACGCGAAGGCGGACCAGACGATTGCGTTTGCGCCGCTCGGCGACACATTCTGGACGAATCAGCTTGTGCTGGCGGCGACGGTGTCGAGTGGTCTCGATGTGGCCTTCTCGGTGGCCTCCGGCCCCGCCACAAACAAAGGTGGAACGAACTTGAGCTTTAACGGCTACGGCGCG
>CAZYGH010000003.1:0-65705 GCA_964647595.1 uncultured Verrucomicrobiota bacterium
CAAACGCCGGCATGACCCACTCAACTCACTTTGAAGAATTTTGTCTTACGCCCGAGGCAATGCGCAGGTCGATTCCGCAGTTGAATTCCGTCGTCGTCGTGTAATACTTTGTCGTCATGCCTCTCCTCTTTGAGTGCGTTTATTTATTAGGACCCGCGCAAGCGGTGAGCCCGTTACATCATGCACCTTTGGGGAGGGGCACTGCTTCACCTAAAATGGGCTTTGAGGAGATTCAAGCGGTTGCAGTCTACGACCCACAAGCCGTCGCTATGCAATCGCCTTTGCTCGCTTCCATCGTATACAGTACAGCCGTGGGTCGTGCCTGAACCGTGACGTTGTGCACAGGAGATTATCGATGAAATTGTACTTTGCCCCACTACTTCTTCTTCTATGCGGCTGCCAGACTATGCCCGTTGAACTTGGCGTGAAAAGCACCACTACCCAGGATCCGCGAAAAGAAACTACCGTATTTATGCGGCGCTTCCGGGTTTGTGTGGGGGTTTTTTGTTCAGTGAAACGTCCATGGCGATTGCATCCCATTCTGCACCAGGAGTCTTTGAATGAAAGAAGCCGTGATGTCAGCACCCCGTCAGAATGGGGCTCAAGTGCTGGCACGGATTATTCATATTCAAAGCGGATTTAAAAGGGTTTTACGCATCTGCGTTCATTTCAGCCAATGATTTTTCCCCACATAAACCCTGAAGCGCCGATAAACAGCAGAGGCTTTTGTGTTAACTGCCATTTGTGGGTAATAGACAGCTCTGCGGTAAACGCGGCGTTGCTCTTCGCATGGGCACAAGCCGCTGATTGGGCGCCGCCCGACGACAACAGCCATCTTGATCCGGACAAAATCGTCCGCCTGTCCATCGGCCTGAATTCCTCCCCCTCCAAACGCGTAATGTGGACGACTCAACGCGTCCAATGGGCATCTTGGTAGCGAGTGGATGGCTTGAATCCGCCAGATCGCAAGAAACCGGTAAAGCGGTTTGTTAGTATTGTGTAAGCAACGCGATTTCTATTTCTAAGACAACCAATATTTGCCATCTGTATCCAAAGGACGGCGGTTGTCTTGCGGCGCAATTGCCTGTGCGTTCGGAAGGAGCATATTCGTGGATATCTGTCCATGTCCGTTTCAAGTTTTTGCCAAGAAACCGATTCTCATCAGTTTGCTTCTGCTGTTGGTAGCCTCCAAAGCCTTGGGTGCGCTGGATCGCAACCAGGACGGAATCTCCGACGTCTGGTCGTCGATGCATCCTTCCGCAGGGCTGCCTTCCGCCGATCCCGACGGCGACCGCATGAACAATCTGGCCGAGTCGGTCGCCGGAACCCATCCGCTGGACAACGCGAGTTGCTTTGCCGCGAATTCAAAACTCGATTCGACAGCCGACTGGCAGATCACATGGGCAGGCATTCACGGCAAGCACTACGCGATCGCCTGCTCGACCAATCTCGACGCATGGATTTCTTGTCCCGGCGAATGGATCGGCGCGGGATCGAATGTGGAGGTCGCCGTGGCCTCCCTTTCAACCAATCCATGCTCCTTCTGGCAACTGAGCGTTCGCGATTCCGACACGGATGGCGACCGGTTGAACGATTGGGAGGAATCCCGCCTCGGCACAAGACACGACCTCTCCGACACCGACGCAGACGCCATGCCGGACGGCTGGGAGGCGTGGCACGACTTGAACCCTCTCGCGAATGACGCGGCCGCAGACGGGGAAGGCGACTTGTGGGACAACCTGTTCGAATACGAAGCCGACACCGACCCCGCAGCGTCCAATAGCATCGCCGTGCCGCCCGTCATCCCCCTCTTTTCCGACACCATGGCCGAGGTCCATCCCCAGGCGGATGCGCGGTATCAGTGGAGCATCTCGGGCGGCGATTTGCTCGAAGTCAATGGCGGTTTTTCCATTCATTTCACCGCCGCCCAAACCGGACTGGTCGGACTGGCCTGCACGCTGACGACAGGTGAGGCGTCCACCGTCGTAGCCGTCTACACCGCGCAAGTCACGGCAGTCGCCGCCCCTTTCACGCCAACGATCGTCGTTCCGGGATTCGTGCTCGCAGGCCAGACGGGCATCCCGGCGCGCGTCGTCGCGCAAGCCGACGCAAGCTATGACTGGACGATCACCAACGGCGTGATCGCGTCGGCGACCGATTCCAACGCCATCGTGCTCACCGCCGGGTCCACCGGCTCGCTGGCGCTGGTATGCGCCGTCAGCCGTTCCGGATTCACCGCCGCCGCCACGGCCGTCGTGCAGGTGGTGGCCGCCGAAACGCCCGCCTGGCAAACGCCGCTCCCCGCCAGCAGCCTGCCGCCGCTGAACCTCATCGTCAGTTCCGACGCCTCACACGTATGGAATTTCGCCAACATGCTGAATGCGTGCGAGGCGTGGATCGTCAAGCCCGACGCCACCGCGCTTGAGGCGCAGGCGCTCGCGCGGCACACCCGCGTCGATACCAACGGCTGGCCCATCGGCCTCCCGGACGGCACGCACCTGCAGTTCGGCTGCGGCTATCACACCAGCCCCACCAGCTATCTGCACGGCGCTTTCGTCCTCACCTGGAACGGCGCGGGCGAAGTGCAGTTCACCTCCAGCAGCGATGACGGCCAAAACGAACTGTTCCTCGTCAACGACCAGACCAACGGACGCATCGTGAAGCTGATTCAAACTCCGGCCAAACATCCCTTCGTCCGCATCATGTCCTCCAACCCCACCAACCATGTGCGCAACATGCGCCTGTGGCCGCCTACCTACGACGGTGCCGGGTTGGAACTGACCACCACATCGAACCTCGCGCCAGGCCAGATCACCGGCAATCTCGAACCCGCGCCCGGCCAACCCGAACCGATGTGGCATCCGGTCTATCTGCAGCACCTCAACGAAATGCCATATCGTTGCGCCTATCGCTTCATGGGCTGGCAGGACATGAACGTGCTCAACTGCGTGCGCAAACCCATCGAATGGAGCGACCGCACTCCGCCCGCTGCGCCATTCTACAACTTCAGCGCCATTGATCGCGCATGGAATCGCCATCCGGTCGTGGGCTACAAGCAGCGCCTCGGCTTGCCCTTCGAGTGGATGATTGACCTCTGCAACGAAGTCCAGAAGGATTTCTGGATTCAAGTGCCCCACACCGTCACGCCCGACATGATCCGGGGACTGGCCGCGCTAGTTGCGGAAAAACTCGATCCGGGCCTGCGCGTCTGGTTCGAGTACTCCAACGAATTCTGGAACGGCTACCCCCCCTATTTCGCGGCGATGAGCAAGGCGCAACTGGCCGCTGCGCGGCACTTCAACATTCCCTACACAAACGTCACCTACGAACAGATCGGCTGGGGCGCCGGACACTTGCAAGGACTGGCGCTCAAAACCTTCCAGGACGAATGGCGCGCGCGCGGCATGCCCGACGACCGCATGGTCAACGTGATTTCGGGCTTCGCGCTCAATCCCGGCTACAACGCGCAGGAGCTGTCCGCCGCCCAGGAACTGGACCCCAACCTGCCCGAGGTACTGGCCATCACCACCTATTTTGGCATGGGCGTGCAATTCAGCATCTATGAGCAGCACGACTTCGGAGCGAACCCCGGCGTCTGGCCCGAATCGCTCTACGAAGCAACCAAGCGCATCGTGCGGCAGGACATCTACAACACCATTCCGGCCTGGCGCGGTTGCGCGCAAGTGGCCTCGAATGCCGGTGTGCATCTCGTGTGCTACGAGGGCGGCCAGCACATGCTGCCCATGGGAATCGGCGACTCGAGCAACCCCGACCATGTGGACTTCATGGAGTTCATGTACGATTTCCAGCGCAGCCGCCAGATCGGCGAACTCTACACGGAGCAATACGCCCTGTGGAAGGCGATGGGCGGCAGCAGCGGCAGCCAGTTCGTGGACGCCGGCGGCTGGAGCTTCTTCGGCTACTGGGGCGCCAAGGACTATGTGTTCACCGCCCGCTCCAACGCGCCCAAATGGGACGCCTTCTGCTCCTGGCACGAATCCATGCAGGGCGTGCGCGCCCCCACCGAGCCCATCGGCTCGCGCCCCGTCCTGCCCGATCTCAGCTTGAACGGCGAGTCCCAGATCGCATTCGATCACAGCTTCAGCTCCGCCGGCGGCGATGGCGATGTCCAGATCGAACTTGTGGGCGGCGAGCTGCCGCCGGGCATGACGCTCACGCAAACCAACTCCGGCACGGCCCGCATTTCCGGCACGCCAACCACCGACGGCCTCTATCGCTTCATCCTGCGCGCGCTCGACGCCGACTACGATTCCGATTTCAAGACCGCCACTCTTTCCGTGGACCCCGCCGGGACCGACTCCAACGCGCTTGTCCTCTTCCGCGGACTGGACATTCCCGCCACGCTCCCCGGCGGCGAGTACATCGGTCGCTACGACTCCACGCGCCCCTACTCGGAAATACGCAACGCCTCCAATGAACTTGTCCGGATCTATCTCCCGTTTTCCATCAACGACGCCATCTTCAGCAACGAAACACTGGAGGTGGCCGGAACCCCACATGTCCTTCCCCCCGACAGCCCGTTCAACATGTACGGCGGTTGGTCGCTGGCGGCAGTGCCCTATCCCGAAGGCGAAGCTCCGCAACCACCCGGCATCTCAATGTTCACCGCGCTGTTCAATTACCAATGGAGCGCCTGGTTCGGCGATGGCACGGGCGGCCCCTCCGACTTCGACGCCCTCCTCCTCTGGCGCGACATCCAATTCAACGACCTCGGTGGCTCTGGCAACTACACCTTCGGCACCAACTCCCTCACCGCCCTGCTGCAACTCGATCTGACGGCCCTGCCCGAGGCCGGCGACCTTGTGATTCGTTTCGTGATCCTCGACGGCGGAGTCTATTATCTCTCCGAGGCCGCGCACACCAGCCTCCAGCTCGGTGACGGCTACTTCCAGCTCGCTGACTTCAACAACCGGAGCGAACCCGGCAAACGCTGGGCGCCGTTCACCCCCACCGCCGACGACTACGCCATGCCCCCTTCCTCCCAACTCGTTTTCGCCGCCCACACCTTCACCAACGTCCAAGCCGTCGGCATCGCCCTGGACGAAAACAGCCCCAGTTGGCATCAATTGTTCAATTTCTCTCGTTTTATCGCGCTAGGCCAAAGGGAATAGAAACTCGAATCAATAAGGCAACCAACATGACCCCCATCGTACGAACATCCTGCAATTTATTGACCCTGCTTTGGGTGGCCGCCGCCAACGCCCAGCAACCGCATGAACGCCCGGCGCGCGTTGAAGTCTCGCTGACGCAGACCGCCGCAGAGACCCCGCCGTTTGGGTGCAATGCGTTTGGCGAACCGGGCGGCACAAGTTACTCGGCGGGCAACCTCATTCCCGACGGTGGCTTCGAACCGATGTCCCTCCGCAAGCGGGTTCGCGTAAACGAATCGGGCATCGAAAACGGAATCCCCTGGTTTACCATCGAGGGCGGCGGAGGCATGAGTTACTGGGATTTGACTGCCGGCGGACTCTACAGCGGCGCGGACGTGCGGGCTTACCGCATCGTGGACGCACAGGGACAGGCGCTGCCGGCGGCCGGCGACGGCTATTTGAATCTGTCCAACGCGGTCGAATACCGGTTGCTGGGCGAGACCAAGGTGATCGCCGAGGGCGCGCCCGGCTTTCCCCAAGGCGGCTGGGTTTATACGGTTTACGCGCAGCCCAACTCCATCTACGGCACGCGCGCCAATCTCGACTACACCGACGCGGTCTTCGTGGAAAACGGCGCGACCTATTATTACATCGTGACCGCCATCGGCAATCGCTCGAATGAAGCGCAGGGCGACAACGAAAGCGATCCAACGCTCTCCGCCGAAGTTTCCGCGACTCCCCTCGCCAGCCTCCCGTCCACTCCACGCCTATATACGAGCGCGGGCGACGGCTTCAACGAAATCGGAAATGCCTCTTCCAACGCATGGTTCTATTTTATGCCCGCACTGGCGGGCGCGGCCGGCGCGGCGACGTGGGAACTGCTCGACACCAACAACGCGCCGCTGACACTGCCGGATGGCTTGTCGTTCGATGCCGCCAACGGCTCGCTCCAGGGCACCCCCGGCCACACGCCCCCTCCCACCCGCTTGCGGTTTCGCGCAACGGCCGCCAACGGCGTCGCGACGCGCGATTACATCCTGAACAATCCGGCGTGGGCGACCAACGCACTGGCCCCCCGCCCGCTGCCGCCCTCGAACGTGGTGGCCACCGCCGCCAACGGCCATGTGAACCTAAGCTGGAGCCCGAGCCCCTCCGCGAACGTGGTCGGCTATCGCGTGTATCGCTCCGAAGTCCCGCGCGCGCAACAACGGCAACGGATTTATCTGGAGACCACCGCGCCCGCGCTGGCCCGGTGGGACTACGTGCATCTGTCGAAGCGCGTGCTCAAGGCCGATCCCAATTGGTCGCATCCGCGCGTGAAGACCGGGCAGGTCGGCGAAACCTGGGAACCGGTATGGGACAGCGCGGTCACGTTGGAACGCGTGGCGCATCCGGGCACGTTGCCGGCCGAATGGCTTTTCCCCGGCGATAGCTGCATGAGGGTCACGGCGCTCTCGAACGGCACGACCACCATCGGCGGTGCGTATATTTTCCATGCGCTCATGGCCGACAGCGGCGAGTCGGAGTGGTACGGCACGCTGGAGCCGGGCCGCACCTACCGCTACGAGGCTTGGATGCGCCAGGATGGCCTCGAAAACGGCGGACAGGTCACGCTGTCGTTCAACGGCCTGTACAGCGGCATTTCCAACACCTTTTCCGTGGACGACCAGTGGCGGCTGCACGGCTTCGAATTTGTCGCCCCCGCCGCGCCCACAGACGGAAGTCATGACCGGCCCATCATCAGCATGACCGGCCCCGGCGCGCTCTGGTTCGACAATCTCCGCCTGTTCCGCGCCGATACCCCCCAGGACGTGGCCTCCGTCATCGCGCCGCCTAGCCCGCTGGTCTTCGACGAACTGCTCGCCTCGCAGCCCACCAACGGTCCCAAAGGCATGATCCGCCAGCAACCGGTTCTGCAGGAAAAATCCACCATGGCCGGTTCGCTCGGCCTGTACCGCGACGCGGAACTGATTCTGAACTGGTATCAATCGGCTTCCGCTCCCTACAACATGACCGTGCCCTTCTTTTTGAATTATGCGTTCCGAACCGGCACTTCCCCGGAAACTCGCATGAACCCTTGGCTAAACGTGTCGTCCCACAAAAGCGAGGCCGAGTGGCTGATGCTCGTCGAGTACCTCGGCGCGCCCATCGACCCCAACGATCCCGCCGACGTGGCCGCCAAGCCCTGGGCCTATCTGCGCTACCGCCAGCGCGGAACCGCCACGCCCTGGACCGAGGAGTTCTCGCGCATCTATCTCGAATTTGCCAATGAAACCTGGCACAATGGTCAGGTCTCGGACGAATGGTTCGGCTGGGGACCCGACGGATGGGTCCACAACGGCGCGCAGGAATTCGGCCTGGTGGCCGACTATTTCACGACCTTCATTCACGATCATTCGCCGTACTACACCAACCTCAACGCGCGCGGCAAACTGCGCTTTGTGCTGGGCAGCAACTATGAAAATTATGGCGAAGTGGCCGCCGCCCGCGCGCCCTTGGCGCATGACATCGCCCACACCACCTACGTTGGACCGCGCTGGGAAGTGGGAGAGCAACCGCTGGACGCCTACGACGACCACGGCATCCAGGCCACCCTCCTCGGCAGCGTCGCGGAAACCGAACTTGGATACGTCAACTATCGACGCTGGCGCGAGGAACTGGCCGCTCAAGGGCTGTATTTCGACATCCAAGGCTACGAAGGCGGCCCCAGCGGCTACTCGCTCCCGGGACAGGATGCCAGTCCCGAAGCCCATGAGTTTTCCGAGCGCTTCGGCAAATCCATCGCGATGGCTGTCGCCTCGCTCGACGCCTGGCTCGCCGCCTACGAATACGGCTTCGTCGATCAAGCGTATCTCGGGTTTTCTCAAGGCGCCTATTGGTCGTCTCACACCGGCATGAATAATGGCTACCGCCCCCACGCCGGTTGGCTCGCGCAGACCTTGCGCAATCGGCAAGTCACCGGCCGCATGATCCGCGCCCACGTCGCGGAGGCGCCCGTCATCGCCTGGGATGGAAGCGACTACCCGCTGGTCGCCTCCTATGCTTTCCGCGATCGCAATCGGCTGCACGTCTTCCTGCTCTCGCGCAAACTCGGCGGCGTGCACGACGGCCTCGACTGGGGCGATGGCTCCACGCCCGTCACCCTCGTCCTGCCCGCCAATCCCACCGCCCCGGCCACGCTCTATCGCATCAGCGGCGACCCGCGCGACACCAACCGCGACGCCCTCGACGTGCAGATTCAGCAAACCACGACAAACCTTTCGCGCGAATCCGTCGTCACCCTGCCCGAAGGCTCGATTTATCTTTTTGTTGTCGATACCGACCTGCCTGACCGCGACGACCCGCCCGCTGCGCCCGCCGCGCCGCCCGCCATGCAATACAACGCCATCGGCACGACGCTTTCTTGGCCCGCCGTCTCCAATGCCACCCATTACGTGATCTATCGCAGCACCCAGCCCTATTTCAACCGCGCCGACGTAAAAGAATCGTTCACCGTATCCGCTACAAACGTTTTCGACGACGGCGCCGTGGGGGGCACTCGCTACTACTACCGCATTGCCGCCGCCAACGGCTGGGGCGCGGGCGTTTGGTCCATCGTCGCCTCCAGCGGCACCAACACCGCCACCCCCATTCTGGCCGCCCCCGCGCTGCACGGCCTCATGGAACAAACGGAAATGCTCGTCGCGGATTGGGATTCCGTGCCGAATGCCGTCGGCTATCGCGTCGGCCTGGCCACCTCGTCCGGTGGACCGTACCAGTGGATCGACGCCGGATTCGCCACCAGCCGGACTCTCGCCGAACTCGAAAACGGGCGCACCTACTACGTGGCGGTTCACGCCTACAACGCGCACGGACGCGGACCCGAATCTGCGGAACGCTCCGGCATGCCCACCGCGCCCGGCGAAGCAGTCGTCCTCGCCGCCTGGGACGGCGCAACACTCCTCTACACCAACACCAACAATCTCCCCACGACCATGCCCTGCGGTCGCCACGCCTTCGCGCTGGACGCCTCCGAGATCGCCCTATCCACGAATATGTCCCAATATTTCGAAGACTACGGCTATGGTCTGGGAACCGGCACGGATGGACAGGGCACCTTATTCGACGGCTCGCTGACGTTTGCGCCGCTTGACAACTGGGCAAATTTTGGCGCGCCCGGCGGCGGCTCGCTCTCCAATGCAGTGGAGCGTGAGATGTATCTGGGGTTCTCCATCGTTCCGGCGGGTGGACAAGCCTTGTCCCTGCATTCTCTCAACACCGGTTTCAAATTCACGCTCGGCACGGGTATTCTTCGGTTCGCCCTGCGCTACCGCGTCGAAAGCGGCGCGTGGTACGATGTCCCCGCGCCGGGTTACTCCGTACAGTCGGGCTACGTTCCCTGCAACGTGAACGATCTATCCCTCTCGCTGACCAACGAACCCGCCCTGCAAAACGTAACGCAGCCAATCGAAATGCGGTTCTACCTCTACTCGACGAACTCGGAAACCGCCTGGCATCCCGCCTCGCTGATCCGCTGCTCGGGGGATGACGTCGTCATCCGCGGCCAATCTCAAACCGTGGCCGTTCCGGCTCAGCCCTCCGATCTTCGCGCCCATGCAGAGAGCCAGACGGTCAACCTCGCCTGGTCGCCCGTCGCCGGCGCATCGAGCTACACCGTCCGATGGGGGCTCCAACCCGGCGTAGAACTCGGCGTGACCACCGGCCTCGTCCAGTCCACCTCGGCCATCACGAATCTCGGCCCGGCCTTCTACTGGTTCACCGTGCAAGGCGCCAACGCCTTCGGCGACGGTCCCCCCAGCGAAACGCTTGCCGCATGGGGCGATTCGAACCCCACCATCGCCGTCCATTTGGCCGACGCCCCCCCCGTCATCCGCCTCGCCGCGAATCTGGCCGGCGCAACCATCCAGCTCGCCACCAACCTGCTGGACTCCGCCTCCGACTGGCAAACCATTCCCGCAACCCTCACCACCAACAGTTCGGGCGAACTCGAATACCAACTCCCCATCGAACATTCCCAGTCCTTCTTCCGAATCCGGCTAACGCCATAACCCGCCAAGGCCCGCTCAGCGTCCATCGTAGGCTTCCTGAAAAATCCGGATGGCATCCTCCAGCAAAAGGGGAGCCGGATTCACACTCAACAGGCGCGTGACGCCCAACACATTTTGGGCCATCTCCGGAATCGCCGATTCTGGAATCCCCACCTCTCGCAACGACAACGGCAATTCGAGATCCGTCCGTAATTTTCGAATACCACCCAATAGCTCACTGGGATCACGCACGCCCACCAGCGCCTCCGCCAAATCGGCCATGCGATCCCCTGCGACCGACAGATTGTGCCGGAACACCGACTCCACCATCAGGCTATTGGCCAGCCCGTGGGGAACATGAAACGCACCGCCCAGGGGATATGAAAACGCATGGACCGCCGTCACACTCGAATTGGTGAAGGAAAGACCCGCCAATAGCGCCGCCAGTTGCATGCCCTCACGCGCCACCCCATCGCTTGGATTTCGATATGCACACACCAAATGTGTTCCAATCAGACGAAGCGCCTTCAAGGCCAAGGCATCGCTATACGGGTTGCGACGAACAGACAAATACGATTCCGCGGCATGGCATAAGGCATCCATTCCCGTAGCCGCCGTCACAACAGGCGGCATTCCCATCGTCATCTCCGGAATCAAGATGGCCACCCGAGGAAGAATATGATCCGACACCACCGCCACCTTCATCTGCGCTGCCACATCCGTCAGAATGGAAATGTTGGTCACCTCGCTCCCGGTTCCCGAAGTCGTCGGAATGGCAATCAGCGGCGCCCCCGGACGCGGCACCTGGTCGACACCCAAAAACGTTTCCACCCCTTGCGAATTGCCCAGCGACGCCGACACAATTTTGGCACTGTCCAAAGGACTTCCGCCGCCAATGCCCACCACCACCTCCGCCCCAAATTCCTTCGCCTCACGACTCGCTTCGCAAACCAACTCAATGGACGGATCTGGCGTGACCCGATCAAACACCATCACCTCGCGCCCCTTGGAAGCCAACACCTCTCTCACCCTTCCAAAGGGGGCCGTTTGCGCAACATGCGGCCCCGTCACCACAAATAGACGATGCCCCTCGAAGCCCCCCACAATCCTCTCCAAATGGGTGAACGCATCCGCCCCCGTCACCACGAGCGGCATAGGAGAAAGTTTCATGTCACACCCTCTGAAATGGGGGCCCATCCATGCGCCCCAGAAGACTTTTCCACAGTATGGAAAACTTTTTTGCGATTTTTCCACACAATGGAAGAAATGTTTCCACACTGTGGAAAACTTATGCCTGATTTTTCCACACGGTGGAAAACGGTTGAGCCGCGACAGAACAGAAATCCCATTTCCCCTACCACCACGTTTCCATTTGAATGCCGTACACGAGACCTTCGTTTTCGTTGGCGTAGTCCAAGCCGCCGATCTTGCCGACGAAGTCATCGCCCCAGTGGGCATAGGTCGCATAGAGGCGAAGGGCCGGACGGCTGGCAAATCCACGGCCCACGGCGATCTGCGGCGCCAAAGTGAATTTCACGAGGCTGTCGCTGGTGCCCTCTCCTTCGTCCTTGACCCAATCCACGCCTGCTTCCGCCGCCACGCTCAGGTGCTGGGTGAAGTACCAGACGGGGCGAACGCCGGCGGAGGCCCAATGCACTTTTCCGCTCTCGTCATCATAATCCGTCAACTCGTACACCAAGGCCGGCCCGATGGAAAAAGCATCGTTGAGGTTGGCGACAAAATGTTCAGTCACCCGGAAGCGCCACGAATCGGGCTGGTCAGGCCGAATGTAATTGTCGCCATCCAACACCAGAGATTCAAAGCCCGAGCTAAACGTCTTGGCCGCGCCCGTGCCGAATTGAAGCGAGAACTTGTTGGCGCCATCGGGACTAATCAAATGGTCGCGCACATGCAAAAAGGCGACTGCCACGCCATCGGAATCCGGCGCAGATTGGCCAAGCGCATCCACGCCGCCATCCGCCCGCGAATACGCGACGCCGAATTCCCCTTTGCCCAGCGGCAGGGACACATCATAGAGGCGCAAATCCCAACTCATTTTGCTAAAGCCAGCCTTATTTTCGGGGTCCGGCTCCGGCGCAGAGCTGATTCCACTGCTGGAGCCCGCCCCAATCCACGCCAACGCCAACTTACCAAACCCCAGCTCCACATCTTCCACGCCGCCACCGGTTCCGCTCATGTTGTAGAAATAGTAGTCGTTGATGTCGATGGCTTGGCGACGATAAAAGCGGCTTCCGGCCCACACCGCCATGTTGGGTTGCGAGGCCGACACATTGGCGATGGACACCCACGCCTCCGGCAAGCCAAAACTCGTCTCGTCGGAATTCAGTTGATCCTGATAGGGATTGTTGACGGATAGGCGCAATTGCGTTCGCGCCACTGGCCCCTTGCTGTTTCCAGCGAGATAAAAATCTTTACCCACAATGAGTTCGCCATAGGTTTCCGCTTCGTTGCCGAGGCGATATTTCGCCCCCGCGCCCGGCGCCTTGAATCCCATTTGCGCGCTTCCTTGGTCGTTCTGCCCATATCCCGCGCGGAAGTATCCATGAATGTCCACAAAGTTTTCGACCACGGCGGCCACCTGTTTTTCATCCGCAGGCTCGGACGCTTCCACAGCAGGGGCGAGGGCAACAGCCGTTGGAGATTCCAGCCGGTTCAGCCGCTCTTCCATCTGGAGAATGCGTTGTTCATACTCGGCTTTCATCACCCGCAATTCTTCGCGCAAGGCATCCGCCTCGGAGGGCGATGCCGACTGTGCCAACCCGCGGGTAGCCCCGACCATTGCCATGAATCCAAACACCACCACCAACCCGACACGCACCCGTCCGCCGAATCCATTTCTATTCATGTTTAACCTCACTTCGCTTTGTAGGATAGGCGTCTTCCACCACCCCCGTCAACGCCGAAGGAAAGATTGATTTCCCCTTCTTGACACCGCTTCCCGCTTGGCGCACCATCCGAACCATTATGAGCAAAAATCTCGATATGGAAACGTTGGCTTCCCTCTGCAAACGCCGGGGCTTCATCTTTCAATCTTCCGAACTGTATGGCGGCATCAATGGATTCTGGGACTACGGCCCGCTGGGCTGCGAGCTGAAGCGGAACATCAAGGATGCGTGGTGGAAATCCATGGTTCGCAACCGCGAAGATGTGGTGGGCCTCGAGGCGTCCATCATCATGCATCCGGCCATTTGGAAAGCCTCAGGCCACGCGGATGGCTTTGCTGACCCCATGGTGGATTGCAAAGACTGCCGCAAGCGGTTCCGCGCGGACCAACTATGCGAGGAGCAAGGGGCAGAACTCATCAAGAATGGCGCTTCATTTGCCCTGCCCGAGGGCATGAAGTGCCCCGCCTGCGAGTCCAAGAATCTCACCGAACCGCGTAGCTTCAACCTGATGTTCAAGACGTTTGTCGGCCCCGTTGAAGATGAATCCAACGTGGTTTGGCTCCGCCCGGAAACCGCACAAGCCATCTTTGCGCAGTTCAACAATATCTTTGCCACGGCTCGCCAAAAGGTGCCCTTCGGCGTCGCGCAAATGGGAAAAAGTTTTCGCAACGAAATCAATCCGCGTAACTACACCTTCCGCTCGCGCGAATTCGAACAGATGGAATTGGAATTTTTTATCCGCCCCGACGAAGCCATCGAACTGCTCTGCGGCCGCGTGACCACGCTGACCGACAATCCCGACCTGAACGGCGAGCCCCAAGAGGCGTGGGGTTGGGAAGTTTGGCACCGCTATTGGGTCCAGCAGCGCCTGAACTGGTACCGCGCCATCGGCCTGCCGGATGCCCACCTCGAGCAGTATTGGCAGACCGGCGACGAGCTCGCCCACTATGCCCGCGCCTGCGTCGATATCGAATATGCATTCCCCTTCGGCGTGCAAGAACTCGAAGGCATCGCCGCGCGCTCTGATTTCGATCTGAACCAACACCAAAAGCATTCCGGCAAACAAATGGATGTCTTTGACGAGGCCCTCAAGATGGCCGTGGCCAAGCTGGATGACGACGCCAAGGCCGCCTTCACCCAAAAGGTCGTCGACGATTGGACCTCCCGTGGCAAAGCGGAAGAGGATGCCCGCGCCTTTGTCGCCAAACTGTTCGACGGCAAGTATGTCCCCCACGTGATCGAGCCCTCCGCCGGAACCGACCGCCTCGCCCTCGCCTTGCTCTGCAACGCCTACGAAGAAGAAACCCTCACCGACGACAAGGGCAAAACGGATCAGCGCACCGTCATGCGCTTCAGCCCCGCCATCGCCCCCATCAAGCTGGGTATTTTCCCGCTGGTGAAGAACAAGCCCGAGCTGTACGGCAAGGCGCGCGAGATTTTCACCAAGCTCCAGCGCCGCTGGAATTGCTTCTGGGATGAGTCGGGAGCCATTGGCCGCCGCTATCGTCGCATGGATGAGGCCGGCACACCGTGGTGCGTCACCGTCGATTTCCAAACGCTGGAAGACAACACCGTCACCCTGCGTGACCGCGACAGCATGAAGCAGGAGCGCATTTCCATTGCCGCCCTGATTGAAAAGCTGGACAACGAGATTGGATAAACCGAACCCACCTGGAGAACGGCGATGAGAGTCCCCATCCAGTGCTCTTTTTGTGGACAGACATTTCAATTCGACTGCTCTCTTGGAAAACTCGTGGCGAATTGTTCTCACTGCAAAAATCAAAACACCATTTCGATTTCGTCCAGTACTCCCAAAGAACTTCAAATTCAGCGCGATGCACCGAATTTGTCGGGAGCCAAGACGTGCCCGTCCTGCAAGGCCACACTCGGTCGAGATGCGGTTCTATGCATCCGTTGCGGTCACGACTTCAAGACGGGAAAGAAAATCGTCAAACCCAGTTGGTTCGCCGAAAACAAAGTGGCCGTTTTTTCTTCCTCCGCCAGCTTGGTCGTCGCCATCCTCGTGATGGCGTTTATCTTCTGGCCCAAAACACCCCCTCCGCCCATCGCCCCCATCACGCCGCCCTTGGCGACGCAACCGCCGGCGACACCTCCTCCGAAGCCAGCGCCGCCGCCCGCTTCCACTCCCGCGCAACTTGCGGCAAAACAAGCCGAGACCGATCGCGCCCTTTTTGAAACCAAAAAGCGTCAGGCCGAACAAACCCTGCGACGCCAACTCGATGCCAACAAGCCCATGTATAAGCTGGGAAGCGCTGTCGAATTGCGCCGCAAGAATGGCGTCATGGATAAAGGAACGCTTCAGGAATTTACGGGCACCAGTTCCAACCGCATCGCCATTGTGGTGACCCCCACCCAAAAAACAGCGGTTCCGATCGTTTCCTTGGATCCCGATTCGCGCATTCGCATAGACTCCGACTATCGCGAAGCCTTCATTCGGCATTTGCTGAATAACCCCAAGCCGACCGAAAAGCCAAAATCCTAAGCCGACGCAACGAATCAAGTCGCCGCAGGAGGATTCCGTCGCCGCAACTGTCCGCAAGCGGCATCCACGCCTTTCCCCTTCGATTCGCGGAGCGTCCCTTCCACTCCGCGTTTTTCCAGCACACGCAAAAAGGCTTCCATAGCCGCGCGCGGCGGCGTTTCTCCGGCGAACTCTTCCACCGGACTCAGCGGAATCAAATTCACTCGGCAAGGAAACCGCCGCAGGCGTGAAGCCAATTCTTCGGCATCGTGCAGAGAATCATTGACGCCTTTAACCAAGGTATATTCAAACGTGATGTGGCGCTTCGTGTACGCCGTATAATCCGCGCATTCTTTCAACAAATCGTCCATTGGAAATTTATTTTCTATGGGCATCAATCGGCGGCGAGTCTCCGAATTCGGCGCATGAAGCGAAACCGACAGTTCCACTTGTATGCCCTCTCCCGCCAAGCGACGAATGCCCGGAATGACGCCGCTGGTGCTGAGTGTAATGCGCCGCGCGCCGATGTTCAACCCGTCCGGATGATTCAGAATTCGCACGGACTTGAGCACTTCGTCATAGTTGTCAAACGGCTCGCCCATGCCCATATACACGACATTATCCGGCCGATGGCCCAACGCTGCCGCCACGAGCTGCACCTGTGCCACGATTTCCCCCGCCGAAAGCCCGCGCGCAAATCCGCACTTGGCACTCGCGCAAAAAACGCAACCCATTCGGCATCCCACCTGAGTGGAAACACACACCGTATTCCGGTCGCGCGACGGAATCAACACCGTCTCCACGCTTTCGCCATCGTCCAACCCAACCAACCATTTGCGCGTGCCCCCCGGATCGCCCGATTCCTTAAGGATTTTCGCTGGCTCCGGCGTATGCGTTTGCGAGAGCGTTTCCTTCAGCACGCGCGGCAGATTGCCCATCTGAGCCCAATCGGTCGAACCCTGAACCTGCACCCATTGCCAGAGCTGTCCGCCGCGAAAAGCGGACTGCCCAGCATCCTTGCAAAGCGATTGCAACTCTTCCGGAAGTAAGCCTTGAAGGGCCGTTTTCATTCTAGTCATCATCTCCACGCCAATGGATCCACTTCGCCTTGAAACGGCCAATGATCCGGCACTTGCACCAATCCCTTACGCATGGGATTCATCCGCACATAAGACCATTTTTCATCGTAATGCATCCTTGAACGAATTTGAGTGTCCCAATAATCCCGTTGCCAAAGTTTGGTTTCTTTTCGGCCATCTGGTTGAACGAGAACCGTCCCGTCTGGATTTGTCCCCGATCCGGCCCGCACGGAAGCGGGCCCTCCACCAATCCGCATCCCGCCCCCTGGAGGGACGCCCTCCGTGGCGTCCATTTTCCCTTTTTGAAATTGCGCCGCCACCCGGCTTTTCCAAAATTCAACCCATTGCCTCAGACTCGGCATCGGGATGCGTCCCGGGCCGCAAAACAGGTGGATATGGTCCGGCATGATCACATAACGCCCCACATGCCAGAAATCCGCCGCATGCCAGATTTCGCGGCACAGTCCATGTGTCTCATCGGAGGCCAGTACAGGTTGACGACTTTTCGTGCAGACCGTCACGAACACAACCACCGGTTGATTAAAACATTCAACGGGCGGATGGTGAGCAGGGCGGCAACGGACGGGGTGTTCGCGATCAGTCATGGATATCGCTATCGCTTTGGAAGAACGGGTTCCACCCCGTTCGTAAGCTCAGTAGCGATAGTGTGCGGACTTGTAGGGACCATCCACCGAAATGCCCAAATAGGCGGCTTGCTTGCGATTGAGGCGATCCAGCTTCACGCCGAGATGCGCCAAATGCAACCGTGCCACTTTTTCATCCAGCTTCTTCGGCAAGGTATAGACACCTACCGGATATTTTTCCGTCTGAGTGAACAGCTCCACCTGCGCCATGACCTGATTGGTGAAACTGTTGCTCATCACAAAACTCGGATGGCCGGTGGCACAACCCAGATTCACGAGACGCCCTTCCGCCAACAGCAAAAGCGAGCGATCCTTCTTCGTCCAAATGCGGTGCACCTGCGGCTTAATCTCTTCCCAGCGGTATTTCTTCATCGCCGCCGTCTGAATCTCACTGTCAAAGTGACCAATGTTGCACACGATGGCCAAGTTCTTCATCTTCAGCATGTGCTTCTCGGTGATGACATCGCAACAGCCCGTCGTGGTGACAAAAAGATCGCCTTCCGTGCAAGCCTGCTCCATCGTCTTGACTTCGTAGCCATCAATGGCCGCCTGCAAGGCGCAAATGGGATCGACTTCCGTTACAATCACGCGAGCGCATTGCCCCTTGAGCGACTGACATGAACCTTTGCCCACATCGCCATAGCCCGCCACCACCGCCACCTTACCCGCAATCATGACATCCGTCGCCCGCATGATACCGTCCACCAGCGAATGGCGACAGCCATAGATGTTGTCGAACTTCGACTTCGTGACGGAATCATTGACGTTGAACGCCGGGAAGAGCAACTCCTTGCGCTCCGCCATCTGGTACAGGCGATGCACACCCGTTGTGGTCTCTTCCGTGACGCCCTTGATGCTCTTGGCCATTTGGAGGAAACGATCGGGATTCTTCTTCACGGACTTACGGAGTTGAGCCTTGAGGATTTCCTCTTCCTCGCTGCCATATGGACCATCGAGGACTTGAAGCCCTTCCTTGACGGCCTTATAGCCGAGATGGACGAACAGCGTGGCATCGCCACCGTCATCCAGAATCATGTTGGGCACTTCATCGCCCCAATCGAGAATGCGGTCAGTATAGTCCCAATATTCCACTAGCGTCTCGCCCTTCACAGCAAAAACCGGCGTCCCGCGCGCAGCAATCGCAGCCGCCGCATGATCCTGCGTGGAAAAAATATTGCAACTCGCCCATCGAACACGCGCGCCCAACGCTTGCAGAGTCTCAATCAACACGGCCGTCTGAATCGTCATGTGGATCGAACCGGAAATCCGCGCCCCCTTCAGAGGTTGGGTCTTGGCATATTCCGCGCGGACGGACATCAAGCCCGGCATCTCGTGCTCCGCCAAATCAATCTCCCGCCGTCCAAAATCGGCCAGCGCCATATCCTTGACCACCGCATCCACATTCTTCTTGAGCATCTTCGCCATGTTCGACTCCTTCGTTATGAAAAACAGGTTGTGAAACTACTCGCAAACCCGCCCTGTTGCAAGGGGCGTTTCACGATCGCAATCTGGGACCGACAGCCCCCTGCCGGGCTATATTGAGCAACACGCCCACCATGAACAACGTCACCACGAGGCTCGTGCCACCAAAACTAATGAATGGCAACGGCAACCCTTTGGTGGGCAACCCCCCCGTCACCACGCCGATGTTGATGGCTGCCTGAAGCGAAATCAATACCGTGATGCCAAAGGCCATGAGCCGCCCTCCAATATCTGGCGCACGACCGCTGATGCGGAGTCCGCACAAGAGGAAGGTCACAAACAACAGCACCACACCAAACGAGGCGATGACGCCCAATTCTTCACCGATGATGGCGAAAATGAAGTCCGTGTGGGCTTCCGGAAGATAAAAGCGTTTCTGGAGGCTTCCCCCCAAACCCACTCCAAAGGGCCCACCCGCCACAAACGCATACAGGGCATTCATGAGCTGATACGCTTCGCCATCCATATATTTTTCAGGCTCCAAAAAGGCCACCACGCGCCCCATGCGTTCCGGATTGTTCATAATCATCGCACCGAGTCCCGCTCCCGCCAATATGCCCAAAATGGTGATGACCAAAAATGGCGCCCCCGCCACGAACATCATGGCACCGCCCGTTGCGCCAATCAGAATGGTCGCGCCATAATCGCTCTCCGGAAGAATGAGCGCCAGCATGGACGCTAACATACAGCCGGGGACTAGGATGCCGCTCACATATTTATTTTTGATGCGGTTCTTCGTTCCAAACCAAAAGGCCAGCGCATTGATGGCCGCAAACTTGGCCAGCTCCGACGGTTGAAACGAAAACCCACCGGGAAGCCGGACCCATCGCTGGCTGCCCTTGATGTCGAGACCAATGCCCGGCACATACACCAGCGCCAGTAAGACCAGCGTCACGCCCAACATCGGCCAAACCATCTTCATCCAGCGATGGTAATCCACTTGTGAAGAAACGAAGGCCGCCATCAGGCCTATAATCAGCCACGCCACTTGGCGCTGGGTGAAATAGTTTGGATTTCCAAACAACTTTTCTCCCTGCGGACCGCTGGTGCTTTCCAGCATCACCAGCCCGAACAGGACGAGAATGCCCACCACCAATTTCAAGATTGCGCTCGCTCGCACCTCTTCCTCCTTCTGCGAAAAACGCCCGGTCCTTTCGGGCCGGGCGTGCACACCTTGCCCCGAAGGGCCGATTTGATTACAGGCTGGAAGGAGGAATCTTGATCTTCTGGCCAGCCTTGACGTCCGAGCCTTCCGGAATGTTATTCACGCGAAGAATGTCGGCCTTACGAACCACAAACAAGCGGGCAATGCCTTCCGCCGTGTCGCCATCCTGAACGGTGTAGTCCAACATGGCTTCCTGACTCGCACTGGGAGGAGGCGGAGTCGAAGAGGCAGGCGCAACAACCGCCGGAGCTTCCGGCACCGGCGTGGGCAACGGCGCAATGGGGGCATCCGACACCACCACTTCTTCCTTCTTCACCACAGGCGCTTCTTCCTTCTTGGCCGCCGGGGCTTTGTCCACCGCCTTGGCACCCGGAATCACCAGCTTTTGACCTACGCGAATCTTGTTGGCATCCGTAATGTTGTTGGCCGCCATCAAGTCTTTGGACTTCACACCATGAAGCACCGCAATCTTCGAAAGAGCATCGCCAGCCTTCACCACATAGGTGTTGCCCGATGCGGAGGATTCTTTCGCAACAGCCTTTGCCGAAGACTTCTCGGCGGGCTGCGACTGCGAAGGCTTCGAGTGGTCCGGCAAAATCAACTTCTGACCAATGCGCACTTTATTCGGATCGGAAATCTGGTTCAGCTCCGCCAATTCGCGGCTATTCACACCATGAGCCGACGCGATCTTGGAGAGGGAATCCCCCGTCTTCACCACATACACATTCTCCACATTCACCGACGTCTTCAGCGGAGCCGGTTGCACCGGAGGCTGAATGGCGGGAAAGGCAATCGGCTGGATGGCGGGCTGGGCCACAACGGCCACAGACGGCGGCAGGATCGGAGCGGGAGCCGGCTCCACCATGGCCGGAGTCGTCGAAGCCTCGCTTCCCCGCGTGCTGGCGCAGCCCTGCGTCATCACCACGGAACCAATCACCGCCACATGCACGCCGACAATCAAACCGGCAACAACAGATACCCTCATTTTCCAACTCCTTCGTTCTTCATAAACTGGTTTTCTACTTTGCGGCGCGGATTATGTCCCTTCGCCCCCACGGATTCAACTTTTTTCCGAAGCCAATTTCCGGAAGGCTTCACCGCGTTCGGCATAGGCCCGAAACTGATCATAACTGGTGCAAGCGGGAGCCAACAACACCACATCCCCCGGTTGAGCGCGCTGGCGTGCAGTCGCAACGGCATAAGCCAACTCGCCGCAACGCTCACAGAGAACAGTACTTTTCCACGCGGTTTCCATCGCCGCCGAAGCCTCGCCAATCAGCAAAACTCCCTTCACGCGCTCCTGCAAAAGAGGAGTGGCCGCTGAAAAATCGGTTTCTTTTGGACGCCCGCCCGCAATCAGCCAAACAGGACGTTCTTGCATTCGAATGGAAGCCATCATTGCGGATAAATTAGTCGCCTTGGAATCATTCACATAACGAACGCCCTGAAAGTCCCCCACCCACTGGGCTCGGTGTGGCAGCGGCTCAAATCGGCAGAGCGTTTCCTTCACGGTGGCGGGCATTACCCCCGCCGCAAGGGCCGCCCCATACAGCGCGGCCGCATTGGGCCCCAATACCTCGTTGTTGAAATAGGAACCGGTGATGTCGATTCTTGCTCCCGCTCGTTGATGAAGTTGACCCGCATGAAAACGAAAGTCAGCCTCCGCTTCCGTGCCAAAGGTCATCCACTGGCCACGCCCCTTTGACCATTCACGAAAAGGCTCTCTCCAGATACAAGGCGTCAAAGCCCAATCGCCCTCGCGCTGATTCGCAAACAGTCGTGCTTTCATTCTCGCATAGGCCTCGAAGGTGCCGTGTCGGTCCAAGTGATTGGGCAACACATTCATCAGCACGCCAATATCCGGACGAAATTGCCCGCAGGTTTCCAACTGAAAAGAACTGACCTCGATCACCAAAAAATCCGCATCAGGAGCCTCCACTACCGCTTGGCAAACGGGCAGTCCATAGTTACCGCAGGGAATGGCCTGCAAGCCAGAGGCCCGCAAGCCCTCCGCCAACGCTTTCACCACGCTACTTTTGCCGTTGCTGCCCGTCACCGCCAGAGTGCGTCCACGAAACCGGCTCCACCCCAACTCCATTTCTGCCACCAACGGAAATCCTCGCTGGCGAAGAGTCGCAAGAAACGGCGCATCCACCGAAAGACCTGGACTGACCACCGCAAAATCAAACTTGCCTTCCGGCGGCAGGCTCGCACCAAGCACGACGACGCACCCCAATGCCTTCAATTTCTCCGCGTTGTTGCGCCCTTCCGGCGTGTCCCGCTCGTCCACGGCGACCACCTCCGCACCCTCTGCTCGTAGCAAGCGCGCGGCACCCACGCCGCTCGCGCCGAGACCACACACCATCGCATGGGAAACGCCGCTCACAAACACCTTAGCGAATTTTCAACGTCGCCAGCCCCAGCAACGCGCACACGATCGATACGATCCAAAAGCGAATCACCACCGAATTTTCTGCGGAATCCGGCGACCGCCCCTCCGCTTCCGCGCGCTTTTTGGAAATGATTTCAAAATGATGATGAATGGGGGCCATTAGAAATATGCGACGCCCCTGCCCAAAGCGAATGCGCGTATATTTGAACCAATAGCGCTGAATCAACACGCTACAAGCCTCCATCAAAAAGACAAAACCCACAATCAGGAGCGTCAGTTCCTGCTTGATGAGAATGGCAATCATCGCAATCGTTCCGCCCAACGCCAGACTGCCCGTGTCGCCCATGAACACTTTGGCCGGATAGGCATTCCACCACAGGAACCCTAGACCCGACCCCAGCAGGCAACCACAGAACACCGCCAACTCATGCGCGCCGCTAATGGCGGGCACTTGCAAATATCCGGCAAAAATCACATTACCCGCCACATAGGCCAGCACCAAATAGGCCCCCGAGACCGTGCTGGCACAGCCCGCGGCCAAGCCATCCAGCCCGTCGGTCAAATTCACGGCATTGGTCGTGCCCACCAAAACCAAATACATAAACACCATGGCCCCCAGAATCGTCAGATCCATAATGACCGGGCTTTTGAAAAAGGGCACCATCAGTTGACGCGCATAGGGGCGCGTGCCGGGTACCGCTTCGATCACGAGGAACGCAATCACCACCCAGAGCCCCTGCAACGACATCTTCTGCCATTCCTTCAGGCCCTTGGAGTTTTTTTCGCGCAACTTGAGCCAGTCATCCATGAACCCAATGCCGCCCATGAACAACATCGTGGCCACCACCAACCACACCTGCGGATTCGAGGACCGACACCACAGCACCGAAGAAAAAAACGTGGTGAACAAAATCAGCAATCCGCCCATGGTCGGCGTACCCGATTTTCCACCATGTCCAATCGCATCCATCTCTTTTTCGCGCCGCACGATTTGTCCAATTCGATACGCACGAAGAAGGCCGATCATCGTACGTCCGATCAACAGCGAAATAAAAAAAGCCGTGCCCGCGCCCATGAACGCGCGAAACGTCACATAGCGAAACATATTGAGCGGCGTAAAAAGGTCCGATAAATAGGACAGGTAATACAACATTTCAATTCACTTTCTTCAGCTCTTCCAAAACCTTTTCGATGCGCACGCCGCGAGAAGCCTTCAGCAGCAAGGCATCGCCAGAAGAAATCCGACCACGCAACCAAGCCGCGGCTTCGGCATGATTCGCCGCCACACAAATTTTCTCATCGGAAAAGCCCGCTGCACGCAAGCCCTCCACCATGGCCTTGGCCGCCGCATCGGCCACCCCCACCGGCTTCCACGGAACCACGGCCACCCCCGCCCAGTCTCCTGCCGCCACAAATCGCCCCAACTGTTCATGCTCTTCTTTTTCAAGGCGTCCCAATTCCAACATGGGACCCATCGCCAAAAAGCGACGACCCTTGGACGGCCAAGCCGCAAACGCCTTCAAGGCGGCACGCAAGCTGATGGGATTGGCATTATAGCCATCGTTGATCGCGGTCCAGCCACCCACTTCTTCCACCGCCCAGCGCATGCCCACCGAGCGCGACTTCCCCAAGGCATCGGCCAGCACCTCCCATGAGGCACCGCATTTTCGCCCCACGGCCACAGCCCGAAGTACATTTTCCGCCATATAGCCGCCCGGCAGCGGAACTGGTAAGACGGCACTTTCCCCCGTTGACCGTTCAAACACCCACAGATGTCCATCCGCCTGCGGGTCGCCGGCATAATCCACCTCGCGACTCCTCATCGAGCACGTCACCACGGGTGCCGAAGCATGCTCACGCAACACGTTAAAGTGTTCGTCATCAAAGTCCAAAACCGCAAACCCGTCCGAAGGTAACTTTTCTAACAAAGCCGCCTTCTCTTCTGCAATGGCGCGAACCGACTCAAAAAATTCAATATGAACAGGCCCCACTCGCGTGATCACCGCCATCGTCGGCATCAGGATATCCCGCAACACGGCCATTTCGTTGGGATGGCTGATCCCCGCTTCAAAAACACCATACGCACAGTCGCTCGTCAGCCCGGAAAGACTCAGCGGCAACCCAATCTCGTTATTGAAGTTGCCCGACGTGCGAACTGTTTTTCCCAGACCCGACAGCACGTCAGCAATCAGTTCCTTGGTTGACGTCTTTCCCACGCTACCCGTCACGCCCACAATCCGAGCGGGCATGGACAGCCGATACGCCGCCGCAAAACGCCCCAACGCCTCAAGCACATTTTCTACGCGAAGAAAACACCCGCCGGCAGGCAGTTGCGCCAGCGGCACATCGGCCCGCACCACCGCACACGCACCCGCCGCAGCAATGGCAGATAGAAAATGATGCCCATCCGAATTCTCCCCTTTCAGCGCAAAGAAAAGCGAGCCCGCCCCCGCGCGACGGCTGTCCACACAAATCAAGCCCAACGCACCCGATGGCAACCGGGGCGACCATTGGCCGCAACAGGCCAGCGCGACTTGTTCTGGAGAGATGGAGTCCATTTGACGGGGGGGATTTGTAGTCGGTTTTCCACACAATGGAAAACTTTTTCGCGCAAATTCTGCCGCCTCGTTCAGGTGCCCCCCAAAAGGGATACTGTTTTATAAAACTATATCCCTTTTGCTCGGGCTGCCAGAAAGCGGAGAAGGGGTGCTCACAATGAAAGAAAACCACTAAAACTCGCCGCGAATTTCGACCCGGCCCACATAGTGGCGCAACACATCAGCCAACGGATGCATGGCCTCGGAACGGGTTTCTCGCATTTTGCGACAGACGGGGCTGGGCAAATCGTCGCGCGGAACAAATGCCTGCAACACGTGAAGTTTGGCGCCTTTGACCCATTCGCCAATGGCCCGCATCTTCTCCTCGTTGTGCCAAGCCTCGATAACCGTGGTGCGGAATTCATAGGCTTTAGCGCGCGCCTGAATCAGTTGAATGGATTCCGTCAGGATTTCAATATCCCCAAATCCAGCAAGCTCGGCATAATCGGCCGGATCAAATTTAACATCCATCGCCACATAATCCACCAGCGGCAAAAGCGTTTCCAGCACACGAGGACGCGATCCATTGGTGTCCAGCTTCACTGAGAAACCCCACTCGCGGAGTTTCTCCACCACCTGCAACACACCGGGATTCAGCGTGGGTTCCCCACCGGTGACAACCGCTCCGCTGACCCAGTTGTCGCGAAACCGCTTGCATGCGACCTCCACTTCCGTCCAAGGCAAACCAGGCGCACGAACGTCCTGCATCAAATTGGCGTTATGGCAAAAGCCGCAGCGAAAATTGCAACCAGACAAAAAGAAAACAGCCGCCATTTTCCCCGGATAATCCACCATCGAGGCATTTTGCAACATGCCAAACACGGGGGAATCATTCATGGCGGCCTCCAAGCTTAAAGATTTTTGGCGCGGCGCAAAACAGACTCAATCATGCGAGGGGGGATGACGCCTCGACCCAAGGTCGAATAATCCGTCTGCAGTCCCACCCATGTATACAAGGCGCTGGTGCCGCCCGGCGAATCTGCGGAGCCCGGCGTGGGATTCGCCAACGGAACGTGCTGGCCGGACAGCGGATCAATTTTCGACACGTAAAAGCCGGGCACCCGCTGGGGATTCAGGCATTCGGCCTCACAAAATTCAACCAGGCCGGATTCGGTTTCGAGATCGTGATAGACCCGCTCGAAATCGATCCACTCCTCCGCTTTCAGCAAATCGTTCAAGCGCCCGTTCAGGGTGTGGCACTTGTCGCAGCCGGGCTTGCCGAACACATGAATTTGATAGGTCTTGGACATGACTCAAGCCTCCGCCGGTTGGGGTTCAACGCACAAGAGAGGAGCGGGCACGGATGACGCACTCGAGACCCCTTCCGCCGTCTCCACCGCGTACTGACCGCGCTGGCGCGCAGGCAATTCTCCATGACGCTTGCTCTTGTTCCAGTTGCTGATTTTGCTGAAGTACCCCACCACGCGGGTTTCGCCTTCGGTGTGCGCCGAACCGCAGGCCGTGCAAAGATCTTTCAGCCCGCGCATATTGTGCCCGCAATCCAAGCAATATGTGAATTCGGGCGACAGCGTCACTTGAGCAGATTGCGTCCGGAAAAAGGTTTCGCGAATCAGCGTTTCAATCGCCCCCGGCGAGGGACGCTCTTCACCAATGAAGGCGTGCGTAATGGCGCCGCTTTCAATCAGGCTGTGAAACTTCGCCTGCTTCCGGATGCGCTCGACTAGCGAGACGGGTGCATCGGCAGAAAGATGAATGCTGTTCGTGTAATACGCCACATCTTCGCTGCCGCCCTTAAAGACCTGCAACGCTTCATCCCGATAGTGCACCAGATCGGCCTTGGCCAAGCGGCGCGCCGCACTCTCGGCGGGCGACTCCTCCAACGTGAGCTTCATCTTGTGCTTCACGGAAAGTTTTTTGCACCGCAAGAACATGTGAGCCACAAGCTTTTCACCCATGCGTAAAGCTTCCTCGCTCTCGTGAAATTCTTTGCCGATCAAAAATCTCACGGCATCGTTCACGCCAATGAGCCCGATGATGTAGGTGGCCTTGTCCAACTCGACATAGGGCTTGCCGTCGCACGCCACCTTGCCAATCTGCCAAAGCGGGAAGCCGGGGGCGCTAATCATCTCCGCAATGCGCGTGCGTTTCTGTTCGTGGGCCTTGACGGCCATATCCATCATCTTGTCGATCTCGGCGACAAGCCCGTCATAGGTGCGCTCCCCTGCGCGAGAGGCACGGTACATGCACTGCGGAATGTTGATCGTGACGTTCTGGAAACCGCAAAAGCGGAGGCTTTCCGGATGCCGAAGCATATAATTATCCTGAATGGTTGTGCGCAAACGGCAACAGGCCGACAGGGTGACCTCGTCGCGGTCGAAGATGAAATAGACCGACCCATTGCGGCTGGCCACTTCACACGCACGCTGATAAATCGCCATCTGGGCGGGATCGGTGAAGGTTTCGGCACTGACATGGAAATCGCACTTGGGAAATTCAAAGACATGCCCATTGGCATCGCCCTCTTCCCATACACCCAGCAACGCGCGAGTAAGCTCGCGAGCCTCTTCTTCATAATCGCCATACGTCAGGATATGCTCGCCGCGCGCATCGAGTTCCTTCACCACAACAGGATCCATCACCTGCCCGTGCTTGGCATCGGCCACTTCGCGCAAGACGCAACGGCGAGAACCGTCGGCATCCTTCACAAACAGCTCCATCATGCGGTTTCCATTGGCATCTTTGTCCTCGCGAATCACTTCATCCAGGCGATCGATTTGGCCATCCGCGCGGCGCATCATGTAGCGCCCGCAGGAACCAACCGCCGGAACCGTCTTCAGATAGCCGGGCACGCCGCTGTGAATATTGAAATCGAGGAATATGGTCTGCCCGCCGCGAGAAAACGCATTTTGGGCACCCCCGAAAATCAGTCCTTGCGCAATCTGGTGAATTTCCTTTTTAGATTTTCCCCGCAGATAAGGAGCATACATGATGTTGATGTAGGCTAAGCCCAGCGCACCTGCATAGTTGGCCTGCATGGAGGAAAGAAACGTGTTGAGATGGCCCGTCAACACGTGTGCACTGGAGGCCGGCGAGCTGTCGTTGTTCAGATTATTCAAGCCGCGAAGGCCATACTTCTTGACGTATTCCACCGAGTGCGACGAGCAATACACGCGATGGGGATAGCCCAAATCGTGCAAGTGAATGGCGCCCGTGTTGTGCGCATTCTTCAGGTCCGCCGAGAAGATCGTGTCCAGCGCCCATTGCTTGAGTACCAACTCCGCAATGCCCAACTGCACGGCTTCGGGGTTGTTGTTGACGATGTTGCTGTTCTCGAGGCTCTTCGCATACATCAGTCGATCGACAAACTGTCGCGACACGCCATACACCGACAAATCCCTCAACTGGTGGCGATACCCACGCAACGCCAACTCGTTGTTTAACAGCTCGCGAATCAGCGTACTGTCCACGCTGCTCATGCCGCTGGCGATGATTTGATTTTCCACCGTCTTGGCAATATTCAACACCACCTCGCCGTTCAGGTCGGTGTGCTGTACCAGCGTATCGATCAGTTCCTTGCGATCCCACGGCAACGAATTGCCGCGCGCAACGGATTCCACCAACAACATGCTCGCATCCGTCAAATCCACCGGCTTTTCGCTGGCGCGAGGCGAACGGTGATTGCGGACGCGAATGCGCTCGCGGGCCAGTTGGCGGTGCTTGCGGAATCGCTTGAAGGCCGCCACGATGGGGGCATAGCCCTGCTCAGCCAACACAATTTCGATCAAGTCTTGCATGTCTTCGATGTGCGGAATGCGACGCCCCTTTTCATCCGCCGACACATGGTATTCACTGCGCGGGTCCTGCAGTTGCTGAATCACCAGATCGGCCATCTGGTTGGGCATTGTCTCGCCAACCTCCACGTGGTCACGACGCCGAACCTCGTCTGCCGCACGATAAATCGCCTGCACAATTTTTTCTCGTCGAAAAGGAACCACCATTCCATCTCGCTTGCGAAACCCATCAAAAATCACTTCTGCTTTGTTCATACCCGCCCATTCCTGTTCAATTCAGTTAAAATCAGAACGGTACAAAACCCGACAAGTCCCGCACCGTTTCAGGACATTCAAAGCTAAGAATGCTCGTTGGACAACCGCCAAACAATCCTTGCCCTCAAAAAGTACACCCCCCCACAACAAAATGTGGTTGTTAACTGTCAAGACAACAACAAAATGTGGTTTTCCCACCTATAATTCCTGTTTGACCAATGAGTTAGACGCAAGGCGCGAAGAAAACCTTAAAAACGTTCTATTTCGGAATCAAAACGGCCTCAAATACATCGGCTTTTGCCATTTTCCGGCTCGTGTGGCTTCGGTTCTGACGGGCGAAAAGGCACGAATCAGTCACTCCCCGAATGGGTTGCAAAAGTTTTTGTTTTTGCATTCTGCGTGGTCCGCAGATTATTCTCCGGCCTTAATCTCGTCCCATAGCTGCGTATAGCGCGTGTTCTGCTCGCCCAAATCGCCGATCATCTCCAACTTTTCCACCACCTCGGGCGGCGGAAATAGAATGGGATCCTCGCGGATTTCCGGAGCCAAATACTGATAGCTCACTTCGTTCGGGCACAGAAAATAGATAAACTCCGTGAGTTCGGCCGCCACGTGGGGATCCAGCACGAAGTTGATGAACCGATGCGCCAAATCAACCTGCTTGGCACTCGAGGGAATCACCATGTCATCGAAGCTGATGGCGCTTCCTTCCTGCGGTATGGCAATTTGAATGTCCTCGTTCTCGCTCTGCACCAACATCAAGTCGCCGCCATAGCCGTGCGTCAGCAGAAATTCCCCGGACGCAAGACCATTCTTGTATTGCTCATTCTCATACTTGGCTAAGTTCTTCTTCCATCGTAGCACGACCGCCTTGGCCTCCTGAAGTTGTGCATCATCGAGAGAATTCAGGCTATAGCCCAAGAACTTCAGAGCCGCCCCGATGGTCTCTCGGTGATCATTCAACATGGTCACTCGCCCCTTGAGCTCCTCGCGATCCAACATGGCCCAAGTGGGTTCAAAATCCTTCACTTTGCTACCCAAATAGCCCAAACAGGTGACCGTGACCGTGTACGGCACGCTGTGGTCCATTCCGTTGTCGAAGGCCATGGCCAAATAGGCTTGGTCGACGTTCGGCAGGTTCGGCAGTTGCGCGTGGTCTAATTTCTGAATCATGCCCTGCTCGTGCATAATCTTCACCATGTAGCTACTGGGAAACAGCAGATCATAGCCCGTGGCCCCCGCCTTTAGTTTGGCATACATCGACTCGTTCGAGTCATAGGTGTCGACAACCACCCGGCACCCGTTTTCCTGCTCAAAACGCTCGACCAACTCCGGCTTGACGTAATCTGACCACGTGTAGATATTCAACACAGGCTTCTTCTCCGCACACCCTGTGCCCAACGCCGCCGCCAAAACACAGACCACCCCAAGACCCTTTGTTGTCCATTTCATTTGATCATCTCCTTCTGCCTCAACTCGCCATCTCAACCCCCTGAATCCTAACAGCCCGCCGGAAGACCGACGGGCCTTAGCAAAGCGCAGAACTTACTCGCCCGCTTTGATCTCGTCCCAGAGCTGGGTATACTTGATGTTGTTCTCGCCCAAGTCTTCCAATGTCTCCAGCTTGGCCACCACCTCCGCCGGCGGGAACAGAATGGGATCGGCTCGAATTTCTTCGGAGAGATAGTTGTAACTGGGCAGATTCGGACAAAGGAAATAGATAAACTCTGTCAACTCTGCAGCCACTTTCGGATCGAGAATGAAGTTGATCATTTTGTGTGCCAGTTCCGGCTGACTGGCCCCCACCGGAATGACCATGTCATCAAAGTTGATCTGTGACCCTTCGCGCGGCACCGCAATTTGAATGTCCGGGTTTTCCGCCCGAACAAGCAATAAATCCCCACTATACCCATGGGTCAGCAAAAATTCACCGGAAGCGAGCCCGTTCTTATATTGCTCATTTTCAAACTTAGCCAAATTTTTCTTCCAGCGCATCACCACCTCTTTGGCTTCGGCCAATTGCTGAACATCCAAGGTATTCAGGCTATACCCGAGATACTTGAGTGCCACCCCGATCACTTCGCGATGATCATTCAACATGGTCATACGGCCCTTGAGATCCGCGCGATCCAGCATGGCCCACGTCGGCTCAAAATCCTTCACCTTGCTACCCAAGTAGCCCAAACATGTAATGGTGACCGTGTAGGGCATACTATGGTCCATGGCCGGATCGACCGAAAGTTTCATGTAGGCCGGATCGATGTTGAGCCGATTGGGAAGGAGCGAGAGATCCAGCTTCTTCAGCATCCCTTGGTCATTCATGATTTTGACCATGTAGCTACTGGGAAACAGTAGGTCATAGCCCGTAGCGCCCGCCTTCAGCTTGGCATACATCGACTCGTTCGAGTCATACGTGTCGATCACCACCTTGCAGTTGTTTTCCTGCTCGAATTGCTGCACCAGCTCGGGCTTGATGTAGTCCGACCACGTATAAATATGCAACACGGGTTTTTTCTCCGCGCACCCCGAAACCGCAATCCACAACGCGGCAATTCCACTCGCCATCCATACTTTCTTCATCATCTTCTGCTCCTTTGGGTGTTGGGTATCAAGCCATCTTGCGATCGTTTCTTGAGAGATATTGACTGGCGATCACGCACAAAAAGGTAATGGCCAACAAAATGGTCGAGAGCGCATTGATCAGCGGCGGGGCGCCATACTTGATCATGCTGTAAATCTTGATCGGCAACGTGGTCGATCCGGGGCCCGCCACGAAAAAGGAAATCACAAAGTCGTCGATGGACAACGTGAACGCCAGGAGCCCGCCCGCCAAAATGCCCGGCGCGAGCATGGGCAAGAGCACCTTCCATACGGTCGTCCACCAACCCGCACCCAAATCTTGCGCGGCTTCGATGATCGAAAAATCAAAATCTTGCAACCGCGCCAGCACCGTCATCGCCACATACGACAAGCAAAATGTCACGTGCGCAATGGCAATGGTGACCATGCCCAACTGAACATTGATCGCCACAAAAAACAGGAGCATGCTCAGGCCCATCAAAATCTCAGGCAACACCAGCGGTGTATAAATGATGCTGTAGTGCAATTTCTGAAGTTTGCTACCGGCAAATCGGTGCAACGCAAATGCCGCCGATGTCCCCAACACCATCGAAATCAACGTGGCCGAAGCCGCGATAATGAGCGTATTGGTCAACGCGTGCCAAATGTCTCGCTCGCCCATCAGCCGAATGTACCACTTCAGCGAGGTGGACTCCCACGAGCCGCCAAAGCGCGAAGAGTTGAAAGAGTTCGCCACCAGAATCACAATGGGCAGATAGAAAAAAACAATGACGGACCACGTCACAATCATGGGAAACCGACTCGACTTCATAGCGTCAGATTCCCTCCTCGCGCAAGGCGTCCTTGGGACTCTCTTTCCGCCGCAGCGCCGTGATGGCCACCATCGGAATCAACACCGCCACTGTCAGGAAGGCCGACAAGCCCGCCGCATGGGGCAGATTGCGGTCGACAAAGGTTCGTTGCGCAATCTTGTTACCAATCATTTCACTGGTGGGCCCACCTACAATATCGGGAATCACGTACGACCCTAAAGAAGGAATAAACACCATTAAAAACGCCGTGAGCAAGCCCACGCGAATGCCCGGAACAAAGACCGAACGAAACGCCCGGAACGAGGTGGCTCCCAAATCCTTGGCGGCCTCAATCAGACGAAAATCGAATTTTTCCGAGGCCGCATAAATGGGCAAAATAGCAAAGGGCAACTCCGTATAGACCATCACTAAAAGCACCGCATAGGCATTGTACAGCAACGAGGTTTCAGGCGCGATCAGGCCCAGAAACACAAGGGTATGCTTCAGAATTCCTTCCGGATGCAACAACACCTTCCACGCAAAAATGCGCACCAGAAAACTCGTCCAAAACGGCAGAATGACCAGCAACAACATCATGCGCCGCCGGGACGGATTCACCCGCGCCATGTAGTAGCCCATCGGCGTGGCCAGCAAAATGCACAGTGCCGTCGCCAACACACTCATCCAAATGGTACGCCAAATAATCGCCGGGTAGTTGGGATTTCCCAGGGTGAGCAAGGTTCCCAAGGTCCATCCCTCGCCAATGCCACCATACGGAGTAGCGGGCTTGAAGGTGATGGCAAATACCAGCACGGTCGGAACCAGAAACAGAAACAACAACCACACGAACGAGGGCATCGTGACGAGCCACTCGGAGAGTTTTTTACGGCTCTCTGCCTTCATCGCTCAGAAGCCTCCGAAGACGCCTCATCCGAATCGGTCGGCAACCGCGCCAGAATTTGCCCGCCTTCCGTCGTTTCCCCCACTTCTTCCGGTGGAAGCTGGATCAGGTTTTCATCCTGCTCGCTATATTTCTCCAACATGAAACCGTCATCCGCATGCCAGCTCAACCACACCCGCTCCTGCCAACGAATCGGCTTTTCATCGAGCAGGAATCGTCCGTGCTGACGAACCACCGACATGCGATAGTCCCCTGAGCGCACCCAATACTTGGTCTGCGAGCCCAAATAAATCACATCCTCCACAGTTCCTTCGATGATGTTCAAGTGCGGAACCACCGCCGGACGCTCTCGAGAAATGCGGAATTTCTCCGGCCGAATGCTCAAGAAGACATGCTCGCCTTCTTTGATCTGCTTATCATTGTAGCACTCCACATCTGGAAAATCCTCAATGCGCAGGCGGCTGTATTCTTTGTCCACCGCCACGGACAGCAACCCTTTCAAAATGTAGTCCTTGTCCAACGGCTCCGCGACAATGCCATCAAAGAAATTCGTGTCGCCAATAAATGCCGCCACAAAGCTGGTGCGCGGCGCTTCGTAAATCTCCGCCGGCGTCCCCAGTTGCTCGATCTTTCCCAGCTTCATCACCGCAATGCGGTCCGACAAGCTCATCGCCTCGCCCTGATCGTGCGTCACATATAAAAACGTGATGCCCACTTCGTCGTGAATCAAATCCAACTCGATCAACATGCGCTGGCGCAACTTGAGGTCCAGCGCGGCCAACGGCTCATCGAGCAACAATACGCGTGGTTTGTTCACCAACGCGCGCGCAATCGCCACACGCTGTTTCTGCCCGCCAGAAATCTGGTCCGGCTTCTTCCATGCCTGATCCTCCATCTGGATCAGCGTCAGCATCTTCTCCACCTCGGCCTTGATTTCCCGCTTGGGACGCTTGGCCACCTTGAGACCAAATGCAATGTTGTCCCACACCGACAAATGCGGAAAAAGGGCATAGCTTTGGAAAATGGTATTTACCTTGCGCTCGTAAGGAGGCAAGTCCGTCACATCCTCCCCGCCCAACACCACGCGCCCGGTATCCGGCTGCTCAAACCCCGCCAAAATGCGCAACAGCGTGGTCTTTCCACAGCCGCTCGGCCCCAGCAACGAAAAAAATTCGCCTTGCTTGACCGACAGCGACACATGGTCCACCGCCTTCACCGCACCGTAATGCTTGGACACGTCTTGAAATTCCAAAAACTCGCTCACAACCCTTCACGTCCTCCGTATTTCAGACGCCAGAAACGAACGCTTCCCACGCCAAAATTTCTTCCGCATTATGAAACACGCCCCCCCCAATTCAATCAAAACTTTTGCCTAAGCCCTATTTCTTGATTCCACTCTGCCTTCCACACCGTTTTATGCGAACGGAATTTGACTTAACAGCCCCTTTGCGCGATAAATACGCATTCTGAACGGTGGCAAAATAATCGAAGCCTCGTTTAGAAAATCCAATTGGAGCCCCACACATGAAAAAACTCTTTTTTGCGATCCTTCTGTTGAGCCTCGCGTTGAACTCCCTTACCTCCTTGGGTTCAGATGCCCCACCCCTCTTCTCCCCGGAGCCTCCCGAGCCCGGCGCCGCCTGGGTCGTCAACACCTATCTGCCCTTCCTTGCCGCCGGCGAATTTCCCCAAGCCCTGACCCTAACCGACCTGCGCGGCATGCGCCAATATCTTCTCGAGCGACGCATCCAAGATCTGAAATCGAAAAATCCAGAACTATCCGATGTCGACCTTGAAAAAATGTCCGCGCAAATTCAGTTGAATGATCTCAATCCCGCCCGTCTTCAAGAAATTCTCCTGCAAATCATGAAAGAGTCCAACTTTGTCGGCATGACGTGGAACATCCGCGGATACGCTCCCGCACCCGGTCCCACGGGCGGCTATCTGGTCAGCGTCAACGCTCGAACGCCCGACGGAAAAGAAAAACCCATCCTGCTGGGCATCAAAAAACTCGGCGACCAATGGCGGGTGGCTCCCGAGGTTGTCGAAGAACTGATGGGACGCAAACCCGTCATCCAGCCTGCCCCCACCGTGACGCCTCCCGGCGAAGTTCTCGCCATGGTGAATTCATTCTGGAAACTCTGGCAAGAGGGCAAACTCGACGAAGCTTATGCACTGTTTGGAGCCGAATATCGCGCCAAAGTTTCCCCCCTCACCTTCCTTCAACAGGCCCAATCCGTCATCGCCAAAAATGGCGTCCCGACCTCGTGGGCCATTGTTCAATGCCGCGAAATCGCCCCGGAAGTCTTGGGCCTCGGCGTCGATGTGCAAGGATCCATCGCTCCCCTGCAAACCATCATGATCTTCCGCAAAATGGGCGAGACCTGGGTCTTCCTGGACAGTCAGTACCGCATCGCCCCATCCGGTCCTGTGCCATCGGCGCCCCCCCCCCGCCCCTTGTCCCGTCCCGACCTCCAGCCTGATCTTAAACCCTCCTTCGAATCTTCCCCCGCCAGCACAACCACTCCTTGAGAGTGTGGAATCCATTCGATTCTTGAAACGACTGACCCCATTTCATGCGTCATGAATACCTCCCCATCCGAAGAAATCAACCGTCCCCCATTTTCCGCCAACGGAAAACGCCTCGGCGTCTTTGTCATCTCCTATAACGCCGAGTTGCTCATCCAAGAAACGCTTCGACGCATCCCGGAAGATATCTGGCGCGAAGTGGAAGTGGTCTATGTGGTCGACGACTGCAGCCAAGACGAAACCACCCGCAAGGCGATGGATTATCCCAATCCGGACGGCAAACTGGTCGTGTTTCGCAACCGCGTCAACCGCCGATATGGCGGCAATCAAAAGTTTGGTTATCAATATGCCATCGACCGTGGTCTCGACGCCGTCATCATGCTGCATGGCGATGGCCAATATGCCCCCGAAATGCTTCCCGACTTGTTCCGCCCGCTCGTGGAAGGCAACGCCGACGTGGTCATCGGTTCCCGCATGATCCATCGCCGCGACGCTCTCAAAGGCGGCATGCCCAAATATAAGTTTGTGGCCAACATTGCCCTCACCTGGATCGAAAATCTTCTCAGCGGCCTCTCCATGTCCGAATTCCACTCGGGCTATCGCGGCTATAGCACTCGTTTCCTCAAGCGCGTACCTCTCTGGGAAAATAGCGACGAATGGCACTTCGACACTCACATTCTGTTTCAAGCCCGCCAAGCCGATGCCCACATCCACGAATTACCCATCCCCACCCGCTATGCCGATGAAGTTTGCCACGTCAATGGCATCTCCTATGGCCTCAATTGCATCCGTAGCGCCCTGCTCTACCGCCTGCATCGCTGGGGCCTCATCCGGCTGAACCGCTACGATATTTCTCCCCCCTCCCTCATCGAATCCCGCAAACTGGACGACCCCTACTCTTCCCACTCCATCGCCATGCGCCGCCTTCGCAAAATGAATCTCCAAGGCGACAAAGCCCTTGATGTCGGCTTCGGTTGCGCCGCCATTGCTTCCGCCCTCCAAAAAGAAGGCGTTATCCTCGACGGCATTGACCGCGATTCGGAGGCCATCGCCGAATCAAAAGCCCTCTTCCGGCGCGTCTTCCAAAGCGATCTCAATCAACTGGACCTAATCCCACTGAACGAGAAATACGACATCGTTCTCGCCGCCGATATTCTTCAGTTTCTGGTCGACCCCGCCGACTTCCTCTCCCGCCTGAAAAAACATCTTGTGAAGGGTGGAATCCTCGTCGTCTCCCTCCCTAACATGGTCAACATCCAAACCCGCATGCGCATCCTGTTTGGACAATTTCCCCTCCATCACCGGGGTATTTTGGAAGAGCAAGCCCTCCATTTCTATACCCTCGATAGCATGCGTCAGCTATTGGTTCGTGCCGGCTGGAAAGTGGAAGAATCCGACGTCACCTCCTTCCCCTTGACGCTGGTCTTTCCCTTCCTTCGCCGCAGGCGCTGGCGCCTCCCCTTGTGGATCTGCCGAGGATTCACCCTCCTCTTCAAAGGCCTGTTCGCCTACCAAGGTGTCCTCTTCTGCAAAAATCCTAACGAGGCCGATTTATTATGAACTCCAACGCGCACGCCGAGGCCGTCCTCCCCCGTGTGCCCTATCGTCACGCACCCGGGGTCTTGCTCTTTCTGGCGCTCGCCATTCTGGCCATCACGTGGCCTTGGGTCCAATCCTTCCCTTCCGCATTCCTCGCCCACTGGGATCCGCCCTTCCACGCCTGGAAACTGGAACTGGTGGCCCGCACCCTCCTCTCGGGCCATCTGCTTCCCCACGATGGCAACACCAACATGTACTATCCCCACTCTGGGGCCCTCTACTTTGAAGCCCTTCACTGGCCGCAAGCCTTGGTGGCCTCTCTCTTCTTCGCCTTCACCGACAATTCCGTTCTCGTTTATCACATCGTTCTCATCTTCTTTTGGGCGCTCTCCGGCGTCTGCCTCTGGATGCTCCTTCTCGCGCTGGGCACCACGCGTCCCGCCGCCCTGCTCGGCGCCTTCCTGTTCACCCTCATGCCCTACCGCATCAGCTACATGGTCGAATTCAACATGCAGCTCTGCTTCGCCCTGCCCCTGTTCTTCTTCTTCATGGTCCGGTTCTTCCAGCGCCCCTCCATCCGCTATGCCTGCGGCATGGCCCTCGCCTGGTGCCTGCAAGCCACCAGCGAACTCTATCAAGCCATCTTTCTCCTCCTCATTCTGCCCTTCCCCGGCCTCGCCCTCATGGCCACGCACTGGAAAAGCCTCCGCTCGTTCCGCCGCTTCTGGCTCCCCGCCCTGTGCGCCGTCACATTCGGCGGAATAATAACCACCGTCTTCTTGCTCCCCTATCTCACCATGCTCAACACCCACGAGGTGAACCGCAATTTGCAGGAAATTTCCACCCACATCCTCGAACCCCTGTCCTACCTCCGTCCCGGAGGACGCTTCCACCTCTTGGCCACCTTGGATGCCCGCCGCGATGAAATGATCGTCTATCCCACGTTGATCATGGCACTCTTGGCCGCCCTCCATCTGGCCTTCGATGCCCGGCGCCTTTCCAGCATTCCCGTTCCACGCTGGGTCTGGATTTGTCGCGCGCTACGATGGACTTCGCTTCTTCTGTTTCTGGCACTCACCTTTTTCATTTATTTCTTCGGCGCTCCCGCAGGGTTGGGCCATCTCTACGCCCTCTTGCCCGTCGTCGCCACCCTCGTCTCCCTGCTCACCCTTCTGCATCCCACCCAACGCACCATTCCCGACCTCTTCACCACCGGCCTCTTTGCCGGCGCCGTTTTTTCCTTCTTCATGAGCATGGGCCCCTTCCTCACCCTCCGCCACGTTCATTTCGCAGCCCCCAATTATCTCTACCTCTGGATTTACAAACACCTCGATGCCCTCCAAGGCTTCCGAGTCGTCTCCCGCTTCAGCATTTATCTCCTCCTCTACATGGCCATCGCCAGCGCCCTCGCGTGGAGCCACATCGAACGCCGCTGGATCCACCGCCCCGCTCTCCGCTGGCTCTGGCTCCTCCCCTTGCTGGGAGTTGTTGCCGAATCCATCCCCAATCCTTCCGCATTCTCGCCCCTGCAATGCCCTCTTTCCACACCCGTTCTCGAAACGCTCGACAAGATGAATCAGCCCTACGTCCTCGCCATGGCCCCCATGGGCAACCGCGCTTCCGACTCACGCCACATGCTCCAAATCGCCCGCTCCGACCGCCTCTTCGTCTACGCCTGGGGCGGCGCCTATCCCCACTACACGCGACAAGTCAAATGGGCCATGGACCCCACCAATCCCAATGCCACAAAAGCCTCCCATCTCCTGCGCATGCTCTGGCCCGAATGCTTCATCTTGGAAGACAAATCCATCTCCCGAAAATCCCGCATTCCCTATACGTATTCCGAACTGTTTGCCAATGAAACCGACGTTCTTGCCGAGGATGACCGCTTCGTCCTGCTCCGCTTCACGCCCCCGACCGAAGCCTCGTTCGAACACATTCGCCTCGTTCGGCGCGACCTTCTCCAAGCCAACCCCCTCCTCACCTTCCGCGCCCGCACCCGCCCCGACACTCCCTCCGCCACCCTCTGGCTCGACGTGAACGGCTACCCCATCGGACGCTGGACTCTCACGCCCGAATCCCAAGAATTCCGCGTCGTAATCCCCTCCCGCTTTGTCGTCCCTCTTCTGCCCAATCGCTTCCGCTTCCACGCCGATAACGACGCCCCCTTCTTCCTCGACACCTTCTCCCCCGCCCCCCTCGAACCCGGCGCCACCCTCCCACCCGCAACCCCTCCGCCGACTGAATGCCCCCCTTGGGTCCACCATGTCCACCACATCTCGCCCACCGCCATTCCCCTGAATATCCACTATCCCAACGACTTCATCCTTCTCGCCTGCGAGCCCCTCGAAACCACCGTGCCCCTCGGCGGCACCCTCCACCTGCGCCACACCATCCAATGCCCGCCCGATTTAGAAATCGCCACCAGCCTCTCCGTCCGCACCCGCCTCACCGCCCCCAACGGCCAATGGATCGAAGCCGGCGTTTCTCTTCTCTCCCAAGGCGACCTCAACGACATCGCCTGCCAACTCCATCCTGTCCTCTACACGCTGGAACAAGCCATCCCCATCCCCGAACGCCTCCCCCCCGGCGACTACACCTTGACCCTTCTCGTGCGCAACACCCTCGACAAACGCCTCACCGGCCAGCAAAACGGCAAACTCGCCAAACTCTTCCCCACCCCCATCCCCATCCGAATCCTTCCCGCTCAGGCCCCTGCCGGACCGTGATACAACGGCAACACCCCAAACACCTCCTCCAGCATCTCCACCAACTCCGTCATCGGCAGCCCCACCACATTCGTGTACGACCCGTGGATGCGCCGAATCATATAGGCCCCGCGCCCCTGAATCGCATACGCCCCCGCCTTGTCCATCGGCTCCCCACTGCGGATGTACCCCTCGATTTCCTCGTCCGACAAATCCTTGAATTCCACATCCGTCGATACCGCAAAAGACCGCCCCATTTTCCCGCACGACGGACACTCCCCATGCAGGCAAACCCCCGTCACCACCTGATGCACCTGCCCACTCAGCGACCGCAACATCTCCTGCGCCACCGCCTCCGTTCCCGGCTTTTCCATGATGCGCCCTTTCAGCACCACCACCGTATCCGCCGCAATCACCAGCGTCCCCGGCGCCACCCGCCCGGCCACGTCCTGCGCCTTTTCCACCGCATTCCGTAGCACGTAATCCGTTGCTGTCTCATTCGGACGCGGCTTCTCCTCCGTCGCCGGCGTCACCACCTCGAAGGCATATCCCAACTGATGTAAAAATCCCCGCCGCCGCGGACTAGCGCTCGCCAACACCAGCGGCCGGTTCCCTAAATTCGATTTTTCCATGACTTTTCTCCGATCCACCCGCCGTCCACCTGAAACTCGTCTCCGTCAAACCACCCAACGCAGCATATTGCAACGAACGCCCCGGTGTCCAGCGCGCCAACGGCGACAGCGGCCGCGCCCGCCGTGCCGCCTTCAGCCAATTCTCCAGCCCCGCCACCGATTTCACCGCCCCATCCATCGCATACAAATTCACCCGCCTCACCCCACACCCCAACACCACCCCCACCGCCTCTTCCAACTCGTACACATTTCGCATGCCCCGCAAATAATCGTAAAACAGATCTCCGCCCCCAAACAACGCCGCCCGTTCAGCATTCTGCGGAATGTGGTCATAATTCCCCAGCAGCCCCACATCCATCGCTGCCCGCGCCCCATACAGCCGTTTCGCCAACGAAGCATAGCGATTCAACATCCCCACATACGACAACGAACTCGCCTGATAGCGATACGTAATAAACGACAACGCATCCCACGCCACCCCACTCACCGGCGCATTCAACGCATCCTCCAGCGCCACATTCCCCCGCACCTGCGCATCCAAGAAAGCCCGATTCGCCGCCCCATCCACCGCATACCCCCGCCCCCGCAGTTCCTCAATCAACTCATTCATCGCCGCCGTGTCCCGCCGGAACTCCTCCGGATTCATCTGCGCCCGCAACACCCGAGCCAACTGCCTCAAACTCTTCGCCCTCACCGCCTCGAACAACTCCCGACCCAGCAACGGCGACGGCTCGCAATCAAACACAAACGCCCGCATCTTCAACTGGTTCTTCTCTAAAAAGTCGGCCGCCTCCCGCGCCAGCTCACGCACCGCGTTCACACTCGCCTGCCCCACATACAAATGCTCCTCGTACGGCAACAGCAGCCACGCATCCACCCCCACCCCCGCCCGCTCCGCCGCCCGCAGCAACTTCGCAAAATCCGGATCCACCAGACTCTCCTTCTCCACATGCAAAATCAAATCGCACCCATACGTCGCCAATATCGGCAACTGCCCCTCCACCTCCCCATACGGCATAAACTCGCACCACATCCCCAGCCGCTCAATCGAAATAGGGGTCAGTCCTTGCATTGTAGCATTTTCAGCCCTGACCCCCGCCACCCCCAGACCAAGCCCCAGCGCCACAAACAGCCCCAAAAAAGTTTTCCACAGTGTGGAAACATTCTTTCCATTGTGTGGAAAAATCGCTTCAACCTTTTCCATTGTGTGGAAAACTTTTTCGCCAATAGGGGTCAGTCATTGCATTGTAGCATTTATGCCTTCGGCTTGGGCCCGCCAAAGACATAATCCACATATACCGACTCCATCGGCTTGGTGAGCAACGCCACCACCACCGCCGCCAGAATCGAAAGCGGCAAGGCCACCACCAACGGATCCACCACTGTCCACGTCAAGCTCCACGTGGTCGGCACCAAGTGATCTTTACCAAACCACGCCTTGCAAAAGCCCAGGCCCGCCGCCGTCTTACCGTTCACGAACATCAGCCAAAAGGCGCTCGTCAGGAATCCCACCAACAGCGAGGAAATCGCCGCCGCCTTGGTCATGCGCTTCCAGAAGAGCCCAAACACCAGCATCGGCAAAAACGAAGACGCACACAAACCAAAGAAAATAGCCGTGGCCAACGCAATGATGTTACCACGCACAAATTTGCCCATCACCAAGGCCACAACAATGCCCACCACAATGCCCACGCGCGTAACCAAGATGGATTTGGAACTGTGCTGATGGCTGTATTGCTCAAACACATCGCGACCCAACGCCGTTCCCATGGTGTGGAACTGGCTGGACATCGTACTCATGGCAGCCGAAAGCAACGTCAACAGAAACAGAACGCCAAACCATTTCGGTAACGCGCTGCGCACGTAGCGGGGAATGATGTTGTCCGTGTTGCCCTGCATGGCCGTGCCGGGGCCCACCGACCGCAGAATGGAAATCAAATGCGGCTGCATCACATCCGGCGCCCCATTCACGCCGCGATCGATGATCATCTTGTCGGTCCACATCGCATAGCTCAACGGCGCCTCACTGCTTTCGTCCGGCAAGCGATAGCTCACAAAACGCTTGGCACGTGCCTTGATGTCATCTGCCGCATCCGCCGCCACCGGCACCAGCTTGCCCTTGCCATCCGCGCCGGGATCCAACATCACCGAATCCTCCACAATCTGGCAGACGATTTTTTCCTGTTGTGCAAAATACACATTGGATAGCGCACCGACCGTGAACGCCACCCCCGTCATGAACAGAATGAAGACGCCACCCGCCGCCGCCGCGCGGTTCAGCGATTGCTTGGACTTCACCGTCATGAAGCGCACCACCAATTGCGGCTGAGCCAGCACACCAATGCCCACACCCATCACAATGGTCGAGACCAGAATCCACCACATATGATACGTCACCCCACCATCTTTCGGCCCCAACCCCGCCGCCGCAAAACCAAACTTCGGCATGGCCGTCCACCCTTGGTGACCAATCGCCTTCAAAAAGCCCGGAACCTGATCGCTCATCGCCCCCAACGCCTTGTGCGCTTCCGTCACGCCGCCCAACCGCCCATAGGTGGCAAACAACAAAATCAACATGCCAATCAGCATGATCGCTCCTTGCAGGGCATCCGTCAGCATCACGCCCTTGAGCCCGCCCGCAATCACGTAGGCCGCCACAATCACCGCAAAAATGTACAGGGCGCTGTCATACGAAATGTGAAAAATCGGGCCGATAAATTCCGCGCCGCCCACCATCACCGCCATCGCATACAGCGGCATGAAGCAGAAAATGATCAGCGCGCAGGCCACCTGCAAAAAGCGACTGTTGTAGCGCTTGGCAATCAGCTCCGGAAACGTGTGCGCATCCAGATGGTGCCCCATCCGGCGCGTCGGATTGCCCAAAAACACGAACGCGATAAAAATGCCCACCGAAATGTTGAGCACCGTCAGCCACAGCAACCCCATGCCAAAACTGGCTGCGACGCCGCCAAACCCGACAATGGCCGACGTACTGATGAACGTGGCCCCGTACGACAGCGCCATGATGACCGGATTGGCGCTACGGCCCGCCACCAAATAATCCGCCGCCGTCTTGGTTTGCCGGTAGCCCAGATAACCCAAATACCCCGTCACCATCAGATACACGATGACCAAAACAATGCTGAACAAATCCATAGTACGTATTCTCCTTCGATTACAGGGCGTCTTCGACTTCCGTCTTTTCTTCCTTGGCCCAGTCCACGTCTTCTTTCTTCACCGGCTCTTCGCCTTTGTTCCAGTTGACGATTCCATAGCCCACACACAACACCGCTCCCGCAATGCTGAGAACAAACGCCAGCCATATCGAGGGACTTTCAATTCCAAGTACCATGTTCGACCTCCTTCGTCGCTAGATGGCCGGACAACCCGCCCAATACCATCATCAAGGCGGTCATCTTTGGGGAGAGTGTTTCTACAAAGCAATACAAAAAATCGCCACACCCCAAAAAATATTTGGCTTCCCAACCTTTGAACCACACACGACTCAGACACCCATCTCCTTGCGGGAAAAAACGTTTCGACTCCGATTCAAAGCCAGTGTATGGTTCTTCCACTATGAGCACACACTCCTTCTCGATTCGCTTCGCCTCGCTCACCCTTTCCGCCTTGTTTTTCTTCCACTTGGCTTCACCCGCACATGCGCAGGTGATCATCAGCGAATTCATGGCGTCCAATGCCACCGGCCTCCAGGACGAGGATGGAGCATTCTCCGACTGGATCGAACTCTATAACGCCAGCCCCTCGCCCGTGAATCTCGAGGGCTGGCATCTGACCGACAACTCCACCAACCCCACCCTGTGGACCTTCCCGGACACCCTCCTACCCGCTGGACAATTTCTTCTCGTCTTTGCCTCGGGAAAAGACCGCACAACACCCCAACTTCACGCCAACTTCAGCCTCTCCGCCGATGGCGAAACTCTCGCCCTGATTCGTCCCGACGGCACCACCGTCGAGCACGCGTATTCCCCCGCCTTTCCAGAACAATTCCCCGACGTTTCCTATGGCCTCCAAACCCACGGCACCAACCCTACCCTCCGCGCAGGCCAAGCCGGCTACCTCATCTATCACACCCCCGCCACCACTAACTCCTGTCTGCCCGCGCCTCACCCTGTCTACAGCGCGGATTCTGTCGCCCGCATCGACCTCGGCCTTTCTCAAGACACATGGGATTGGTTGATGAACTCCCCGTGGGATGACTCCTATCGCGCCATTAACCTGCGCTTCCGCCACGGCGACATCGATGTCACCGTCACCAACGTCGGCATCCAATGCCGTGGCAACACCAGCCGCGAAAAACAGCCCCGCTCGTTCAACATTGCCCTCGACGCATTCATGCCCGACCAGACCCTCTTTGGGCTCGAACGCCTGAATCTGAACTCCGACGTGAACGATCCTTCCATGGCTCGCTCCAAATTGCTCAACGACCTCTCCAACGCAACCGGCCTTCCGACTTCCTACGCCAACCATGCGGCCTTGGTCATTTCCAATACAACCGATGGAACCACCATCTTCGAGGCCATCCGCGACAACACTCAGGCCGTGGACGATGTATTCCTCTCCCAACGCTTCGGAAATAAACGGGGCAATCTGTATAAATGCAATACGCGTGTGGGGGGGGCGGCCACGCTGGAAAAACGATACCCCTCCGTAGGCTCTTCCTACATCGGCGATGGCACCACCTATGAACTCAAGTATTCGGGGGCGGGCGACACGTCCTACAACGATCTCGCCTCCCTCATTAACTTGATCAACGACACCGCCACCTCCAATTTTCCCAATGCCATCATCACGGCGTTCGACGTCGATGGCTTCCTCCAACATATGGCCTTGGATGTCCTCACCGGCAACTGGGATAACTATTGGGGCAACGCCAATAACTTTCATTTGTTCCTCCATCCCGACACGCGCCGATGGATCTACATTCCCTACGACTTCGACAATTCCTTGGGTGTCAGTTGGGACAATGGAAACGTGAATTGGGCCACCCGCTCCATCTACGATTGGTCCAACTATTCCGGCAACACTCCCCTCGCCACTCGAATCATGGCCGTTGATGAATTTCGAAATCGCTACAGCTTCTACATGAAGCAAATCCTCAACACGGTGTATGCCAATTCCCTTCCGTCGTCGCTCTACCATTCCCGCACCACCATGACCACCCCCCTGCCCTTTCAAGAGGTCAACAGCGTCACCAACATGAAGGTGGAAGAGAAAATCAATTATTCAGGTGGCACGTGGGGCTGGGGCACGTGGGGCTGGACCTACGACCACTTCTGGTATTCCTTTGACTCCGCACAGTATCCATTCAACTTGTGGAACTTGCCCGGAGAATACCGGGATGTCGGCATCACCCAGTTCATCCCCGCCCGCCGCTCTTCCGCGCTCTCCCAACTGGGCACCCTCCCCAACATCGCCCCCATTCTCTCCGATTTCGTCATGACTCCACGCGCGCCCCGCAGCAACGACTCCTTCTCCGTTTCCATTCAGGCCATCGACGATGTCGCCGTCACCAACGTGGCGTTCTTGTACTCGTTCGACGGCGGCCCCACCAACCTCGTCCCCATGAGCCTCCAAACCAACAACACCTATGCGGCCACGCTCACCGCCCTCGGCACCACCGGCACCCTTCGCTATCTCGTCCGCGCCCTCGACAATACCAGCAGAGCCACCACCCACCCCTACGGCGGAACCCCCTATGCCGCCACACTCGCCATCGTAGCCTCCACCGCCGACCTCGTCGTCACCGAACTCAACTATAACCCCTACGCCCTGACCCCCGCCGAAATCAGCGCCGGCCTCACGGATAAGGATAACATCGAGTTCATCGAACTGTTCAATGCAGGGGCCACTCCCATCGACTTGACCGGTTACAAATTCGCCGAAGGCATCGGCGGCACCTTCCCCGCCTTCACTCTCGGCGTCGGGGAGCATGCCGTCGCAATCAAAAACACCAACGCCTTCCGCATCCGCTACACCAACTCTGCCATTCGAATCATCACCACCTTCAGCGGCAACCTCAGCAACGGCGGCGAAACCATCCGCCTCGAAAATGCCCAAAGCGGCGTCATCGCCTATATCCCCTATAGCGACAAGGGCGACTGGCCCGGCCGCGCCGATGGCGATGGCAGCACGCTCGAACTCGCCGACCCCGCCACCCCCGACTACGCCAACCCCTTCGCTTGGCGCTCCAGCTCCGAATATGGCGGCACTCCCGGCACCGCCGGCCTCGGCCCCGACAACCGCATTGTCGTCAACGAAGTTCTCACTCACACCGACCCGCCCCTCTCCGACACCATTGAACTCTTCAATACCACCGCCGGCGCCATCGTCATCGGAGGCTGGGTTCTCAGCGACAGCAAAACCAACTATCGCAAATACGCCATCCCCCCCGGCACCGTCCTCCCCGCAGGCGCCTATATCGTCTTCAACGAAACCAACCACTTCAATACCTCCGGCGGCACCCACACCAACGACTTCTCCCTCGATGGCGCCCACGGCGACAATGTCTATCTCCTCCAAACCGACGCCCAAAGCAATCTGGTGCGCTTTGTCGATCGCGCCGAATTTGGCCCCGCCGCCAACGGCGAATCGTTTGGCCGCTGGCCCAACGGTACCGGCCGCCTCTGTCCGATGACCAGCCTCACTTTCGGCTCCGCCAACAGCGGTCCACGCGTCGGGCCCGTCTTCATCAGCGAACTCATGTACAACCCCCCGTCCGGTAGCAATCACCTCGAATTCATCGAAATCGAAAATCCAACCGATTCCACCGTGGACCTCACTCATTGGCAACTCGATGATGGCATTTCGTACGCCTTTCCCTCCAACACCCTCCTCCCCGCAGGCGGCGTGCTGGCCGTCCTCTCTTTCGACCCCAACGCACCCTCCAACAGCGCCCTGCTGGCTGACTTCAAAACCGTCTACGCCATCACCAACGACGTCTCCTTCCTCGGTGCCTTCTCCGGTTCCCTCTCCGAGGCCGGCGAACGCGTCCGCCTCCTGCGTCCCGATACCCCTCCCGCCGAAGAACCCGCCTATACCCCCCTTCTGATCGAAGACGAAGTCGCCTATGACATCGCCCTCCCTTGGCCCACCGAAGCCAACGGCGCGGGCGCATCCCTCGAACGCCTCTCGCCCGCCGCATGGGGCGACAGCTTCACCAGTTGGGCCGCCGGCATCCCTCCCACTCCCGGCGAAAAATCCGCCCCCATTCCCACCTTTTCCTTGACCGTCCTCTCCCCCTACGGCAACCCCTCCCCCACCGTCGGCACCCATTCCATTCCAGCCGGTACCGCGCTCTCCAATTCCGTTTCCTCACCCGACACCCAAGGCAACACTCGCTACCTCTGCATCGGCTGGACACTCGACGGCCACGACCCCGCCTCCGGAGAAACCAATTGGATGTCCATGACTCTCACCAACGACGCCACCCTCACGTGGCTCTGGACCACCAACTACGCCCTCTCCGTCTCCAACACCCCCGGCGGTTCTGTCCAACCCTCCACCGACTGGCACACCATCGGCTCCATCGTCGAAATCCAAGCCACCGCCTCCAATCTATTCACCTTCTCGGGATGGACCGGCGACACCCACGCCATCGTCTTCGGCGACATTCACACGGCTACCATTTTCGTCGCCCTGAATGCCCCCCTCTCGCTCACGGCTCACTTTGACGCCTTCACGCCCACCTTCTATGTCTCCCCAACCGGCACTCACACCGCCCCCTACACCAACTGGACCACCGCCTCCACGTCCCTCCACGCCATCGTCGACTACGCCCCCGATAGCGCCACCGTGCTCGTCGCCCGCGCCACCTATGTTCTCCCCTCCACGCTAACGAACAGCAAAGCCCTCCGCCTCCAAAGCGCCAACGGCCCCGGCGAAACCATCCTCGATGGCGGCAACTCCGTACGCGTATTGTACCTTTCTCACCCCGCCGCCATCCTCGACGGATTCACCATCCAACACGGCAACAGCAGCAACAGCAGCGGCGGCGGCGTCCGCATCGAACCCGACGGCCAGTTGCTGAATTGCATTCTTCGCAACAACACCTCCCAAAAATATGGCGGCGGCGCCACGCTCCTCGGCGGCGGAACCATCCGCAATTGCCTGCTCCACAACAACACCGCCGGAGAATGGGGCGGCGGCATCTACACCTATACCACCAACAGCGCCCCCCTCATCGAAAGCACCACCCTCGCCAACAACACCGCCAACGAAGGCGGCGGACTCTATCTCAACGAATCGTGTGTCCTCCTCAACTCGATCGTCTGGGGCAACACCGCTTCATCCGCCTCCAACCTCTTCCTCTCCGGCTCCGGACACATCCTCCAATCCAGCCTGACCAACGCCTCTCCCCACTTCGTGAATGCCTCCGCCAACGACTTTCGCATCTTGCCCGATTCCCCCGCCATCAACGCCGGAACCAACCAACCCTGGATGGAATCCGCCCTCGACCTCGACTCCCACCCCCGCCTTCTCTACCACACCGTTGACCTCGGTGCCTACGAAGGCTTCCTCACCACCGTCGACTCCGACAGCGACAAACTCGGCGACTGGCAAGAAATCTTGGCCGGAACCGATCCCTTTAACCCCGACTCCTTCTTGGGCATCGGCGCGGCCGAAACGAGTAGCGACGACCCCGCCCTCTTCATCATGCGCTGGAGCAGCACCACCGGCCGAAGCTATCGAATCACCCTCAGCACCAATCTCCTCTCCGGCTTCCCCGCCGCCGCCTACAGCAACATCCCCGCCGCCCCCCCCATCAACACCTACACCGGAACCCTCGACCCCTCCGGCCTCTCCTACTACCGCATCGAACTCGAATAGCCACCCGCCCGGTAGCGGTGCCACCTCTTCAGCCCATGAACAAAAAACTTCGGCACGCGGCACTCCTCTCCACACTTGTGCTTCTCGTCGGCTTCATGGCCCTGAACCTCCTCGCCCAGCGCCACGCCCACGCCATGCTGCACTACGCCCCCCCCAACGGCGCCCGCACCGAGAAACCCGAAACCCTCACGCCCCTCGCCAAATTCCGCGTCCTCCTCTCCGGCGTTCATTTGCCGCGCCCCATCGATGACCGCCCCCCCTCCGTTCTCGCGCCCAACGCCCAAGCCCTCACCATTCCCTCCAGCGAAAACATCACCCTGTCGGGCTGGTATGCCCCACATAACGCCAGCTCCCCCCTCGTCATTTTCTTTCCCGGCTACTCCACCGAAAAAAACCGACTCCTCCTCGAAGCCCGGCACATTCACGCCATGGGCGCCTCCGTCCTGCTCATGGATTTTCGCGGCTCCGGCGGCTCCTCCGAATCCTATACCACGCTCGGCATGCTCGAAGCCGACGACGTCGCCGCCACCGTTCGCTACGCCCGCAACCACCTCGCCCCCCCTCCCACCGCACTCCTCCTCTACGGACAAAGCATGGGCTCCGCCGCCATCCTACGCTCCATTCACACCCACGCCATAACGCCCGACGCCGTCATTCTCGAATCCGTTTTCGACACCATGCTCAACACCATCCGCAATCGATTTCACGCCATGGGCATTCCCTCCTTCCCCTCCGCCGAACTCTTGACCTTCTGGGGCGGAGCATCCTTCGGCTTCAACGGCTTCACCCATCGCCCCATCGACTACGCCCGCTCGCTTACCTGCCCCGCCCTTTTCCTCCACGGTGCCGACGACCCCCGCGCCACCCTCGCCGACGCCCGCCGCGTCTTCGACGCCGCCCCCGGCCCCAAACAATTCGTCACCTTCGAAAACGTCGGCCACGACTCCTACGCCGCACGCTATCTCGAACAATGGCAAACCACCCTCCGCGACTTCCTTCAACCCTTCCTGTCCCCGCCTTCCCCAACTATCACTTATAATTATAAGTGATAGTCCCCCCTTCGCCCCTCAAGGCCCGCAAAGGGTTTTCATGTCTACTGGCTGCCCATCCCGCTCCCAATCCGAAAGCGTAGCCCTCACAGGGCCAAACCGGGTCTGCAAATCGGCAAATACCACGATCGGCCGCGCGGAAGAAACCCACACCGCACGGGGTTTGTTGCGGTCAAAGAGTTCCGGCGATTTGGAAACGGCCGTCACGGAAATGGCCTTCATGCGCCCGAATGGCGTGCGGATGGACTCGGCCGGATGCGAAAAAATCTCCAGCTCGTTAATCCGTCCATCCATGATCAGGCGGTAATGCCCGCCCGGTTCCCACGTTTCATCGCGGGCCGTATCCCGCAAATCAAAAAGAAAAGTCACTAGGTCCCGCGATCCTTTCGGCACGGAAGAAGTTTGAACCATGTGTTCGACAGCGTTGCTCCAAATCGCTCTTCCCGCATCGGGCCAGAGAAGGAGGGTGTCATCTTGCACGAAGTTTTTCTCGAAAACCTTCTTGATGACGGTATGCCGCGGACCTTCTGCCGTCTCTTCAACCGTGCATTCCACCGTGGTATCCACCGGGTAAACCTTGGAAAGCCATGGCCGATTTTGAATGCGAACCGAACGAAAAACCTTTCCCTCCCCGTCCGCATTGTTTTGCACGGTCATCGTAGCCACCGAGACGCCCACCCACGTAATGTCGTAGGCCATCCGCTCGGTGATCGCCGCCGGAACCGGCACATCCATTGCATAACCCGGCAGGCACAAGACCCAGAAAATATGTAAAATCCATCTCATCGGTGCAGTCCATCATGCCCGAGTCCGGGTTCCCTGACAAGCGACGGTAGGCGCCCCTCTCAGGACAATATCATTCAATGCCTCAAAATCGTCCATCCCGACACGCCTGCACCACCTACCGGCAAATCACACAGGCCTAAGGCGCGCTGCCGAACCGGGCATTTTCGAAATGATTGCGATTGTCTTTTCCACTGAAAAGGAAGACAAGGGGCGGTTGAAATTCGATTTCAAGAGTGGGTAGAAGACTATGTTTCAATCATTTCATCAAGGAATACAGTTCATTTTCAATGGTGCGTTGCACACGACCCTTGTCTTGTCGTGGATCTATTGCCTCTTCACGCTCGCCGCACTGGCATTCCGCTACTTCCGCCCCGTGCGAGAGAATCTCCCGGAAGTGACGCTCTTTCCGGCCGTCACCATCCAAATCCCGACCTACAACGAACTCGCCGCACTGAATTGCGCCCGGTGCTGCCTCGCTTTCGACTATCCACCCGAAAAGCTTCAAATCCTGATTGGCGATGACAGCAACCGCCCAGATGTATCGCAGGCCATCGATCGGTTTGCACTCTTCAACCCCCGCGTAAAGATTTGCCGTCGCGGAAACAACCAGGGCTTCAAGCCCGGCAACCTGAACCACATGCTGAAGAACACGACTGGAGACTACATCCTCATTCTGGACTCCGACTTCCTGCCGGAACCGGATTTCCTTCGGCGACTCGCGGCCCCCGCGGCTCGCGATCCCTCACTGGCCGGCGTGCAAGCCTCCTGGCATGTGGCCAACGCACGCCAGAATTACAGCACCTTGATGGGCGCCGGCATCATCAACGTGATCCATGTCGTGATCCTGCCCTTGCTCAAGCGCCTGACCCAAACCGCCCTCTTCTGCGGTTCCGCGGAACTGGTCCGCAAGGACCTGCTCGTGGCCCGTGGCGGCTGGACGCTGGGCGCCCTGACGGAGGACGTGGACTATTCCCTGCGGGTCCTGTCCGAAGGCGGACGCATCGAATATCTCGACGACCTGTCCTGTTCCTGCGAGACCCCCCATACGCCCCGCGACTTGTTCCGCCAGCAAATGCGCTGGGCCTACGGAGTCATGCGCGCCATCATGACCCACGGCTTTCGCCTTCTGGTTTCCGGTCTGGCGCGCAAGCGGACCAAGACCGCCGTGGCCTGCTTCTGCGGCGGCTACCTCATGGTTGCCCTGATGCTGCTGACCACCGTTCTGGGTATGCTGAACATGGCGACCATTTGGGTGGGCACGCCGGCTCTGGTGGAAGCCTCTCTCTTCGGCGGAATCAACAACTCTCTGGTGAATTTCCTTCTGACCTGCGGCATGCTGGTCTCCTCGGTCTGCGCGGGCTTCATGACCGGCTTTGGCATGCGCAGCGCGCAAAAGCTGGTGATCGCCTCCTTCAGCATCGGATTCATCCTGCTGTTTTTCGTCGGCAAGGGACTGGCCAAGGCCCTCCTTGGCATGCCCATGCAGTGGTTCATGCTCCAGAAAAACGGAAACCATCCGGCCTAGCCTCCCTCACCCGTCAAATTGTCCGCACCGGCACAGCCAGCCGGTCCGGCGCCGAGACGTTTCCCTCCACGATGTGCATGGCCTCGCGGAAACCCGCATCGCACCCGTCTCCCTTGGCGCACGCCGTCCGGCACGGTGGCGCATAGCGCCGGAACGCAAACAGCTTCCAGGTATCGTCGTGCTTCACCTGTTCGATATCCCAAACCGATGCCAATTGCGTTTCCGAATGACTGCAAACCCGTGCGCGCCAGCGTGTCTTCCGCCACTTTGAGCATCTCCCGCACCCCGTCGGCATCCAGTTCCAGCCGCGCGGAAGGAGGCCAGTCCCCGCCCACCGGGCAGGAACCGATTCAGCAGCACCTGCCGGACTCCCCCCCCTCGCGAGCTATCACAATTAATTAACTGTGATAGCTCGCGTTTTCCACGCAATGAATAATGTTTCCACACGGTGGAAAAATTGTTCCCTTTACCCTTTCGCGCCTTTCGTGTCTTCCGTGGTGAATATCGGTTCTTGGCTGTTCTTGCATTTTTCTTTATGTTTCTTCCTTCCATGTTGCCCATCCACGCCATCCAAAACGATTTGGCTGCCGCCCTCAAGCGCTCGCGTCGCATCATCCTGACCGCCCCCACCGGCTCGGGCAAATCCACGCAGGTTCCCCAAATGCTTCTCGACATGGGCGCGTTGGGCACGGGCAAGGCTGTCATTCTCCAACCCCGACGCCTCGCCACGCGCCTCCTCGCCACACGTGTCGCCGAAGAGCGCGGCGTTCAACTCGGCGGCGAAGTGGGCTATCAAATCCGCTTCGAGTCCGTCTGCGGACCCTCCACGCGCATCCACTTTGAAACAGAAGGCATTCTCCTCCGCCAAATGCTGTCGCAACCCGATCTGCCCGGCATCTCGGCCATTCTCTTCGACGAATTTCACGAGCGCCACGTCTATGGCGATGTGACGCTGGCCCAAGCCCTGCAACTCCAAAAGACCACGCGCCCCGATCTCCTGCTCATCGTCATGTCCGCCACGCTCGATACGCGCCTCTTGCAGCCCTATCTGGAACCGTGCGAACTCGTCCATTCCGAAGGCCGTGCTTTTCCCGTCGGAATCGAACACATCGCCAAGCCGCTGCATCCCGATCACGACACACCGTGGGATGCCGCCGCCGAAGCCTACGAGCGGGCCACGCGCGAAGGCAAAAATCCGGCCGACACGCTCATTTTCATGCCCGGCGCCTACGAAATCCAACGCACCATCGACGCTCTACGCCAAACCTCCGCCGCCAAGGGCGCCATCCTCCTCCCGCTCCACGGCGAATTGCCCCCGCGCGATCAAGATGCCGCTGTGGCCCGCTACGACCAGCGAAAAGTCGTCGTCGCCACCAACGTCGCTGAAACCTCGCTCACCATCGATGGCATCCGCCTCGTGATCGATGCCGGCCTCGCCCGAGTCGCCCGCTTCGACCCCTGGCGCGGCATCAACACCCTCCTTATTGAAAATATTTCGCGCGCCTCCTCCGACCAACGCGCCGGACGTGCCGGACGTACGGCCCCCGGCCACGCCATCCGTCTGTGGACCGAGGCGGAACACGCCGGACGCGCCATGCACGATCTGCCCGAAATCAAGCGTGTGGATCCCTCCGAAATTCTTCTCACCCTCAAGGCACTCGGCGTGGGCGATGTCGCCGCCTATCCGTGGCTGGAGTCGCCCGACCCCAAGTCGCTCGATCGCGCGCTGACCCTCTTGCGCGACTTGGGCGCACTGGATGCCCTCGGTGCCCCAACCCCCGTGGGCCTGCGCATGCTATCATTCCCCGTTCATCCCCGCTATGCCCGCATGCTCCTCGCCGCTGCCGAACGCGGCGCCGTGCGCCCCGTCGCGCTCATCGCCGCCATCGCCCAAGGCCGCCCCATTCTGGTCCGCAACGCGGGAAAATCCGCCGCCGAATTGCGCCGCGACACCCTCGGCGATAGCGGCGGCTCCGACCTGCTCTTGCTCATGCGCTCGTGGAATTTTGCGAGACACCATCGCTTCGATCTCGACCGTTGCCGACGACTCGGCATCCATGCGGCCGCCGCCCGCCAAGTGGGCCCCCTCTGGGATCATTTCTTGCGCATCGCCGAGTCCCAAAAACTCCCCATCGAATCCTCGCCGCCCGAGGATGACCAAATCGCCAAATGCGTCCTCGCCGGATTCTCTGACCAAGTGGCCCATCGCCTCGACCGGGGCACCCTCCGCTGCGACCTCGTTCACCAGCGGCGCGGCGAACTCGCCCGCGAATCCACCGCTGACGAAGCCGACTTGCTCGTCGCCAACGAGATTCACGAGATCGGCCGCGGTGATGGCGAAGTCAACGTCTTGCTCACGCAAGCCACGACGATCCGCGAAGAATGGCTACGCGAATTATTTCCCGGCGACTTCGATGAACGAATCACCGTGGAATGGAATTCCGCCGCCAAACGCGCCATCGCCCGCCGCGAAATCGTATTTCGCGATTTAGCCCTCGACTCACGCCCTCTCGATCCGCCGCCCCCCGAAGAATCGGCCCGCCTGCTGGCCAAGGCCGTCCTCTCCGGCGAATGCGTACTGAAGGAATGGGATCACGCCGTCGACCAATGGATTGCGCGCGTGAATCTGCTCGCCAAGGCGTGGCCCGATTGGCAACTCCCCGCCTACGACGAGGCTTCGCGCGAATTGCTCATCCAGCAAATCTGCCACGGTGCCACATCCTACAAAGACATCAAAACCCGCCCCGTACTTCACACCGTAAAATCACTTCTCTCTTCCGCCCAGCTTGCGCTCGTGGAAAAACACATGCCCGAACGCATCACGCTTTCCAACGGACGCAGCGTCAAGGTGCAATATGACAACGCCGCCGAGCCCTACATTTCCGCGCGCATTCAAGAATTGTTCGGCGTTGAAGCACTCCCCGCCCTCGCGTCGGGACGCATCCCGCTGGTGATTCACATTCTCGCCCCCAGTCAACGCCCGGTGCAAATCACCAAAGATCTTCCCGGTTTCTGGCGCGACCACTATCCTCGCATCAAACAAGAACTCCGTCGCAAATATCCCAAGCACGAGTGGCGCTAGGCATCCGCCATTCGCTGCAAATGAACATCCAAAATCGGGCAGGCCTTCTCCCATCCCAACTTCAGTTTGCTTTGGTCAAGCAACAGTTCGGCAAATTCCTGCGTCACCTGCTGACGCTCGGTCCCTTCGAGCGATTTCATGCGGCGCATCAACTCGCCGCGTCGCGCATCCAGATGCCGCTGCCAAATCCGCAACATCATGTCCTGCGCCGCCCGATGCGTTCCCATATCCGCTTCCGTGCCCACCACTTTTTGCGGCGCATTCACAATCTGCGCGGCAAACGCTTTGCACGCTTCGCTTTCCTCATCCAACGCCGCCATGAGGTCCTCTTCTTCTTCCGCCAACACGTGAACCACCGCACGACAAACCGGATCGGAAATCAGCGGATACGGCAACCAGCGTCGAACCAATCCCGCCAGTTCCGGATCGCGCCGTGTGCCCAGCAAAACCGCCAACTCCACCTCGTCCACCGGCCGCACAATCGGCTTTTCGAGAGCAACGGGCACGACGGATTCAACGGCGCTCTTGGGGCGATAGGGTTTCTGCAGCGTGGCGCGCAAATCCCGCTGAAGTGAATCAAATCCCACATTCAGTCCCGCCGCTGCCTCCCGCAACATTTGTTCGGTCTGAATCGCGCTCTGTGCATGCGAGGCCAAATCTATCACCTGACGGGAGGCTAGCAGCAGCCCCTCCTGCGAGTGGAATCGTTCGCCTTCCTTTAACCGTTGCAGCAAAAACCCCATGGGCGTATGGACTTTTTTCAGCACGTCCGCAAAAGCCTCCGGACCGCCCTTCACAATCAGCGAATCGGGATCTTCACCGACAGGAAGCGAAGCCAGCGAAACGGCCAACCCCTCCGCCACAAGCAACCCGGCACTCTTCAGTGCCGCCGTTTGTCCCGCCGCATCGGCATCCAGCACGATGACCACGTGATCCGCATAGCGCTTGATCAGACGCGCATGCTCCTCGGTGAAAGCCGTTCCCTGCGAGGCCACCGTGTGGTTGAACCCCGCCAAATGACAACGAATGCAGTCGATCTGTCCTTCGCACAGCAACACCTTTCTCGTGTCCTTGATGTGGTGCCGGACCTTGTCCAATCCAAACAGAATGCGACTCTTACGAAACACGGGCGATTCCGGCGTATTGATATATTTCCCCCCCGCCTTTTCGTCGGGCTTCATAATGCGGCCGCTAAATCCAACCGCCCGCCCCTGATCGTCGCGGATGGTGAACATGATACGGCCGCGAAACCGATCGTAGACATTCCCGTTTTCGTTGGTGGACAACAGTCCCGCCACCTCCAACGCTTTCATCTTGGTTCCGGTGCGCGGTCCCGCCGCTCCCGACAGAAAGTCCCATCCATCCGGCGCGTAGCCAATGCCCCATTCTTTCCACGTGGACACATCCAGAGAACGCTTTTCCAAATAGGCCCGCGCCTCCGCCGCCTCGGGACTCTGCAACAGCTCTTTCTGAAAACGCGCGGTGGCTTCTTCGTTCACCGAAAACAGCTCGTCCTTCGCCGGCCCCTCCCGCTTGCCTCCCCGATCCTCATCGAAATGGATCGCCACCCCCGCTCGCGAAGCCATCAGGCGCAAGGCCGTCGGAAAATCCACGTTCTCAAACTGCATCACAAACTTGAAGACGTCGCCCCCCACCCCGCAACCAAAACAGTGAAACGCCTGCCGCGCCGGATTGATGTGGAACGAGGGCGTTTTTTCTTTATGAAACGGACACAGCGCCTTCGCCACATGCCCCATGCGCTTGACCTGAATGTACGACCCGATCACATCCGCAATGTCCAACGAATTGCGGATTTGATCGATCACATCTTTGGAAACCATGCCCCCCATGATGCATCACTCCGGGTTCCACATCGGAATCGCCACGCCCGTCCCCGACTCCGACGACTCCGGCGGCGGCGGCGGCATCACAAACTCCGGCGGCAACTCCACACCCACCGGAATCTCGGCTTGAAGCAACGCGGCCTTTTGCGCCAGCGTATTGTACTCTTCCACCAAAATCGGCAGCACCACCCGCCCCACCTGCGACTGCTCCGTCACGGATCGATATAGCCAGTTCGAGGGAATAAAACTCGCCGCCAACAACAACACCAAAAACGTAATGCCCTGGAGAAAAGCTCCCGCCACTAATCCACCTAAACGCTCCACCAACCCCTTGAAGGCAAACGTCATCATCGCCCCTAGCGCCATTCGCAACATGCGCATGCCAAACAACGCCAACAGCGCCAGCACCACCACCGCCGCCAGCCGGGTGATCTCTGGATTCCAGCCCCAGTGCTCGCAAATCCACGCCGAAACCGGCTCGTAAAACATTCGCGTCACCAACACCGCCACCACCATGCCGATCAGTGTGGCCAATTCGTGCGACAGTCCCCTCACCGCCCCCATCGCCGCGCCATACAGCAGAATGGCAAGGAACAGCCAATCCACCCAATTCAATTGCAGCCCCTCGATCATGATCACCTTCCTCGCCTCTCGCCTATTCCTTCGGCTCTGCCGGAACAGGCTCCACGTCCAGCTCACAACCCAGCATGATGCCCTGATCAAACAAAAACCGCCCGCTGAAAGGCCGCCCCTGCATCACCAAGGGATACCACAGGCGATCATCGGCCCACATCTGGCCATACGGCATTTCGCGCTCGTCAATCCACAACGGAATCGCCTCCTTGGTTTCGGTGGGAACTCCCTCGTAGGAGGTCGCCGTATACACATAGCATCGTAGCGAATAGCCATCCATGAACTGAAACGCCAGCACACCCGCCTGCTGAACACCCACCGGCGTGACATGCAACTCCTCCTGCGCTTCTCGGATCGCCCCTTGCTCCGGTGTTTCGCCGGGATCCACTCGACCGCCCGGTGCGTTGATGAGCCCCGCGCCCATCCCCATCAGCTTGCGAATCAGCAACACCATGCCATCCATTCGCACAAACATCAGCGTGGCCGTCTCGCGCGGCGTCCAGCTTTCCCAATCCATTTCCGTAAACTTCACAAGCACTCCTTCATTCCACGAAAAAGCCTACCACGGGCCACCTCCCGCGGAAAGCAAAACAGCCCCCGCCCCTTCTCTGCAACCGCACCCGCTATTGCACCCGCTGCACAAAATCGCCCGTGCGGGTATCCACACGAACGCGCTCGCCCTGCTCCATGTATTCCGGAACCTGCAACGTCAGCCCCGTCTCCAGCGTGGCCGCCTTCGTCCTCGCCGTCACACTGGCCCCGCGCATCGAGGGCGCACATTCGGTAATCCGCAAATCCACCGCGTCCGGCATCTGAATACACAACACCTTGTCGCCCTGCATCAGCGCCTTGATGCCCTCCATGCCGTCCGTCAGGTAAGGAACCGAATCCTCAATTTCGTCCGCCATCAGCTCAAATTGATTATAATCTTCCAGATCCATAAATGTGAAACGGTCTCCCTCCCGATAGCTGAACGACACCTGCCGCGTGTCAAAATCCGTTTCCTTCACCGGATCATCCCCTTTGTAGGTTTGGTCCAGTTTGGCCCTCGTCCGCACATTGCGAAACCGCACCTTATATAAGGTGGAAGCCCCTCTCGCAGAAGGAGATTGCGTTCTCAACTGCTCCACTACATGTGGATCCCCATTGAGCTCTACCACGCTGTTTTTTGTCAAATCACAAGCCTTGATCATCGCTGTCCTTTCAGGGAAGTTGAAAGTTTTGAGTAAGAATTCCCTTTTTTCTGTTCAAAAGTGTATGTTTTTATGTCATAAAACGTCAATGGCAACTTGGAGCGCCAAATCGAATGCAGATGACTGTTGAAAAAACGTGGCAAATTCCGAACCGAATCGAGGCCTTGTCCGACATCGCCGATGAAGTTTCTGGCTGGCTTTCTGACTTCCCTCTTTCCTCCCGCGCGCAGTACTCCACCGGACTCGCCGTCGAGGAAATTGTCACCAACATCATCAAATACGGCTATGACGACCAGAACGAACATCTCGTCGGCATTCGCATCTCCGTCAATCCCGACCATCTCACCATCGTCTTCGAAGACGACGGCCACCCCTTTGATCCCACACAACGCCCCGCGCCCGATGTCGAAAAACTCATCGCTTCCCAGAAAATTGGCGGTCTCGGCATCGAACTGGTCCGGCGTATGTGCGATAAAATGACCTATGAACGCACCGACACCTGCAATCGCCTCACCTTGAGCATCCGCCGCCTCGAACCCGACGACACGCAGTTCATCGAACTCTCCAAACTGTAACCACCGAGACGACCCATGATCATTTTTTTCCGACTCCTTCTTCCTCTCTTGTTCTTGTTCATGCTGGCGGGCTGTGCCACCCCGGAACACCGCATCCAGAAGAATCAGGAATTTTTCAACACGCTTCCCGTCGCCGCCCAAGCCCGCATCCGCGGCGGACAGATCGATCTCAACTTCACCCCCGGCATGGTTCGCATCGCCCTTGGAGAACCTCAACGAACCCTCCTGCGCCGCACGCTCACCGGCAACACCGAAATATGGCTCTACTCCGACTCCTCCCGCAGCTATGAACGCCAACGCGCCGATATCGACGGGCTCGTTGTCAATAGCTCTGCAGGCGTGCGATCCGTCGGCGGAAGTGTCTGGATCAATGTTCCCCAAGTTCGCGAATTTGTTCGCCTTCGCGTCGAATTCCAAAATGGAAGCGTCGTCGCCATCGAGGAAATCTCCAAGGAGTCTCCCAAGGAAACCCCGAAGGAAACCCCAAAAGACGCCACCCCCTCCCCCCCTCCCCAAGCCGCAGGCCCCAGCGCCCCCCAACCCTCGCCATGAAAATTGTTTGCGCCTCCAGCGTCCTACACGCACGCGAGGCCTTCTCTAGCCTCGGCGATGTCTCCGTCCTCCCCGACCGCGACATTCGCCGTGAGCACCTGCTGGACGCCGATGCCCTCATCGTCCGCTCCAAGACACTCGTCAATCAGGAACTCCTCGAAGACACCCCCGTCGCCTTCATCGCCACCGCCACCGCCGGCGCCGATCACTTCGATATTCCCTTTCTGAACCGCGCCGACATCGCCTGGACCGCCTCTCCCGGCTGCAACGCCAACGCCGTCGCCGAATATGTCACCACCGCCCTCACCCTTCTCGCCCGCAAACGCGCCGCCCTCCTCCCCGGCCGCACCCTTGGCATCATCGGCCTCGGCCAAGTCGGCTCCCGCGTCGCCAACAAAGCCGCCCTCCTCGGACTTCGCGTATTGCGCAACGACCCCCCCCTCGCCCTCCAAACCGGATCCACCTTATTTCTCCCTCTCGACACCCTCCTTGCCCAAGCCGACATCCTCACCCTTCACACCCCCCTCGAATCCACCGGCGCCTTTCCCACCCGCCACCTCGCCAACTGTAAACTCTTCGAACACCTCAAACCCGGCGCTTGGTTTCTCAACACCTCCCGCGGCGAAGTCACCGACTCCGACGCCCTCCAATACGCCCTCGACCATCATCTCCTCTCCGCCTGCGCCCTCGACGTATGGGAACACGAACCCGAACTTCCCGACGCCCTACGCCGCACCGTCGACTACCTCACCCCCCACATCGCCGGCTACTCCCTCGAAGGACTCATCAACGGCACCCTCCACTGCCATCGCGAACTCTGCCACTTCCTCGAAGTCGAACCCACCTGGACCCCTGACCCCGCCCAGCTCCCCCCTCCCCCCAGCCTGCAAATCGACGCCGCCCATCGGCCCGACGACGAAACCCGCTCCGACCTCCTATCCGCCGCATGCCCCATCCCCGACGACACCCGCGCATGGCGCGCCGAAATGACCACCCCCGACACCACCGAACTCCGCCGCCGCTTCGACCGCTTCCGTAAAAATTCCAACCACCGCCGCGAATTCGCCTCCATCCGAGTCCAACTCTCCCACGCCTCCCCCGCCCTCCTCGAAACCGTCGCCGCCCTCGGCTTCCAAGTCTGCGCCTACCAGCCATGAGGGCATAGCATAGGGGTCAGTCCTTGCATTGTAGCATTTTTACTTTTATCAGCCTCTAATCATGACAGAACCTCTCCAGTTTCACATCCAGCAACGCACCCCGCGCCTCGACGCTTTTCTCGCCGCCACCCACCCCGACCTCTCCCGCTCTCGATGGAAACAGCTCATCGAAGCCGGCCACGTCGCTCTCAACGGCACCCCCATCCTCAAAGCCAACACCGCCCTCGCCCCCGGCGATACCCTCACCTGCACCCTCCCCGACCCCACCCCCATCGGCCTCGTCGCCACCGACATCCCCCTCACCATCCTCTACGAAGACGCCGACCTCATCGTCCTGAACAAGCCCGCCGGCCTCGTCGTCCACCCCGCCCCCGGCCACGCCACCGACACCCTCGTTAACGCTCTCCTCCATCACTGCGCCGACCTCCAAGGCATCGGTGGCGAACTCCGCCCCGGCATCGTCCACCGAATCGATAAAGACACCAGCGGCATCCTCGTCGTCGCCAAAAACGAACAAGCCCTCGCCCATCTCGTCACCCAATTTTCCTCCCACACCGTCCGCAAGGAATACCTAGCCCTCGTCTGGGGCACCCCAAAAAAGCCCAGCGGCACCCTCGACCTCCCCATCGGCCGCCACCCCATCCACCGCCAAAAAATGGCCATCACCGAAAAAGGTCGCCCCGCCGTCACCCGCTACGAAACCATCGCCAAAGCCCCCCTTGCCTCCCTCCTACGAATCCGCATCGAAACCGGACGCACCCACCAGATCCGCGTCCACATGGCCCACCTCGGCCACCCCGTCGTCGGCGACACCACCTACGGCCGCGCCCGCCACGGCCTCCCCGAAAATCTATCCATCCACCGCCAAATGCTCCACGCCCAGCTCCTTCAAATCGCCCACCCGCGCGACGCCCGCCCCCTCACCTTCACCGCCCCGCCCCCCTCCGACTTCCTCGCCGCCCAACACATCCTCATTGGCCCCCCATGCGCTTAACCGCCGCACAATCCCCGCAAAAAAGTTTTCCACACTGTGGAAACATTTTTTCCATTGTGTGGAAAAATCCGGAAAAAGTTTTCCATACTGTGGAACTTTTTACAGAACACCATCCCAAATGGTCGGGACGGAGCCCGACCCTCCAAAAAACAAGCAAAACCGCGTGTTCCCGAAAATGGAGGGACGACCTCCGTGTCGTCCACCATCAGGCCTCATCCAAATAATATGACATCCGAAAATCAAAACCTCATCCGCCTCCAAAAATTTCTCGCTACCGCCGGCATCGGCTCACGCCGAGCCTGCGAAGAACTCATCACGGCGGGCCGTGTCCGCATCGACGGTGAAATCGTCACCCAGCTCGGCACCCGCGTTGATCCCGACACCCAGCACGTCGAGCTCGATGGCCGCCCCGTCCGCCCCGAACCCCTCCGCACCTATCTGGCCGACAAACCACGCAACCTCATGTGCACCTCGCACGACCCAGAAGGTCGCCCCACCCTCATCGAATGGGCCGCCCATCACGGCGCCGATCCGCGCCTGCGCCTCTACACCATCGGCCGCCTCGATTTCGATAGCGAGGGCCTCATCCTCCTCACCAACGATGGCGAACTCGCCCAAGCCCTCGCCCATCCCCGCCACCACGTGGAAAAAGAATATCGCGCCTGGACCGACCTCTTCGCCAGCCGCGAACAAATCGCCGCCATGCTCGAAGGCGTCGAAGAAGATGGCGAACTCCTCCAAGCCCTCGCCGTCATCCCCGAAGCCTCCCGCCCCGGCCGCCCCCCCTCGTTGCGCATCGTGCTGGGCGAGGGTCGCAACCGCCATATCCGCCGCATGCTCGACGTCCTCGGCCTGCGCGTCAAACGCCTTCGCCGAATCCGCATTGGCACCCTCACCGAAGCCGATCTGCGCGGAAAGCCCCTGCGCGAACTCGCCCCCGCCGAGATTGCCCGCCTCGGATAAGTGAACCCTCCCCTTCATCCGCGCGCGTGGCTCATCGCCATCGCCGCCATGCTCACGGCCCTCTTTTTCTGGGCCATCATTCCGCTATTTTTGGAACACTTCACCCATCGGCTTGATCCGTGGACCGTCAACGGAGCGCGCTACTTTTTCACTGCCGCCTTCTGGATCCCCTTCGTTCTCCACTCGCTGAAAAAACTCCCGCCCGTCGCACGCCGAACCCTCTGGCGCGCTGCCCTCGCCCCCGCCGCCGCCCACACGATCTGCCAAATTTTCTACGGCTTCGCCCCCTACTACAACAACGCCACGATGCTCAACTTTGGCTGCCGCCTCTCCATACCCTTCACCACCCTCTTCGGATTCTGGCTCCTCAAAAGCGAGCGCCCCCTCATGCGTGCGCCCCTCTTCTGGCTGGGCCTTCTGTGCGCCATAGGCGGATTTCTGTTGATGTTCGAAAAAGGCCTCGGCACCAATACCACCTCGCCCATCGGCATGCTTCTCCTGCTCGGATTTTCCATCATGTGGGGAATCTATGTCGTCCTCGTCCGCCGCAATCTCTCCGACGTGCCCCCCCACCTCTCCTACGGAATCATCAGCCTGCTCGCCTTTCCGCCCCTCCTCGTGCTGATGCTGACGCTGGGCGAATGGCACGCCCTCCTCTCCCTGCCTCTCGCTCAATGGGGCTGGCTCATCCTCTCCGCCCTCATCGGACTCGCCTTGAGCCACGTCCTCTTCTACCGCGCCATCCTCGTCATGGGCCCCATCGCCTCCGAAGGCGGCATGCTCCTCATCCCCTTCCAAACCGCCATCCTCGCCCACATCTTTCTCGGCGAACGACTCTTCCCCATTCAGTGGGCCGCCGGACTCCTCCTCATCCTCGGATGCGCCCTCCTCATCCGCGCCAAGTTTTCCGTCCGCACCTGAATTCGGATGACGCCAAATGCGTGTGCCCTTCCGCCATCTTCGCATGCGCTTGACTTGCCACCAACCCCTTTGGCATATTGCGCCCCTCGACAACGCCAAAGTAGCTCAGTTGGCAGAGCACCGCATTCGTAATGCGACGGTCATCGGTTCGAATCCGATCTTTGGCTCCACTCTTTTTCGCAATAAAAGTCCGTGATTATTGAATAAAGTATGGTTTCCCGTGTATTCCGGCGCCTGCCTCATAAAAACCGATAAACCGTAAAAATGACCCATCATTCCCTCTTTTTATATACCCTTAATCTACCCTCGCCCCACGACTACTACCCTCCCCGCTACAGCTTCCACTCCCTGCAAGCCCTGAATACCCCACAGATATTGGCCTAGCTCATGTATTTTTCGATGAATTTGCTGTGCCGGATTCTACCCGCGCCAGCCCAGAATCTACCCATGCCCCCCAGCTCCCCGCCCATCCCGGCGCCCGAGTCTTGGAGTAGCCCGCCTCTGACCCCGCCCCGGAGCGTTTTGCTTGGCGGACAAGCGGGCATTTAGGAACAGAATCAAAACAAACTCCCAAACCGCCCCTCCGCCGTCTCCCCCATCTCTGCAGCGTCGGCCAAGGCCACTCCATCTTTCAGCCGCAGGATCGGGCTAATCCACATCCTCTGCGCCCCGTCGCGGCACTCGTAGCGGACGACCAGGGCCTCGGTCTTGTCGCCGCTCTTCAGGTCCGACACGGCGATCTCTCCATCCAAGATCTGCTTCATCGTATGATCGTTGGGATGCTTCGGGATGAATATCCACGCCTCCAAGATGTGGATGACGCCGTAGGTGTTGTTGCTTCGAATGGTCTCTCTGAGGACTTTGGTGAATTGGTCCCGGGGCATGCCGGGTGGCGGTGTCCCCATCGAATAGCTTCCGTCCTCCTGGAAGAGGAAGAACAGCTCTACATGCGTTTTGTCTTTGAGGAAAACGCTTACCGCCTCAACATGATTTGAAATCCAGCGGGCGGAAC
>CAZYGH010000003.1:65805-150878 GCA_964647595.1 uncultured Verrucomicrobiota bacterium
CCGCCTCAACATGATTTGAAATCCAGAGGGCGGAACCGACGACAAAGCCGACAAGCAAATGGTCATCGAACCGCCTCAACATGATTTGAAATCCAGAGGGCGGAACTCAAGCCGAATGGCGGCGGCTCGATGAAGGATGCCCGCCTCAACATGATTTGAAATCCAGAGGGCGGAACCAGAATTTTTGGAAATGAACAACAAGGAGATCGACCGCCTCAACATGATTTGAAATCCAGAGGGCGGAACTGTTAACGTACGTCGTTATGGTGTTCGTCGTGTACCGCCTCAACATGATTTGAAATCCAGAGGGCGGAACTATACCTGTCTGGAGTGGCGCTGTGGCCTCTCACCCGCCTCAACATGATTTGAAATCCAGAGGGCGGAACACGAGATTGAGCAACTTGTCTGGGTTCTCTCCCGTCCGCCTCAACATGATTTGAAATCCAGAGGGCGGAACTTGCCATCGCGCAGGATGCGAACGAAGACGCGGAACCGCCTCAACATGATTTGAAATCCAGAGGGCGGAACCTACCGCTGGCGGATTGAGTTCCGGTGTCCGGCTTCCGCCTCAACATGATTTGAAATCCAGAGGGCGGAACGGCGCGTGTGGCGTCCGTCGTTTGCGCTGATTGACCCGCCTCAACATGATTTGAAATCCAGAGGGCGGAACTCAAACAAGCCCGCCATTTCGTGGGCGAAGGTTGCCGCCTCAACATGATTTGAAATCCAGAGGGCGGAACCGCAGCCTCAAAAGGCCCAGTATTTACAAGGACTTGGAGAGAAGCTGCGAGTGTGCCTCATTTGTGAATCAACCTACAGTCCAGAAGAAGCGTTGGGCCATGCGAAGGACTCCGTATTTATTGATTTGCGAGAGCGTCCAAAGAAAACTCGAGGCATTGCCACGCTCGCTGGATTTCAAACAGCTGCTTTCCCAATGGCGGAAGGAAAGTGGTCATAGCCCAGTAGGCTGAACGGCATTGGAGCAGAATGGCCAAGGGACGACAATCAAATTATGGTGACGCGCGAGTGCTGAGCATAGGGGATGCCGATTGCCTCGATGGCCAATTGGCTTGTTGCGTTTTTTGTTCCGAGCGAAATGAACAAGACCTGATCTTCGGTGTGGTGGACGACCCCGTCAAGTTCCGCCTTAAATTCCGCCAACCGGAGAGGATCCAGAAGACATTCAAAAACAGAAAACTGGAGACGGTAGCCATATCCTTCTGCAATGCGGGCTACACCACGAAGTCGTTTAGGGTCGGCAATGTCATAGCTGACCACATAGCGCCGTTGGTTCATCGAGTGGTAAACCCATGATATTGAACCGCTTCTCCGCGCAACACGCGCCACAATTGCCTCACTTGAACTTCCAACATGCGCCGATAGGTCATTTTGTATTTAAACTCCGGATGAGAGACCTCCGTGTCCATCCGGCGAAAATAGGCTTCCCAAAAGGAACGTCGCCCGTTCTCATTTAAGAAAACTCCCTTGGATGTGTGAATAAAGTCTTTTTCGTCCAGTTCATGGCGGTTCAGCAGACTGATGGCCACACTATCTGCGATTAGCGGACGAAACTCCTCCATCAGGTCCAAGGCGAGAGCCGGGCGGCCATAGCGCGGCTGGTGGAAGAATCCCAAAAACGGATCCAATCCGACGGAATGACAAATACCCGCCAATTCTTTGGCCAGCATGCTATACCCCATGGAAAGGAGGGCATTCACCGGGTCGCGCGGCGGCCGGCGGTTGCGACCCAAAAAATCGAAGGCGTGACCCTCGGTTTTCAGCATGCTGGCAAAGCGGCCAAAATATACAGCGGCGGCACTTCCTTCCAAGCCCCGAACCTCGTCTTGGGTTTCTGCCTTTTCTGTCCGGTCTCGTAACCGCTTCAGTTCGTCGGCATCGGCGTTTTCCTCTCCCCCATTCCGCATCAGCATAACCCGCTGATTGTGTATTTTCGCGCGAATGACTTCCCGCGTGAGAACCAATCGAATGTCCTCCCGCTCAAACAATCGATATTGGCCCCGTCGGGCTTCCGTTCCAGAGGCACCAAGGCCCTGCAACTGACCCAAGTAGCGCCCGGCAGGGGAAAAATAGGCCACAGGTATATCCGCTTCCAAAAATTCTTGTACGGCCTGTTGCGATATCTGCACGGCCCCATACAGATAGACATGCCGAAGTTGATGGAGCGCGATGCTTCCGATCTTATCATCCTGCACCCGGACTTCCACATTGCCTCCGCGAATTCCGATACGCGCACCTGGCTTTTGTACTACGAGTACTTCCCCCTCGTCGTTGTCCGGTCGCGGGGGGCGAGCAATGACCGGCGGCTTTTCTCCGGGGCTCTTCCAATAGGTCGATTCGTCGGGCATACAAACGGGATACAGCGAGCAATACAGACACCGAGCATCCCCCTTTAGCGGGTCTGGAATGGCCGAGCCCGCCGCTACCTGCCGCGCCGCTGCCAGTTCGCTCCGACACCGGCCCAGCAATTCATCGGTCAGCGGAACCTCCACGCGTCGCTTGTCGGCTCCGTAATAGATCCAACCCTGTACAGCAATCTGGCCGCGCTCGGCCAGCAATAACGCATAGGCGGCGATTTGGATGGCATCGGACTCTTTCGCAACTCTCTCGCCATCCAGGCCCCGCCCGGCACTCCCTTTTTTATAGTCAATCAATTCCAAGCCCTGCTCGGTGTTCTCTACCATATCCACCACGCCGACCAGCCCCAAGACCTCGCTGGCAAGCTCTAGACTCTTCAACGTCACGCCCTCTGCAAAGGCATCCGGCATATCCTCTTTGATCTGGGTGGGCACATCTACGTTGCGGTGTACCGCGGATCCAGCCACGGTATCCGCATTCTCAACAAATACATTTTCAACCCATTGGAAGTAGAACAATCTTGGACAATACACGAAATTGTGTAGCCGACGAACCGGCATTAGCGGCACCGCCTGTTCATCCACCATGTTGAGTTTTTCCATGGCTACATCGGAAGTTCTTGCACCCAACGATTCTTGGCCGCCCGTCCTCGGTTGATTTGCTCGATTCGAGCCCATTGGTCCGCCTTGATGGTGCCCCACACGGCCTTGCCCGAAGCAAAGAAATGAGAAAAGCCTTCCAAGGTGGCCCGTTCGTACGCCACATCGAATTGAAAAAGAGGGAAGAAGTTGGAATTGCGCTCGATGACTGCCCCATCACCTAGGTTGAATGCGGGCGGATTCTTTCCCCACCGTGCCTGTTCCCGTTTCGATTTGGTTTTGGGAAACACTCGTCCCTCACTATCTCTTTCCGTTCGAATCCGATGGTGAATGTCCAGACGACCCGGCGCGGCAACCGCCCGGAGACCCAAATTGGTCGCGGCGTTTACGTCCGCCTGCTCCACCGGCCCCCGCATCGGAACAAACAAGGGCCCACCGCCCACGGGGGCCAGCAACTTCCGCCGCTTCAGTACGTCTCCGGCGTTGATTTCCTCCAGCAGGTTGAAAAGGGCCACGACTTCTTTCTCGTTTTTGGCCAGCGCGTTTGTCCAGCGAAACTGGGCCTTGTCGTTCAATCCCACCTCTACGGCGCGGAATCCAGGCGTTCCGTCCTTCGCGCTGAAACGCGAAGAATAGGCCGCCGCCGTTTCCAAAACGGGAATGCCATAGGTTTCGCAGAGCTGCTTCAGTTTCAGCAATAGCGCGCGGTGACACCACTTCATCAAGCGGCTGTTCTCGCCCTTGGAGCGACCCTGCGAGCTGAGGTAGCGTGACAGATCTTCCAACACGATGAAGTCCACCGGTTCCCGCAATTTTTCATACTCGCCGTGGATGTCTCGGGCCACTCGCTCTGCTTCACTTTTGGAATGCGCTTTCAACCGAACCCCCAACGCCTCCGCCAAAATCAAATGCGCCGTCTGATCCACCCGCTGTTCGCGAATGCGTTCCAGCTTTTCAAGGATTTCCGGACACGGATCTGGCAACTCGATTCCTCGCGCGGAGCGCCCCATTTTCGCTCGCTCTCCCGCTTTGCGCATCACCGCGCGGTTGAACGATTGACACCGCTTCCGCAAATCCTCGATTTGCCCAATCCGTTCCATGGATAAGCCGCGTTGCCCGGCAATCCGCGTCGGAGAATAATCCGATCCTCTCTCCCCCTGTCGAAGAACGTATCCGTTCCCGTCCTGCCGGGCGTGCCATTCCCACTTTCGGCCTTTCAAGGGCAATACCCGGTTGGCAACCAAGACCAACGACTTTTCGACCACACCCTTTAGGAGGTTGATCTCCTCCTCCATGCGCATTGCAACCAACTCCCATTTCCCTTCGCCAGCCAAAGCTCCGATATCAGACGAGACCGCCTCCGGATGCAAAATCTCCACTCGGGCGGTCGCCGCGCGATGCTCGTCCGCCAGCATCCAGATCCATCGATGCAACCGAGCCAACCGCCCCTGTGCCCAACGCAGGGCCATCAGCAATTTCTGGTTTTGCGTTACAAAGAACCGGCGCAACGGCTCGTCTTCCAGCAGGCGCTTATCCGCGCATCCAAGCATCACCAACGTTGCTTGCGCCTGTTCGGTTTCTGAGGGTGTAGCCAAACGCCCCTTTTCTCCGGAAAGCTCCTGCACCCATTGGCCGTTTCTAAGCACCTGAGCGTCCTCGCCCGGCAACCGCAATAGTCCCGTTTTCTCCACGCTTGCATGCCAAGGCTTCCCGCCCGCGTTGCCTATGTACCGGCTGTGCCGGTCCGCGCCCTTCGCCGTCTGTCCAAATTCCGCGTCCGGTCGACAGGCAATCAAGGCAAACGCACCCGCATCGCGCTGGCCCAAATCGACCGAAAGCACTCGGAACGGTTCCGGTTTTTCATACCACCGTCCGCCCTTCCATCCTTTGGGCCATTCATCCTCGGGCCAACGCAGGTATAGATTTTTGTCCTTTCCTCCCGCAAACTGTCCGGCCCAGCGTAATCTTTTGCCCAGCCTTTCGACCAAATCTCCCTCATTCAACTCCACCGGGAAATTCAGGAGGATCGTCTTTCCCCCCTCCCGAGTTTCGTGCGGCATTAGGAACACCGCATAACTGTGCATATCCTGAGGCAACTCGTCACGAATGCCCAACGCCTCCATCATGGGTTGCACCCAAGGCATCCGCTCTAAATCCTCTGCGCCGCTCCGCAACCCCTCGCGAAGAAAACGAGGCGCCGAATACAAAATCCGAACCCGCCGCTTATGCCAGCGCCCCTCTTCGAGAACCGCAAGGTCCACTATCACGCTCAAGGAATTGATTTCATGCCGATACGCGCCCTTTTTGCTCTTGAAAGTTGTCTGGTTGCCAAACAAGTATTGTCTGCGAGAATAGCGGGCGTCGGCAGGTGTGAATCGGATGGGCTCCGTGAGCCTTTGGATGTCATTTTCCAACTCACGCTTTTGCAACAGAGCCGCCAACGGATTGCTCCCAAATTTTGATTCCTCCCACATGACCGCCGTGGCCGGGTCCGGTGTTTTCCAGATAATCCAGTTATCCGGCTGGATGAATTCCTCGAACAACATGGCGCTTCCGATCGTCTCCTTGTTGTCGGTCTGGTATTCCGAAAGAGTCGCTTTGAGCTTTTTTTGTGCCGCTTCGAGAGAGAGATTGTCGATGTGAAGTTTATTCCAGTCCTTGCGCAGTCCTTCGAATCCCCGGATTGTTCGCTCGTGCAGACCGTATTCCACAACCTCTTCATCCGTCATGTCGTAGGCTTGCCGCATCCCCGCCAGCACTTTTTCCAGTTGCTGAACACGGGGATCGCCCGCCACCACCGGGGGGGGCTGCGCCGATTCTTCCGATTCGTCGTACTTTTGGCTTTCTCCCAGCATGTATTTCAAATCGACCTGCAGGCGATTCCGCTCATTTTCCCGTTCTTCCCCCTTTTGCTCAATCTGGTTCAGCGCCTTAAGGGCTTCCTTGAACGCCAAGATGTCAAAATACTTCCACTCGATTTCCGGCGTATCCGATCCAGAAAACCCTGAAAGGCTCGTGAATGCCCGAAAAACGAAGCCTCGCTTGCCGCGCGCCAGCCGGATGGCGTCATCGCCAAAAGAGGCATAATTAGTTGTTTCTTTGTCGGCAGCCTTGCCCACCGTTTCCTTGGCGGGAGGAAACGCCACTTTCAATATTTCCGCCATTTCCGCAGACGGAAAGTACTTGAACAAGAGGCCAGCCTCTAGCCGATCTGGAATCGATTTACGATTAGCCGGGATGTCAGGAAGTTCCTCGACAGGCAAAGCCTTGATTTTTTCTTCAATCGTTAGAATCAGTTCTTTGCAGTCGGGATGCTCACCAAAGAATTTCTCCATTCTTTCGTTTCTGTCCGTCGTGGCCTTGTGGGTACCAAAATATTGCCCAAAGTGGGCAATCGATTTCAGCAGGCGGTTCCGAGCCCCTTCGCCCTTTGCCGGTGTGCCGTTCACGTTAATATTGACCAACCACGCGATCTGCATCTCTCGGGCAAATTGTTCAAATTGCCCCTTTGTGGTCAGACCATGCAACTCTCCCTTGATGCGGGATTCACCGCTACTCTTCAAAGCGGGCCCTTCCCCCGTATTATAGCCGCCCTCGAAGTCGGCGTTGCAAAACCGAGGGAACATGCTGTTTCCCTCCTGTTGAATTTTCCCATCTCCCTGGCAAAAAAACAGAAGTTCCTTGAGAGCTAAATCCAGCAATTCGGGGCTGGCCTCATTCCCCTCCAGCGCCTTTTGACAACAGTCCACCAAACGGGCGGATTCGGGGTCTTGCCCGAAGTATTTCGCCACCTCTCGCATTCCCTGCCGCCGCTGGCCCTTCCGGGTAAAAGGTGCCCATACCGCGTGCTCCGCGTCCGAACCGTCTGCACGTTGGCGGATTTTGAAGACCAGACTTTCCTTGTCGCCCGCCATGGCCATTAGGCAAACCACATAGTAATTCACCGCATCTTGAAATAGCTCGTGGTGCTGCCAAAGGAGTTGTTCCCCTTCCAACTTGGTGATTTCTTGCAACACTTCGTCTTTGACAGAGCCCAACAATTCCAGTTTTGTAACCCGCCCCTGATAAATACGATTCACAACTCCTCCTATGGAAACTCTAACAAAGCCACCCGATGTATGATGGGGATGCTAAAAAATTCCAGCGCTATGGGCTAGTCAAATCGTAAAGGTGTAAAGGTGTCAGTTTCATATTTTGATATTCTTTCTCCATTCCACATCTCATTCGCCAGGGGGGGCGAAGAGATTGCCCTCTCCAACCCTCTTCCTTCCATCAAACACAACCCAATCCAAGGGTAATTCTAGTTGTCGTCAGTGGAATTTCTAATTGTCGTTGACCACTCCGGTCTCAACACGATTTTTTCGGTCATCTCGGGCTCCTTTTGTGGCTTCCTTCGGATGAAGAATTTGTTCGCCCCGAAGTCAGCCCATGAATATTACTTGGCGCTTAGATACATCCCTTCCTCCCCATCTGTGGAGTTCAGCCGCAAAGCTTGCGGTTGGGTGATAATAAGAGGTCGCAACGGAATCGAGCCCCGTCTGTAGAATGTGGGCTCGCCCAAAATCAGCCGATCATAAGCCATTCGACGCCCCCTCCCCCTTCTTCCCGTGCGAACTATCACTTATAATTATATGTGATAGCTGGGCCAAGTTCAGCAGGAGACTATCACAGTTAATTAATTGTGATAGCTAGGGAGATATCCAACACGATGCGAATGGAACGCTACGGCCGAACCGGGCAGGCGGTGAAGGCTTCCACTAGAACAAAAACGCTCGTTGGGGAGAGAGTTGCTTGAGGGCGTTTCGGATGGCGTTGCGAACGACTTCGGGAAAGGCCGGATGGATGTACAGTTGGCGGTAGAGATCGGTGGCGGTCATGCTGGCGGTGAGGGCGAGAATGAGTTCTTGGATGAGCGTGGAGGCTTCCTCGCCGACAATGTGGGCACCGAGAAGTTTTCCGCCCTCGCGCGCAAACACGAGTTTGACGAGTCCATGGTCGAGGTGGCGGGCGACGGCCATCGCGCAGGAGGGATACAGCGCAGTGCCGACAACCAGATCCAATCCCTGTGCGCGAGCGGCCGGTTCGGTCAGGCCAACGGATGCAATTTCAGGATGAGTGAAGACGGCCCCGGGAACAGGCGGATAGGCGATGGGATACGGAGAGGGCGAAAGAAAGTGGGCATCGAGCCAGTATTCAGCCTCAAAGTTGACACTGTGTCGAAAGAGATAGTTGCCAACCACATCGCCCAGCGCATACACGCCGGGAACTGCGGTTTGAAGGTGGTCGTCGACGGCAATAAAGCCATCGGACTTGCGCTGGATACGCGTCTGTTCGAGGCCCAAGGAATCGCTATTGGGAACAACGCCGGTGGCGACAAGGAGCGCCTCGGCCTCAACCGTAAAGGGAGCGCCGTTGGCCGTGGCGCAGGTCACGGTGAAGAGACCATGGCGGTGGGAAACTTCGCGGATTTGGGTGTGTTCGTGAATGGCTTTTCCTGGAGAAAAGGTGCGGAAAAATTCGGCAACGATCTCGGGATCTTCTCGCCGAAGAAAGGTGGAGCGAAGAATGAAGGTTGTGGAACAACCATAACCTGCATAGGCCCCGCCCAGTTCGGCGGCGATATAGCCACCACCCAGCACGATGAGCCGAGGCGGCAACGTGCGATTGCGAAGGGCTTCCGTACTGGTCATGAAAGGCGTACCAGCGAGGCCGGGAATGTCAGGTATCTGGGGGCGAGCCCCAGTGGCAATGACTATGAGGGGCGCCGTGAATTCGTCGCCGGCGGCCGATACAACGTGGTCGGACAAAAAACGGGCATCGCCTCTGATAAAATCAATGGAGGGATTCTGGGCAAAGTGTTGGGCGAGAGAATCGGAGGTGTCGTCGATATAGGCGTTGATGGAGGCGACGAGAGCCTCAAAGTCGATGACGGGGGGCGTGGTCAGGATGGCGGGATGGCGCTGGTTGCGGAGTCGTTGAGAGAGGCTGGCGGGATGAATGAGCATTTTGCTGGGAATGCAACCTCGATTGAGGCAGGTGCCGCCGGGTCGTTCGCGCTCGATGACAGCGACGCGCTTGCCGAGGCGTGCGAGAGCTTGAGAAATTTTGGTTCCGCCGCCAGATCCGATGAGAATGGCATCATACGTTTTCATGGGGGCCAAGATACTCTGCGAACGACAGAATGTCAGCAGGCGAAAGAAGCGAGATTGCAGGTCGGGCACATTTGCATTTCATTAATTTTGAATCTTGCAGATTGAAAATCCAAGCGGGACACAACGGAAGGAAAGGTTTGCCCGACCGTCGACCTAGTCTCTGCCCGCCGCTGCCGCTTTGAGCCGAACCAGCCACGCTTCTTGCAAGCGAGGATTCGCATACTCCTTCCAAGCCGCCTTGAATTTGCGAAGGTGTTCCGCGCGGCGTCTCTTCAACGCACGCCGTACAACCGCCCGCGCTTTGCCCGTAGGCAAGCCTTGAGAAAGGTCCAACGCGCTATCGCAATCATGCACCTTGCCCAGCGCCGCTTGCGCTTGGGTAATCCAGTTCCCCGCCCGCACACAAATGGGCCCCATCCCTTCGGCAAAGAATTCCGATAAATAGCGTAATCGGCGCCCCGCCCGTCGCAGATCGTGTGCGGGACCCTTTGAAAAATTTCCAGCCTGCTTGCGCCGGTCTTCAATCAGCTTCCGAACGGCCAGCATACGACGCGCCTGATACACGGCGGGAGGTGAACGCTCTTTCCGACGCTGAGGCAAAGGGCGGCGCAAGTATTCGCGTAGCATTTGCTTCACCCGGCGAAACGCTCCGCAAGAAAGCGCATCGGCTGCCAAACGGGTCCGCTCTTGCTGAAGCAGAGATAGAACAGCACGGCGATCCCGTACCGAAACATCCTCCACCCCCCCCTCCCGAATCAGTTCCCGAAACAGGCCGATCCACACATCCAAATCTCGCGCATCCCCCATTCGGTCACACAATTTTGAGGCACGACGATCCAGGGGGTCTAAGAATTTTTTATCTAGCTTCCCAAACGTCATGCACAAGCTTCGCATCCGGCGCAACGCCACACGGATGTCGTGCAACGCCTCCACAGAGCCCTGAGTGGCCGATGGTTCGTTCTTCACAATTACGGCCAGTTGCGCCGAAAGATGACGGCGCAAAACGCGGTCCGCCGATTCTGGCGAATGCGGCAAAACCTTTTTCTTTCGCCCGGTGACCCGAACCATCTTACGCCTGCTTCTTTTGTTCAGCAGGACGCTGAGGCTCGAATACGGGAGCCTGTTGCTGCACGGCAGCAGCGGCTTGCGTCACGGCTCGCTTCTGAAACGAGGCTTGGCAACGGAGCGCGGGATGGCGCGAATCCGGATGGCGCCGTTCATAGGCGCCACTGGACAACAACTGCCACGACTGCTTGGTATCGGCCAGGCACGTGGTGAGAATCTGGGACAACTTTTCGGCACTCCCCTTGTCCTCCACCGGAATCATGAGTTCGATTCGCCGGTCCAAATTGCGTGGCATCCAATCCGCACTGGAAATAAACAGTTCCGGATCTCCACCATTGTGAAAACGAAACACACGCGCATGTTCGAGATAGCGATCCACCACGCTCACCACTCGAATGTTGTCACTCATCCCTTTCACGCCCGGCCGCAAGCAACAGATGCCGCGAACATTCAGTCGAATCTTCACCCCCACCTGCGAGGCCTTGTAAAGCGCCTCGATCAATTCCGGATCAGCCAAGGAATTGATCTTGACCTCAATCGCGGCAGGCTCTCCCTGCCGACTTCGCTCGGCTTCGGCACCGATTAACTCGAGCAGGCGCGGACGAATACCCAGCGGAGCCGCTTCAATCTTGCGGAATTTCACAAGTTGGGAATACCCCGTGAGCGTGTTGAAGAACACAGACGCATCCGCGCCATAGTCTTCCTCACACGTCATGAAGCTCACATCCGAATACAGGCGCGCGCTCTTTTCATTGTAGTTGCCCGTTCCAAAGTGGGTATATCGAACCACGCCTTCCGGCTCGCGACGCACCACAACACAAATTTTTGCATGCGTTTTATAGCCTTTCACTCCATAGATCACTTGCGCCCCCGCGCGAGCCAACGCATCCGCCCAATCAATGTTGCGTGCCTCATCAAACCGCGCCTTCAACTCGATGAGGGCCGTCACGTGTTTTCCCCGTTCCGCTGCACGCATCAGGGCCGCCACCACAGGGCTGTTTTCACTCACCCGATAGAGAACCTGCTTAATCGCCAGCGTGTTGGGATCATCCGCCGCCTCTTGAAGGAGGCGCACCACGGGGTCATAGCTTTCGTAGGGATGAAACAACAGCAAGTTCCCTCGCTTCAGCGTGTCGAAGATCGACTCCGTGGATGGCGCCTCTGGAACCGGTTGAGGACTCCACGGTTCAATCTTCATCGCATCGTATCCGGATAAGCTCGTTAATCGGAAAAAGGATCCCAAATCCAACGGTCCCGGCACTGCGTAGATATCCGAATCCTCCACCTTCAAAGCCATCTTCAAAAAGGCCAAAGCTTCCTTCGATGCGCGCTTCTCAATTTCAAGCCGGACGCAATCGCTCTCTTTGCGCTCCGTGAGCACCTCACGCATCTGCTCCAGCAAATCGCCAGCCAAATCCTCGCGCACGCCCATGTCCGCATTGCGGGTAATTCGGAAAGCGGCGCACTCCAGCACCGGAACACCGGGAAACAATCGCCCCACATAGGTTCGAATCACTTCCTCCAACAAAATATACGAAAATCCCGCTTCGCTCGGCAGGGTTAGAAAACGCGCCAAGCCCTTGGGAACGGCCACAAGCGCATGCCGAGAGCCCCCCTCCGGCGTGCCCTCCAATCGCACATAAAGGGCAATGCCCAAGCCGGCCAGCAGAGGAAACTCATCCTCGAGCGTCACCGCCATTGGAGAAATCACAGGAAAAACAAATCCCTCAAATAGCGCCTCGACATGGCGCAATTGTACCGCACTCAATTCCTCCATCCGCAAGCGGCGAATTCCACCCTTGCGCAAAAGCGGCTCGATGTCTTTTTGCAGGCACAGATGCTGCCGTTCCACCATCGAATGCATGCGGATCGAAATCTTGGACAATTGCTCCGATACGCTCAATCCGGCCGGGTCTGGCCGCCCTTCGCCACGACGTTGCAACAGTTTCAGTCCGCCCACCCGCACCATGAAAAACTCGTCGGCATTCGATGCCGTGATCGCCGCAAATTTCAACCGCTCCAACGGTGGCAACGAAGCGTCTTCAGCCTGCTCCAGCACGCGAAAATTGAATTCAATCCAGCTCAGCTCTCGGCTTAACATAGGAGAAGCATTGCTTGTAGACCGTTTGCCCTTGCTCATCTTGTGCCTTCCATCTTCAAACCACCGTGTTGCGTGGCAGTTCCGTCCGCAGTTCGCGCAGTTCCGGCATCAACCCGAACACATCGGAAAACAAATTTCCTTTTTCTTTCAACACCAACCGCTCCATGGTCAGGTCCTCCATGTCTCGAACCTGAATGACAAACCGATCTGCCTCTCGGCGAAAGTCCAGCTCACGCGACGTTTCGCGATGGGTACGCTCCAGAGAATCGGCCACGCGCAATAGTGCCGCCAGCTTGGCCACCGTCATTCGATCTTCCAGTGGCAACGCCGCAAACTCGGGATGGACCGGACTCGGAACCGCCTTTCGATGGTACCGCGAAACAATCGCCACAATCTGCATGTCGTGGCGGGTCAACCCAAACAAATCACTGTTCATAATCAGATACATCGAATGCTTATGGTGCGCCCGGGCATTCACATAGTTGCCGATATCGTGCAAAATGGCCGCACACCTCAACAGCATCCGCTCATGCCCGCCCAGTTGATGTTCCTCCGTCAATTCATCAAATAAGGCAACAGAGGAGGCTTCCACATTCTTCACATGCGCCTCATCTGTTCCATAGCGGGCAGCCATGGTCAGGGCTGAATAGATCACCTGTTCTTCAAATCCTGAAGAACGATAGTCGCGCATAGCCATCTCACGCAATAAACCGTCGCGTAGCGTCGCCTGAACCACATGCACTTCGCGAACCTTCAGAGCCCTCGCCGCCAAGGCAATCGACATGACCGCCGGAGCCACCGTCTCCGCATCCGGATAGGTCAATTTATGAGCCTTCACCAGACTCGCCACCGGCATGGGCGCAAGCTTGTCGGCCAATTCAACCAATTTGGCCGTAGGGGCCATCGTCACACGAGGATCCTTGGCCGGCTGATCGCTGAACGCATGCTCCGAAATAAAACGCGCACCTGCGCCCATCACAACCAACGCGGCAATCTTCTCCCGTGGCACAGCCTTCAACACCTGTTCGACCATTTCGGCGGCATACGCTTTCAGAACACTCTTCATGCGGGGTCCCGTGCCAACCCCCGCCTCCACCAGCTCGTGCGTACGCAACGCCCCCGTGTGGAAGGACTGAGCCACCGTCACCTTGCCCTTGCGAATATACAGCAGGATGGTCTGCCCCCCGCCAATCTCCATCACCGCCACATTCCCGCTCGCCAAAATACCCGTCGCCTCCAACGTCTCCCGCACCGCCAGATAGGTCAGCCGCGCTTCCTCGGATTCTTCCAAGACGGTCACATCAATCCCCGTCGCCGTACTGACGCGATCCACAAACATATCCCGATTCGACGCCTCGCGCGCAAAACTCGTCGCCACCGTGCGCAACTGGTCCGGCCGCGTCACCCCATATTCCTTCATCAATCGACTGTAGTTTTTTAAAATCGACACACACCGCCGCAAGGTATCCTGTTGGATGCGCCCCTTGCTAAACACATCTTTGCCCAATCGCACACTGTGTCGCAGACTCTCCAGCAAGCGCACATCCCCCTGCGCCCCCACCTCTCCAATATCCAACCGTAGCGCCGACGACCCGATATCAATCGCCGCCACCACTCGCTTCGTCGGCTCCGCCGCCGAAACCACCGGCACCGGTCCCTCCACCACGACAGGCTGTTTCAGATTCTCCATTGTTTGAATTCTTAATTCTTAATTTTTCATTCTTAATTCTTAACTCTTCCCCACCGCCGCCAGCGCCGCCGCGCCTAACGTCGTGGCATCATCCCCCAGTTCCGCCTCCACCACCTTGACTTGCCGGGCAAACGAAACCATCGCCGTTTCTTTCAATCCAATTCGCACCTCTTCCAGCGCCAAACGCGGCATCGCCTCCACCAACCCGCCGCCCAGCACCACCACATCCGGTGCCAGCAAATTCACCACGCCGCCAATCGCCCGGCCCATCAGCCGCATCGCATCGCGCACGATTCGCTCCACAGCCGCATCCCCCGCCTTGATCGCCTTCGCCAATAACCCACTCTTTAACTTCTTCAAATCAGAACCACCGTTCGCCGCCAGAAAGGGGGCTTCTCCACGAAAGGCCGCTTGCGCCACTTCCGCCGAAATCGCCAACCGCCCCGCCAGCGCCTCCAAACATCCGCGCCGCCCGCAACCGCACAGTCGTCCGTTTTCCCGTACCGGCAAATGGCCAATTTCCATCGCCGACCCCGTCTTGCCTCTCAACAACTTCCCATCATACACACATCCGCCGCCGATTCCTGTGCCCGGAAACACCCCGATCAATGTCCGTGCTCCCTTCCCCGCCCCGAAGCGATACTCCCCATACGTCCCCGCATCCACATCGTTCGACAACACCACCCGACAATGGAACCAGCCCGCCATCAACGCCTGAAGCGGGACCCTCTTCCAGCCCAAATTTGCCGCCTCCAAAATGAGCCCTTTGTCCAAATCCAATACACCCGGACACCCCACCCCAATCCCCGCCAACGCCGTCACCGGAAGATTCACCTCTTGTAGCGCCGTTAAAATGGTCTCACGAATCCGCTCCTGCACCACCTTGGGACCCTCGCTCACCGGCGTCTTGGCTTTCGCCGACGCCAAGGGCTTAAATTTCTCATCAAAGACCGTCGCCATCATCTTGGTTCCGCCCAAGTCAAAACCCACCCAAACCTTCTTCTTGCTTCGATTGATCATGCTCGACCCCTTTTGCTGAGAATACGGGAAAGGCAGCTTTCGCTGCCTTTCTCTTTTGTTCACTATTATTCCGCCCGCGTCACCGAAACGATTTCGATCGTCTCCACGGGAACGTCCGACATCCCCGCTTGAACGCCCGTCCTCACGGACTTGATCTTGTCAACCACATCCAGCCCTTCGACTACTTCACCAAACACGCAATATCCAAAACCCTGCGGATTGGGGGCACGGAAATCCAAGAAGCCGTTGTCCTTCACATTGATGAAAAATTGCGAGGTCGCGCTGTCCACCACCGCCGTGCGCGCCATGGCAATCGTTCCGCGCTTATTCTGCAACCCATTGGCCGCCTCATTCTTGATTGGCGCCCGCGTTGACTTCTGGCTCATCTTCGCATCAAACCCGCCACCCTGAATCATGAATCCATCGATCACGCGATGGAAAATTGTCCCGTTGTAATGCCCGGCATCTGCATAGGCCAAAAAATTCGCCACCGTCAGGGGCGCCTTGTCAGCGGCCAATTTCACCTTGATGTCGCCCGACGTCGTCTTAATGATCACCATGTCTGTTTCCTTTGCTTGTTCTACTACCGGTGCCGGTTCTTCCGCCACCTCCACAACTTCTTCCACCACGCCTTCCGGAACGGCTGGCGTTTCGATTCCATCTTGAGCCACCGCGGACAGTCCGCCCATCAGAGTCACCGCCATTACAAATTTCATCCATTTCATTTCGCTGTATCTCCTTTGAATCCACCCACTCTACCACCCCAAACCCCAACCCTCAATTCCCAAATCTCCGAACCCGTTCACAGAAAAACATTGAATCCATTATGCACCTGAACCGCCCGATCCTCAGGCCAGATAAACGCAGGCGTCCCATCACGCCCGTCAGCCGTCGCAAAAGCGCCTTACAGCGGCGGAAAATCAAAATGGGTCTGGAGCAGCGTGACCAGCCGATCGGCAATGGCCGCCTCATTTTCACCCGACACCTCAATCTTCACTTTGCTCCCCATGTTCATTTCCAGGGAAAGCAACTGCATCACCGAACTCACATCGCAAGATCCAAAATCATTCGAAATCCAGATTTGACCGGTATAGCCAATGAACTCCTTGACGATCAAGGCCGATGGACGGCAATGAATGCCTTGGCTATTAGCAATGGTAGCATAACGAATTTGCATGTTTTTCTTTCAACAAAGCGGCGCATTCAGCCACAACACCCCTAGCTTGTCTAGCTCAAAGCAGACCGGTTTCCCAAATTATTCTTTCAACGCAAGAATCAAAATGCAGATACTCGTCAACCCTCAGCCAACAACCGCGCGCCCTTGGGCAAATCCAGCGCCGTTCAAATTCAACTCCGGTCCAAATCTGTTGTCCGCGCCGCCCCGTCCTTACTCGTTGATATGCACCACCGTCGCCGGCGGGAATCCGTTGAACCACGTCGACGAAGCATGGCTATAGGCTCCGATGTTTTCGCTGTACACCAAGTCGCCGATATTCAGTTCCGGCAACTCTTCGGTCAATCCAATCGTGTCCAACGCGTCGCACGTAGGTCCAAACACCGAACACAACTGCGTTGGCCCCTTTTTGAACGCCTTCACCGGATATTTGCAATGGTCGAAAATAATTCCTGAATACGTGTGGTACACGCCATCGTTGATGTAATAGCACCGCTTCCCGTCGCGGTCTGCCTTACCAATCACTTCCGCCACCGACGTGCACGCCGTCGCCACCATGAAGCGCCCCGGCTCCGCCAAGATCGCCACATCCTTCGGGAACAGCCGCTGACACTCCGAATGGATCACCTTTGCCAACTCGCGCAGCGGTTTCACATTCGCGTCATACGGCGCCGGAAATCCCCCGCCAATGTCGAGCTGCTTCATGTCCTTGAAGCCCCGCATCCGCGCTTCCTTGAAAATGCCCGCCGCCAGATTCAGCGCCTGCACATAATTCTGAAAGTTTGTCGTCTGGCTTCCCACGTGGAAGCTCAGCCCCTCCACCACCAGCCCCGCCTCGTGCGTCTTCTCAATCAAGTCCACCGCCTGCCCCGGATCCGCCCCAAACTTCGACGACAACTCCACCATCGCCCCCGTATTCGGCACCTTGAGGCGCAGCACCATGCCCGCATGCGGCGCATACTTCTTCACCTTGCCGATCTCTTCTTCGTTATCGAACGTCACCAGCGGCTTGTACGGCTCCAGCTCCAGCAACGTCTCCTTGGCCTTGATCGGATGCGCATAAATGATCTTGTCCCAAATGAAATCCTGCCGTTCCTTCGCCGGCAAATCCTTGATGTTTTCATACACCGTGCGAAATTCCGCAATCGACGCCACATCAAAGCTCGCCCCCGCCTTGTACAGCGTCCGTACAATCTCCGGCAGCGAATTCGACTTCACCGCAAAATACGGTTGCACCTTCGGCAGATATTTTTTGAATTCTGCCAAATTCTTCCGCAATTGGTCGTGATCCACCACAAACAACGGCGTCCCATATTCCTTCGCCAATTTCTTCAGTTGCGCTTGCGTGACCATCGGTGCCTGCCCTTTCTCAATACAACAGCCCTATCTCTCACAGAGTTCACAGAGGGTCACAGAGCACAGTTTCCAAACTGGCAATTGGCCCATCCTGTTTTCCTGTGTTTCCTGTTTTCCTGCTAACCCTTCTCTGTCCTCTTCTCTTTTCATGAGTACATGAGTTCTGATTCATTTCAGATTCAGATTTTTTAACCACAGAGTGCACAGAGGTCCACAGAGATTTTTTCCTGTTTTCCTGTGTTTCCTGTTTTCCTGCCAATCTTTTTCCCTTCCCTTCTCATGAGTTCATCAGTTCTGATTCATCGGGTTGCCACTTGGCTCCTCTGTGTCCCTCTGTGAACTCCGTGAGAGTGTTCTCCGAAACCTACTCCTGAACCAAGAAATTCTTGAACTGCCACGGATCCCGCCGGTCCACGTTCGGCCGATTGAATCCCTGGAACGTATTCTCATAGTGCTTCAACGGCGTCCAATCCGACGCCACCGACAAATTCTTGCCCAGATACGGATCCGCCACGCCCAGCACAAACTCGTGCGGCAACGCCTCCGGCGACACCACGCCCCGCGCCGGATTCTCCAGCATCCACAGGCCCGCCGCCACCACCGAAATCGCCACCTGCAACGTCGTCGCATTCTGGTGCGGCACCAGCTTGCGCGACTGCTCGATGCTCAAGTGACTCCCCGTCCACCACGAGTTGAACGCATGCCCCATCAACAGCGCACCCAAAATGTCGCTCCCGCCCGTGATTTCGTCGTTCATGATCCGCAGCTTCGGCTGCAATTCATAGTTGCGTCCCCGCAACTCGTGCAGCGAGCTGATCGCCGCATCGGTCGGGCAATACGCATAATGCATCGTCGGCCGATACACCGCCTTCCCATCCTTCCGCACCGTCAGGAAATCGCTGATCGTGAACGCCTCCCCGTGACGCACCACCATGCCCTCCACCGTGTAATTCGGCACCCACGTCCGCACCCGCGTATTCATGCCCATCCGCGCCAAACAAATCTGATTCTTCGGCCCGCTCTTATGCTCGAACGCCAACTCCGGCAGCTCCTTCTCATGCGTGCCCCAGCCCAGCTCCGCCGTCGTAATCCCTTCCTCGCGGAAGCCTTCGATGCTCCATGTGTTGACAAACTCGTCCACCGCCTTCGGCACATCCGACACCTGCGTATCCCGCTCGCTGCAATGAATCACCTTCACCCCCAGCTCCATCGCCAGCTCGTTGAACGTCTGCGACTTCGCCAGCCCAGCAATTTTCTCCGCCTGCTTGCCCTTGACCTTCTTCTCGGCCAACACCGCCCCCGCAATATCCATCAAGCCCCGCTTCGTCCAATGCGAGATCAATCCCGGATTCGCCCCATGCTCCAGCACCGCCGTCGCCCCCGGCTCTCCCCACCCCGCCACCATCTTGCGAATCTTCATGTGCCGCCAATACAACGTCTTCTCCGTCGGATGCTTCTTCGCCGCCCCCGCATACGGATCCCACAGCTCCACCGACGTATTGATGTACAGCACCCCGTTGTCGTGACACCACTGCAGGATTTCGCAGCAATCAATATTCCACGCCAAATCGATCAGCAAATCCCCCGCCTTCACGTATTTTCCCAGCAGCGCCCCCATGTTCTCCTGCGTGATTTTGTCCTTCACGAACCTCACGCCCTGCGCCAACCACGGCTTCAATTCCTCGCGCTTATTCTCAAAGTCCATCACGGTAATACTCTTGCACGGGATCTTCGCCCGCTTCACCAAAATCGGCAACGTACACTGCGCCACCGAACCGTAACCGACCATCAGAACCTTACCCGAGAATTTCACCATGATATGTTGTTTCCTTCTGTTGAATGAATCCGTCCGCGCTTTATCGCAGATGCCCTCCCCCCCACGCAAGAGGGAACCCTTCCTCCACGCAACATTTTCACTCCCCCATCTCCCAATCCCACTTCCCCTCCCCATTCGCGTCTATTCGCGTTCATTCGCGGTTCATCTACTTTTTCCCCTCACCCCCCCCTGCACTCAAAATCCAAAGCTCGCCAAAAAAGCAACCAATGCCAACAGCATCGCCCCAAGACCGATGGCGATCAGGGACAGACTCCTTCCGCTCTCATTTCCATTTGTTCCCCGTTCGCTCTTCGGCGAATACTCCACAATCATGAACGCAAAGTAAAACTCCGAGGCAAAAACCGCATACAGAATCGTAATCAACGCCACCGCCATTCCCATACCTATCGCACTAGGATCACCCAGGTTTCGCAACATTTGAATCAGCCCGATCAACGTTCCCGCTACTCCCCCTCCCACCACGTAGCGGCTACCCGCCTTGGCAATCTCCACATACAACGGAATCGGCTGCGGCGGTTTGCTGAACAACGTGAGAATGGAATCGGACATGAAGGCCAAATAATCCCGCCCGTAGTTCCCCAAAAGCAGGAACCCCGGCGCACCCAGCGTAATCATCACCGAGGGAACGTCAATGAAACCCGCTCCGCCGCCTATCGCAATCGCACCGACCATCACGAACACAGTTCCAGCCGTCCCCACGCAATGGCTGAGCGAAATGCTCCTCTTCGCGCCAAACCGCTCACGCTCTTCCTTCCCAACCCGCTCCCCCAGCACCGACCGTCCGGAAAACAGGCAAAAAACAAAAATTCCCCACGTCACAATCGACGCCCAAATCACGCCGTGCGCAACATCACTTGGAAACCCGCATTCCTCCAACACTCCCAGAAGAATCGGCCAAAACAACATCGCCAAAATCGCCTTGACCCCTTGCCACAAGGCCCACGTGCCACTCTGCAACGCCCGGCGCTCGATGCCACTATTGAAAATCAACATCGCACTCATCCACGTTGGAACCACCAGAAGGACTCCCATGCCGTCCGAACTCCGTTCGACCCCCACCGCAAGCAGTCCCCAAAGAACCTGCACCAGCACCACCGCCAGCAACGCCACCTTGTTCACGCCCCGACTTTTCATAATGCCCCCCCGTCCTTGGGCCAGCCTTGAATCAGAAATTCCGCAAAATACACATCCACAACGTTCATACCCGTCTCCGCCTTCAGGAAGGCATTGAGCTCCTGTATGATTTCTTCCTTCAGCCTCTCCCTCCCCGACGGCCCGTCCAATTCTTCCAACGTCTGGCGCGACATCGCCATCGAAATCCGATCCTTCAGCATCGGCACATGCCCTCGCAAATCCTCACCCTTGGGAACCGAATCGACCACCAGTTGAACCTGCACCCTCATGCAACACTCCCCCCGCGTTCCCGTGACGTTCGCCACCACCGGATCCAGCTCAAACCGCACCCCCGAATCCACATTCTCCCCTCTGTGACTCTTCTCCAGTGCCGGCAAAAAAGCCCTCCAAGAAATAATCGAAAGCACCGGCAACACAACCAGCAACGCCACACAAAGAAAAATCACGCCCCCTCCACCAACCGCACCCGCCGGCCCCTGTCGTTGACCACCCTGCTCATCCTTCATCGAAAACTCTCCCGGTTCGCCAACCTTCAATCCAGACAACTCCCGAAACATATCAAAACTTCCCTCCACTGGCCAACGAAAACCCCCACTTCACCCATGGGTATTCACCATTGGATATTGGACATTGAACATTGAATATTGGATATTGCCTCCCCCTCTTATAGGATGCCCCCCATGAATCGCCGAAAACCCTACAACAAAGGCCAGTGGGCCGTCACCCGCGAGCGCTTCCACATCGACGCCTATACTCCCCCCGCGCCCGACCCCGGCGCCATCCCCTTCGGCTCCCTCATACCCGACGTCCTCAAAGGCATGAAACTCTCCGCCCACGCCCAGGTCACGCAAATCGCCGCCGACTGGCCCGAGATTGTCGGCCCCCAGCTCAACGCCAACACCAAGCCCGCCCACCTCGAAAACAAACTCCTCACCGTATTCGTCTCCCACCCCATGTGGCTCTTCGAACTGCGCGGAAAAACCGCCGCCGAAATCCTCTCCCGCCTCCAAGCCAAATACGGCAAAAAAGAAATCCTCAACATCCGCTGGTCCATCGACCCCGATCCCCCCGTCCGCCGATAATGCCCCCCGCCCCCCGCCCATTTTGCCGCGCCAAAAAAGTTTTCCACACAATGGAAAACATTTTCGCGATTTTTCCACACAATGGAAAAAATGTTTCCACACTGTGGAAAAAGTTCTGCGTTCATGGTTCAAGGTTCAAGGTTCACAGCTCAAAATTCCTCTTATTCTTAATTCTTAATTTTTCATTCTTCATTCTCTCTTCTTCCGCCGGCTGGCTCGAACCAACCCCCTCCAACCTCGTCCTCAACCTCACGCTCTTCGATCTCCCCGACGCCTCCCGCACCGACCCCTCCACCCGCGCCGAACTCGCCGTCCAACGCGCCTTCCTCGCACAAGCCCCCGCCCTCCTCCGCGAACGCCAAGCCGCCGATCCCGCCCGCTACGGCGCACTCGATCTCTCTGCGCTCTCGCTCCGCCTCCACCGCTTCTCCGGCATTCAAGTCGAAGGCATCGAAAGCACCCTCCTCGCCATCGCCGGCAACGTCGCCCCCGATGTCTTGTATGTGAATTTCCGCCAATCCGACACCTATATCCGCCAAGGCTTCCTGCATCCCCTCGACCGCCCCGAAGACCACTATTTCTCCGCCCTCTCCGCTGACGAAGTCACCCGCCGCATTCATCCCAAAATCGAGCCCGTCATCCACCGCCCCGGCCCCGATGGCACCCCCCACGTCTGGGCCATGCCCGGTGGCCCCCCCCTCGGCCGCGTCGTTCTATATCGCCGCGACCTGTTTGAATCCGCCCATCTTCCCCTGCCCACGCCCGACTGGACATGGACCGATTTCGTCCACGCCTGCCGCGCCCTCGCTGACCCCGCCCACGGCATCTACGCCCTCGGCCTCTCGCGCGGCAAACACGAATCGTATCTCTGGCTTCCTTTTCTCTGGGGCGCCGGCGGCGAAGCCCTCGCCTTCGATGAAAAAGAAAACCGATGGCGCGCCGTCTTCGATACTCCCCAAGCCGCCGACGCCCTCGATTTTTATGTCCGCCTCACCACCGAACCGTGGACCGATCCCACCGGCCGCCCCCGTCGCGGCTATGTCATCAAAGACACCGCCGAATCCTCCCTCAAATGGCGACGCGGACAACTCGCCATGGTCTTCTCCTACATCGACGAAAAACTGTTTTCCACCCTCAACCCCGACATCACCGGGATGGCCCCTCTCCCCATCGGACCTGCCACGCGCGGCACCGAAATCAACTCCCGCATGATGGGCATTTTTGCCGGCGTCACCAACCCGCTCATTCGCGACGCCGCCTGGGAATACATCCGCTTCCAAAACTCCACCCAAGCCAGCGCCATCCGCGTTCAACATCTGGTCGAAGGCGGCTTCGGCCGCTTCCTCCCCCCCGATCTCCTCCGCGCCCACGGCTACGAATCCATCGCCGCCACCATCCCCGCCGAATGGCGCGACTGCCTCTCCATCGCCCTCGCCGACGGCCGCCCCGAGCCCTACGGCCAAAACGCCAACGTCATCTACGACATCCTCACCACCCCCATCCGCCAAGCCGAAGAACTCTCCCTCTCCGGCCAACTCTCCACCGACCCCTCCCAACGCCGCACGCAACTGCTGAATCTCCTCGTCGCAGCCCGCGAAAAAGCCGACGCCGACATGCTCGGAATCGTCCCCCCTACCGAACTCGCCAAACGCCGCGCCGCCGCTCTGGGGCTGTTGCTGATTCTGGCGGCGAGCATCGGTTATGCGTTGCGCCAAATGGTCCGATTGTTTTTGCCGGGCCAGAACAGGATTCAGAATTCAGAATTCAGAATTCAGAATACGAATCAAAAACATTCCTCCATTCTTCATTCTTCATTCTTCATTCTCAATTCTCTCCGCCGGTTCCTTCCGGCGGCCCTCCTCCTCCTCCCCGCCGCCGCCACCATCCTCCTATGGGCCTACATTCCCCTCCTCCGCGGTGCCGTCATGGCCTTCTACGACTATCATATTTTCGGCGCTTCCACGTGGGTCTTCCTCGACAACTTCGCCAATCTTTTGTGGGACTCCGACTGGTGGCAAGCCCTGCTCACTTCCGCCCGTTATTCACTCCTCGTCATTTCCATGACGTTCCTCCCGCCCGTGCTTCTCGCCATCCTTCTGCAAGAAGTCCCGCGCGGAAAAGTTCTCTTCCGCCTCATCTTTTATTTGCCCGCCTCCATCACCGGCCTCGTCGTCATTTTACTGTGGAAGACGTTTTACGAACCCTCCGAGGCCGGCCTCATCAACCGCCTCGTCATGCAAATTCCCGCCGCCGCATGGATTCTCCTCGCTGTCGCTGCACTTGCCATCGCCATCCATCTCGCCCGCCGCCTGCTCACGCATAACCTCTGGAAACCAGCGCTATTTGTGATGGCCGCCGGACTCCTCCTCGCCGCCGCACCCCTCGGCCCCCTGCGCGAAATTTGGAAATCGTTGCCCTCCGTAGAAAATTCTAGTTTTTATAAAGACTGGAGTTTTTGGACGCCCCTGTTGGCCACCCTTCCCGAGCCCATCCGCTGGCTCGATGACTCCCGCACCGCGCTCTTCTCCTGCGTTCTACCCATGCTCTGGGCGGGCATGGGCCCCGGCTGCCTCATCTACCTCGCCGCGCTCAAAGGTATCCCCGACGATCTCTATGAAGCCGCCGATATCGACGGGGCTTCGTTCACCGATAAAATTCTGTTCGTCGTTTTTCCCACCCTGCGCCCCCTCCTCATCATCAATTTTGTCGGTGTCTTCATTGCCTCGTGGCAGGCCGAAGCCAACATCCTCGCCATGACCGCCGGCGCCGCGCGCACGGAAGTGGCCGGCCTGCACATTTTCTACAAAGCCTTTATCTTCCTGCGCCTCGGCCCCGCCACAGCAGCCGCCTGGATGCTCGCCTGCATGCTCATCGGCTTCACCCTGTACCAGCTCCGCATCCTCTCCCGCGTCGAATTCCGCGCCAACCGCGAGGAGAAGTAATCCAACTCGGTGTCCAGCCCTTGAACTACGATTGCCCGTTTTGACTCCATTTCACTGATCTAGAACGCCCCATACTTGAGACCTTGGGTTCAAGTTTGAAACTTCGAATCGAATCCGCCATGCTGTTTTCATGCAGACAAACGAAATCACCTCCGCCCAGAATCCCGCGTTGCAGCTGGCCTTTGACTACGTTCAATTCACCGGGCGCCACCTGTTCCTGACCGGCAAAGCTGGCACCGGAAAAACCACATTCCTGCGCTCGCTCAAAGAGCGCCTTCCCAAACAACTGGTCGTTGTCGCTCCCACCGGCGTGGCGGCCATTAACGCGGGCGGCGTCACCATTCACTCGTTCTTTCAGCTTCCTTTCGGTCCGCTAACCGGAATCGAAAACCAATCCCAGCACTTCCGTTTCAGCCGCGACAAAATCGCAATGATCCGCGGCATGGATTTGCTCGTCATTGACGAAATCAGCATGGTGCGTGCTGACCTCCTCGACGCCATGGACGGCGTCCTTCGCCGCTACCGGGATCGTCGCAAACCCTTCGGTGGCGTCCAGCTCCTGATGATCGGCGACCTGCAACAACTCTCGCCCGTCGTGAAGGACAACGAATGGGACCTTCTGCGCGATCAATACGAAACACCCTATTTTTTCGGGAGTCGCGCCCTCCGCGAAACCGACTACGCCTGCATCGAGCTCACCCAAGTCTATCGCCAGCAAGACGGCCGATTCCTCGATTTGCTCAATCAAGTCCGTGAAAATTGTCTCACCCCTCAGGCGCTTGCCGAACTGAATCAACGCTACATTCCACACTTTTCTCCCGCCGACAGCGAAGGCTATATCACGCTCTGCACCCACAACGCGCAAGCTCATCGCCTCAACGATTCCAAGCTCGCCAGCCTCCCCTCTCCCCCCATCCGATTTGCCGCCGAAATCAACGGCCACTTCCCCGATTATGCCTACCCCACGGATCTGCAGCTCGAACTCAAAGTCGGCGCGCAAGTCATGTTCGCCAAGAACGACACCTCCGAAGACAAACTGTTTTTCAACGGCAAAATCGGCCGCGTAGTCGCCATCGAAGACGGCACCGTCCGCGTCCGTTGCCCGGACGATCTCGCCGACATCACCGTCGAGCCCATGCAGTGGGACAACGTGAAATACGCCATCCACCCCGAAACCAACCAAATCGCCGAAACCATCGAAGGCTCCTTCAAACAAATTCCGCTCAAGCTCGCCTGGGCCATCACCATCCACAAAAGCCAGGGCCTCACCTTCGAGCGCGCCATCGTAGAGGCCGACGCCTCCTTTGCCCACGGCCAAGTCTATGTCGCCCTCTCACGATGCAAGACCCTCGAAGGACTCGTCCTCCGCACCCCTCTGCGACCTCAAAGCATTCTCACCGATTCCACCGTGACTACCTTCATCCACCACATGCAAGAGCGCCACCCCAGCCCCGACCGCCTGCACCTCGATCGCCTCACCTATCAGCGCGAACTACTCGTCAACCTCTTCAGCTTCCACCTTCTCCGCCACCACCTCAACACCATGCTGGAAATGGCCGAAATCAATCGCGGCAGCTATCCGCCTATCCTCGGCGAACTCTTCGGCCGCTTGCACGACATCGCACAATTCGACCTCGTGACCGTTGCCGATAAATTCCTCCTGCAAATCGACCGACTCCTCACCCTCCACCCCGACGCTGAAACCAACACCGCCCTACACGACCGCCTCCAAAAGGCCGCCGGCTATTTCGTGGACAAACTCCTCAACGCCATCCTCGATCCCCTATCCACCGCCGACTGCGAACTCGACAACCAATCCCTCCGCAAGCCGCTATTAACCGCCAAGGAAAAAACCGAAACCGAAATTCGAATCAAAGTCGCCTGCCTCCAAGCCTGTTCCACCCAATTCAACGTCCAAGCCTTCCTCGGCGCTCGCTCCGCCGCCATCTTGAAGAAGGAACCCTCCGCCCGCAAAACCAAAAAGCCCCGCAAAGACAAATCACCTTCCGCCCCCATCGACACCACCGGCGAGCCCGCCAACCCCGAACTGTTCGAAGCCCTACGCGAATGGCGCACCCAGCAAGCCACCGAGCAGAAAGTTCCCGCCTACTGCATCTTCTCGCAAAAATCCCTCTACGACTTAGTTGCCGCCGCCCCCAAAACCCTCGCCGCTCTTTCCAACGTCCACGGCATCGGCACACGCAAACTGTCGCGTTACGGCGAAGCCATTCTCGACATCATCCGCCAACACGCCTGAAGATACGACTCCACTCGCGCCTCACCCTTCTCAGTCAAGAGGGAAGGCGGCTTCATCAACCCGATCAACGCCCCGCCATTATCTCCAACGCGCGGTCCTTCATGTTCGGGTACAAATTGATTGGAACCGCTGCCTTTCCCATCTTCTTAAAAACCATGTACCGGGCGCATCCCTTATTATCGCCCATGCAATACTGTCGTTTGAAACTCGATCCAAGCCCTGTTTGGTCCGACATCTTATCGTTGAAAAACGGGCACCCCGGCTTGCATTCACACTCTGCCATTTTCATACTCCTATTGTTGAAAACGTTCTTACCAATGAACTCTGCACACCGCGACTTCTTTTACTCCATTTCCCTCTCCTGTCCAATCTCCAAATTCCTCCAACCCATCTGAACTTTTCACGAGTCCACCCCCTCATGATCTCTTGACGACATCTTGTCTCCTGAGTACGTTTCCGCGCCATGTCCACTCCACTCATTGAAGTTCGCACCTCGCCCATCGAAGGAAAAGGCACCTTTGCCCTCTGTCCTATTCGCAAGGGCACCCGCCTCATTGAATACAAAGGCAAGCGCCGCAAATGGTCCGAGTTTGAAGGCCATGAAGACGATTATGCGTTTCTGTTCGACGTGGGAAACGACAAGGTCATTGATCCTTTCACCGATGGCAACGACGCTCGCTTCATCAATCACTCCTGCGACCCCAACAGCGAAGCCGTCCTGCAACGCGGCCGCATTTATATTGAGTCCATTCGTCCCATCCAGCCCGACGAAGAAATCACCTACGACTATTCCCTCACCCTTGAGCGCCCACCCACTCCAGCCGAAAAACGGCGCCATCCCTGCCGTTGCAAAAGCCCCCACTGCCGCAAAACCCTGTTTGCGCTCAACCCCACCCCTACTTGATCAAATAGATCAGCTTCTTTTCCTCGCCGTTACGTTCGACATCGATCACCACCGCGCCCAAACGGTTCTGCACAAATTCGCCAATAAAGTATTCTGCGCGGCGCTGACTCGTCATGCGCATGGAATTCACCTTCCGCACCACGTCGCCCTGCAGCAAACCCACCTGCGTATAGAATTCCTTCTCACCCACATCCATGTTCACCCGATACCCCGCCACCTTGCCAGCCTCGTCGCGATCCGCCTCCATAGCCATGAACAGCGAAGCCAACCGCTCCGGATTATCCATCATCTCCTGATAATAATCCAAAATCGCCTGCCGATTAAACTCCCACCGCGTCTCGCCAATCCGGTTTCCAAAACGATTGGTTTCCAGCACGATGGTTTCCTCCGCCACGGGAGCACCCGCCTCGGCCTTTCCTTGCCCCGTCAATGTGCCAGCCGCCAAATAGACGGTTTCCTCATGCGAACCATCGGAGAGAACCACGTGATCGCTTTCCACCCGCACCACGCGAACCTGATCCATCCACTCTTCTTCGGTCACCAAATGCTGTTCCTTGGAACGCAAGTCATCGAGAATGGCGCACCGATGCTCGGCTCCAGAACGCCCCGTGTCCGACAACATCAAAAACACGCCCGCCAAACGATAGCGCGCCGATAAGGCACCATCCGTCGGGGGCGGCGTCAACGGCTCGCCAGAACGAAACAGCTTCCACACCCTTGCATCCGGCGGCAGCCATCGAAACGCCTCTCCCGTTTCAGAACTCTCCCCCCCCCCCCCCGGCCCCCCCACCCCCCCCCCCCCCCAAGCCCCGGCCCCCCCCACGGACCTGCCGCCGGGGGGAGGCCATGGAACCGCCCCCCCGGTTTAGGACTTCCCCCCCCCCCCACGGCATTCTCATCCCCCGCGCCGCGAAAGCTCAGTGCCACCCGTAGCGCCATAAACACCGACAGCGCCAGCAGGGCCAGCGCCATCCTCCTCCAACCAATTGTATTCATTCTCGACATCTGCTCATATTTCCAAACAAATTTGACAGCCGGAACTCCGGGCGTAATAAGCCGGATTTTGTCGCCCGCTTGCGCAGGTCCGATCATTTGTCTATGCGATCAACCCGGAACCGCCGCGCGTTGCCGCACCTCAGGACGGGCCGCCCCTACAGTTCCCTATTTGATCTTGCTCCGAGTGGGGTTTGCCTTGCACAGGACCTCTCAATCCCGCACGGTGGTCTCTTACACCGCCGTTTCACCCTTACCCGAGCACACCTCACGGCGCACTCAGGCGGTTTCGTTTCTGTGGCACTTTCCTTTTCCTTCGTTTGCCAAAGGAATTCCGCATCGTTACCAACACGGACACCCTGCCCTATGGAGTCCGGACTTTCCTCCGGCGGACGTGCTTGCGCACCCCGCCGGCGATCGGCGTCCGGAGCCCCGGCTGTCAAAGAACTTGAAATGAGGGCGGAAAAATCCGCCTAGAGGCTAAGATACAGCATGCGGCCGCAAAAGTCGCACAGTGTGAGCGTGTCCGCCTTGCGCGAATCCACAATCTGCGAAGGAGAAAGCTTCATGTGGCAACTGCCGCATGTGCCGTGTTCCACCAACGCAATCGCCGCATCGCGCTGCTTGGCAAACAGCCTCTCGTAGCGCGCCAGCCAAACCGGCTCCACCGCTGCCGCCAGAACCTTGCGCTCTTCTTCCTTGATCGCCAGCTCTCCGCTAATGCCCGAACTGCGATCCATGAACGCCTTGACCTCTTCGGCCACGCGCACTTGCTCCTTGGACAACGCCTCGCGACGAATCGTCACATCGGCACGAGCCTTCTCAACGATTTCCATCGCCTCCAGCTCTTGATCCTCCAGCTTCCGGATGCCCGACTGAGCCGTCGCCACCTCTTTTTCGAGAGCCTTATACCCCTCATTGCTCTTAATCTGGAGCTGCTGGTCACGAAATTTTTTGATGTGCTGGCGAGCCGCTTCAATCTCGCCCTCCAAATGCTTGATTCGCGACTGCGCCTCTAACAGCGCATGTTCCGCCTGAGCGGATCCCTCCTTGTGTGCGCTCAACCGCGACTCGATCTGCTGCTTCCGCAACGGAATATCTTCCAATTCCTTACGCAAACGCCTGAGCTCTTGGTCGCACGCCTGCAAGACCAACAATTGTTCGATCGCTTTCGCCACTCGTGTCCCTCGCCTTTCTTCCAATCAAAAAAGAACTATTTCCCCGTCCTTATACGCCTCTCCTCGCCCGCTGGCAAGAAGTCTCCCACCCTCACTTCGTCATTGACTCTCCCCTCCACCCACCCTATATTGCGCCGCTTTGACTCGTTCCCGATCTATTTTTTGGAGGACCCACATGAACGCAATGTATTTGGATAAAGCTAAAGAGCGGATGCCCAACATCCCGCTGCTGGTCAATGTGGTATCGAAGCGCGTCCGCCAGCTCAATGCCGGCGCCCGTCCCCTCATCAAGCCCGACACACCGGACATGGACCACCTCGACCTCGCTCTCAAAGAAATCGCCAACGGCAAACTATCAGCCGAGCTTGGCGCCCTGCCAACGCCCAAGGCCGAACTCGGCCGTTCTTCTCTGCTGGCGCTCTAACCGCGCACGCGCCCCATCGCCATGACCGCACGGGAAGAGGCCGGCAAGGGGACGCTGGCTACCAACCGCAAGGCCCGCCACGAGTTCCACATCTTGGAATCTTGGGAAGCGGGCCTTTCGCTCACCGGTGGCGAAGTCAAAAGCTGCCGCGCCAGCCAAGTCAGCCTGAACGAAGCTTTTGCCTCCTTCGACAAAGGTGAGCTGTTCATCACCGGCATGCGCATCCAGCCCTATTTATCGGCCAAATCAGGTTTCACAACCCACGAGCCCGATCGCCCTAAAAAAGTGCTGATGCACCGCCGCGAGCTCGACCGCCTCCATGGCGTCTTACAAGTCAAAGGCCACACCATTGTCCCCCTCAAACTCTACCTCGCCCGCGGCAAAATCAAAATCGAACTCGGCCTCGGCAAAGGCAAACTCCTCTTCGACAAACGCGAAACCCTCCGACGCAAAACCGACGAACGCGAAGCCTCCCGCGAGATGAGGCAATAAGGTTCACGGCTGAAGAGGTTCACCGTTCACAGTTCCCCCCGGCTGCTCACTTGATGATTGGATATTGGTTATTGAATATTGGACATTGAACTCTTCCCTCCCCTTCCCCTCCCCTAACCCCCGGCACCCCATGAAACCTCCCCGCACCCCCCAAGAGCTCACCGTCCGCACCGAAAAAATGGTCTATGGCGGCCAAGCCCTCGCCCGCGATGAACGCTTTGTCGTCTTCGTCGATGACGCCCTTCCCAACGAAACCGTCCGTGCCCTCCTCTATAAAAAGAAGAAGAAATTCGCCTTCGGCCGCGCCATCGAAATTCTCGAAGCCTCCCCCGATCGAGTCCCCTCCGACTGCGCCTGGACCGGCGACTGCGGCGGCTGCACCTCCCGCCACTGCGCCTATCCCGCCCAGCTCCGCTTCAAAAAAGAAGTCCTCATCGAAGCCCTCTACGGCATCCCCGGCGCCCAAGAACTCGTCCTCGACCTCGTCCCCGCCGAGCAAACCACCGACTACCGCAACAAAATGGTCTTCACCTTCGGTGCCACCCTTGACGGCGAACTCCGCCTCGGCCTCCACCGTCGCGGCTCCTTCATCCACATCATCCCCGCCGACAAATGCCTTCTCCAATCCGAAGGCTCCCGCGAAATCCTCCGCCGCGTCGCCGCCATCGCCCGCGAAATGGAAATCCCCGCCTTCCACGAAATCAAGAAAACCCCCGGTCTGCGCACCCTCACCATCCGCGAAGCCCGCAACACGAATCAACGCATGGTCGAACTCGTCACCACCACCCCCGACGACGACCTCGCCGCCCGCCTCCTCGCCGATCTGAACGATCTGGCCGACACCATTTGCTACTCCATCGACACCAACATCTATGGCTCCCCCCGCCCCGAAAAACGCGCCATCCTCAAAGGCCCCGGCTTCATCGAAGAAACCCTCAATGGCCTCCGCTTCCGCATCGGCCCCGACACCTTCTTCCAAAGCAACACCGCCCAAGCCGAAAAACTCTTCACCCGCGTACGCGAACTCGCCACCCTCCACGGACGCCCCAAAACCGCCCTCGACCTTTTTGCCGGCACCGGCCCCATCGCCCTGCATCTGGCCTCTATTGCCGACCGCGTCATCGGCGTCGAAAATTTCCCACCCTCCGTCGAAGCCGCCAACGAAAATCTCGCCCTCAACGGCATCACCAACGTCGAGATGATTGCCGCCGACGTCAACGACGCCCTCCCCCCCGGCATCCCAGAAAAAGTTGATCTCGTCGTTGTCGATCCTCCCCGCCCCGGCCTCTCCCCCGACGCCATCGCCTGGATCACGAAGCTCACCCCCGACACCATTCTCTACGTCTCCTGCAACCCCTCCACGCTCTCCCGCGACCTTAAGATTTTCCTCCAAACCGCCCCCTACACCCTCGAAGCCATCGAACCCTTCGACCTCTTCCCCCACACCTACCACATGGAAACCCTCGCCCTCCTCCGCCGAATTCCTTGATCCCCTCCGCGCCCCGAGCTATCGCTCGCATTTTCCACACAATAGAGCCTCTTGCAGAACTCAGAATCAAACGGTCGGGACGGAGCCCGACCCTCCAGAAAACCAGCGAAACCGAGTGGTCTTGGAAGTGGAGGGACGACCTCCGTGTCGTCCGGGTTCGTTTTGCATGAGGCTCAATGGAAAGAATGTTTCTACACAATGGAAAACTTTTTTTACATTTTTCCACACAATGGAAAGAATGTTTCCACACTGTGGAAAACTTGTTTTGCCGCCATCGACATTTCCCCCCGCACCCGCTATTCTCGAGTCTTTCCAACCGGAGGTATTCGTCATGCATAGCATCCATCGCAGTCTGCTCGCCTGTGTTCTCGCCTTCGCCGCAACCACGCTTCGGGCCGACGACACCAACCTTGTCCTGCGGATGTTCCCGGTGGAACCGTCCTTCGTCGAAAGCGACTACGATATTCCACATTCCGACGATTCATCCGTTGCCAAGGACAGAGCCACCGACATCAAAGCATTCTATCAGAAATGCGGCGTCTCATTTCCGGAGGGCGCCTATCTGACTTACAACGCAAGGGCCAGCTTCTTGGAGCATTATAACACGGAGCAGAATCAAAAACTCTTCGGACAAGTTCTCATGACCCTTTGCCCCATCTCGCCTCTGGTCCAGCTCGATGCCGTGTTCGTGGATTTTCCTAGCCGCGAAATTGAAAAGCTGGCCCGAGCCAATTCCAGCCCCTTCCCCCGTTCGGAGGACATTCTCCAACTCTGGAAAGACGGCAAGGGCACTCTGCTCCACGCCCTCAAGATCCTCACGGAATTCGGCGTCAATGCGCAAGTCCAAGCCGTCTCCGAACACATCTACGCCACAGAATTTCGATCCCCTTCATCGAATTCAAATTATGAAGCCGCCTCTCCCCTGCCCGTTCCGGACATCTTCGATACCCGTGAGGAAGGAGCCACCTTCAATGTCACCCCCAACTTCAACCGATACAACCAAACCATTCAAGTCGTCATGGCGCCCGAACTCACCACCAAACCGGAATGGCAATCCGTGTCCGTCACCGGCACGGACGCCCACGGAAAAGAAATCCATCTTTCCGTCCCCCAGCCCCTTTTTCATTCCCGTAACATCACCACGAGTTTCACCACGAGAGACGGGGCCACGCAGGTCCTCGGCGGCATGGAAAATCCAAAAGGCGATGGCATCACCTACCTCTTCCTCACGGTGACCTTGCTGGATGCCTCCGGTCAGCCACTGGCTGGCTACGCCGGAATAGCGCAGCCGGAATAGGGGTCAGAATAGAATAGGGGTCAGTCCTTGCATTGTAGCATTTTGAATCAAAGACGGTGTTTTGTTGATTCATTTTTGGGCAAGCGGAGTCTATTTGACTCCCGATTTTACTGTATGGAATATCGTTATCGCCCGTACAACTCCGCATCCACACGGGTTTCTACGAAAATGGGAATGACCAACTCTTCCCCCCAGTATTGCGATTGGCTCGCATCTGGAATCACGTACTCGCTCAGGCCCACAGGATTGTTCGGCGCATTTTCATAGTCGTAGGTGTAGCCCAAGCGTGTCCACGGCCAGCATTTGTCGAGACTGTTGGTAGCGTCATAACCGCGCGACTCGTAGGTGGCGGCATACCACGCCGCATAGCCAGCCGACCTCCCTTGAAATAGATTCACCGAAAGAAAGGGCGACGTGTCATCTGGCGCAAGACCCGCGCTGGTGTCCTGAATGTCGGGATCTGGCGCAGGCCGGAACAAATATTTCGGATCCACAAAAAATTCCGCTACACCATAGTTGCCTGTGCGCGGGGGCAATCCCAGCGCCTTCTCCATACGCAACAATGGGTCGGGCCCGTGATAGGCCGCGCAGACGTCGCGAAGTTCCGGAACCAACGTCACCCAAAACTCACTCGAAAAACCGTTCGTCAGGGTGATCTGCCCATAGGCCAATATATTGGTCCACGTCCAATTCTTGTACTTAAGCGTAGCCACCTTCACCCACAAGCTGGTTGTGTGGTCCACCCAGTTGGTGAACAGGCGCCATTCTGTGCCGGGCGTATTGGTCGAAACAGGCAGGAGGCAGTGAACCACTTCGTCTGGACGCGCCTCTTTCGCATTCAGTAGCGCGTTGGAATACAGCCGATAGCATTCCGTGCGATCCACCACTTCATTGTATTGCCGCGCTGAAACACGAAAGAAACGGGGAATGGCGACGGAAATGAACTCGCTATCCGACCGAATACCCGTGAGCGAGTCCCACGTGGCACTCCAAACGTTGGATTCCAAACTCGACGCCCATTCCACCTGATAGACGGCATTGCTCGTCCCATTGGTCCAGACCAGATGCCCGCCCGACTCATCCACAATTTCTTGCGCATGAAGAAGGCCACTGGCCATCCATAAAGCAACGCCGAACGCGAAGATCCGTGTTCTTGTCATGAACCGCGCTCCCTATTCTTCACCATTGGAATCAAACACGCCAATCTGATTTCCAAGGCGGACGTAGATTCCGTCGGACGAATATTTTCCCGGCTCGAACACCAGAATGACGAGAGAACCTCCGTACAGGAAATGGCCTAATTCATCGCCCCGCTGAATGGGCACGGGCGCCGTGGCTTGCAAAAATTGTTCTTCAAACACCACAGACCCAATCTCGCTGAGCCCAACGGCAACCGCAGCCACCAATCCATATTTTCCCGTATCGATGATGAAATATCCGCGCTGATAGTTTTCAAACGCACTAAAATCTGCACCATATCCCACATTCCCGCCCGTCGGCACGAAAGTTGGAAAATCTTCCATTCCCAGCAAGGCTCCATCCACAATCCGGGATTCAATTACGTTGCCGGAAACAGGCGAGTGATATCGGTGATAGGTGTTGGGCATCAGCACACACGAAAGTGCGGTTCCGCCTTTGAAGCGATTCCAATACTGCGAGCCAGCCAGCAGTTGTTGAATGTTTAACTCTTCCGTGCCTTTCGTGCGAAGTTTTGTGGAATTGTCCACGATCTTCATGGGGATCGAGTTCAGAATCGCATCCGTCGGCGCCGCAATAACGTAATCCCGGCCGGGCAGCGTTTGCGGACGGCACTCGCTCTGGTCTTTCAAAGAGCGGGCGAAGAATTCATTGAAGGTGATAAATCCGCCATCGGGCGCATCGGGATTCGGCAAGCGATAATCCTGCCTTTCGTTTCGAGGATTCGCCAACCAATCGGCAATATATTTTGCCGACTCGGGACTGTTCATGAAGGCGCCCCGTTCATTGACAAAATTGCGGAAGAGATCAATTCCGGGTGACGTCTGGAAAACAGCTCGACCGAAAGGATTATTATAGGCAAAGAAATCCATCTGTTCGATATAGGCCAAGCCGTCGTCGGAACTGCCCTTGGACTGAGGAAGGAAGCGGCTCCACTCATCCAGCAAGCGGACCAGATCGGAAAAATTCTTCCCAAGCCACGGATTGCCACCTGGATGATATCCATCCGGCAATTGTTGCATATTCTCGAACGCCTTATCCATCAGCAGCCGAAAGACGACGTTGGTTTCATACGCCTGCTCCAAGGCCAGCAAACTTCCGCGACAAGGAGATTCCGCAGACACATTTCCGGCGGTGGCCTGTGAAAGAAAGGCCATCATGCAAATTCCCATGAACCCGTTTCGGATGAAGTTTCGTGCATTCATGATTTTTCGTCCTTTTGTTATCGTCTCTCTTTGGCGGCATAGGTCGTGTGAAGCAATTCGTGGGATTTGTGCCCCAGCGGCTTGCCCAAAAAATCGCGATAGAGTTCTTGCACCGCCGGATTGTCATGCGACTTGCGAAGCGGCTTGGATTCGTCCTCCGCGTAAATCGCCGCGATACGCTTGAGGCGAACGCTATCGTCCGTGAAGCGCGGTTGTCCCCCTCCCCCGATGCAACCACCGAGGCACGTCATCACTTCCACAAAGTGGTACGTGGCTTCGCCCGACCGAATTCGCTCCATCAGTTTCCGTGCGTTGCCCAGTCCGTGGCAAACCGCCACACGCAATTCAACCCCTTCCAAGAAGGACCACGCCGAAACCGTGCCTTCGATCTGGAGGGCGGCTTCCTTGATGCCTTCGAGTCCTTCAATGGCCCGAACATGTAAATTCTCTGCGGGCAGTTGCCGCCCTGTCACAATTTCATACGCCGTGCGGAGCGCCGCCTCCATCACGCCACCGGTGTTGGCAAAAATGTCCGCCGCGCCAGAAGAAAGGCCCAGCGGGGCATCCATCACGCCATCGGGCAACTCGGGAAAGGCCAAATTGGCTTGGCGAATCATTCGCGCCAGTTCGCGCGTGGTCAGCACATAATCCACATCGCGCACGCCGCTGGAATTCATTTCCGGACGATTCGCCTCGAATTTCTTCGCCGTGCAAGGCATCACCGAAACCACCACCAGATCTTCGGGCTTCTTGCCAATCTTGGCGGCATAAAACGTCTTGGCCACAGCCCCGAACATTTGCTGCGGCGACTTGCAGGTGGAGAGGTGATTCAAAAAAGTCGGATAATAAAATTCCGCAAATTGAATCCAGCCGGGAGAACAACTGGTGAACATCGGCAGGGCTACGGTCTTGTCCTGATCCACAAGCGCTTTTTTCAGGCGCGTCAGCAATTCCGTTCCCTCTTCCATAATGGTGAGGTCGGCGGCAAAGTTGGTATCGAACACCGCATCGAATCCCATCTGCCGCAGAGCCGTCACCATCTTGCCCGTCACCACCGTGCCGGGAGGAAACCCGAATTCCTCGCCCAACGCCGCGCGAATGGCTGGCGCCGTTTGAACAATCACGGTCTTGGTGGAATCGTCCAGCGCCTTCCAGACGGACTCGATTTGGCTATGCTCCGTGATGGCCCCCACCGGGCAAACAGCCGCGCATTGCCCGCATTGAACACATGTCACGCCGTCCAGATTGCTGGCAAAAGCCGGCCCCACCATCGTGGAAAATCCTCGGCCCTGTGGAAAGAGTGCGCCCACGCCCTGCACTTGGTTGCACACGGTGACGCACCGCCGACACTTAATGCACTTGGAATTGTCGCGCACCAGACCGGGCGTACTTTCGTCCAAATGCGGAGCCGCGCGCGTGCCCGAATAGGTGATTGAACGAATCCCCATGTCGCTCGCCAGTTGGCGCAATTCGCAGTCCTCATTCCGCTCGCAGAGTTGGCAGTCGCCATCGTGTTCGGATAGGAGCAACTCCACCACCTGCTTGCGCGCCGCACGCGCCTTCGGGCTATTCACGCGCACCATCATGCCATCCGTACACGGCGTCGAACACGCCGCGAGGAGTGTTCGCGCGCCTTCCACTTCCACCAAGCAAACGCGGCAGGCCCCCACCGGATCGCGCTTCTCCAAAAAGCAAAGGGTTGGAATATGCACGCCCGCCTGCTTCGCCGCCTGCAAGATCGTGGTCCCTTCGGCCACGCCAATGGGTTGCCCGTTGATGCGAATCTGAATCATGTCTCTACCCCCTTGGCCTTGCCGAAGTCACAACGCAAGCACCGATGAGCCTGTCGCCGCGCCGTTGATTCGTTCCACGCCTGCTCCACTTCATCAAAGTTATTTTTTCGCCGTTCCAGCGAAATCAGGTTCAACTCTTCGCGCGGATAGGGCACGGGGTCGGCATCCGGATTGTAGTTGGTCTGAACATCGGCATAGGCGCGCCAAAAGTCGTGACATGCCCCCGTCAGCAGGACATCCATGCCCACCGCCGCTCGCTCGCCCGCAGCAATGGCTTCCACCACGGAGGACGGGCCGCTCACCGAATCGCCGCCCGCATACAGCCACGGCACACCGGTTTGGCCGGTGACCGGATCGGCCTGAATCCAGCCGCCCGCCAGCGGCACATCAAGATCGCCCAGCAACGCCTTTGCGTCCAGTCGTTGGCCCACGGCCAAGATGACCTGATCGCAGCAAAGAACTTCCATCGCGTCTTCTCCCTCGGCCTGCGCCTTGCGACGGCCCGTGCGGTCGAAGCCTCCCAACGTCATCCGGCGACATTCCACGCCCGTCACTTTTCCGCTCTCGACCAAGAACCGTTCCGGTGCGCAGAGCGTACGCAACTCAACGCCCTCTTGCTGAGCCTCGCTAATTTCTTCGGCATAGGCTGGCATCTGCTCGCGCGTGCGACGATAAACCACCGTGACCTTCTCTGCGCCCAACCGCATCGCCGTGCGCGCCGCATCAATGGCGGCATTGCCACCGCCAATCACCACCACCTGTTTTCCAACCGGCACGGACCCGCGAATGTTGTACTGTCGCAAAAAGGCCATGGAATCCACCACGCCTTTGGCATCGCTTCCAGGCAACTCCAACGCCAATCCATCGGGCGCACCCACCGCAAGGAAAACGGCTTCATACCCCTCATCGCGCAAGCCTTGAAGCGTGAAATCTTTTCCCAGCCGGCGGAGCGTTTGAATGTCGGCTCCCAGCGATTCTATCATGCGGATTTCGCGCGCCAACGTCTCGCGCGGCAAGCGATAGGCTGGAATGGCCTGCACCAACATGCCGCCGGGTCGCGCTTCGCTTTCGAACACCACGGGCTTGTAGCCCATTCGCGCCAAAAAGTAAGCGCACGTCAATCCCGCCGGTCCCGCACCCACGATCGCCACCTTGCGCACCGCATTCGTCGCACTTTCACGCGCCTCGGGTTTCTGAATCATCACTTCCTGATCCACCATGAAGCGCTTGATTCCCCGGATTGAAACGGCGTCATCCAGCGAGGCCCGCCGGCAATGATCTTCGCACGTATGGAAGCAGACTCTCGCACAAACAGCCGCAAACGGATTGCGCTCGCGGTGCAGTTTCAACGCTTCGGCATAACGCCCCTCGCCCACCAGCGACACAAACCCCGGCACGAACACGCCCGCCGGACACGCACTCAAGCAAGGCGCGAGCACCAGCGAAGGACAAACACCCGCCGCACAATGCTTGTCGCGGATGTGCTGAATATATTCTTCGCGAAAATATCGAATCGTCGAGAGAACCGGATTCGGTGCCGTCTGCCCAAGGCCGCAGAGCGAGGATTCCTTGATGAACGCACCCAGTTCTTCCAATCGTTGAAGGTCTTCCATCTCGCCTTTGCCGTCGCAAATCCGCTGTAAAATCTCCAACATGCGCTTCGTTCCCACGCGGCAGGGCACGCATTTTCCGCACGATTCCTCCTGAACGAATTCAATAAAAAACCGAGCCACATCTACCATGCAGCTATCCTCGTCCATCACGATCAAGCCACCCGATCCCATGATCGCGCCCAGCTCTTGCAGGCTCTCGTAGTCCAGCGGAACATCCAGATGCTCCTTGGTGATGCATCCGCCCGAAGGCCCGCCAATCTGCGCCGCCTTGAACGCCTTGCCACTGCGAATGCCCCCGCCAATGTCATAAATCAATTCGCCTAGCGGCGTCCCCACCGGAATTTCCACCAGCCCCGTGTTTTTGACACAACCCGCCAGCGCAAACACTTTCGTGCCCTTGCTCTTGGGCGTGCCCCATTGGGCATACCACGCCGACCCCTTCAGCAAAATCGCCGGCACGTTGGCATACGTCTCCACATTGTTGAGCACCGTGGGCTTTCCCCACAGCCCCTTCTGCGCGGGAAAAGGCGGACGAGGACGCGGCTCGCCGCGCTTGCCCTCAATCGACGCAATCAACGCCGTCTCTTCGCCGCAAACAAATGCGCCCGATCCCATCCGAATATCGAGGTCGAACGAAAACCCGCTCCCCATCACGTTATTTCCCAGCAACCCACACTCGCGCGCCTGCTCCATCGCCTTGCGCAAGCGCGCCACCGCCAGCGGGTACTCCGCGCGCACATACACATAGCCCTGCGCCGCGCCCACCGTGAATGCCGCAATCGCCATGCCTTCGATCACGCTGTGAGGATCGCCCTCCAGCACGCTACGATCCATGTAGGCCCCCGGATCCCCTTCATCCGCATTGCACAGCACATATTTCTCATCACCCGGCGCGCGCCGTGTGAACTCCCACTTCATGAACGTCGGGAACCCCGCCCCCCCACGCCCTCGAAGGCCAGACCCTTTCATTTCTTCTACCACCTGCTCCGGAGAAAATCCGCCCAACACCTTGGCCAGCGCCGCATAGCCATCGCGAGCCACATATTCTTCGATCCGCTCCGGATCCATGCGCCCGCAGTTACGCAACACAATCTGCGTTTGTCGCGTAAAAAACGGAATTTCCTTGCCGTGCGCTTGGGGTTTTCCAGTCGCCTCATCGTGCGCCACCAGACGATCCACCACACGCCCACCCACCAAGTGCTCCCGAACAATCTCTTCGACGTCTTCCGTCCGCACCCCCTGATAAAACACATCGTCGGGCCCCACTCTCAGCACCGGGCCCCGCACACAAGGTCCCATGCAACCCGCCTCGCGTACAGCCACTTGATCTGCCAAACCCGCCTTCTGAATTTCCGTCCGTAGCGCCGCACCGATTTCTTTTGCGCCCGACGCCAGACAGCTTCCGCCCACGCACACCCGCACGTCGCGCCGGACCCGCCCTTCCTCTTTCACCACCTGCTCCCGCCAAGCGGCTAAGCCTTGAAGCGAAATGATCTTCTGCCGACGGATTTCGCTCATGGCTTCGCCTCCTCGGAAGAGGGTTTCCCCCCACGATATTTTTGCAACAACTCGCCCAGCTTGGCTGGTTTGACGCGCTGATGCAGGTCGTCGTTCACCATCAGAACCGGTGCCATGCCGCACGCCCCAAAGCAACGCCCCACCTCCAGAGAAAACTGGCGATCCGCCGTCGTGCCCCCCACGTCGATCCCCAGCTTGTCTTTCATGGCCCGCAACACTTCGTTGCCGCCGCGCACATAGCACGCTGTGCCGAGGCAAACCCGCACCACGTATTTCCCGCGCGGCACCGTGGAGAAAAAGGAGTAGAACGAAACCACCCCCGCCACCTCGCTATACGACTTGTCGAACGCCTGCGCCACGCGGCGCAACACCGCCTCCGGCAAATACCCGAAAATCGCTTGCGCCGTCTGCAACGCCGGAATCAGGCCACCGGGTTTGTCCTTCTGCTCGGCCAGAACAGCTTCCAACCGCTTCATCAGTTCCGCCTCGCTCGGCGCCGCTTCCGCCGCGCAGGCACAGGTGCAGGATTTCGCCATGGTTCGCTCCCTCCCGCCGGACCGCGGCCTCTCGCCGCAGCTTTCGCCTAAAAGGTGCCGGTGATGTATTTTTCGAGACTCTTAATCGTCGCTTCTTGAGAATCCATCATGTGCTTCACTACATCGCCGATGGAAATCAAACCCGCCAGCTTTCCGTCCACGATCACCGGCAGATGACGATGCCGCCCCGCCGTCATCATGCCCATGCATTCTTCCACCGTCACGGCCGGCGAAACCGTCTCCACATCCTTGATGGAGGTCATCGCATCTTTCACCAGCGTATTCTTCGTGGAATTCCCCAGAGCAATCACTTTCCAGAGGCAATCACGTTCCGACAAAATGCCCAACAGCTTGCCGGCTTTCGTCGCCACCGCCAAACAGCCGATCCGCACCTTGGCCATGTGCTTCACGGCATCGATGATCGTCGTCGTTGCCGCGATGGTTTCCACTTTCGTCCCCTTGATCTGCAACAGATCGCCAACCGTTGTGCTCATGCTGAATACTCCTCTTGTTGGATTCAAAAACGACCGCCTACGCCCCGAAGTCTAGGCGTCCCTCCCCCACCTCGTCAACGCCCATTCATTTCTCTTTCAAAATTTGCACCGCTGCCTGAGTCTGAAGCAACGCAAACGCGATCATCATGCCAGAGGGTGAATAGGATTTCACCCCCCCGCCCGCGCAACACTAAAATCAATCAAATTGCGTGAACGGAATCGAAGGATTGTGATGCGCTTGCTCTGGTTTTCATGTAGACTACGGAATATGGAAATCGACTGAACCTCCAACCCCTCCAAAGGCCGCCGGAATGAAATTGCATGCAAAGCTCTTGTTGATTGTTGCCTGCAGCATCTGCACCACCACGATTCCAGGCATTCTCCTCATCCAGCGGTTCAGCTACGACAAAGCCCTGCGGCAAGAATCTCTGGCGATGGCAGACGAGGTGGACAAGCGGCTCCACCAAATGGACCAACTATTCTCTGCAACGGCCCGCAAATTGGCATCCTTGGCGGCCGTTATCGAGCGCGAACTGGCCCCACCCGAACAGCCTGGCGAGCTGGAGGAATTCGAGCGCCTGACCGAGCAGATGGAGGACGGCGTCATTCGCAACCGTCGATCCACCTACAACGGCCATTTCGAGGCGGGTATTTTCCTGCCGCCTTTTCCGGAAATGACGTCTCGCGACAAGGTCGAGCATTTGCGCATCAAGCGCATACTCGACGTCTTCGGTGCCGCCGCCACACGACCTCACGAGAACGTCTATTATCTTTCCCCGTGGAAAAGCGAAATCCCCATGGACCGGGGGAAGCCGGATTACGTGTTCGAGATGGCCGCGGACACGGACTACGCGTCGACCCCTTGGGTGCAACTGGGCCATCCGTCAACCAATCCGGACCGAAAACTGAAGGTCACGCCTCCGCTCTACGATCCGGTGTGGAACGCGTGGATGGTCAGCGCCATTCTGCCGGTCTATTCCGGCGACCGGTGGATCGGCACCATCGGCGACGACATGAAATTGGCGGACGTGTTCGGCAACTCGTTTTCCGCCAACTCGCGCTATCCGGGTGAGCAGCATTTTTTGCGCGACCGGGATGGAAACTACATCCTGGCCGGAGACTGGCAGTACCTGTTGCAACGCGATCCGGAAGCGTTTCAAAAACGAATTGCCAAGGAAAGCGAGTTGTCCGGTCTTTTCAGCCGGCTGGACGGGGTGGAGATCCAGAATCTGGGAGTGGCCACGGCCATCGATGGCCGACCGTATTTGGCCATGGGCGCAGTGCTGAAACAGACCGACTGGCAATACGTGTGCTTGGTGCCGTTGGACGAAATCCTCGGCAACATGCGGCATCTGCTACGGGCCGTGGTATGGGTCATCATCCTCATGGCGCTGGTCATCGGACTCTCGATTACCGCAACGGCCATTTTCAGCGTTTCCCGCCGCACCCGGCAACTGGCCCGGGCCATGGACGAGTTCGGGGCCGGCCAACTGCAGATTCCCGACGGGCTCGTTCGCTCCAAGGATGAAATCGGTCGGGCAGCCAAGTCGTTTGTCCGCATGGCCAACGATCTTACGCAGTCCGCCCGGAAGCTGCGCGCGGAACAAACCCGGCTGTCGAATATTTTGCACGGCACCAACGTCGGAACGTGGGAGTGGAACGTCCAAACGGGAGAATGCGGATTGAACGCGCGATGGGCGGACATCGTCGGCTACACCCTGGACCAACTCGATCCCGTTTCGTTGGACACCTGGAAACGGCTTGTCCATCCCGACGATCTTCAAAAAAGCAACGTCCTGTTCGAACAGCATTTTTTGAACGAGACAGAGTTCTACGAGTGCGAGGTCCGGATGCGGCACAAGAACGGGCAGTGGGTCTGGGTCCTCGACCGCGGACGACTTGTTTCCCGGACAGAAGACGGAAAGCCCCTGATGGCGATGGGCACCCATACCGATATCACGGAACGCAAACGAACAGAGGAAGCGTTGCGGGCCAGCGAACGACGGGCCATCTCCCAGCGATCAGCCCTGGCGGAACTCGCCCTGAGTCCTTCCGTTGCCGAAGGCGACACGGCGGGCGCATTCCAACTGGTGGCGAAATGCGTTGCGGAAACCCTCGAGGTTTTCCGAGCCGGAATCTGGACCTTGAGCGAGGATTCCGCAACGATGCGCTGCCTTGCGCTCTACGAGGCAACCGAAAAGTCGTATAGCCGCGGGATGGAGGTCAAGGCATCAGACCTTCCTCACTACTTCGCCGCGATCATGGAAGAAAACCGCATTTACGCCGAAGACGCGCAACACGATCCCCGCACTCTCGAACTGACGGATTCCTATCTGAAACCGTTGGGAATCACGTCCATGCTCGACGCCGGAATTCTGGTCGAGGGAAAGCTTGTGGGGGTTGTATGCTCCGAACATGCTGGCCCCGTCCGCAAATGGCACTCCGACGAAGAAGCCTTTGCCTCTACGGTGGCCGCCATGGTGGCCCAGCTCCTTGCGGTTTCGGAGCGCAAGAAGGCGGAAGTCCAGCTTCGCAAACTCTCGCAGGCCGTTGATCAAAGCCCTGCCTGCGTCGTCATTACAAGCACGGACGGCACGATCGAATATGTCAACCCCAAGTTCGCTGAAATCACAGGCTACACCCCGGAAGAAGCCAAAGGGAAAAATGCGAACCTGCTGAAGTCTGGCGATCAACCGGCATCCTTTTACAAGGACCTCTGGGACACCCTTTCTTCGGGCAACGAGTGGAGAGGAGAATTCCACAACAAGAAAAAGAACGGTGAACTGTTTTGGGAGGCGGCCTCCATTTCCCCGATTTTCGACAACGGGGGAATCATTACGCATTACGTCGCCGTAAAAGAGGACATCACCGAGCGCAAGCGGACGGAAGAGGAGTGGGAAAAGCTACAGGCGCAATTGGCCCAAGCACAGAAAATGGAATCGGTGGGACGTCTGGCGGGCGGCGTGGCCCACGACTTCAACAACATGCTGGGAGTCATTCAGGGCCGCACGGAGATGGTGCTTGAAGATCTCGGCCCAGACCATCCCCTTCGAAGCGATCTGGAGGAAATCGCCAATGCCGCACGGCGCTCGGCCGATCTGACCCGCCAACTGCTAGCCTTTGCCCGCAAGCAGACCGTGGCGCCCAAGGTGCTCGACCTCAATGCCTCCATCGAGGGCATGCTCAAAATGCTCGGACGACTCATCGGAGAGGATATTAACCTAGCCTGGAAGCCCGGTTCAAATCTATGGTCGGTCAAACTCGATCCGGCCCAGATGGACCAAATCCTGGTGAACCTCTGCGTCAATGCCCGAGACGCCATCGGAGGGGTGGGCACCCTCACCATCGAAACCGGCAACGCCACCTTCGACAGCGACTATTGCGCCCATCATGCCGAAGCCGCCCCGGGCGACTACGTGCTACTGGCGGTAAGCGACAACGGATGCGGCATGAGCGCCGAGGTACTCGCCCACCTATTCGAGCCCTTTTTCACCACGAAACCCGTCGGGGAAGGAACCGGCCTAGGTCTGGCCACCGTGTACGGCGCCGTCAAGCAAAACAACGGCTTCATCTACGCGTACAGCGAGCCGGGCCAGGGCACGACCTTCAAGATCTACCTGCCACGGCAAGCCACCGCGAACGCACAATCGACGGTGGAGCCCAAGGATCCCTGGGCGACGCGAGGCAGCGGGACCATTCTGCTGGTGGAAGACGAACCTTCCATCTTGCGAATGACAAAAGCCATGCTCGAACGGTTGGGATACGCCGTCGTAGCGGCCGCCACCCCACGAGAGGCCATCCGCCTGGCTCAGGAGCAGACCGACCGCATCGACCTGCTGTTGACCGACGTGGTCATGCCGGAGATGAATGGGCAAGACCTCGCTCAAACCCTGCTCGCCATTCGGCCGGGTCTCCGGCGGTTGTTCATGTCGGGCTACACGGCCAACGCCATCGCCCACCACGGGTTACTAGACTCCGGTGTGCAGTTTTTACAAAAACCATTCACACCACATGCCCTCGCAGAAAAAATCCGACATGCGCTTGGAAAGTCGGTGTGAACTCTTAGAAATACGACCGTGGAAAGAAATTTGAGAACAACAACGCAAGGGAGACGGCAATGAAAAAATGGCTGGCGATGCTGGGATTCGTGGCGGTGCTGACACAATCGACAGTGGCCTGGCGCTCCACAGGCTGGGTGTATGTGGATTATCCATGGGCCTACGACGGAGCGTCAGGTGACTGGTATTGGTTCAATACGCCCGACGTGCAATGGGTGGCCCACATGGGTAACGGTCAATGGGCGCGCCTGGAAAATTCAGCCTTGCATTCCGGTTGGTCGTATTTTGGGTGGCCGTATGCCTATGCCCAAAGCAACGGAGCCTGGCACTACATCAACCCCGACACACAGTGGTGCGTGAACATGGACACATCGGAGTGGTCCCTCTGGGGAGCACCGACCATTCCTTCCGGAATGGCCCCTATTCCCGGCGGAACCAACAGCGGAACCGACCCAAGCTTCGGCGCCTACAGCTTAACTGTGGATTCGTTTCTAATGGATCGTTGCGAGGTCAACAAGGCGTTGTGGGACGAAGTGCACGTCTGGGCAACCACCAACGGATTTACGTTCGACAACGACGGTAACGGCAAGGTGGCCAGCCATCCCGTGAGCGTCGTAAGCTGGTACGATGCGACTAAGTGGTGCAACGCGCGTTCACAGAAAGATGGATACGATCCGGTCTACTATTCCGATGTCGCGTTTACACTTCCGTACAAGACCGGACAGGTACTGAATCCCTACATCAAGACAAACGCCACCGGCTATCGGTTACCGACCGTGGAAGAATGGCAGTATGCCGCCCGCGGGGGCGCGGTAGGACATCGATTTCCGTGGGCGGACTCGGACACGATCAGCCATGACCAAGCCAACTTCAACAACACGGGCGACGACGCCTATGCCACCGGTACCTTGGGCTACCACCCCACCTATATTGACTCCAGCGAACCCTACACAAGTCCGGTCGGATCGTTTTCAGCCAATGGATATGATCTGTATGACATGGCAGGGAACGTCTGGGAGTGGTGTTGGGACTGGCATCCCAGCCAAGTGGGAACCAACCGCGTTTCGCAAGGCGGCGCTTGGAAGAATCCCGGTCGAAGCTGCCGAATTGGCTACAGCAATTACACGGCGCCAAGCAACGCCGTGTATTTCACCGGTTTCCGGACCGTTCGCCAACAGAATCCATAAACGAAATCGGCTTCCTTGGAATCGGCGTGCGATGGGGTTCGTCTCCGATGAGCCCCTTGCAACACTTCTCTCGGAGCTGGTGCCAGCGTGTGTATTCCGAATGCCGCAGAAAGCAGTACGCACAAGGATGAAATCCTATTCCAACCCGATCAGCCCTTCCCGAATCGCGTATTGGGTCAGGTCCGTATTCGTTTGGCAATTCAACTTGTCCAACGTACGGCGACGTACGGTGTCCACCGTTTTGGTCGAAATCCCCAGATCAAAGGCGATTTCCTTCACGCTGTGCCCCTCGGCCAACTGAATCAAGACATCCCTCTCCCGCTCGCTCCAGTTGTTGTGCGGACGCCTCTCGCCCTCCGCCATCAACGAAACGTAGTCCTTCACCAGCCCCCCCGCCACATTCGGACTGATATACGTTTTATCCTCCATCACCGTCCGAATCGCCATCGCCAACTCCCGGAACGCACACTCCTTGGGTAAATATCCGCAGGCACCCGCCCGCAACATTTCCGACACAAACCGCCGATCCGTATGTGTCGAAAGAGCCACACACCGAATCCTCGGCTGCTCGGCCTTCAATCGACGCGTCGCCTCCATCCCATTCATCCCCGGCATGGACACATCCATCACCACCACATCCGGGTTCAACTGAACCGCCCCGCTTAATACCTCTTCGCCATGGGTCGCCTCCCCCACCACGTCCATTCCAGATTGGCCCGACAGCATGGCCCGCAGTCCTTCGCGCACAATCGCATGGTCGTCCGCAATCCATACCCGAATGGTCCTCATGCCCTTTCCTCTCTGGCTCGATACGGACTCGTCACCGTTCTAGACTCGCAGTTCCCCCCTTCCACATCCAGACTGTTTTTCTTCGTCTAGAAAACGCCAAAACGCCCACAAAAAGTTTTCCACAGTGTGGAAAAAAGTGCTAAAAGTTTTCCACAGTGTGGAAAAAAGTTTTCCACAGTGTGGAAAAATCCAGACCGCAGAGGAGAAACCGCCATGAGCGCCATTTTAATCCAAAACGCCCTCGTCATCACGTACGATGAAACGCAGCCCATTCTCCCCAACGGACAAGTCCTCGTGGAAGGGACGAAAATTTCCGCCGTCGGCACCACCGTAAAGGCCCCCGCCGATGCGCAGGTCATCGACGCCAACGGCAGGGTCGTCATGCCCGGCCTCATCAATGCGCATCACCATCTCTACTCCTCCTTCGCGCGCGGCTTTGCTCCTCCGGGAGAACCCGCCTCCAACTTCGTCCAAATCCTTGAACGCATGTGGTGGAAGCTCGACCTCGCCCTCGACCCCGAAGCCGTCCGCTACTCCGCCCTCGTGGCCCTTCTCGAAGCCATTCATACCGGCTGCACCACGATCATCGATCACCACGCCTCCCCCTCCTGCACCGATGGCTCGCTTGATATCCTGGAAGAAACGTTCCGCCAGGCTGGCCTCTCCGGCTGCCTGTGCTATGAAACCTCCGACCGCAACATCCCCGCCGACGGCCTCGCCGAAAACGCCCGCTTCCTCCGCAAAACTCAAGCCTCCGGCGACGGCCAAATCACCGCGCTCTTCGGCCTCCACGCGCAGATGACGCTCTCCGACGCATCGCTCGAAGCCACCGCGGCCGCCACCGCCGCCTCTCAAACCGGCGTACATATTCACGTGGCCGAAGACCTCTCCGATGAAACGGACTGCATCGCCAAACACCGCTCGCGCATTATTCAGCGGTTGCACAAATTCGGACTCACCGGCCCCAAATCGCTTTTCATTCATGGCATCCACCTCGACGAATCCGAAATGGATCTCATCGCCGCCACCGGCACCATGATGGTCCACAACCCCGAATCCAACATGAACAACGCCGTCGGCACGCAAAAAATGCTGACGCTGCTGAAGAAGGGCATTCTGCTGGGGCTGGGTACCGATGGCATGACCTCACACATGATCTCCGCCGCACGCGTCGCCCACCTTCTCCAACGCGCCACCCTCGCCGATCCGCGCGTGGCCTTCTGCGAAGCCTGCGACATGCTCCTCGCTAAAAATGCCCAAATCGCCGCCCGCTGCTTCCCTGAACCGCGCGGACAACTCGTCGCCGGACAACTCGCCGATATCGCGATTTTTGATTACGTCCCCACCACGCCGCTCGAACCCGGACGCTTCTTGGGACATCTGCTCTACGGTCTCAATTACGCCCGCGTCGACACCACCATCGCCCGTGGCAACATCCTCATGCGCAACTCCAAGATACTGACCCTCGACGAACAAGAAATCTGCGCCAAAGCCCACGAATCCGCCCGCGCCACGTGGGCCCGCTTCAAATAGTCTTTCTCTCCCCAACCTCTGAACCGTGAACCCTGAACCGTGAACCCGCCCTCATGAAAATCGGAATTGATTTAGTTTCCTTCCACACCCCGTCCTACGTGATGGATTTGCGTACACTCGCCGAAAAGCGAGGAGCCGATCCAGAAAAGTTCATCGTCGGCATTGGACAAGAACGCATGGCCGTCGTCCCGCCCGATCAGGACATCGTCACCCTCGCCGCCAACGCCGCGCTCCCCATTGTGGAGAAGGCCGGGCGCGAAAGCATCGAGCTCCTGATTTTTGCCACGGAATCCGGCGTCGACCAATCCAAGGCCGCCGCTTGCTTCTGCCACAAATTGCTCGGCCTGCCCTCGGCTTGCCGTTGCATCGAGGTCAAAGAAGCCTGCTATGGCGCGACCGCCTCCCTCCGCATGGCCGCCGCCATGGTCGCCATGCGCCCTCACACCAAGGCGCTCGTGCTCGCCGCCGACATCGCCCGCTACGACCTAGCCAGCCCCGGCGAACCTACACAAGGTGCAGGCGCCGTGGCCATGCTCGTCAGCACCCATCCGCGCGTTCTCGCCCTCGACCCCGAATCCGGCTTCCACACGGAAGACATCATGGATTTCTGGCGGCCCAACTACCGCGAAGAAGCCCTCGTCGATGGCAAGTATTCCACCCGCATGTATCTCACCACCCTCATCGATGCGTGGAACAACTACAAAGCCGCGTCCAAGCGCGGGCTGGCCGACCACGCCCACTACTGCTTCCATCTCCCCTTCACCAAAATTGCCTACAAATCTTTCGAGCGCCTCTGCAAAGCGGAAGGTGTCCCACCGCCGCCCAAGGAAGAGCAGGAACGCCTCCTCGATTTCGCCCTCCGCTACAACCGCCAAACCGGCAACACCTACGCCGCCTGCGTCTATGAAGCATTGGCCTCCCTCCTCGACAACGCCCCCTCCGCGCTCGATGACCAACGCATCGGATTCTTCTCCTACGGCTCCGGCTGCATGGCTGAATTTTTCTCCGGCGTCGTTCAGCGCGGATACCGTCAGCACCTCTTCACCGACTCCCACCGCGCCATGCTCGACACCCGCGTGCCCGTATCCTATCGCCAATACGAAGACATCTTCAACTACGGCATACCCAAAGACGGGGCCGACCACGTCTTTGCCCCTTATCGTGGCGGCCCCTTCCGCCTCGCGGGCATCAAAGACCACAAACGCCGCTACGAAGCCAAGTAGATCGTCTCTCTCCAAGCACGACAAGGCCGCCAAGAAGGGCTGAATACCCCTTGCGAGAGGGAGTTCTGAATGTCCATTCCCCTCTGCACTACAACCCTCCCCTTTCTTGTTTTCTTGGCACGTTTTCTACGCTGCCATAATCATAAGTTTCTCCGTGACAATGGCGGAAATCAGACAGCCGTTGTCTCTCGCCAAGATCGCCAAGGACGCAAAGAGGGCATCACCATGCAACCCTCCCCCGTTCTGTTGCGCCTGTTTAAATGACCCTTTTCTTGTCCGTGGAAGTTCCGGATTTTTCCCGGTTGTCTTCGTACGCGGCTTGGCCGCAAAGCAGTCAGGCACCTCTCCACGCCTCTGCGCGAAAACAGGACTGCCCGGATCGGCGTTTGCGTTCCTTTTGCGCCCATTGCGCCTCTTGCGTTAAATGGATCGAAAGATTGGGTTGCGGCTCTGCCGCGCTGTGCCCTCTGTGAACGCAATCTTCGGCTACTTTCAGGATGACGTCGTAAGGGTTAGACCCCATAGCGAGTTCCTCCCTCATCGCCTACCGTAAACATAGAAAGAATACACAAAGTCATTCCCTCATCAAAAGGCAGATGACCGTGTGCTTACGTTAAAAGAAAGTGACGGGTCCAATGAAAACGCATAACCAATCAAGTCATAAAGGAATGCTGTCTTGCCTCCTTCTAGTGGCAGCAATGAGTATCCCTCAAGCGGCGCGGGCGGAAGGTCCGGATAGAGTCGAGCTGAATTCATGCCTCTATTTCACCATTCTGGCGGGCGCCTCGATTACCAGCACGGGCCCCGGAACGGTCGATGGAGATGTCGGCTTGAATCCGGGAACGTCACAAGGCATTCCTTCCGCCCAAGTCAACGGAACCATCTATGTGAACGAAGCGGTCTCCGCTCTGGCCCAAACAGACTTGACCACGGCATATAACGATGCCATGGGGCGCTCCACGGATCGAATCACGGTGTCCGGTGATATCGGCGGGCAAACCCTCGCCCCCGGTCTGTATACATCATCCAGTTCACTGGGAATCAGCGGAGACCTCACCCTCTCTGGCGGCTCAAACGATGTCTGGATTTTCCAAATCGCCTCCTCCTTGACCACCGCCGCCGGCGTAGGTCCTCAGAGCCGTGTGGTCCTGACCGGCGGCGCACAGGCCAAAAACGTGTTTTGGCAGGTAGGCTCTTCGGCAACCATCGGAACCCATTCCGTCTTCATCGGAACCATTCTGGCACAGGACTCCATCACCTTGGATACCGATTCCGTGTTGGATGGCCGGGCACTGGCAAGAACGGGCACGGTCACTTTCAATGGACTTCGCGCGAGCTTGCCTCCGGAAATCGATGTGGTCATTACCGCTCCGTTGGATGGATATTCCTATCTGGTGCCGGCCTCGGTAACCGTCTTGGTATCGGCTGTCTCCATGCCCTATGCCCTCGACCGGGTGGAAGTCGTGGTGGCCGGATATATTCATACGGTTAACCTCGGAGCGGATGCAAGCGCACCCTACGAATTCCTCTGGACCAACGCGTTGGCGGGCGACTATGTCCTGACGGCCACCGCCTGGGATGTGCAGGGAAATTCCGCAACCTCCGCCCCCATAACCATCACCGGCACCGCACCGTTATGGTCTGAAGCCATTAACCTCGGCGGTGGCGGCTGGAGATGGTTGAGCTGGTTTGGATTTTTCGAAGAAGATGGAAATGGCTGGATTTGGCACAACGAGCACGGCTGGATGTGGGCGGCGGGTGACGCAACCGACAACATTTGGTTTTTCACAACCGACTTGGGCTGGTTGTGGACAAGTGAAACCTGTTATCCCTATATCTACCGCTGGAGCGATGAAACGTGGCTCTGGTATGCCATCGACTCATACTCGCCACGCTGGTTTTACAACCTCAACACGAGGGTTTGGGAAACACATTGATCCCGTGTGAATGCCACAAGGCCCGCAGAACCCTGCGGGCCTTTTTGCTTTTCTCATACCCATCCCCCGCTTAGGTCACATCCTCTCCCCTCCGTGTCCCTCTGTGCCCTCTGTGAGAGGGATTTTTCTCTCACAGAGTTCACAAAGATTCATAAAAAAATCAAGCCCGGGCCCGGCTTCAGCCGTGCATTAAAAAGATCCGCCAAATCCGAAAATGAACCCCGCGAGTTTCACATCCAGATTATTTTCCACATCCGCCGCATTCTTAAGCTTGTAGCCCGCCGTGCGATACCCGAAACGAACATGAATGTGAGACGTGATCTCATAGCGAAGTTGCGGGAATAATTCGAAAATCAATTCCGAATCCCCCCCGCCACCAATCGAAAAGGCCGGACTCAGCGACAACCCATCCACGTTCTTCGGAAACAGCGGGAAGGTGGGCCACACAATCAGTAGTGGATCGGTGGAATTCGTTTTCTGCTCAAGCGTCTCTCCATCGATCACGTCCAGGTCACTCCGTAGGTGCAAATTGCGCACACCAGCGGCCACCGTGATGTGCTGCCCTTCGCGCCAGCCATCAAATTGATAACCCACCGCCAGTTGCGTCAACAACAGTTCCGAATCAAAGTTGCCGCGCGCTCCCGAATCCCCCAGCTCGATGTCGTCTAGGCTCGGCTGAAAGTATTCCATCTGCCAACCCAAAACGAAGCGTTTATATTGAGCCGTGGCCAACAAGGACCCGCCTATCTCCATGTCCTGACTGTCGAGATCCACATCGTAACCCTTGAGCGACATGTCCCCATCGAGATTGGCCATCCAGAGATATGGCGTCACTTCCGCATGTATCCCCTGAGGTTCTTCCGCATACGCCGACAACCCCGGAACCAGCATCAAGCCGATCCACAACGCCTTCATACCTTTGGATTTCATGATGTTCCTTCTGAAAGAATATTGAATTGACGCGCCGACTGTAAAATATCCACTTTTCAAAAGCAATTCATCCATCCATCCCGCGTGGCTTTCAACCCCTTGCATCCAAATCTTGCAAATCCCCACCACTTTTCCCATCCTAACCCCCCATTAAGGAGTATGCATGAATAGCACCATCATCGAATTCAAAGAGGTCACCCTTCTGCCCAAAGCCAATGTCTACTTTGAAGGAAAAGTCATCAGCCACACCTTTCTATTGTCCGACGGCTCCCGCAAAACAGCCGGAATCATTTTCCCCGGTCCCTTCCATTTTGGCACCGACAAAGCCGAACGCATGCAAATCACAGACGGCCAATGCACCGTGAAACTGGATGGCCAAACCGAAGTGAACGTCTATGCCGCCGGACAACAATTCGACGTGCCCGCCCATTCCGGATTCAACATCGAAGTCCAGTCCGGCCTCTGCCAATATGTCTGCTCGTTTCTAGACTAACCCATCCCGGTCGACGGCACCCCGTAGCCATCCCTCTTATTTCAACAGCGCCCGAAAATCCTTCGGAATCGGCGCTTCAAAAACCAACTTCCGGTCGCCTCCGGGCAATGCGATACGCAAGCGTAGGGCATGCAGTCCCAAGCGCGGACCCGCCGTGCCATAGCGCGGATCGCCCACCACCGGACATCCCATCCACGCCATGTGGGCGCGGATTTGATGTTGTCGCCCGGTTTCCAATTGAACCCGCACCAGAGACCGCCCTCCCACCGTTTGCTCCGTTTCATAATGCGTAATGGCCGTCTTCGCTTCGGGGTGCGGACCCACATGCATGCGATACTCTTTTTCATCCATGTGCAATGGCTGGTCAATCGTGCCGTGCGAAGGATCCGGGCACCCTTCCACCACCGCCACATATGTTTTTTCGGCCGCATCCCATCGCGCCATGATCGCTTCACGAGTCTCCCGCGACGTGGCAAACAACAGGACGCCCGACGTGTCCCGGTCAATCCGATGCACCGGAAACAGTTTCACCGACGGCGAAGAACGCAACAACTGGTGGCGCAACAGAGCCAAGGCGTGGCGCTGCGTTTCTTGGTCATTCCCCACCGATAGCAGGCCAGCCGGCTTGTCGATGGCAATCAAATGGGGATCCTCATACAGGATTTTCAAAGAGGTCGAAATCGGAAGACCTTTTTTAGCCGTCGAGGAAACCTCCACCTCATCACCCGCCACCAGCGCGAAATCATGCCGCGTGACCGAGGATCCATTCACGCTGACGCAACCCGCCTGCAACCGCTGCTTGAGGGTGTTGCGCGACCAACCCTGCAACTGCGCTTGAAGAAAAGCAAGAAGCCCGCAAGCCTGATGAACGCGCAATCGCTCCGACATAACTACAACGCCGGAGGCGGCAACGCGCCGTCTTGTACACGCTTGAATTCCATTGCCTTCACCAGCACCTCGGCCAGCGAGCCACAGCCCAGTTTTCGGCGGATATTGACCCGATGCACGTCCACCGTGCGCCCGCTCAGGCCAAATTTTTCGGCGATGTCGCGCGTGGTGAGGCCCCCGCCGATGGCATACAAAATTTCGCTTTCGCGCGCGGTGAGTCCTTCAAATCCGTCCGCCTCTTTTTCTCCGGATGGAGCGTGATGCCCCGCCAGCAAGGCTTCGGCGGCAGGGCTCAGGTACGTTTTCCCCGAACGAACCGTGCGCAGGGCGGCCACGAGCGTTTCTTCGGCCTGATCTTTCATGACATAGCCCTGGGCACCGGCGCGGAGAGCTTTTTCGGCGTAGAGGCTCTCGTCGTGCATCGAAAGAACGAGAATGTGGCCCAAAAATCCCTTGGTGCGCGCCTCGCGAATCCAATCCAGCCCACTCCGGTCGCGGAGCGACAAATCCAGCACCACGCAGGCCGGCGAATGCGCGGCCAATGCGGCGAGGCCATCCTCGTAGGTGCCCGCTTCGCCACACACGACAAAATCTTTTTCACGAGCCAGTAAAGCGGCCAATCCTTGGCGCACAATGGCGTGATCGTCCACTAGCAAAAGGGATATTTTTTCAGCGGTGGCCATGGGTCGGTTGTTTCTAATCCCGTTCGGGGCGAGCTTCGCGGCGCATCAACTCCAGCACCGCATCCTTCGGCTTCTTGCCGTGATGAATGATGGCATCGACCTGTTCAATCACGGGAGCGGGCACGCCCGCTTGTCGAGCCAACGCCAACGCAATATTGCACGTGCAGACGCCCTCGGCCACTTGCTCCATGCCCGAGAGAATTTGATCCACGCTTTCGCCGCGCCCCAATCGCTCGCCCACGGTCCGGTTTCGGCTTTGCGGGCTCATGCAGGTCACCATCAAATCGCCCACGCCGCTCAATCCGTAAAACGTCTGTGGATGTGCTCCCAGCGCCACACCCAGACGCGTGATCTCCGCCAGCCCCCGCGTAATCAGCGCCGCCTTCGCATTATTGCCATAGCCGAGGCCGTCGCACACCCCTGCCGCCAACGCGATCACGTTCTTGAGCGCGCCGCCTAATTCGACGCCGTTGACGTCGTCGCTGGTGTAGGCCCGGAACGTGTCGCCCGCAAAAATTTCTTGAAAGTGGCGCGCCCGTGCTTTGTCGGCGCAAGCAATCGTGACGGCCGTGGGAACTCCACGCGCGGTCTCCGGGGCAATGCTGGGTCCCGAAAGCGCGGCAGGTGTTTCCACACCCCACACCTCGGTGAGGAGCTGAGTCATGCGTTCGCGCGTCAATTCATCGAAGCCCTTCGTGGCACTGAGAACGGGCGGCGAACCTGCGGCAAGATAGGCTCCCGAAAACCGATCCAGCGTCGCGCGCATATATTTCGAAGGAACCACCACCACCACGGCTTCTGCGCCCGAGAGCGTTTCCGCCACATCCGCCGTCCATTCTATTTTCTCGGGCAATGCCACGCCGGGCAGAAATTTTCGATTCAAGCGAGTTCGCCGGATTTCATCGATATAGTCCGCCGAGGGGCCCCACACGCGCGGCACATGCGGATTGCGCGCCAATGTTAATGCAAGGGCCGTTCCCCAGCCACCATCGCCTAAAACAGCTATCTTCATTTCGCGCCGCCGGGTTTGTCCACCACAATCACATCCGAAGGCGCCGGAACTCCGTGGCCCTTCATAAAAGGAGTGGTCAGATAGACATGCTTGATCCACGAATTAAAAAACTCATTGCGGTTCGCCCGCCAATTATTCTGGGGATTTTTCTCATCGAGATTTTCCAGCGGCCCCACATCGGGACGCCCTTTCAGACGGTCGCGCCGGGCCTCCGTCAGCAAGCGGCTGGAATTGTATTCCTGATGCCCCAAATGCATCAGAATCTGATGGTCCGGCGTTTCAAAGATGATGTAGCCACCCTTTTCCGCATGCGCCAACAGCCGAACCCGCCCCGCCTGCTCGGCTTCCTCCAGCAACGCGTCCTCAATGCCGGAATGCCGACTCTGCGGGCACCAAAACACATCATCCAGCCCGCCCATAATCGGATGATCGGGCACCAAGTTACGCGTGGGATAAACCCCAAACACTTTCTGCGGATAAATCATCTTTTCAATGCCAACGTACTTCGCCAGCGCGAGCCCACCCCAGCAAATGCCTAGAATGCACGTTCCAGACGCTTTGGCCACATCGATAATCCCGCACAATTCCTTCCAGTACGTGATTTGCTCCCACGGAAGCTCCTCCACCGGCGCGCCCGTCACAATGAGACCATCGAGCGACGAAACGGACTGCGCCCAATCAAACGGAACATAATGCTTGTCGAGATGCGCATGGTCCGAGCTCTTGTAGTCGTGCGCCTCCAGACGAATCCAGACCGGAACAATCTGTAAAATGCTGCGCCCCATGGGCGCCAGCAAATTAAACTCATAGTCCTCGGCGTGCGGCATGATATTCAAGATGCCAATGCGCAAAGGCCGGATGTCCTGATGTTCCGCCGCCTCTTCGCTCAGCCACGCCACGTGGTGCTGCTCGAACAAGGGCTTCAACCGATGGTTGGGAGACAATCGAATAGTCACAGTTTTATCCTCACAAATCGATTATCCTGCCACTAGGCCCCCGCGCCTGTCCATCCTAGAAGTATTGAACGCTCGTTTCGCCCATCTTTTGCCCTTTCTTTCCTTGCGGAAGCCTCCCTCGAGGTCTATCGTTAGCGCCTTACAAAATTGAAGGAATCCTCCCATGAACAAATCTGCTGATCAGTCCTCGGATAGCCCCATGCGCACCCTTGCCATGATTCTGTTGCCCCTCCTCGGCATCGCCCTCGTCGGCGCCGCCATCTATGTCAAAAACTCCAGCAAAGGAAAAGCCGACGTCACGGTTGTCTACACCGAAGGACAGGCCGATGCCCCCGTCATCAACACGGGCGACATCGTCGATGCCACCGTTCCCGGCGCCGTTGTCGCCCCCCGCTTAGGCTATCGCTATAAAGTCTTTGTCGACGACGAAAGCGATGATCGCTCCTCGGGCATCGCCAAGATCGGCGGCCTCGTCACGTTCATTCCCACCGCCCGCCGCGGCCAAACCGCCATCGTCGACATCACCCGCGTACGGGAGCGCGTAGCCGATGCCGTCTTGGTGAAAGTGCTCTCCCAAGTCGATCTGCCCCCAAAGGCCGCGCGCCTGCCCTTCACCCCTGCGCCCGGCGACTCCGCCGGCCATGTGATCGTCGGTGCCGAAATGGATGTCATCATCTCCGAAGCCTCATCCAAGAATCCTACCACCGAAGGCGTCGCCAAAGTGAATGGCCTCATCGTCTTTGTGAATGGAATCCCCACCATTGGCGAGCGGGTCAACGTTCGTATCACCGATCGCCGCGAACGCATGGCCTTCGCCGAACCTACCGGCAAGCCCGCCGGTACGGATCCTCTCCCCGTTCAGACCGCCTCCTCATCCGCCACACCCCGGTCTTCCTTTACCCCCCCTCCCGGCGACACCGTTGTCCTCGGAGCCGAAATGGATGTGGTCATTTCTGAAGCCTCCTCCAAAAATCCGACGGTGGATGGTATTGCCCGGATTGGCGGCCTCGTCGTCGTTGTCAACGGAGTTCCCACCCTTGGCCAACGCGTCAACGTTCGCATCACCGGCCGCCTCGAACGCATGGCCTTCGCCGAACCCACCGGCAAGCCCGCCGGCACCGAGCCGCTACCCGTTCAGGCCGCCCCTTCTCGCCCCCCTCGCGAACCGCGTGCGTCGTTCACTCCCGGCCCGAATGATTCTGCAGCCCATGTGATCCCCGGTGCGATCATCGCAGCCACCATCACAGAGGCTTCCGAAAAGAATCCCACCACCGAAGGCGTCACCCGCGTCAACGGACTCGTTGTTTTTGTGAAGGGTGCCACCACCATCGGCCAAGCCGTGAACGTCCGCATCACCGAACGCCGCGAGCGCATCGCCATCGGCGAAGTCACCACAGAGGCCCCAACCCCGTTGCCCGTGCCCGCGGCCCCCTCGGCACCCGTCGCACCCGAGGCAATCCCGGCAGCGCCTTGATTTCGAATGCAATCGATCTAGCCTATTCTCCGGGAGAATCCCATGGCCCAAACCCTCACCAACGAACGTAATCTCCTCGGTCGCCAGGAAGCCATCGAACGAGAGCTCCTTCTCCTCAAACGCATGCGCCTCATCGAATGGGGCGCAGCGGTCGCGTTCATCCTCGTCGGCCTCATTTGGAAATTTGGCCTCGAAAAGGGATATTTCCTTCTCTTCATCGGTGGCGCCCTTCTCTTTCTGGCCCTCGGCCACGAAGCCCGCCGTAAAGAAAGCATGCAGGAACAAATTGAAACCGAGAGCATGCGCGGCGCCAAGGAAGAGGTGGCCCGCCTGTTCGACGAAAAACTCGCCAACGACCACTATGTCCTCAACGATCTGCGCCTCAAGGTTGGCCGCGAAAAGTGTTGGATCGATCACCTCGTCGTCGCCCCCTCCGGCATGTTCGTCATCAACACGGTGAATTGGGACGGCAAGATTGTCGGCGACACCGGCAAGCAGTCCCACACCTGGAAAATCCGTTCCCCCGAAGGCGTCGTTCGTCCTGCCCGCAATCCCGTTGGTCGAGCCCTTCGCGAACGCCGTATTCTCTGCAACTGGCTCAAAGGCACCAGCCTCATTTGGGAACGCGTGTACCCCGTCGTGATTCTGGCCAACAAAGCCGCCGACATCCAAGTCACCAATGCCGAACGCCGCGTCCTCACCCCCGAACAAGCCATCACCTTCATCAACGATTTCTGCTTCGAAAAACCCGTCCTATCCAACGCCGAAGTCGAAAAACTTGCCCGCGGCCTGAACGAGCAGCAGGACAAAGCCTAACCTCTCGCCATCGAAAAGTCGCCCTGTGGCCAAAATCCTTCGCAACGAAACCAGCCTTCAGCAACGCCAGCTCGCCATCGGTCGCGAACTGGGCCTCAAAAAAGTCACGCGCCTCGTCGCTTGGAGCCTTACCCTAACCATCCTCCTCTGGGGCGGCATTTCCTCGTGGCGCAACCATAAACCCGGTGGTCTTGTCGCCGCCGCTTTCGTTCTGGTCCTCGCCATCGGCTACGAAGTCCGCCTCCGCGAAATCGCCGTTGAAAGCCGCAACATTGAAGGCGGTCGCCGCGGCGAACACAAAATGGCCGACCTCCTTGCCGAACGCCTCGCCGACGATCACCTCATTCTCAACGATCTCGAATTACGCGTCGCCCACGAGCGCTCTCAAATCGATCACCTCGTCATCGCCCCCTCCGGCATCTACGTCATCGAATCCAAGTTCTGGGCCGGCACCCTCACCGGCGATGTACGCGACGCGCAATGGTCCCAGCGCAAAACCAACGGCTCCACCCGCTCCGTAAAAAGCCCCGTCCTCCAATGCGAGCGCCAACGTCGCATGTTCATCACCCTCCTCTCCGCCAAAGTCCCCGAAGACCGCATTCATGCCATCGCCGTATTCACCCATCCCGCCACCGAACTCCGCATCACCAACGGAAAGGACCGCGTCTTCCGCATCAACGAAGCCATTCGCTTCATCAACGACCGCTGCTTCGATCCCCCCGTCCTGACCCCCGCCCAAGCCCTGGAACTCGCCGAACACATCAACCACCACCAAACCTAACCCCCCCCCACTCTTCCACCATTCCATTCTTCCACCATTCCACCCTTCCATTCTTCCCCTCTTCCCCCCCCCTCCCCCCATGAACTTTCTCTGCGACTTCCCTCTCCCCTCCTGCCCCTCTCCCTGCGGATCGCTCGACAGTTCCCCCTCCACCATTGCCCGCGCCGCCAAGGCCGCCGGCCTTGATGCCATCGCCCTAACCGACCACAACAGCGCCCTCAACACTCCCGCCTTTGCCGCCTGCTGCCGCCGCGAAAATCTTCACGCCCTCTACGGCATGGAAATCTGCACCACCGAAGAAATACACTGCCTCGCCCTCTTTGAAACCCCCGAGGCCGCCCTCGGTTTCGGCACCCACCTCTACGACCATCTCCCCGACTTCCACAACATCCCCGAAAAACTCGGCGACCAAGCTGTCGTGGACGAAAACGATGTCGTCCTCGAACTCGTCGAACGCTACCTCGGCAACTCCACCGACATCCCCTTCAGCCTCCTCCCCGGCCTCGTCGCCGCCCACGGCGGCCTCTTCATCCCCGCCCACATCGATCGCGGCTCCAGCGGCGTCCTCTCCCAACTCGGCAGCCTCCCGCCCGAAAGCGGCCCCATCCTTGAAGTCACCCGCCACCACCTCCCCGACATGCAAGCCACCTATGGCACCACTCACACCCTCGTCACCTTCTCCGACGCCCACCATCCCGGCGATATCGGCCGCGCCGCCACCCTCATCGAAGCGGATACCTTTTCCCTCCTCGCCCTCCGCGATGCCCTCCTCGCCCGTCGAGCCACACCTGTCATAAGAGCATAACCCCCATGCACTCTGCTGCCGCTCAGGCCCCTGCAAAAAGTTTTCCACAGTGTGGAAAATTTTTTTCCACACTATGGAAAACTTTTGTAACCCTCCTCACACTCAACGCATTTCTTTCAACACCTGCCGCCGCAAACCCAGCCGATTTCGACAGCGCCCGCCAACTTGCGGAATCCACTGCGCGAACCCGCCCCACCCATGCTTTTGAATTGTGGGGACTCCCCACGCTTCATGTCGCTAGCCGCGCCACCCTCACCACATGGAGTCATCAGGAAATCACCCCACCATGGCCCACCTGCTGGGTGTTTTTCATCGATGACGCCCCCGGCGCCAACTGGTCCCACCCCTGTCGCTACGTCTTCATCACACCCGATCTTTCCTCCACCCGCGTCATCGACGCCCTCCGCCCCCTCACCGTCGAAGGCCCCGACGCCGACCCCGGCCCCTACGGCATGGAACTCTTAATCCCATTCGTGCCCCCTTCTCCCAAATTTGCTCCCGCCGTCAAATCCTCCGGTTCCACCAACCCCATTTTGGTTGGCGCGGCCGACTCCCACAATTACGCACTCCTCATCTCCGGCGGCAACACCACCAACAACAATACCGACCGCTACTGGCGCGACACCGCCTATCTCTATTCCACTCTCATCCAAAAATACGGCTACGCCAAATCTAACGTCATCGTGCTCGTCGCCGATGGCACCAATCCCGCCATCGACCACCTCAATTTTAACTACACTCCCCCCGACAGTTATTGGGCCAGCACGCCCCTCGACTTCGATGGCGACGACGAATGCGACATCACCGGCGACGCCACCGCCACCACCGTCAGCAACACGTTCCTTAATTTGCAAAGCCGCCTGACGCCTCAAGACCAGCTCCTGATCTTTGTGACCGACCACGGCGGCCCCACCTCCGGCGGCGGCGATTGGGATGTCGAGCTCTGCCTCTGGAATGGGGAAGTCCTTCGCGATCACGATCTCCAAGCCCTCACCGAGCCCATCGCCTGCCCAATCCTTTTTGTGATGGAACAATGCTACAGCGGCGGCTTCACCGACAACCTTGGCCAGCCCAACCGCGCCATCACCACGGCCGCCCCCCACAACGGTACCTCGTACGCCATGGGCTACCCATTCTATTTCGACCAATGGTCTTACTTCTGGACCGCCGCCGTGCGCGGCTTCTTCCCCAGCAACAATGTTCCATGGATCGATGGCGCACCCTGCAACGCCGATTACAACGCCGATGGCTACGTCTCTTTCCGCGAAGCCTCCATTTTTGCCAACGCCAATAAATACGAGGAAGAACACCCCACCTATCAGGAAGTCCCCGATTTCTTGGGCAGCCAATCGTTCCTCGCACCCGTTCCAACCCACATCCCCTCCACCCAATCGCTCGATCGCCTGACCCTCGAAGGAATCCACTCCCCCGAAGTGGATAACCGCCCCGTGTCCTTCCAGATCGTGGCGAAAAATCCGTTTGGAAACCCACTCTCCACCTTCGTCGATCCCGTCCAATTTGAAACCGAAGTCGACGACATCATCGATCCGGGCTTGTACTCCGGAACTACCACAGACCCGTGGTGGAATTATCCGTTTAACCTCATGTCTGACGACGTTCGGATCCAAGTCATCTATCCCGCCAGCCAGTTCGGCGGCGCCCGAACGTTCGACACCTTCCAACTCACCCAGGCCTGCTACCCCACCCTCGTTGAACAGTTCACCATTCGCATGCGGCACACCTCGCTGGACGCCTATCCCTCCAACGCCGTCTTTGAAAGCGAAGGCTGGACCACCGTCTTTCACGGCGACACCACCATCGATGAGGAAGGCTGGATCGCCTACCCGTTTTCCACCCCTTTTGAATACAACGGCATCGACAACCTGATGGTGGACTTTTCCTTCGACAACTCCACCAACTATCCCCGCTGGGCAAATTCCTACGCCGGAGAATCCACCGAACCCCGCACCCTCATTGGAACCTGCACAAACGAACACGGCTCCCCGCTGGATTGGTCCGCCACCAATGGCCCCACCCCCGAACTCACCACCAACTTCCCCATCTTTCGCGTCGGTCCCCCCGCCTACGGCGCGACTGTTTCCGTCACCCCCAGCAACATCACCGAATTCGTCGACGGCGTCTGGATCGGCGAGATCCTTTTTCAAGGAACCGCTAAACGAATGCGCCTGCGCGCCACCGTCGATTCCAATTTCTACTGGACCACCACCGTCCCCGATTTCGCCGTGCGCAATTACCCCTTCGCTCTGGCCCCTCCCCAACTCGCCACCAACGGCAACGCCCTCTTGCAATGGACCAGCGGCACAGGACAAACCTATTCCGTCATGGCCGCCACCAACCTACAGACCCTCTTCACACCCGTGGCCAGCAACCTTCCCGCCACCCCCCCCCTCAATGTCTACACCGCCACGCCAGATTCCTCTCCCGCATCCTTCTTCAGCATCCACGAAGAATAATTGTCGAATTCCCCATTCTGACTCCTGACTCCTGACTTCTGACTCCTGCTTTCTCTCCTCCGCTCTCTACGGCACCGGAAACTTCTCCGTAAAGGCAATCACCTCGTCCTTGACTTGGCGTTGCAACTTCTCATTGCTCACATCCGCCACGATCTGCCCAATCCAAGAGGCAATCTGCGCCATTTCCTTTTCCTTCATTCCGCGCGTGGTGACCGCCGGCGTCCCCACCCGAATGCCGGAAGTCACAAACGGCTTCTGCTTGTCAAAAGGAATCGCATTCTTATTCACCGTGATGAGCGCCTGATCCAGCGCTGTCGCCGCATCCTTGCCCGTCACGTTCAACGGCGTCAGGTCGGCCAGCATCAGATGGTTGTCGGTTCCACCCGACACGATGCGCACTCCCGCCTTTTCCAGCTCCGCTGCCAGTGTCTGGGCATTGGCCACAATTTGTCGCGCATAATCCTTGAACGACGGTTGCAAGGCTTCCTGGAAGCACACCGCTTTCCCTGCGATCACATGCATCAGCGGCCCACCCTGAATGCCCGGAAATACCTGTTTATCAATCGCCGCCGCATACGCCTCTTTGCACAACACCATGCCGCCGCGCGGCCCACGCAACGTCTTGTGCGTCGTCGTCGTCACAAAATCCGCCATCGGCACCGGACTCGGATGGAACCCCGTCGCCACCAAGCCCGCAATGTGCGCCATGTCCACCATCAGATAGGCCCCCACCCGATCCGCAATAGCCCGCAAACGCTTGAAATCAATGATCCGCGAATACGCGCTCGCACCCGCACAAATCATCTTGGGCTTGTGCAGATCGGCCAACTTTTCAATGGAATCATAATCGATGCACTCCGTCTCCGGTAGCACACCATACGGAATCACATTGAAAAACCGGCCCGAAAAATTCAGCTTGTGCCCATGCGTGAGGTGCCCGCCATCCGCCAAACTCATCGCCAACAACGTGTCGCCCGGCTGGAGCATCGCAAAATAGACCGCCATGTTCGCGCCGCTGCCACTGTGCGGCTGCACATTCGCGTGCTCGGCCCCGAACAACTGCTTGGCGCGGTCAATCGCCAATCGTTCCACATCGTCCACAAATTCACACCCGTTGTAGTACCGCTTGCCGGGATACCCTTCGGCATACTTGTTCGTCAGAACCGATCCTTGCGCCTCACGTACCGCGCGTGTGACATAATTTTCAGACGCAATCAATTCTATGTTCTGCCGTTGCCGCTTGGCCTCGCTTTGGATCGCGGCATAGACATCCGTGTCGCGCTCGTGTATCGCCTCCGGCTCCGTCACCCGCATCGCACACGCATTAATCTTTTGGACGCGACGATCGTGGCGACTGTCCGGCTCGAATTCAGCCGCAAACCACGCATCAAGAATGGCTGAAAGCTCCTCCATCGGCGTAATGGCCGCACCCAACACCAGAATATTGGCGTTGTTGTGCTCCCGCGCCATCCGGGCCATCTTGGCATTAAAAACCTGTGCCGCTCGCACCCGCGGAAACTTGTTGGCCGTCATGGCCATCCCCACACCCGTCGTGCAAATTAAAATTCCCTGCTCCGAGGTTCCGTCCGAAACGCGCCGCGACACTTCAATCGCAAAATCCGGATAATCCGCCGACTCCGTACTGTACGTGCCGAAATCCGTCACCTCTCCCACACCCGTACGATCCGCCAGAAGACTCTTAATCTTCTGCTTCATTTCAAATCCACCGTGATCCGACCCAATTCCAATTTTCATCTCTTTAATCCTTATGTGGGAAAACATTGTTTTTTAGCATCCGCCCCCGGCCACCCCCTGAGCGGCCTCTGCTAAACGTGAAAACAAATCAATCGGGATCTATGGAGCTGCGGGAGCTTCCGAAGGAGGCGCATCCACAAACACCACATCGCGCGTGGTGGAGGCGCTTCCCTCCTGCACTCGGTCTTTTGGCTCAAACCGGTAGTCCACATTCTGAATATCTTCCAACTCCATCACCCCACCCGGCAGCAGAGAAAACCCGCCCCACTCCGTCGTCAGAGAATAAATCAACACCGTATAGCCCGACGCATTCTCAAAGCGCAATTGATTCGGATCGTAGTCATCCTCAAAACAGCCCGTCAGTCCAAGCAGCAAAACCGCCGTCAACAACATGTATGCCAAACTTTTCATCCAATCACCTTTCGTCGGTTCTTCATCTGCTGCAACAACGAAACTCCTTGCCATTAATTCGCTCCTAGCCTATTCCGCCCTCGCTCACGCGTCAAGCCAACGCATCTCTCTTCAGCGCTGAAGAATTTTTCCCGCCTTTAGGGCACCGCAACCCGAATGGTGTACACCCGCAACCCGTTCGTCGGCTGTGATCCGCTGGTGGCCGGGCCAAAATCATCCACAAACGCATGCATCAACGTTGCTGGATTGGTCTCCAACCATGTCCCCTGCGCCGAACTCAGGAATGGATGCCAATTCCAATGGTCTCCCGTCCTGTCGTCCGCAAACAATACCGTGTAGATTCGCTGCGTCGACACCGGATGAACAAGGCTGTTCGATGTCGTGGCCGATGAAAAGGTGCTCACGTAAAACAACGAATCCTTCTGATTCGCCCCGGTATTGGCCACATATTCAGCGTAATTGCTCACGCCGTCCGCATCCTTGTCCAGCCCCCCGTCCTGCACCACCGGGTTCAGGCTGTTGGCCACCTCATACCCATCGGGTATGCCATCCCCATCCGTGTCCAGCTTCTCATGATCCGTCCCCAGCGCCGTCTCGTTGGTATTGCTGAGGCCATCCCCATCCACATCCATCGCACTCGGCTCGCTGAACGCAATCGCCACCGTCCAATTTGTCGAGGAACTGACCGTTTCAAACTGCTGAATCAACGGCAACTCCCGGTTGTCCCAGCCCGCATTGGCAATCGCCCCATTGATGAATCCCATGTTCCGCCCCGCCACCACATACGCCTCTCCCCCTTGCGCATTTTTCAGCCCGCGAAAACTCGCATCCGAACGGACCACCAAATTGGAGGGACCGTGCATCATCAAATCAAACTGGTTGGGTCCCAGCCCATACCGGGAATACATTGTGCCCACCGTCGTCCTCATCTGATATTCCGCCAACACCACATCCCGCCCCGAAGGCAGCGTCACCACTTTCACCAGATTGGAATCCGCCGAACGAAACGTTATCGATTGGCCCCCCAACACCGGCGCGGTCACCAGAAAACTATCCATGTCCACATAGTCGTTCGTCCGCCCCATGCAATACCGATCCTTGAAGGCGGAGCACCGATTGTTGTCCGCCCATTCATTTTCCGATTCCTCCGCCGGATTCGCAATCGGCACCCCGATCACCGCAATCGCATCCCCACCGTGAACGCTGGCATCATACGTAAACGCCTTGACCAATCGCGCTCCCCAGCCCTCAAAGCACAGAAAAACCTTGTCATTGCACAACACAAATTCGTTCAACGTGTCATCATCAATGTCCGCCGCATAAACAGTTGTGGTCCGGCTCTGCGTCCCATTGCGAACCGCCTGCACCCACGCATCCGCCGCCTTCAAAACGCCCATGTCACGCACATGAGCATGCAATCGCACCGCCCAGCCCGATGTTTTGTCCGCAGTCACATCTTCCGTGGAATCATCCGCATTGCCCTGCGCCGTCGTTCGATTGAACGTCACTTGGTAGTTGCGCGACTTGTATTGGTCCGGATTGGCGTCTTCATCATGCCACGCCGTCTCATAAATCATCGCGCTATACGACCACTCCGCAAGCTGGCGCAGATTCGGACTCACAATTTGCTGAATCTTGTCCCACGAGTCTCGAAGCAGTGTGTTCGTTGTGTTCATGTCCCCGTACTTTTTCATCCCCCCCGGAACCCAGTCGTTGTGTACAGGCGGCTTGCGGTCAAAGAAATTTTCTTCGAGCCCACTGCCATAATACCAGTTGTCATAGGTATGCTCGCTCGCCCGCTTCAGCCATTCATACGTCTGCATCGTCTTGTCATAGGCATACCCATGATCGATCACCCACGACGAGTCCGCCTTCGCCCACCCCAACACCGTCTTCAAATTCACCAGCTCGATCCACGGATGGTTCGCCGCCCATCGAATCGTCCGATCCCACTGATCTGCATTGTTGTTCGGCGTGGAGGAAGCAAACGAATTCCCCGCAAACGCCTCCCAATCGTCAAAGACCAACGTCAACTGCGAGGAATCTCCACTCAACGCTTTTTGGAGCAAGGTGTAGCGCGTGCCCATATTCATGCCGCCATCGTCGTTTCCAAATTTTTCCTGATCTTCACGGTCATTGATCATGAAACAATACACCCCGTTGATCTTGTGAACCTTGTGATGATAGGGCTCCTCGTCGTTGCCTCGCCCGCCCGCCCAACGTCCAGAATTAGTGTCATCCCACCCCGGATTGTTCGTCTCGCCGGGATAAAACCACCAATGCAGATGCGTCACTTCGTCGAGAACCGTCGCATCAAAACCCGATGCCTCGATGTCTGCAAATGGCTTGCCCTGGAGCGGTCCACCGGGCGACACATGTGGACTGTTCGTATTTGTGTGAAACACCCGCTCCGGAATGTGCATCACCCCCATGTCCGCCTCGCTCAGCCCAAACAAGTTCTGAATCAATTCGCTGTTCTGTGAAATGCTCTTGCGGTTCACGTCCCCCTCGAAATACGGCATGATGTGTTCCGCCAACACACCACCCACCAGCGATCCCGGCCCCGTCGTCACAAACCGCTTCACCCTCCCCAAAAAAGTTGGCCCATCGCGGTTCGGATACCCCCCCTCCGCCGGATTCTGCGTCGCCCATTGGAACGACATCAGCAACGTGCCGCTAATATGCAAATTCACCGCCACATTCAGCATTTCCGCGGAATCAATCATCCGGACAAAGCCTGGATACAGCCCCAAATCCCCGCGATCCGTAAAAATGTGATTCTGCGTGCCTGACTTCGTCCCCACCGACTGGTTCGCATGCGCAATCACCGCATACTTCGCCCTCCCCGTCGAAGCACTGCTCAACACCCCGCCCCTCAGCCATCCGTTCGATGTGGACGTGCCCCGCTGAATCTCACCGATTGCATCCACCACATCGCTACCCTCTCCATCGATCTCCCCCGCCCCTCCAGTTGTTCCGTCGCGACAAATAAACGGCTGCAAATGCAAAGCCGACGTTCCATTCCACCCCTGCGCCACCAACCGCGAGCGCTTAATCCCGAATTCAACTCCGTCCAAATCCGCCCGCCAATAACTGCCCAAATAATCGGTCGGATGACTTGTAAATCCAGAGTCATATACGCTCCCCGCGCTGGAATGGTTGACGCCCACGCACACTTCCCACGGATGGTCTGTTTTCGTGTCCGAATCTTCTGGCAACCACTCCTGACCGCCCGCCGCACAATCAATCGCCACATAAACATCCAACTCGCCATTTTCATTTCCAAACAGCATGTCGAAAAAATCCAAACGAAAATACACATTTTCCCCATCGTCATGACTATAGAATGCCACCAAATCACGCGCCGTGTCGGAACTCACGTTGAACTTATAGTGATCGTCATTCGCATCCAGCGCACGCAAATCCCCACTCGTCCAATCTTGAAACTCTTGATACCAAACCGCCGAACCCGTCACGTTCAGATTCTTGTTGGTGCCAATCACCGGTCCCGCCCCAATTGTAATGGAATAGGCATGAACCGCTCCCAACATCATCAGCCCTAAGAAAATTACATATTTGTTCATGATCCATCCATTTGTGAAAATCGATTCACATCCACTCTACCTTCCCTCCCCCCCCCTCTTCAATCCCCCTCTCACTCATCCCAATTCCCGGACGCCTTCCCCTCGCTTGTCCTGCCTTCATGAATTTCTTATTCAGGACAAGCGCCTTTCCCCCTCAAATATCTCTGCGCTCTCTGTGGCCCATTTCTTCCCTCTCCCCCATTCGCGATATTCGCGTCATTCGTAGTTTGCCCGAATTCTTCCATTTTTCCCTCCGCCTCGCCCTTGCACCCATCCCCCACTCCCGCTACAATGCGCACCCATGAAAACAAACCCCTCTTGGCTCTCCTCCGCAATCATTTATCAAGTCAACCTCCGCTCTCTGGCCGCCCGCGAACCCCGCAACGCCATCGAAGCCATCACCGAAAAACCCCTTTCTGATTCCCCGTTGGCCTATTTGACCAAAAATCTTCCCCGCCTCCGCCGCCTCGGCTTCAACACCCTCTATTTGCTCCCGCCTTATCCGATCGGACACTTCGCCCGCAAAGGCATCGGCTCTCCCTACGCCTCCCGCGATTTTACCGCCGTCGAACCCGAATACGGCTCCAAAGCCGAAATCCTCGCTCTCATTCACCGTGCTCACTCCCTGAATCTCAAAATTATTTTCGACATCACCCCCAACCACACCGCCCGCGACCATGTGTGGATTTCTGAGCACCCCGAATACTACGTCAAAGCCGCCGATGGCTCCGCCTTCTTCGATTGCGACTGGTCCGACACCGCCAAGCTCGACTACACCCAACCCGCCCTCCGCGCCGCCATGATCTCCGTCTACGATCACTGGCTCTCCGTCCTGGGTGCCAATGAAAACGGCACCTTTGACGGCATCGACGGCTTCCGCCTCGACATGGCCCACTTCATCAACGACAAATCCTTTTGGGACGAAGCTCTCCCCATCCTCCGCGCTCGACACCCCAAACGGGATCTCCTCTTCATGGCCGAATGCTACGGCTTCGACAACAACACCGACCTTTTCACGCGCGGTATGGACGCCGCCTACGACGACGACTTTTACAAACTCTGCCAATACGCCTACGCCGTGGATGACGCCGGAAATTCCGTCCTCCGCCTCTCCGAAGACGCCCAGCACAACCACGGCTTTCACGCCATTCTGAATGCTTGGCAGGATGGAGGAATCGCCGCCGCCGCTGCGCACGTCCTCATGCAGTACGAAGAAGCCGCGCCACGTTTCGCTGGCTCCCGCTTCACCGCCCGCTACACCGACAACCACGACGAAGGCCGCGGCCTCTATCGCTTTGGCCCCGGTGGCTTCCTCGCCATGAACACACTCGCCTTCCTCTCCCCCCGCACCCTCCCCTTCCTCCTCACTGGCGAGGAATTTGGAGCTCTCGACCGCCCCTCCATCCACGCCCGCTGCCAGCCCTGCGACAAAGGCCGACGCATTCTCGCCGCCGATGGACGCGAACACCGCCAAGAAGGCGTCGAGCTCGAAGGCAACCTGTTCGACCGCACCCTCGAAGCCCGCCACCACTGGTATCAGTTCTTTAAGGAATTGATCACCCTGCGCAAAAAAAATCGCCCCCTCGTGGAGGGCACCTGCTCCATTCTCGATGTCGGAGAAGAGGCCACTCCCCGCGAACGCACCGTCATTGCCTTCGACCGCGCCCTCGGACGCAAACTCATCCGCTGCGCCATCAACCTTGGCGATCAACCCCGCAAACTCGCCCGCGCCCCGCACCTTTTTTCCGGCGAAATTCTCTACGGCGCTCTGGAGCCCGACAGCACCCTGCCTCCGTTCTCCGCCATCGTTGTTCAAGTCTCCTAAAAAACGTTGTCCCTCACGGCGCATGACCAAATCCCGAACTATCACAATTAATTAATTGTGATAGTTAAAGTTTTCCACACAATGGAAAATGATTTAGCTATCCTCCTGCCTCATGTCATCCCCTCACATCCCATCTCTCCGTGCCGCCGTCCGAAAACGTCTGTTGCCATGGTTCGCGCAAAACGCCCGCGACCTGCCATGGCGCGCAGAACCCCGCCCTCCCTACGCCGTCTGGATTTCCGAAATCATGCTCCAGCAAACGCGCGTCGACACCGTCATCCCCTACTTTCTTCGCTTTCTTGCGCGTTTCCCCGATCCCGCCTCCCTCGCCACTGCGCCGTTGCAAGACATCCTCAAACTCTGGGAAGGTCTCGGCTACTATACCCGTGCCCGCCAAATCCAAAAGGCGGCACAACTCCTCGTGCGTGACCACGAGGGACGCCTTCCCTCGGATCCCGCTCAGTTGGCCGCACTTCCCGGCCTCGGCCCTTATACCACCGCCGCCGTCGCATCTTTCGCATTCGGCATTCCTCTCGCTGTGCTCGATGGCAATGTCATTCGCGTCTTTTCCCGACTCCTCGCCCTGCCTGACGATGTAAGTCTTCCCGCCACCAAGAAAAAACTCCAACTTCTCGCCGATGCCCTTCTCTTAAAAGATCAACCCGGAGCCGTGAACGAAGCCTGGATGGAACTGGGCGCGATTCTCTGCACCCCCCGCGCCCCGCGCTGTTCCGATTGTCCCCTTCGCACCGTCTGCCGCGCCGCCCAACTCAACACTCCCGAAGCCTTCCCGAAGAAAAAGAAAAAAATGAAAGTTCCCCACAAAGTCGTTGGTGCCGCCGTCATCCTAAATGCAAAAAATCAAATCCTCATTGCCCAGCGCAAGGCCGAAGGCGGCATGCTTGCCGGCCTCTGGGAATTCCCCGGCGGCAAAATCGCAGAAGGCGAAACCATGCCGCAGTGCATCGCCCGCGAGCTCAAGGAGGAAATGGGCATCACCATCGAAGTCGGGCCCCATCTCGTCACCGTCCCTCATGCTTATAGCCATTTTACCATCGATCTTCACGCCCATTTTGCGCGCATTCAATCCGGCCGACCTCGCCACATCGAATGCGCCGATCACGCCTGGGTCACCCGTGAACAGTTCAACGACTATCCCTTTTCCAAAGCCGACCTCGACATCATCCGAGCCCTTCGCGCCCTCCCCAATACTCCGCGCCTGAAAGACTACTTCGCATGAGCTCCGTCCAAGAAACACCCTCTCTCTTCCGCATCGCCAGCCAACCTGACGATGTCATCAAAGCCCTTCTCGTTCGCGCCATCGTCTTCATGGAAGAACAAAATATCTCCTATGCCGAGGAAATGGACGCCTACGACCACGAAGCCCTTCAAATCATCGGCGAAATCCAAGGCGAACCCATCGCCACCGCCCGCATCCGTTTTTTGGGAGACATCGCCAAACTCGAGCGCCTCGCCATCCGCAAGGCTTGGCGCAACCAAGGTCACGGCGATCGCCTCATCGAATTCATGCTCGCCACTGCACGCGAACGCGGATTCCGAAAATTCAAACTACACGCACAAGCCCGTCTCCGCGCCTTCTACGAAAAGCACGGCTTCCAAGCCGAAGGCGACCCCTTTCTCGAAGCCAATATTCCCCATCTTCTCATGCTAAAAACCGATCCAGATGATCCTTGCAGCGCTACAAGATGATCAGATGATTGGCCTTGGAATCTCTACCCCTCCCCGTACGCCTTCAAAATCTTCTCAATCAGTTTCGTTGTCGAAAGCCCCTCCACCATCGGCGCCAACACCACCCGCCCCCCCCGCGCCTCCACCACATCCCGCCCGCTCACATAATGCGCCCAGTCCTCCGCCTTCACCAGCACGTCGGGCTGCAACTCGGCAATCAGCTCCTTCGGCTCATCCTCATCAAACCACGTCACGTAGTCCACGCATTCCAGCGCCGCCATCATCCGCGCGCGATTCTTCTCATCCACAATCGGCCGCTTCTCCCCCTTGTAGCGCCGCACACTCGCATCCGAATTCAGCCCCACCACCAGCACATCGCCTTGGCTCCGCGCAAACTGCAAATACGTCGCATGCCCCGCATGGACCAAATCGAAACATCCGTTGGTAAACACAATCTTCTTCCCCTCCGCCCGCAATCGCTCGCACTCCCCCGCTAATGCTTTCCGTTCCCAAATTTTTTTCTCGGCATCTCTCATGGCAGCTCCTACCCTTCATCATCCGATACCAAACCCACGAGCCGAATGAAATCCCCAAAATGACCGAACCCATCAATCTCACCCACCCCTCCGAAGTTCGCGCCCTGCTCACCCAGTTGGACTTCCACCCCTCGCGCATCCTCGGCCAAAATTTTCTCATCGACCGCAACATCCTCAACATCCTGCTCGATGCCGCCGAAATCCAGCCCACCGATGCCGTCGTCGAAGTCGGCCCCGGACTCGGAGTCCTCACCGATGCCCTCCTCGCTCGCGCCGACTCCCTCACTGCCGTCGAAAAAGATAATCGCCTCGCCCCCTATCTCCGCGAGCGATTTGCCGCCCACCCCAAACTGACCCTCCTTCACTCCGACATCCTCGACTGCGACTTTCCGGCACTATTCCCCCACGCCGGCATGAAACTCGTCGCCAATCTGCCCTACGCCATCGCCGCCCGCCTCCTCGTCGAACTCACCGCCATTCCTCACCCCCCCTCCCTCATCGTCGTCACCATCCAACGCGAAGTCGCCGCCCGCCTCGCCGCCGCGCCCGCCTCCGATGACTACGGCCTTCTCACCATTCTCCTCCAGCGGCACTACGAAATCTCCACCGTCAAACACATCGCCCCCTCCTGCTTCTGGCCCCCGCCCGAAGTACAATCCTCCATCTCCAAATTGACCCTTCGCCCCGAACCCCTCGGTGGCCCCGCCGACGAACTCGCCCTCCGCGACCTCCTCCGACACGCCTTTTCACGCCGACGAAAAACCATGGCCCGCTCACTACGCGACCTCGTTCCCGATCCCCTCCCTGCTCTAGAAGCCGCCGGCAGCCCCCCCACTGCCCGCGCCGAACAACTCTCCCCCGAAATCTGGCCGCCCCTCCTCCGCGCCCTTCAAATCTCAAGGTAGGGACGCCTCTACGAGGCGTCCGTGCTGTTGGTTAGGATAAGCGGACGCCTCATAGAGGCATCCCTACCTCAAGTCCTCTCGCATCTCTTGCGCCCCTTGCGTTAAACGGCCCGCGTCCTCCAACCCTACGCCTTCGCCAGCACCAACGCCGAACGCGCTTCCATCTCACAGGCATTTCCCTTGATGCGACGCAAGCCTTTGACGCCCGCACGTTGCCCATCCACCAGCACACGCCAACCCGACTCCGGCAATGTCAATTCCTGCCGCTCCGCGGTGGCATTGAACACCACCACCACCTTCTTCGCCTTCGGGTCCGCATCCACCCCATCCACACAGTAGCCCACCATCCCCGCCGCCGGCATCGTCAAAAAGGTCAGATGTCGGCGAATCTCCTCCGCCGACTTCATCCGGAACGCCGGAACCACCTTCCGCAACGCAATCAATCCACGATAATACGCCACCAAGTCGGCCATCTTCCCCTTTCGACGCCAGTCGATCGCATTGATGGAATCGGAAAGATTATAACTGTTCTCATGCCCCTTCTTCGTCCGCGCCATTTCTTCGCCGGCATGCAAAAAGGAAATGCCCTGACTGGTCAGCACAATCGCCGCCGCCAGCCGATTCATCGCCAAACGATCCGCATCCTTCATCCCCGGAGTCGTATTCAAAATCCGATCCCACAACGTGTGATTGTCATGACAAGAATTATAGCTCACACACTGCTGCGGTTGCTTCGCCCAAGGACCGTTCCACAAATCGCCCTGCGGATACGGAATGTGCGGATGCCGAACCGAAGCCACCACGCCCGTTTTCAGGCGCTCCACGGTCTCCACCACCCCCTGAACAAATCCGCCCTTGTGGTGTTCGGAAACCGGCCCCTTGATCGCATCTCGCAACGTATCATTGAACGCCGCAACTCGCGGCAACCGCCCCACATTCGTCTTCACGGCCCGCAGCTCCGACGCCAACGGACTATCCCCCCCCGTCCACCCCTCGCCGTACAGCAGGATCGAAGGATTGATTTTATCCAACGCCTTGCGAATCTGTTTCATCGTTTCCAAATCATGCAACCCCATCAGATCAAAACGGAATCCATCCACATGATATTCCGTCGCCCAATACACCAGCGAATCCACCATCATCTTGCGCACCATCGAACGATCCGACGCCACCTCATTGCCGCAACCCGACCCATTCGAAAATCCGCCCTCCGCATTCTGCCGGTGATAATAGCCCGGCACCAACTGGTGGAAGTGCGAATGGTCCGCATGATGCGTGTGGTTATACACCACGTCCAACACCACCCGCAGCCCCGCCTTGTGCAAACCCTGAACCATCTGCTTAAACTCGCGAACGCGAACCCGCCCATCCAACGGGTCCGACGCATACGAACCCTCCGGAACATTGTAATTCTCAGGATTGTAGCCCCAGTTATACTGCGCACCCTTCTTCAACTCATCCACGCCGCCAAAATCCGAAACGGGTAGCAAATGCACGTGCGTCACACCCAACTCGCGCAAGTGATCCGCCCCCGTCTTGACTCCATCCGGCCCCTTCGTCCCGCGTTCCGCCAACCCCGCATACTGTCCTGGAAAACGACTCCCCGCCGAAGAATGAATCGTGAAATCCCGAACATGCACCTCATAAATAATCGCATCCGTGGGATCACTGAAAGACGGCATCGCATCCTGCGACCAGCCTTTCGGATCCGTCTCCTTCAAATCCACGACCATCGCCCGCGCCCCATTCGCGCCTGTCGCCACCGCATATGGATCCACCGCCACCACCGGCGCCGAAAAACCCGGTTGAACCAGGCGATACTGGAAATATTGGTTCCGCAAATCCCCCGCCACCTTCACCCCCCACGTCCCCTTCGCACCCGCCACCATCGGAATCACCCGAGGCTCTTCCTTTTTGTGTCCCGACTGAAACAACAACAACTCCACCGAATGCGCCGTGGGCGCCCAAACACGAAACGATGAACTCTTGGGCGCATACCGAACCCCGAGATCATGCCCCGCATAATGAAACTGCTTCGCAAAAGCCGTTGAATCGTACTCCAGACCCGTTGTTGATTGTTTCATGTTTCCCTTTGTTATGTGCAACGACCGACCCACAAGACACGACGTCCAGAGCCGACACGCTCTATCATCCTAATTGGAATCAGGTTCGGAATCCATTCTTAGTTTTGTGCGGGATTCACGACCGCCAAACGCTGCCCCAAAAGAATACAATTGAAGAGGGCTCGCCCCACCTGATCCCGCGTAAGGAATTCATTACTTCCCGCCGCTTCATTCATGGAAACAACGGTTTGCTTCAAAATGTCATACGTCCGAATACCCAAGGTCTGATGCTCCCACATTTCAGGATTTTCCAGATCGATGTCAGAAGAAAAGCGAATCAGCGCCTTCTCATGCTCCACAAACACCCACAACTCATTGGCCACCGGCGAAAGGGGCGCAATGTGTACAATTTTTTCGCCCGGATCGCGCTTTTCCGGATCCAGTCCTACATGCTCCCGAACCGCCACACGCAGGCGCTCCAGCATGGCTCGGTCCGGAAACTCCGCCTGCGACCGCGTCCGGAAGAGGTACTCCCTCATCTGCGCATGGTCAATTTCCACCACAACGGTTCCGGGCGGCGGCTCTTCCGGAAAGGGTTCGCGGCTCACATTGATGATGCGAAATCCCTTGCTCTTCACCACAAGATCCATGTCTTCGATGACATAATCCGCCTTCTTTACCTTCACCTCGATTCCCATCAGCGGCAGGCAAATCGTGTCAATCTCGCTCCGGTCCCCCTCATCCAGCGCCACATCCAACCGCCGAACCCAGAACGTGAGCGTGGGCGAATCCGTGTCCCGCTCCACATCGTTCTCATCCATATACCAACGATATAAATGGCGAGTCAGCTCATACAAATACGTCGGCTCCAGCAACTCCGCCGAAGGCGGCACCCGTTCCGGTTCCTGCGCGGAAGCCGAAACCATACCCCACAACACGAGCACTCCAACCCACTTGATCATCTGTCTCCTCCAATCCCAATAGGGGTCAGTCATAGGCTTTACCCCAAAACAACAGGTCGATTCCCAGTTGAAGAACAACAGAGGTGGCGTAATCGCTTTCCCGCTTCCACTCCAGACCGGGCACAAAATCCCAATAGATCCACTTCTTGTAGAGCGGAGCACGGAACCCCATGCCAAGGCGATGTGCATCCACATTTCCATAAGAGCCATAGACCGAATATTTCAGGCCCTGCGCACGGGCCGTGTCTTCCCAACTCATGTGCTGCCCCCGCTGCTTTTCATCCAGCATGTTGACCACCCGTGCCGCGGCCAAGCTGGTCCCCCATTCTAACGTATCTTCACTCTTCCGCCATTTGACGGAAAAATCCTGAATCACAATTCCAGAATTCCACCTCCCAACCCATCGGTTGATGCTCAGGGAAGCCAACGCGCCTTCCTTGTCGGCCGTCTCATAGAAAATGCGTGCTTCCGGAGTAATATCCAACCGCCCCAAGTCAAACTGTCTCTTCCACGACATACGCCCGAACGCCTCTGGCAACCACTTGGCTCGCACGCCGGCATCGAACGACAGATGCAGCCTTTCGTAAAATTTCCTTGCGCCCACATTGATGCCCTGGTTTTCGGTATCGGACAACTGATTTTGTGGCAGATCATCGGCCCGCGCGCTTTCCACAAACACCCGCAACTTCCGCTTCAAATTGGGCAATTCGACATCGATTTCCAAGTTGGGCGATAACTTGAGTTCGAACTGTTCCGACTCCCGGATACTGGCATATAAACCCAAACGGAATTGCGTTTGCGGCACCGGAATTGGTGCATCCGGGTCCTCCGCAAAATAGGCGTCCGACGCCCTCAAGGGCTCAGACACCCGCCGCTGAACATTCTCGTGCAAATAGTCCAATCGTTGCGCCACCGAATCAAACGTGTCCGGCTTGGGATCCACCTGAAAAACTCCCTCCCCCGCGCCCATGGAAATGGCACTGGTGGTTTTCGGCAAGACGGGCGCGGCTCGGGGATAATCATCATCCCGAGGATCCAAGAAAACCCAGCCCGCCAGAAAATCGATAAACTCAACCGCATCCAGTCCCGCCTCCGCCCCCACGATCAATAGTTGAACACCCACATCCGCTTCGGCCGCCCCGTATTCCGGCCCATGCGGCGTGTCATCCGTGGCATCCACCCCCGCCAGTACCATGCCGTGCAACGACTCTTTTCCAACGGGCAAGCGCACACGATGCGGCGCGCGCGGCCCCGGCAACCCCACATACACCGTGTTGTACTTCCCGTAATAAAAGGCACCATAATCCGTCATGCGCAAATTCACGGCCAAGCCTGGCCCCAACCGAAGACGCGCGCGAAAAATATCCACAAAATCCATCACCCGGTTTGGCGCATAGCACAGGATGCGCTTGCCCCACGAAGGGCGACTCTTCGGCGGATCCACGTCCGGCCCCTCTGTCCCGACCGTCTCCCCCGCGCGCGCAGAAATACCACGGGTCAGCAGGCAAGCCGTCAGCAGCCAAACGGGGATCCGCCTCATCCTTCTCACTCCACCAGCTCGGTCAGAATGCCATATTGCTCCTTCAACTTCCGAATGAACAGGTCATACGAGCGGATTCTCCGGAAGGCATGGGTCACCAGATACATCCCCAACAGAATCAACATCACCAGAATAATAATCAGGGGAATCAGCAAATGCACCACATGAGACAGCGTGTAAAATTTCGATGTCGCAATCAGGACACTCAGCACCGAAAGCGGCAGGGCAAATACCGCAATCCCTGTTCGCATCACGGAGAGAGACGTGCGCTTCTCGGATAACAAAATTTGAATTTCATCCACCGCCGAAGGTCCGCTCATTCTGCGCGGGCTGGATTTGATTTGATCGTCTTCATTCATCACAAGTGTTCACCCCTTTTCACAATTCGTTTCGTTCAACCGCCACGCCCAATTGCAACATGCTGACCGCCGATGCCACTATCACGGGGCCCAGCACCAGCCCCACGAAACCAAAGGCGCTAACACCGCCCAAAATGCTGATAAACACCACCAGTCCGTTCATCTCCGTCTTGCCGCTGACCAAGGCCGGCCTCAAAAAGTTATCCAGCCCACCCACCACAACCACCCCCAGCACAATCAAAATCAACCCCTTCACCCACGACCCCACCACCATCAGCCCGATGGCGGCGGGCACCCAGATCAGCGCGGTCCCAAACAACGGCAATAGCGCACAAAAACCCATCACCACGCCCCAAAACAACGGAGCCTGCAAACCCAAAACAGCAAACAGAATCCCCCCCGCCAACCCCTGCACCGCCGCCACCGTCAGCGTGGCCATCGACCCCGCAAACACCAAGTCGCCCGTCCGCGACAACCATTCTTCATTACGCTTTTGGCTAAATGGTAAAATGTTCTGGATGGCCTCCACCCACGCGCGACCATCCCGCAAAAAGAAAAACAAGGCAAACAGCGTCACAAACAGTTTGAACACAAACACCGACGAAATCTGCAACACCATCCCCGCCTGCCCCGCCATGTAGCGGGTCAGTTTCGCCGCCACATCGGTCAAGCGCTCTTGAATCTTCTCCAAGCTGGTCATCGGCACGTGTTCTTCGACCCACGCCCACGCCGACAACACTTTTTCGTTTTGATGCAACGTTCCCAACGCACCTTGCAAGCCGGACAGCCCCGTCGAAATTTCACCCACCAGCGCCAGAACCAAAAAGACCGCCGGTACAATCAGCAACAACGCCACCGTCACCGTGGACACCACCGCCGCCGCCGCAGGCGGGAGCCGTTGCTGCACGCGCCGATGCAACGGCTGAACACACAGCGCCAGAATCCCCGCCCACAACAGCGACATCCAAAACGGCTCCACGATGCGGAAGCACAAATACCCCACCAGCAAGATCACCGCATAAAACAGAAGCAAGTTCAGCCGTTGTTTTTCGATGTCCATAGGTCTTACAAAATCTTGTCCAAAAAAGCCTTTGTCCGAGGGCTCTTGGGATGATTGAAAAATTGGTCCGGCGGGGCATCCTCGACCACCACGCCATCATCCATAAACAGCATGCGGTTGGACACCTCGCGGGCAAACCCCATCTCGTGTGTCACCACCATCATCGTCATGCCCCCGTGAGCCAGATCCTTCATCACGTCGAGCACGTCCTTGACCATTTCGGGGTCGAGCGCGCTGGTGGGCTCGTCAAACAACATCACATCCGGATTCATCGCCAACGCGCGGGCAATCGCCACTCGTTGCTTTTGCCCGCCCGACAGATTCTGGGGCCACGCCGCTGCCTTCCCCGAGAGGCCCATCTGCTCCAGCAACTCCATCCCGCGCGTAATCGCATCCCCCCCCGACAATACTCCCAGCTTCACGGGTGCCAAAATCACGTTCTCCAGCGCCGTCTTGTTCTCGAACAGATTGAAGTGCTGGAACACCATGCCCACCTTGCGACGAAGCAAATTGGCATCCACACCCTTCGCCAAAATGTCTTGGCCTTCAATCCAGATGTGGCCCCGATGCGCATGTTGCAACCGGTTCACACAATGCAAGAGCGTAGACTTTCCCGAGCCCGAGGGGCCAATGATGCTCAGCACCTCGCGCGCGGCCACCTCCAGATTAATCCCCTTGAGCACTTCGTTGTGGCCAAACTTCTTGTGCAGGTCCTCGATCTTGATCATCGGCCCCGCATAAGCCGGAGCCGGCGCATGAATTTTCAGCGCACTCATTTCGCCCGCCCCCAGCTCAAGCTCCGCTCCAGCCGTTGCAACAGCGCCGAAATACCCAGCGTCAACACAAGATAAATCGCCGCCACCGACAACAACGGCACATACGCCTCATAGGTCTTGCTGCGGATGATGTCGCCCATGCGCATCAAATCCATCCCTCCAATGAAGCCCACCACGCTCGTTTCCTTGAGCAACACCACAAACTCATTCCCCAGTGCCGGCAGAATGTTGCGAAAAGCCTGCGGCAAAATGATCTCCCTCATCGCCATCCCGCTAGGCATTCCCAGCGACCTCGCCGCATCCATCTGCCCCGGATTCACGCTTTGAATGCCGGCGCGAACAATCTCTGACACATACGCCGCTGAGTTGAGCCCGAAGGCAATGACCGCCACCAGCCACTTATCCGCCTGCACGCTCGCAAACACGATAAAGTTGATGATGAACAGTTGCACCAGCACCGGCGTGCCTCGAATCAGGTCCGCATAAATGCGCGCTGGCAAATAAACCCACCAGCGCTTCGACATCCGCATCACGCCCACCAGCGTCCCGATGACCACGCCAAGGCACACCGCCAGCGCCGTGATCATCAGGGTATAGCCCAGCCCGTTGACCAACATCTTCCAACCGGGCGGAAGCCCGTTTGGAAGAGGATCCATCAGACACTGCTGGATGCGGGCCCACCACATAGGGAAACCAGAAACTGCTTATTCCGCCGCTTGCGTTTCGGCGGCGGCCTTGACCATCCACTGCTCCACGAATTGGTCATAGCGACCATCGGCAGCGATCTCGCCCAGCGCCTCGTTGATTTTGGCCAACAACTCCGCGTTGCCCTTCTTGACGGCCACGCCATAAAACTCATCATCAAACGCCAAGCGCACGAGCGCGAGGCCGGGATTCTTCTTCGCAAACTGAATGGCGGGTTGTTCGTCGATGATGACGCAATCCACCTTGAGATTCGTCAACTCCACCACCGCATCCATGGCCGATGTGAAGGGGCGAACATTTTCCTGACCGGTGATTTCTGCCGCCACGCCATCGCCCGTCGTGCCCAATTGCACCGCAATGATCTTGCCCTTCAATTCTTCCTTGGAGGCCGGAACAAATCCACCCGCCGGAACCAACACGACCTGCGTCGCCTTGTAATAGGGCGCAGAGAAATCCACGTTTTGGCGGCGCTCCTCGTTGATCGTCATGCCCGCCAGCACCATGTCCACCTTGCCCGAGCCCAACGCAGGCAACAGACTGTCAAACTTCATATCTTCAATCTTCAGCGGCAAGCCCACCTTGGCCGCAATGGCCTTGGCCACTTCCACATCGAAGCCCACCACCTCGGAACCATTCGCCCCACCCAGCGTTTCAAACGGGGGAAATTCCGCATTGGTGCCCATCACCAAATACTTGGTGGTGTCTTTCTTTCCACAGGCCGCCAACAACGCCACCATCGCCAGAACCGTCAACGATCCAAACAAGAACTTCTTCATCCGTTTCTCCTGGGTATTTCAACCGCCAACCGTGGCGATTCATTCATTTCGGTCACTTTACGCCACGCCCCCGCCTCTGTAAATCGCATTCCCGCCTCCCCCCGGGTGCGATTTTAATTCGTTGAAGGTCAGGCGATCGAACGGAAGTGAGCGAGGATGGCACTGATGCGGATGGCGTTTTTGTGGCGCCAGTGCATGCCGGCCTGTTTGCAACGTCGAACGACGAGAACTCTGGCGGCGGCTTCGACATGGCCGGAGGCAATGAACAGACCTTCCTTACGCAGTTTTCCGTAGCGCATGTTCTGATGTCGTTTGCGCAGATAGTCGAGTTCCTTGTTTGCCACGGAGGACGCTGCAAGGGGCTGGAGATATCGGGTTTCGAGGCGCTTGATGACGGCGGAGGCTCCGCAACGGTAGAGCAAACCCTTGAGAAAGCGGTACTCTTTGCTCGAGGCTTCGGGAGGCAATCCGAGATTATGGCAACACAGATGGAGATGTTCGCATGCGTGCATGAAGTCATTGGTGAAGATGGCGTTGGGAAAGGCGTCGCGTAGCGCCTTTTCAAGAGCTTCTTCCCCGTCTGCGACGCATTGGATGCGCGCGGCATTTCCACATCCTCGGGCGAGGCCCAGTTTGCGAACCAAGAGACCCACTTCGGCAATCTCCTCCCCGGAGACCGCGTAGGAGAAGGAACCTCGGAAGGCAGAGGGTCTGCCCTTGGGGTCAAGCCAAGCGTATTCGCCGAAGACCGCGACCCTGATTTGACGGGTTCCCGCCTCGCCGTTCTTTCCTTGGCGCCCGGCGGTATCTGCCTTTGTGCAGGGGGCTCCCGTTCCATCCAGCATGCAGAAGAAAGTATGCTCGGTTGGCGTTTCCCCCTCCTTCGGTGTCCGTTCGGGGTAGGAGCGCACGTCTGCCTTTGCGGCGGCCTGCTTTTGCAGGCATTCATTCCCGTAGGCGAGTGTCATGGCTCTGAGCTTGGTGACCGAGACCACCATGCCGGTGAGGCGGCCGAGTACGTTGCAGCCTTCCGCGAACGAGCCGCACAATGCGGCGCAACGGACCGCTCGATCACGCGCGGTGGCGGTGCTTCGTTCCACAACCCCAAGAGCCTGAAGGAACGCGGATGATCCCGCTTTCCTGACATAGGCGTAGTGGACGGGAATCCAGCCAAGACATGTGAGGAGCTGGCGCACCCGATATCCGTGGGCACCGGGCATTTTGAGCTTCCCGATGTGCGAGAGCACCTCGGAGAGCAGGGACCCTGCATCCTGCTGGGCGGCCGTAGCCAGAGCCTTGTCGAGATCCTGGAGTGCGACGGGAAAACCGGAATCGTCGACGGGACCCTCTTCGATGGCGCGCAAGACAGCCTCGACATGGGCAAAGGTCGGCCGAGGCAGCGATAGGATTAGTCTTTATTTTTACCGCCGTCGGCCAGCGCCAATTCCGTCAGCAGCGCCCGGTACTCCTGCTCCAGCGCCCGGTAATGCTCCCCGGCGCGAACCAGCCGCTGAACGACGGCCTTCGCCGGACGAGGAATGCGCTTCCACAGCCGTTTTCCGTCGGCGCTGCGGTATTGGAAGGTCCAGTGTTCCGGCGAGACGTGGATGCTGCCGTCCTTGCGTTTGACCCGATTGCGCTTGGACATAAGCGCCCCGTCGAGCAGGGCCGGAATGTTGACAATTTCAGTGCGAATGGCACGAATGCGCGCCTCGGTTTTCTGTTTTTGATCATCGGTCATGTAATGTCCTCATGTAGAGGACACTACAATATGCTCAAAACTATACGAATGCAACCGGAAAAATGAAAATAATAGCCCCCCTTGCATTTTCACCCTTCAACTATTCAAAATCACACCCCCTCCCCCCAAACCGAGACGGCAACAACGAACATTTTCCACCGGTGGAAAAAAGTTTTCCACAGAGCCTCTTGCAAAACCCCGGCCAAAACGGTCGGGACGGAGCCCGACCCTCCAAAAATCAGCCAATACGGCTTGTTTTCACCATTGGAGGGACGACCTCCGTGTCGTCCGTGTTCGTTTTGCAAGAACCTACACAGTGTGGAAAACGTATGTTGTGATCGTGAGCCTCCGAAAACGCCAAGGGGCTTTTTTCCGCCACTATATGACCGCGTATAATTATAGCGACATATGGATTAAAAAAATGGAGCG
>CAZYGH010000004.1:0-2100 GCA_964647595.1 uncultured Verrucomicrobiota bacterium
GGCTTGTGGCGGTGGAAACCCACCGCCCACTCTCCGATCTTCAATCCGCAGAAAGCTACCAGGTCGGAATGGGTGAATTTGTTTCGGGCGTGACAATAGGGGTGCGGCGGTTTTCGAGTTTGTTGAGGACGTCCATCATTCGGGGGCGGCGCTTATTTTCGTGGCGGATGGACTCCAGATAGATTTTCCATTCCTTTTCTTGTCCCATGCGCGTTAGGACGGAACGGATTTTGAGCAGGCAATCGCCTGCGACGGAATAGGTGGCTCGATTGGCAGCGGCGGTTGCGAGGGTAACCCGTTTTTTCCAGAGGGCGATGGCTTCATTGGGATGGGTGGATTCGAGGGCGTTGGCGACCTGTTCGTCGAAGTATCCCCCGCTCCAGCTTCCGCTGGGTTGGCGGAGGTGATACCAATGGAGGATTTCTTCGGGACGTTTTTCGTGGATGGCGATTTCGATCAGCACGCCAGTGTTTGGAACGTGGTCTCGATGAGACGAAGGAGGCGGATCGGCAAGTCCGGTGGAAGGCAATGGCCAGGGTACGGGTGGAGAGAGCTTGTCGCCTTTTCTGGGCCGCTCCGTTACGGGCAAATCGGGACGCTGTCCGGTTTCCAAGAAACGGTGGATACGGGGGCGGATTTCATACCACACCTTCGCCTTGGTTGCGGCATTTTGCATTTCCAAGAAAGTTTTCAAACCGGGGTAAAGAAAAAATGCTCTGGCCCGAAACGCGGCACTCAGCGGAGCATTCTTTTCCTGCTCTGCCAGATCGAGGAGTGCGTCTTCGAGTTGACGAGCGATGTCAGGAAATTTTTCAGCCGTGGCTTCAATGCCTGTCTTGGCCCATGAGCGAGCCTCATCGCGTCGTTTGGCTTTGAGTAGGCGTTGGATCAGGTCGAGATAGCAGTGGGAATGGAAGATCTCGCGTTGGAGCAGAGGGATGATGTCGGATTCACGCCCGGCGTGTTCAAGAGATTGGATGAGCCATTGCCGTAGATTGTTGCGGAGATAGGGAGACGAAGAATATTTTTCTTCCTGTCGAGGGGGCATGGAGGCAAGACGTTCTTGAAGTTGGTCGGCCACGAGGCTCCATGTGGCGGCTTGGTTCTGCTGGAATGTTTCGATGGGCCCTTTCACAACGCGTAGCATGTCATAAGGGTCCAAGAGGTGTGCATCGATATCCCAGAGGATTTGTCGGGCAGGAGACAGGGTAGACAGGGCCAGCGCCCGATACACAACGGTTAGAGAGTTGAGAAGTTCGTTCGAGGTTTCGCCTTCATCGTCCGAGGAGGCGGCTTGACTCATCCCTTTCGGAAGCAGATAAGTTCCCAGCTCCACCACGGCATCGGGATGTCCGGCATTCAGCAGGTGTTCGAGACGTTGGGTCAGGCGCGAATAATCCGGTGTGTAGCCTTCGTGCTGCCAGTGGTTTTGCCAGCCGGGCTCACGGGTGACGCGATCGATTTCCTTTCTCGTTTCGGTTATCAGTTTTTTGTGATTTCCTTCGCGAAGGTGTTTTTGGTCGGCCAGTTTCAGGCGCAGTTCCGGGATGACACTTTGCTCTTGCAGGAGGAGATCGAACAACTGGGCTTTGGTGCACTTGGTTAGATAATCCCGAATGGGGTCATCGCCGGAGCCGTGCGAAGGCGAAGACGAGAGAGGAGAAACTTCGTCCTCCTCGTTTATCTCCTCGTCCTCATGGGGTTCTGCTTCCAACTGGGCGAAGCGTTCGTCGTCCGACTCCGCCGCAGGAATAACAGCCTGTTCTTGGATGCCATCGAGATAGCGGAGGAGGGTGGCGACCGCATGTTTGCAGGAGGTTCTGTAGGGACAGGTACAGACGGACGATAGGACGCCTGACGGAGATTGCCGTATCAGAGTGGCGTAGCGGCTTCTGCCTTGGACCCAAGCCAAGAGGGCTCCATCGGGTGTGACGCACAAATCTTCCACTCGGTGTTTATATGACTTGCCTCGTCGAACCACGCGGTCGCCTGCCCATTGTGTGAGGTCTTCCCAGGTCAACCGATTCAAGGCGGAAAGAGAATCGGGTTTCATGAGGTCAGCGCTTCCAATTTTTCGAGCAGGGCTTGGTCGGGATTGGG
>CAZYGH010000004.1:2110-18796 GCA_964647595.1 uncultured Verrucomicrobiota bacterium
CCCCAAGCGGTGAGCAAGGGCGGGGAGAGGGCGTCTTCGATGGTGCTGGGGGCGGGCAGTCGCTGGCGGATGGCTAGAGCTTTTCCGAGTTGAAGGATGGCGTCGTGAAGGGGGCGGATGGATTCATCGGCGAGATCTTCGGCCAGGAGTAATCGAGCGGCCTTGATTTTGCGGCGTGCGGCGGTTTGAGCGGCATCCAAGGAGAGCTGATCTTCCGGAGACAGAGAGTGAGTTGCGGCTTCGGAGGCGGGGTGCAACAGGCGAGTGGCGCGAATGGTTTTGGCGATGAGGCCATTGGCTTCGAGGGCTTGTAGCGCTTCGAGGGTGGCCCGATCGATGACTTGCAGTTCGACGGGGGAGAGCGGATCGGTTTTACCGGGACCAAACAGGTCGCTATGCAGAGTGCGAAGTTGTTCGCGCCAGAGGTCGGCATTGCGGTCCACCACGACCAGCAGGGTTGAGGAGGGGCCTTGATTGGGGAAGCGCTCTTCGCAGGCTGTGAGAGACAAGCCGAGGAGGGTGCTGGCGCGGTCGGCGAATGCGGCCGAGCGGTCGGCGGGCAAGACGATGACGGGCGGGGCTTTGGGCGCTTCGGGAGGAACGGACATGATTTGCTGCAGGCGAGCCAAAAAGGCTTGGGCTCCTCCCCGGAATCGAATGGTGCCCAAGTCGGCGCGTCCGTCCAGAAGGCCATCGGCCAGTTCCTTCTTTGCGGCAAGGGTGGCGAGCATTCGGTGTTCGATGGTGTTTTCGGAGACGAGGTTGAAGACGGTGACGGGGCGGGTTTGGTGTTTGCGCCAAGCGCGGGCGATGCGTTGTTCGAGTTTGGCGGGATTCCAGGGCAGGTCGCAGTTGACGACGATGCTTGCATTTTGAAGATTGAGGCCAACTCCGCCGGAGTCGGTGGAGAGAAACACGCGGCAGGCGGGATCGCTTTTGAAGGCCATGATTTCGGCGCGGCGGCGGCGTTGGGGCACCGAACCGGTATGCCAAGCGTAGCCGACTTTCATTTTCTCGCACCGTTCTTTGACGAGCTGGAGCATGCGTTCCCACTCGGAGAACACGATTAATTTGGTGTCGGGAGTGGCGCAGGCTTCGTCGATGATTTTTTCGAGTTCGCCAAGTTTGGGGCAGGTGCGATCTTCGGAGTCGAGAATAAACGCAGTATCGCAAAGCATGCGCATCATGGCCAGTTCGCGCATCAGTTTATCCTGCTGCTGCTTGGTGAGAGGGCGGTGTTTTGCGATGTGGACGAGGCGAGCCACCTCCCGTTCGTGATCGGCATAGGCGGCGAGTTGGGTTTCGCCCATGGGGACGAAATAGTGGCGGTCGGTGCGATCGGGAAGTTCGGTTTCGACATCGGACTTCAGGCGGCGAATCATGACGGGCTGGATGCGTTTGCGTAGGCCATCGAGATTGCGATAGCCGCTGGGGCGGCCGCGTTCGTCGAGTTCGTAGTAGTCGCGATTGAAGCGGAAAAGCGGTCCGAGCAGGGAGGGGTCGAGGAAATCCATGAGCGAACGGATTTCATCGATTCGATTTTCCAGCGGGGTTCCGGTCAGGACGAAGGCATAGCGGCTTTGGAGGCGTTTGATGGACAGGGTGGTTTGGGTACTCCAGTTCTTGATCCGTTGGGCTTCGTCGAGAATGATGACATCGGGTTTCAGGCGAGCATTGACTTCGAGGGCGTCGCCGCGCATTTGCTCATAGTTGACGAGGGTGAAGAACGGCGCGGCGGAATAGGCTTTGAGGCGGGAGTGGCGTGGGCCGAACACCACCTGATAGGGCAGATCGGTGAAGCGCTGGATTTGTTCTTCCCATTCGGTTTTGAGGGAGGCCGGCGTGATGACCAGCACGCGCTTGGCCTTGCCCATACGGTGCAGAAGAGCGCAGGCGGCGATGGCTTGGATGGTTTTGCCGAGCCCCATTTCGTCGGCCAGCAGGGCGCGTTCGTTGAATGCAAGGTGGAGCATGCCTTCGCGCTGGTAGGGGAAAAGGGGCATCTTGGTTTCGTGTGCGGGATAGGTGCCGGCTTGGACCTTTTGCTCATAGTCGCGGCGAAGGCGCTTGCGTTCTTCTTGGCGCTGGAGGGTTTCAAGCCAAAGGGCGACATCCTGAGAAATGCGAAGCGAGGGAAGGCGAGTGGACTGGAGGGCGGCGAGAGCGGCATCAAGATCGTCGGAGAGAAGCTGTCCAGCCGCGTTGAAGAGGCGGCGCAACGAAGGGGGAAGGTGTTGGAGTCCGCGTTCAATCTGAATGGATCGACGGTCGCGGTCGGGGACGACATCGATGCGATTTGAGCCCGCCTTGGTTGCTTGAGCGAACACGCGGCGGAAGCGGGCCTCGAGTTGATTGAGGAGAGCTTCGACATGCTTGCAGGTGCCGAGGCCGTTGATACGGAAATCCACGCATTGGCAGGAGAATGAACGGGCGGCCAGATCGCGAATTTCCACGAGATAGGACATGCCGCTACCGGAGCGCACTTGAAAATTGGAAAAAATGGGATGGGCGGACTCTTTGTTGGTGATGACAAATGATTCTTGGCGGGCGCGCCAGCGGCGGCGTTCGATTTCATCCTTGTCGGTGGTGGCCCAGTTGTGGGACGGCGGGGGCTCGGGAGGCAAGGGTTGGCGAGTGGCGGCGGATTTCGACGAAGAAGCAATTGGCTTGTTTTTCATGCGAGCAGAATAGCGAAGAGCGTGGAAATATTAAAATGAGATTTAATAGATCCGTCAGCGATCCTCCAGTGCGCCTTGCGCGGGTTGCCAGTGGCCCATCTGATTGTGGAATTCTCCGTCGCCGATATGACCAGCGTTTTTGGTTGCACGGGAGGGGGAGGGCCAGTATCGTTCCGCCAATCTTTGAACAGGGAGCATTGGATAAAAGAATGAAAACGATGAAATGGTTTTTGGCGACGGTGTTGGCCGTATCATGCTGGACGGGTTCGGCTTTTGCGACGGATGAGGATTTGTTTGATCGTGCCCCGTGGTTCACGACGATCGGGTTGGATTATTACCATCCGGAAGGCGATACGGAAGCCGAACCGGGTCTGGGCGGGTTTGGAAAGCTGGGGTATAGCTTTAATTCGTGGTGGGATCTTGAAGGAGGTTTGTACTATATGCCTTCACTTTCTGCACGAAGCTCGAACGACCTCAACGAGGGGGTGACTCCCTTGGATGGAAGCACGACGGCCTTGCGGTTGAGTTTGGATGCCCTATTGCATCTGCGTGCAGTGGAAAATCGCCGCTTTGATCCGTTTCTGCGTGCGGGCGCGGCGGTCACCTTCCTGGGTGACGATGTGCGCAACGGCAAGACCCAGCCCGGGGCGTTTATCGGTGCAGGATTGTTTTACCATTTCAATGATTCTTGGGCCTTGCGCGTTGATTTTGCCGCTGGACCTCAGGGCTCGGACACCGAATTCGTCAGCTTGACGGAATTCGGCGTGACGTATCGTTTCGGCGCCGAAAAAGTTGTGGCTCCTGAATTTTTGGTAGGTGCGGGTCCTGGCGATTTGGATAGCGATGGGGATGGCTTGTTTGACAAGGATGAGGCGGTGATTGGAACCGATCCTTACAATCCGGACACGGATGGCGATGGTCTCTCCGATGGCGATGAAGTATTTAAGCAGAAGACCGATCCGCTCAATCCGGATAGCGATTTTGATGGCTTGAAGGATGGTGCCGAAGTGTTGACCTATAAGACCAATCCGTTGGACATCGACACCGACAAGGGTGGCGTCAGCGATGGTCATGAAGTGATTGAAGACAGCACCAATCCGCTGGACCCCTCGGATGATCTGCAAAAATTCACCCTTCTGATCGAGTTTGATTATGACAAGTCCTTCATTCGTCCTCAGTACTACAAGGACATTGAGCCCGTATTGAAGGTGTTGCGTCGCGATCCCGGCGCCACGGTTCGCGTGGAAGGGCATGCTGACAAGCGTCCGAAATCCACACGCGAATACAACCAAAAGTTGAGCGAGCGTCGTGCAAGGGCCGTTGCCGATTATCTGCTGCAAAACAGTGGCGTGAGCCCAGAGCGCATGACAGCGGTGGGTTATGGATTTGACCGTCCCGTGAAGCCGAATGACACCGAAGAGAACATGCAGCACAATCGCCGCACGGACATCTACATCAAGAAGGGCGGCGCTCAGTAAGCTCTTCCATGCAGGAAGAAAACGTTTCTTTGCCCTCCAGTGCCACGGTGGTGACTCTGGAGGGCAAAATCATTTATATTGTCGGGACGGCACATGTGTCGGCGCAAAGTGTGCAGGATGTTCGCGAGGTGGTGGCGGCGGTTCGTCCCGACACCATTGCCATTGAACTATGCGAGCCCCGCTATCAGGGACTGGTGAAGAAAGAGGCGTGGCGGCACACCAATATTTTTCAAGTGGTTCGCCAAGGAAAGGCGATGTTTCTGTTGGCTCAATTGGCGTTGCAGTCCTTTTATCGTCGTCTCGGCAAGCAGTTGGAGGTGGAGCCGGGCGCAGAAATGATGGCGGGCGCGGCGTGTGCCGAAGAAACGGGTGCCAAGCTGGAGCTGATTGACCGGCGAATTGACATCACGCTCAAGCGTGTGTGGCGGCATCTGAGCTTTTGGCACCGGGTGAAGCTGTTTGGAGTGATGGTGGAGGCGATGTTTGGCTCCGAAGAAATAGACGGTGCTGACATCGAAGCCATGAAGAAACAAGATCAGCTTGAGTCGTTAATGGGCGAGATGGGAAAGGCCTTTCCCGAAATCAAGAAACGGCTGATCGATGAGCGGGATGTGTATCTGGCCCAGAAATTGCGATTAACACAAGGCGAGCGCATTGTGGCGGTGGTGGGGGCTGGACATGTGCCCGGCATGTTGAAGTCGATTCAATCGTCAGTCTCGCTGGCGGAGTTGGAAAGTCTACCTCCTCCATCGAAGTGGTCCAAGGTTTGGCCTTGGCTGATTCCAACCTTTGTTGTGGCGTTAATTGTCGCCGGTTTTTTTTATGGTGGGGCCGAGCGCGGAATCGATTCCATTGTCATCTGGATTGGGGTGACAGGTACGCTGGCTGCGATGGGAGCTCTGGCGGCGTTGGCACACCCCCTGACCATCTTGTCGGCCTTTTTGGCGGCCCCCATTACGACCTTGCATCCTGCGATTGCGGCCGGTTGGGTTTCGGGATTGGTTCAGGCGTGGATTCGACCGCCATCGGTGGGCGATTTCGAGACCTTGCCCGAATCGCTGGAAACGTTCCGAAAATTCATTCGCAATCCCGTCATTCGAATTCTGCTGGTGGTGGTTCTGACCAACATCGGCGGTAGCATCGGGACGTTTGTGGCCATTCCGTGGATTGCCTCGCGCTGACGCTTTTCGTTTATCGGGAGTGGGAGCGGACGAGGGCGAAGAAACGATCTTCGTAGTCCTTGAATTTTCCAAGGCGGGTTAGCAGATCGGCCAGTGGTGGCAACTTTGATTTGTCATGGGCGGCCATCCGAAATGCCCGATCAATTTGATGGTGCGAGCCATCGGGGTCGGCGCGAAGATCTCGCGCATTGCCGGGAGCGGAGAGGCGAACCACCTCGAAAAGTAATTTGAGCAGGCAGACTTCCCATGGCTCATCCACGCCCAAGACGAGAGCGGAGAGTGGATCTTCGTGGGCTTTCATTTCGGCTCGTACTCGATCCAATACGGCATCGACGGGGTCGTGAACGATCGATTCGGTGATGGTTTCATGGCGAATCTTGAATCCATATTTCAGGAGAATCATGTCGGATTCGTGCTCGCGCAACCACCGGACAAAATCGTTGGCTTGTCCAGTTTGAAAGCCCTCGAGGGGGGAATCGGTGAAAGATTGGGGAGTCAGAATTTCTGGGCGGAAGGCTTGAATGCGTCCCTCCCGGATTCGGACCTGACCAATCGTATCCATCAATTCGGTGACGAGCCGATAGTTAATCAGTGTGGAGCCAAACGTTTCCAAACGACCGCGAGGCGACACCAATACCTCGGTGTTGTTGACGGCGTACCAGAAATCAAACTCTTTTGGGGTGGAGGACATCTTGGGAGAAACTAGGGCATTAACGGACGGATGGCAAGACAGGACACAACCGTCCAAAGTTCAACATAACGTCTGCAAGCTGGATGTTTTTCTTTCGTCTTAGCGGGTGGCCGGGGCGGACAATCAGTCGTCCTTGATGGGCGGATAGGTCTTGGATTTGGATGTCCGTGCTGGTTCCGACATAGCTGGCATCGGCCACGCCCACGTCGACTTCGCGTCGGCGCAGCCGGGCCAAGATGCCGGGCGAGGACTTCGGCGGCATGACGAAGGAAGAGGCGTCCTACTTCGGTGGGGGTGATGCCGTTGCGGCTCCGTTCGAAGAGGGGAGATCCAGCGCGCCGCTCTACTTCCTTGATGCTGCGGGACAGGGTGGGCTGGCTGGGGGGAATAAGGCCGAGATGTCTCGACAAGCTCGACATGACGGGCAAGGGTGGCCGTCATCCCGAGCCTGTCGAGGGATCTGGGCCTCGGGCTGCAATTGTTGCGCAACGGCAGGGCCGAGATGTTTCGACTCCGGCGGGGATCGCCTGCGCTCAACATGACCGGATTCACGGCCATTTTTGCCGTGGCAGGGTCGGACGGCGCCTCAACGAAAAATTTCGACATTTTTTCGCGGCGTGCGGCCCAAAACGGAAATATCTGCTAGGATGGAGCCCAATTTGCGGGAGGTGTCTTTGAACGTTGCCGAATTCATCGCGAAGTGGCGGAAGGTGGAGCTGAAGGAAAGGTCCGCTGCGCAGGAGCATTTCCTGAACCTGTGCAGCCTGCTGGAGCACCCCACGCCGGCCGAGGCCGATCCGACCGGCGAGTCGTTCTGCTTCGAGAAGGGCGCGGAAAAGCACGGCGGCGGCGATGGCTTCGCGGACGTGTGGAAGAAGAATTGCTTCGGCTGGGAATACAAGGGCAAGACCAAGGACCTCGCCGCCGCCTATGACCAGTTGCTGCGCTATCGCGACGCGCTCGCGAACCCGCCCTATCTCGTCGTGTGCGATCTCGACCGCATCGTGGTCCGCACCAACTTCACCGGGACCGTATCGGCCGTCCATGACATCCCGCTGGAGAAGCTGGGCGAGCCGCAGAACTTGGAAATCCTGCGCGCGGTGTTTGCCGGCTCCGAGAAATTCAAGCCCGGCAAGACCAGCGAAGCCATCACGCAAGAGGCCGCCGAGCGGATCGCGGCCATCGCGCAGACAATGCGTGGGCGCGGGCTGGATTCCGCCGAGGTGGCGCATTTCCTGGACCGCGTGGTGTTCTGCATGTTCGCGGAGGACATCGGCCTGCTGCCCGACCATATTTTCACGCGCATCACGGAAAAGGCCGGCGGCGATCCCGTCCGGTTCCGGCGCCTACTCGGCCAGCTCTTCGAGGCCATGGCCACCGGCGGCGATTTCGGGACGGAGGACATCCGCCACTTCAACGGCAACCTGTTCAACGGCGCGACGGTCCCCGAGCTGACGGAGGGGGAGTCGGCGCAGATCGCATCCGCCGCGCTGCTGGAATGGAGCGCCATCGAGCCTTCCATCTTCGGCACGTTGTTCGAGCGCGGGCTCGATCCGGCCAAGCGCTCCCAGCTCGGCGCGCACTTCACCGGCAAGGCGGATATCGAGAAGGTCGTCGAAGCCGTCGTGATGCAGCCCCTGCGCCGCGAATGGGACGAAGCCCGGCAGGCCATCGACGCCGCCTTGGCCTCGCCCAAGAAAAAGGGCAAGGCCGAGGCCGAGGCGGTTTTGCAGAATTTTTTGGCGCGCTTGCAGGCGGTGCAGGTGCTCGATCCGGCGTGCGGCTCCGGCAACTTCCTCTATGTTTCCTTGCAGAAGCTCAAAGACCTCGAAAAGGCCGTCAGCATCCATTCCTCCGATGCGGGCCTCGGCGCGGTGCTGCCGATGGTGGGCCCGTGGCAGCTCCACGGCATCGAGATCAACCCCTACGCCCACGATCTCGCGCAAATGACCGTGTGGATCGGCTGGCTGCAGTGGCGCAAGTTCAACGGCTTCGGCTCGCCCGAGGAACCCATCCTCCGCGCCATCCCCGGCAATTTCCGGAACAAGGACGCCATCCTCGACCTCTCCGATCCCGCGAACCCCAAGGAGCCCGCCTGGCCCCCGGTCGATTTCATCGTCGGCAATCCGCCGTTCCTCGGTGGAAACAGGATTCGTCAAGAACTCGGCGACGAAACCGTGGAAGCGTTGTTCAAGTTATACAAAGACCGAGTGCCCGCGTTTGCCGATCTCTGCTGCTACTGGTTTGAAAAAGCCCGCGCCGCCATTGAAAAACGCGAATGCAAACGCGCTGGATTGCTCGCCACGCAAGGCATCCGCGGCGGAGCCAATCGCGAAGTGCTCAAGCGGATCAAAGAATCCGGCGACATTTACTGGGCCGTCTCGGATCAGGATTGGATTCTCGATGGCGCAACCGTCCATGTCAGCATTGCCGCCTTCGACGACGGCACGGAGAAAACCCGCATGCTCGACGGGCAGGCCGTTGCTACGATCAATCCCGATTTGACGAGTGCAGCCGATATCACACAGGCCCAAATTCTTAAAGAAAACCAAGGGATATCCTTTCAAGGGCCGTCCCCGAAAGGGTCTTTTGATATCGATCTGGCAAGTGCGAAGGCCATGCTTGTAGCTACAGGAAATCCCAACAAATGTCCCAATTCCGATGTGGTGCGTCCCGTCGCCAGCGCGGTCGATCTCGTGCGTGGTTCACGCGGTCGCTGGACCATCGATTTTGCTGTCATGCCGATGGAAGAAGCTGCGCAGTATGAAGCGCCTTTTGAATATGCAAAGCGGGAGGTCTATCCCGTGCGCTCAAAAAACCGCAGGGATGCTTACGCTCAAAAGTGGTGGCAATACGCGGAAGCCCGTCCTGGAATGCGCGCGGCGTTAAAAGGTTTGCCGCGGTTTATTGTCACGCCACGCGTTTCAAAACATCGACTTTTCGTGTGGCTGAAACAAGAAGTGTTGGCCAATGATGGCACCATTGTTTTTGCCCGTTCCGACGATTATTTCTTCGGTATTTTGCACTCGCGCGTGCACGAAGTGTGGGCGCGCGCGCAAGGAACACAGTTGAGAGAAGAAGCATCCGGTGCCCGCTACACGCCGACGACGAGCTTTGAAACTTTCCCGTTCCCGAAACCAACTCCGGCGCAGGAATCGGTCATCGCCGACGCCGCGAGCGCGCTGGTTGCGAAGCGCGACGAATGGCTGGCGGGGCAGGACGCGAAGCCGCGGCATTTGACGCGTCTCTACAACGAGCGTCCGACGTGGCTCGACCTCGCGCACCAAAAACTCGACGCCGCCGTTTTCGCCGCCTACGGCTGGGCACCCGCGCTGCCCGACGCCGAGATTCTGGAAAAGCTGCTGGCGCTGAACCAGGAACGGGCGGCCGTGCCGCAGTAGAGTTTTCCACACTGTGGAAAACCTCAGCTGTCATCCCGAGCCTGTCGAGGGATCTGGGCGGGGTCCCGCCGGTGGGCCGTTGGGGCAAGGCCGAGATGTTTCGACTGCGGCGCAAAGCGCCTGCGCTCAACATGACGGGCGGGGGCGGGGGCTGTCATCCCGAGCCTGTCGAGGGACGATCTGGGCATATGGGATAAGGCCGAGATGTCTCGACTGCGCTCGACATGACCGGAGGGGAGGCTGTCATCCCGAGCCTGTCGAGGGATCTGGGCTAAGTCCCGCCGGTGGGCCGTTGGGGCAAGGCCGAGATGTTTCGACTGCGGCGCGGAGCGCCTGCGCTCAACATGACGGGAGGTGCGGGGGCGGAGGCTGTCATCCCGAGCTTGTCGAGGGATGATCTGGGCATATGGGGTAAGGCCGAGATGTCTCGACTGCGCTCGGCATGACCGGAGGGGAGGCTGTCATCCCGAGCTGGTCGATGGATCTGGGCTAAGTCCCGCCGGTGGGCCGGCGGGAAAGAAAAAAAATGCGGGGTTGCGGCCTCAAGACGGCTGGACTAATCTGGGCCCGTCATGGGCGATTTTTACACCTACATCTTGACCAACAAGGGCAGAACCGTGCTTTACGTCGGCGTGACCAATGGCCTGACCAAACGGGTATTGCAGCATCGCGCGGGCAAAACGGAAGGCTTTACCCGACGGTATCATTGCGACCGTCTGGTATGTTTTGAGCGGTTTGCCAAGCCGTCGGACGCCATTGCCCGCGAAAAGCAGCTGAAGGGTTGGCGGCGCCAGAAGAAAGAAGAGTTGATCGCCGGTCAGAATCCCCAGTGGGAGGATTTGGCGGTTTGCGTGTTGGGGCTCTCGCCGCCGGTCGGGAGGCCGTGGGAGGAGCGATAGGGCTGTCATCCCGAGCCGGTCGAGGGATCTGGGTCCTAGTCCCGCCGACTAGCCGGGGGAGCAGAGCCGAGATGTTTCGACTGCGGCGCGGAGCGCCTGCGCTCAACATGACAGAAAGGGAAGCTGTCATCCCGAGCGTGTCGAGGGATCTGGGCCCCGTGCTGCAATCGTGGCGCAACGGCCGCATTGCCTCCAAATAAATGACACCGAAGCTCGGAAGAGCTTGGAGAGGTATTCAAAGGTGTTGAGTCAAAATGATGACACCGAAAGAATGGAGGCATGAAGATGAGCAAAGAAGCAACGAGAGAGTATGTCATCCTCACCCGGATTCGCTACGAGGCGATGACGGGGAAACGGGCAAAGGGGCGTGTATTGGACGAGTTTTGCGCAACGACGGGCATGGAACGCAAGCATGCGATCAAGGTGCTGCGAGCGCCGGGATATCCGTCCGAGCGACGAGGACGCAAGCCCACCTATGGGATGGAGGAGTCCAATGCGCTACGGGCCATGTGGATGGAGGCTGGCCAGCCCTGTTCAAAGCTGATGAAGCCGGTCATGGATTGCTACGTGCAAAGCCATGAGCTTGCCCACGGCACTTTTGGGGAGGCATTGAAGGAGAAGCTGTTGAAGGTAAGCGAATCCAGCATTGACTGATTCACCCGCGACACAAGGTCGCGGGGGTCTTGGAGTCGCTGTGGCTATAGGTCTGCACTCCGTCGGCTCGGGACATCATTTCATCCCCCGGGGGCCTGCACGTGGCAGGGCGACGTCGAAACCATACACCGCCTTCAGGAAGACGAGTTCTTCGACCGGGAAACCTTCTACCGTTCACGCAAAGAACCCCGACTTGAACCCCGCCGGGGCGCATCCCTGTTTCGTTGACCTCTCGTTCTCTATTTCAAGGTAGGGCGCGACCGCCGGGCGCGCCGCCTCTGTCCGTTTAGTTCCCTTATCTCGTCATCCCCGCACCATCCCGGCGGGTCCACCGGCCCCGCCCTACCTTCCAAATTGAATTTCCAAGGACATGGAGAACCCAATCCCTCTCGCCAAGGACGCCAAGAAGTAAATCGTCTGAGTTCTCCCTCTGTGAGAGAAATCCGATCCCTCTCACCGAGTCCTCAGAGGAACACAGTGCGGCGGGGCCGCAACCCAAGACCCTTGAACCACGGATACACACCGATGGACACGGATGGAAAGGGATGGCGGTCTCGCCGAGACCGCTGGGCTTTGAATACATATGAACATGACGGCGATGTCATTGGTCAGTAAAACGGGGATGTGCCCGAGTGCGTCCACTTGTACATCATTTGATTTATCTTTCTGGACCAAATGGCTAGGATGGGTACTTCACATGGTGACGGACAGACGAGGAGGCGGAATGAAAATGGATTACAAACTAGTAGGGCTATGGGTGTGCATGGGGGTGGCGGGGTGCGCGGGGCCTTCGAGGAATACGGTGTATCAGACGTCGACCATCGATGCCTTGTTGGCGGGCGTCTATGATGGCGATTTGTCGTTGCGCGAACTGCAACAGCATGGCGATTTTGGCATCGGGACCTATGACAATTTGGATGGAGAGATGATTTTGCTGGATGGCGAGTTCAGCCAAGTGAAGGCGGACGGAAAGGTCTATTCTCACTCGCTGGACGGTGAGACTCCATTTGCGGCGGTGTGCTGGTTCCAGCCCGAAAAGAGCATTGCGCTTTCTCCGGGAAGCGATGTTTCCGCCATGGAGGCGTTGATGGATCGGGAGTTTCCCAGCCAAAACGGATTCCTCGCGATCCGAATCGATGGGCAGTTCAAAACGATGCGGACGCGAAGTGTGCCCGCCCAGAAGCGGCCCTTTCCTCCACTGAAAGAAGTGGCGGCCACCCAGCCGGTGTTTGACATGGAAAACGTTTCGGGCACCGTGTTGGGATTCCGTTGTCCGCCATTTGTGGCGGGGGTCAACGTTCCGGGCTATCACCTGCATTTCATTAGCCAAGACCGTTCCCGTGGGGGACATATTTTGGCGTTTGAATTGGTGACGGGAACGGCGAAGGTGGATGTTCTCGACCGATTTGTGATGCAGTTGCCCCGCACGGAGGATTTCGCCACAGTGGACCTCTCGCGCAACCGTCAGCAGGACCTCAAGGGCGTCGAAAAGGAAAAATCCAAGAAATAAGGGACGGGGGGGGGCTTATCCCAGAATGTGGTGAACCACATCGGCGGCGGTATAATCCGTCTGGCCCGCTTTGCAGAAGCGGCCGATGTTTTCGAAGTCGTCGCCCAGCGTGACCATGGGAAGCTCGGTGGTGCCATCGGAGAGTCGTTGGGCCATTCCAATGTTGGCGACCAGCGCATTGCAGAGGCATTTGCGTCCAGCACATTCATCGGGGTTTCCACCCTTGGCAAGATAGGCCTTTTCAGGCTCGGCGGCACAGCGATAACCAATGGAACCATCGGTTTTCCGATACACCTCGCGCAGGAATCCCAGATCGCAGACGCGGCGGCGCTGGAGATAGACTTGTTCATCGGAAAGAGAGCCTTCGAGTTGGGCTACTTTGAAGGGGAATCCGGTGGGGGAAGCCTTGGCATCGGTGAAGACTTTGGCTTTTCCAGCCAGCGCCTTGGCCACAAGCGTGTGCTTGAACTGGGGATCGAGACCCGATTCCGCACAAAGAGCAAAAGGAGTGCCTACCTGTACGCCAGCGGCGCCCAGAGATAGGGCCTCTTTCAGTTTGTCGGGTGATCCATAGGCCCCCGCCAACCAGAAAGGGAGCCCCAACTGGCGAAAGGTTTCCAAATCAATGGCATCTCGTGAACCATAGATGGGTTGACCATCGGCGGTGAATTGCATCTGGCCGCGTGGAGGCGCATTGTGTCCGCCGGCGAGGGGGCCTTCGATGATGAAGCCGGCCATGTCGCCTTTGATTCGCCGAACCAGCATGGTGGCCAGTGTTCCGGAAGAGACAATAGGCAGGAACGCCGGCTTGGCCAGCGTGGGGAGGGATTGGCCCGCTTCCAAGAAAGTGGAGGGGTCGAGTTTCATTTGGACGGGTTCTGTTGACTTGGCGCCGGCCACATACAACGAATAGGAGGCCGATTGATGTTCCGCCAAGGCGGCGATGGCCGCTGGGAATTCCATCGGGATGCCCGCGCCGACGATGACAACCGTAACGCCCGCCAACATGGCGCCGTAGAGGGAAGGCAAATGGGGCATTTGAATTTTTTCGAGAAAATTAATACCGATGGGGCCGGAATGTCCTTCACGGGCGAGGAAGACCTCGACGAAGTTGGCGGCGATGCACATTTCCTGCGCGGGGAGGCTGGCTGGAACGGTGTGCATGCGAGACGTTTTGTAAGGTGTGGAGGCATCGATGCCGCCGGGAATGAAGTAGGTATCCAGAATGCGTTGAGCGATTTTGGGAAAGGGGAAATGCTTTAAGGCGCGGCGCACATGGCCTTCCGCATCGCCATCTTGTAGGCGGCGCGACATGATTTCATCCAAGGCCGTTCCTGCGACGACTCCTAGTTGTCCTAGCCAGGAGACCGCACGAGCTAAGCGCCAGTTGGAAACTCCGGCACCCATGCCGCCTTGAATAATCATTGGAATAGTTGATTTCATTTTCTCAACCTATCTTACTTGAGTCAAAATAGCGAGGGAAGGTTTTCGTGTCGATTGCGGTTGAGATCGGGTTGAAAAATTGGAATGCTATTGTCTGTTTCAGAATGTCGTCTGACTCAAGGAGGTAGCACATATGGCGATGCAGATTGGCTTTCGGGTTCTACCGTATTGTTTGTGGATGAGTGTGGTGGGTTGCGGGTCCGGAAGCGCCGCGCCGCAAGTGAAAATGCCGCCGCTCCAACCGTTCGACAACGGAGCCTTTTCCATGCAGATTCCGGCCGGATGGAACATGGCGGTGGCGGGCGATTGCACTTCGCTGGCTTTTGTTCTTCAAGATCCGAGGGAGCCACTTCGCAAGATTCTTTACTTCGGATTGGCGGGCCCGGTGTACCAGTCGCAGATGCAGCGGCAAATCGATTATCAGTGTATGCAAATGGGGGCCATGCCGATTCAATGGTTTGATATGCCGGTGGTGGACCCCCTTACACCAGAAAATCTGTTGGCTCATTTTTCCCAACTGGCCTCCAGCCAATTGGCTCAGCAGTTCATGCCGGGACTTCCACGGCTGGATGGTTTCCAAGTGATTTCGTCCATACCCCAACCCTGCTATTTGAATGCGCCGGGGGCCTTGAGTTCTTTTGTTCGTGGCGTGTTTGTGGAGAACGGGCGGGTGGCTCAGGGGCTGTTTTCCTTGACAACCGCTCCGTTCATGCCGTCCATGGGCGGGCCTGGTGGGGGAACGGCTTATGGGCACATGTTGAGCGGGATTACAGCGCCGAAGGGAGAGCTGGATTCGCTACGGCCGTTGCTTATGAAATCGCTCTCGAGTTTTACGCTGCATCCGTCGTATGTGCAGGGATGCTTGGCGCGCTCGCAAGCGGCTTTTCAATCGGTGATGAGGGCGGGAAAAATTTTGAGTGAGACATCGGATCTGATTACGCGCTCGTGGGAGGATCGGAATCGACGTGACGACATAATGGCCGAGAAGCGGTCGGATGCCATGTTGGGCAAGGAGCGGCTCTACGATCCCGGCACCGGTGAAGTGTATGAATTTAGCAATGGGTTCTATGACCAATACCGCTTGAATCCTCAAGAATACCGGAATAGCCAACTACAACCGCTGCCCGAGGGCGACCACACTCTCTGGTCGGCTCCGACTCTGGATGGCGCACGCGCTTTGGGTAATTGACGCCTGAAAAAGTTTTCCACAGTGTGGAAAACCCTCGCGCGGCGAGTTGCGGCGCGAGGGCGATGAGGCCGTCTACTTCTTGAGGATGACGGGATGGCGTTTTTTCATCCACGCGAGCTGGACGATCATCATGACTTGGTTGACGGACCAGTAGAGGGAGAGGCCGGAGGGGAAGGAGTAGAACATGAAGGTGAAGAGCACAGGCATCATCATCATCATTTTCTGTTGCTGGGGATCGCTAGAGGGGGTCATCTTTTGCTGAATCCACATGGTCACGCCCATGAAGATGGGGAGGATGTTGATGGGGAAGGGGAGGATGCCTTGGAAGAGATTTTCCGGGGTGGAGAGGTCGGAGATCCACAGGAACGAGGAGAAGCGCAGTTCGATGGCGCCTCGGAGAACGACGAAGAGGGCGAAGAAGACAGGAATCTGAATCAGCATGGGGAGACAGCCGCCCATGGGGTTGATTTTGTGTTCCTTATAGATGGCCATCATTTCTTGCTGCTGCCGCTGTGGATTGTCTTTGAACTTTTCCTTCATGGCGGCGATGAGGGGCTGGACTTCCTGCATGTGGCGGGTGCTGACCATGGACTTGTGATTCAGGGGCCAGAAGAGGATGCGGATTAAGAAGGTGAGAAGGATGATGGCGAGGCCGTAGCTATAGGGCCAGATGTTGGCCTGAATCCAGACCATGAGTTTCAGAATCCAGATGCCAACAACGCGCCAGAATCCCAGTTCGAGGATGTCTTCTTGGTGGGGGCCGTTGGCTTTGAGTTCGGTATAAACTTTGGGGCCGATGTACCAGGTGGAGTTTTGCAGAAACGTTTGGCCGGCGGGCAAAATGTAGTCGGGCAGGAAAACGGAGGCGGCGACTTTGGCGATGGGCGTCGTGGTGCGTGGGAAGAGGAGCAGGAAGGTGGATTGAACGGAATCGCCGCAGGCCACTTCAACAAGGCAGCGGTCGGCACCTTCCTCGGGGGTGAGGATTTGCGTGAAGTATTTGTTTTTGACGGCGGCCCAGTCGACATGGACAGGGGGATCTTTCGGGCCGGGGATGGTTTGGCTTTGAATGGAGCGGTCTTGCAGGGGGAACCACTTGCTGAACTTGGAAGCCCAGTATTCGACGCTTTCGCTGCCGGTGAGAGTGTCGACGCCGAGGAGGGGGGAGCTGTCTTCTTTTTCGCCGGAAAGGTTTTCCATGAATCCGGCTTGGAGCCCGTGGCCGCTGAGGGCGATGGGGGCGGACGTTGTATTTTCGAGGCGGTCTTCAATTTGAACTTGGTAGCCGCTCCCCAAGGTGAGGGTCCGGTTCAGGATGAGGCCGTCGGAAAGAACTTTGCGGTAGGTGACGGTGTTGTCGGTGGAAGCGGCCACGTCGAAGCTGGCGAGGTTGTTGAGGCCGGGATAGCCAATGGCGGCAGCGGCGGGGCGTCCGGTGAAGTCAAAGGTGACGGGGGTGTCTGAGCCTTTGACAGAAGGATAATTCAAGATGGAGGCTTGGACGACTCCCGCACCATACGAGGATAGGGTGAGTGCGACGCGGTCGTTGGCGAGGGGGATGA
>CAZYGH010000004.1:18806-73976 GCA_964647595.1 uncultured Verrucomicrobiota bacterium
TCTTGTTCCACGGCCGGGGCGGGGGTGGTAGCCGACGGGGGGGTGGCTTCGGCGGGAGAAGTGGAAGCGGTTTCGTCCGAAGCGTTGGCTGTCGCCGATGCGGATAGCGAGGTGTCGGACGGGATGGAGGGAGCCTCGGCCGTTTCAATGGCGGTGGCGACGGGCTTCTCTTTGGAAGGAAAATACTTGCGAACGATTTTTTCATCGATCTTGGGATAGGCCAAGAAGAGGGCGAAAATAATCACAATGGGGATCAGGTCTTTTTTATTCATCATGTTGCTCATATTGAAATGGTTCACACTTTCTTGGGCGGCACGGGATCGAAACCGCCTGGATTCCAAGGATGGCAACGCAAAACGCGTCGAAGTCCCAGAAAAACGCCGTACCCTACTCCATGGGTCCGGATGGCTTCCAGCATATAATTCGAGCAGGAAGGTTCGAAGCGGCAACAGTTGCCAAACAGGGGTGCCAGCGTCCTTTGGTAGACGCGGATCAGGAAACACAGACTCGCAGCGATGGGATTCATGTGGGGGGGATCAGTCCGGCTTGCGCGGCAAGTTTGAGCAGTTCGGAAACCACGGCGTCCCAGTCCGCCGAGAGAATAGAGCGCCGGGCAACAAGAACCACATCGTCCGTGGTCGCCGTGAAACGGGATCGGTTTCTCCGAAAGGCATCGCGCAGGCGGCGCTTGGCTCGGGCTCGTTCGGGGGCATTGCCTACTTTCTTACTGGCGACCACTCCCAAGCGCAAGGAAGCATCAGGAGCGGTGCGCAGAAAAAGAACCATGTGTCGCCCATGCCAGCGACGATTCTGGTCGTAGGTTTCCTTGAATTGCGCCGTGTGCTGAAGTCGCTGTTTTCGGCAAAGTGTTTCGCGGACACAAAACACCCGGCACATTTCCTGAAAGGGCGAAACAGCCGGGCGATCGCTGCCGGATTGCATATCTGGAATAGGCGCCCCGGCAAAGGGCAACAAACCTTACTTGTCGCAGATGGTCAAGAGCTTGCGGCCCTTGGCGCGGCGACGGCTCAAGATTTTGCGTCCATTGGCGGTGGCCATGCGGGCGCGGAAGCCGTGCTTGCGGGAACGTTTGACTTTGGATGGATGATATGTCGGTTGCATGGAGTGTCCTTTTCCTCAAATAAAATGAAGGGCGTGTTGTGCCTGTTTCCGGCGCGGGTGTCAACCTCTATATTGATTTTACTCGCATGAATTTTCAATGGGCTTGTTTTTGAGGAAGTTTTCTACATACTTTGCGGCTAAAGAAAAATGTACTTCGGCGAAAGCCGGGAGGAGAGCCATCGGATGAGAAGCCTATCGAAGTGGATGTTGGTGTTTTGCGCAGCGGGAGTGATGGGGTTGGCGGTAGCGCAGGCGCAGGGCAATTTGCGATATTCGATCACAGTCACTAAGTTCCCCAACGAGGCGGGCTGGTCCGGACAGTGGGATTTAGGCGATGGCTTCACGACGATCATGACGGACGCCTTGCAACAGAGCGGTAAGTTTATTGTGCTGGGCGATTCGGAGATGCGTCAGGCGGCCATGGGTGAGCAAGATTTGGCCACGAGTGGCCGAGTGGCGGGTGGCAATAAGGCTCCGGCGACAGGTCAAATGACGCCCGCGCAATTGCTGGTTCGTGGATCGATCACCCACGTGCAGGATGACACCACGGGCGGTGGCGGTGGCTTGAGCTTCAAGGGCATTTCTATCGGCGGGTCCAAGGGCAAGACAGAGGTGAACATCACCATCTATTTGGTGGACAGTCGCACGGGACAAGTGAAGGCGTCGCAGAAGGTGGTGGGTCAGGCCGGTCGCAAGGGCATTGGCGTGGGCTATAGCGGAAGCGCGTTGGGCGGTTTGGGCGGCAACATGGACGCCTTCAAGAAGGACAACGTAGGAAAAGCGTGCGAAGATGCCGTTGTGCAGTGCGTGGAATTCTTGACCAAACAGCTCGAAAGCATTCCGTGGGAAGGGTCCGTCATGCTGGCCAACGACAGCAAAGTGGTCATCAACCGCGGCACGCGTGAAGGTGTGGTGGTTGGACAGAATTTTCAGGTGGGCACCACGGAAGAGCTCGTGGATGAAGATACGGGCGAAGTGCTGGATGTGGAAATCAAGACTCTCGGGACAATCGAAGTGACGGAAGTCAAAGAAAAGATCTCCTACTGCACGGCTCTCGCCGGCGTTGAAAAGGGCATGAGCATTTTGCCGGTGAAGTAAAGTCGTTCCCATCGTGTGGAAGGGTGCCGGGTTCCGAAAGGGACCCGGTATTTTTTTCTGGGTTGGTCCTGCGTGGACAGATAGCCTATACTGATTCACCAAGGAGATTGGAATGAACGAGACCCCATGCGATGGAGCCGATGTGCTATTTGGTTTGGAGGCAAAGCCGCCGTTGCGAGTGGCGATGGGAGCGGCCCTTCAGCACTTGCTGGCGATTTTTGCCAGCATTGTGACGCCCGCGCTGATTTTGTGCGGCATGTGCGGGGCGACTCCGGAATTGACTCGCCATGTGGCGGGCATGTCGCTGTTGATTTCGGGTGTTTCGACCTTCATTCAAATTCATCGGTTCGGTCCTGTGGGTTCCGGATTGCTTAGCATTCAAGGGACCAGTTCGGGATTCATCGCGGTCTATGCCGGCATGGCTACAGCGGGGCTGGCAAAGGGGGATAGTCCGGAACAGATATTGGGATTGATGCTGGGCATGGGGTTGGTGTGCGCGCTGGTGGAAGTGGGGTTGAGCCAAGTGCTCCCTTGGATTCGACGGGTCATCACGCCGCTGGTAGCAGGAATTGTGATTACGCTGATTGGGTTGACGTTGATCAAGGTGGCTGTTCTGCAGATTGGCGGTGGCGGTGAAGCACTGAAGGCGGGCACGTTTGGTTCGCCGCAAGATGTGGCGTTGGCGTTGTTTTCGGCAGGCGTGGTGTTGGCTTTGAATCGGCTGAAGAACCCGTGGTTTCGTATGGGGGCGCTGATGTTTGGCATGGTGGCCGGTACGATCGTGGCGGCCCTGTTGGGTGCGGTTCACTTCTCGGCATGGGAGGGGGCTTGGGTAACGCTTCCTGTTCCTCTTAAAATTGCGTTTGTGTTCCGGTGGGAGTGGGTTTTACCGCTGTCGCTGATGTATCTGGCCTCGACCATTGAGACGATTGGTGACATTACGGCTACGAGTATGGTTTCGGGTGAGCCCACAACGGGGGACTTGTACGATCGTCGCCTGCGCGGCGGCATTTTGGCCGACGGATTGAATTCCATGTTGGCGACAGTTTTTAGCACATTTCCCAACACCACGTTTAGTCAGAACAATGGCGTGATTCAACTAACCGGGATTGCCAGTCGCCGCGTAGGAATGTGGGTGGCCGGCTTCCTGATCGTGGCGGGCCTGTTGCCGGGGGTGTCGTGGGTATTCACGCTGGTGCCGCGCTCTGTGTTGGGCGGTGCAACGCTGGTGATGTTTGGTACCGTGGCCGCTTCGGGCATTCGGCTCATGGGGAACTCCGGTTTCGGGCGAAAGAATCTCTTGGTGGTGGCGACAAGTTTGGGTCTGGGGTTGGCCGTGACCTTGGAGCCGCGAATTTTGTCGCAGTTTCCTAGTTGGGCTCAACAAGTTTTCGGGTCCGGGATCATGACGGGAACTCTGGCTGCCATTTTGGCGCAGGCGTTGGTGGGAAAGGAATCAGATTTTCGCGCGGGTTGACAGATGGAGACTCTTTCCATATATTTTTCGAAATTGCTTTGGCGGGATAGCTCAGTTGGCAGAGCGGAGGACTCATAAGCCTTAGGTCAAGGGTTCAACTCCCTTTCCCGCCACCATCTAAAACCCTCGAAAATATGGCGTTTTTGCCCGTTTTCGGGGGTTTTCCTTTTTCGATTCCCCCTTGTCTACTTTGCCCCATATTGCCAGTTTTTGCCCTTTTACAGGGGTTTTTATGTCAACCGAATGTCAACCGGACTTTTTACACGCCCACCTACACGGAATGATGATTTCGGCATTTTGGGGCTGTTTGGACATAGCTCACCCCATTTGACACTACCCCGCTCACCTCTCCCGGTTGACATTTTCGATGTCAACCCAGTGTCACCTACGTCACCCTCACACGCCAAATCTAGCCCCAAGGATAGGCCACCTTCACCCATGCCGACTTCTAACATCGGACGGGTTGACAGACCGAATCCATCGGGATAGTTTCTCATCGTATGAGGGTGCGGATAGGCTCTTCGCCAGGTTAATAACCTGGAGTGTTGAGGTAGAATCCGCGCCTTCTGCTTATACATCCACCTAGCAGCCTGTCGGACTTAGAAAAAGTTCTGCCTCAAAATAGCTTGGTTATCTTTTTGAATATTTAATTCGCTGGTTTTTCAAATCTAGGCCGTGTCTTTTGATCGAATTCGTCCTAATTTTGTTTTCGTGCGCCTAAGTCCGACAGGCTGCTAGAGCCTCGGAAACCTTTGCCTCTAGCCACTGGTTGCAGTAGTGCTTTCTCGAAGCTCGGAATGCGCTCCCTTCAGTGGGAGTCTTGAACGCACCTTTGAGCCCTATTCATGTATGTCGCTCATGGCCGCGAGGAACAAGTTGGCATCTACTTCGTTCCTTGACTGGCTATCCACTGGTCCATGATCATTTCAGCTTCAGATTCGGTCATTTCCTCGTCCATCATTTGTGCCGCGAGGTCGTCTGCTGCCGACTCCATAGCTACCATGGGGCCATTGCCAGCCGCGATACTGGCGCGGTACAGGACTTCCAACTCGCCAAGACGCTTCACCAAGTTTGCCGTCAGGGTGCCCTTTTCCTTCATGTACGCATAGGAAGTCGGATCGCCGCGCTTCAAGGCTCCTCTCAATCGTCGGCTCCATACGGTCAGCCGCGTTTCCGGCTGGCTCGCCAGCGCCTTCGGAGACTTCACCTCCGCCTCCATCTGCTTGACGTATTCGATAATGGTTGAATTGACGGCCTCAGCATTGTCGTCGCCCGCCTTGAGCCGGGCTTCGTAGATGGTATTCATCTCGGCTTGCCGACGCCGAACGCATTCCGTCAGCAGATTGTTTTGAGCCATGTACTCATAAACAGCCGGATCGCCTTCCCTGAACGCCTTCTCGACCAATATGCCCCACACTCTCATGTCTCACGTCCTCCAGCACTTCAAGTATCCGTCTCTCCGGACTGAAATACAACCCTCCGCAACCGTCCCGTCTGCCCGCCAAAACCTATCTTCGTCAGCTTAATTCTTTCACGCTCTTGGATTATGCCATCAAGGTTTGCATCAATCCCGATTTCCACCCGAAATTCTTGTTGCGCACTTGCGAAAAGAACGCCGTGTAGTCCTCGGGCGAGAGAAAATAGAAGTGGTAGCACCAGTCTAAGCCCGCCGCCGTCAAACGCTCGCTCAGGATCTCAAAATGTTTGATCCCGTCCCGGCATTTTGCTTGGTTGCGGTTGGAGTCATCCCCTTCAGCTTTGATTTCAACCACCAGAATGTCGGCCTGCCCTTTCATTTTGATGAAGAAATCTGGATTGAATTGCTCGTTTGCAACATGGGTTTTGGCGACATTGGCTGGCTTATAGGAGTACGGGAATGAGTATCCCCCGGTATTCGGCATTTTCACAAAGGCATCGAATAATCCCGCGTTTTCAAACAGCAAGTCCGAGAAATCCCGTTCGGGGCGATGGCTGGCATAATGCACGTTCCATGGCGACTTGAATGTGGCCATATCCACCGGATGGATTTTTCGCGCGATTTCCAGCGCCTGCTCCGACATCCCCGATCCATCGTCGTCCGCCGCCAGCTTCCATTTCTGATATTGCATCCACAGGTGGTTCTCCTGTCCGCCGAATGCCTCTGTATCCCCCTTCACCGCCCAAACCGCGCCATGTTCGCGCAAGGCGCTCTCGGAAAATGACTGACGCGGCACCTCGGTCAGGTCCACGGGCACAAGCCCCTGCGCAACCTGGCCTAGACGCGGGCTTTCTTTACCCACTTCCCTGAATAGGGGACCGAAACACTGCTGGAGCTTCAAAAGGTTCGCCTTGCTAAGAAATGTTTCGTCGTATTTGCCCTTACGCAATGCCCCGACTATCAATTCTCGCAAGCGTTTTTTCGTCCAGGCCGCCGCGAGCTTTGCATCCTTGTCCCGCATATACAGCCGCATGATCCGAACGACATCCTCTAGCTCGTACAAATCGTGATGCTGGATCTCCATCGCCAGCTTTCCGGTCTCGGAAAACGTTCCATACTCCGTCGTCTGGCGATCCTGGGGCAGAAAACTCACCACGATATCCTTCGCCTTTTCGCGCTTGGTTTCAACCGTTGTCTGAACTCGCTTGTACTCCAGATTATGCAACGGAAAGACATACTGCGCACGGCGGGAATCATATCCCCAAGAAAGCGTGTTCTCGTCTTCCAATACCTCTGTGAGCAACTTGCCGATTTCGGGCGACCATTTTTCATGGTTGTTCACGGTCACCAACGGCTGCTTCGCCAAACCGGGTGGCACGCGCAATCCACGTCCAAGCACCTGCGCGATGAGGAGCTTTGAATTGAATGCCTTGGATTCGTGGGGCACGATCTGTAAGACGTTCTTCACATCCCACCCCTCGGAAAGCATCGCCACCGACACAATCCATTCCACGGGACTGAATGGCTCGTCCACCTGCCGCAATGCGGCCAGATTCTCCTGCCGCCGCTTCTCCGCCGAATCCTTGTCGCCCCGCACCCCGTATGCCGCCTCGACCTGCGCCTTGGCATCCCCAGACGAAGGCACGCCGGATGCCACCCAGATGGCCCTGGCCTCAGCCTCCGCGCGGCCAATCTTCTCCTTCTCCACCAAAAATTCAACCAACTCCCGCCACACCACCACACATCGGGCGATGTCCCGCGTCACGACAATTGTGATGGGCTTAATGCCACCATATTCCCGGCGGTTTTCCTGATGGATCGCATAGGTCTTTTGCCAATCGTGTTCGGCATAGGTGTCTGCGAGCTTGTAGTTCGGCTTTTTGATCACCTTGGCGGCTATGGCTTGTTTCAACCCATATCGAAACACCACATCTGGAAAATACTCATCGCAGATATAAGGCGTACCGGTCACATTGACGATCTGCCGGAACCCGAATTCATCGTTTTGGAGAAACTTCATCCATTCCTTCACCGCCTTGTCCGGCGAATTGAACAAATGATGGGCCTCGTCGTTCAGCACCAACGTTCTGGCCCCGCACCCCTTGAAGCTGTCCCGGATAGATGAACCCGTGTTTTCGTACACGGCATGGATGTTTTCGACGCAGATGCCTCCGGCGCAAATCGTCTCGTTGCCGCGCTGAATGGCAGGAATCGGCACGATGGCCCCCAACTCCCGCATGATCTCCGACAATTCCCCGTTGCCCGCCAGCATCGTGAACTTCTCCAGCAGCCCATCTTCGATCGTAAGCGAAGGACACAGCACCAGCACTCGATCCACGATTCCTTCCGCCAAGGCGATGGCCGCCAGCGCATACATAACGAAACTCTTGCCCGTTCCCGTTGCCAAATCCAACGACACCGACTTGCGATCCTTCAGCGGCATCCGGTCGAGATAGGAATCCAACCCGCCCTCATGCCGTTGCCGAATGGCTTCCCGCGCGTTCCAATTCTCCCGCGCCAGCCGTTCGAGATTCGGATACGCCGCCGATACAAGGAACCGGAGCGCCTCGCGCACCGCCGTGCGCTGGAATGCATAACGATCCGCGCAAAGCAGGTTCAGAAATGCGTCGTACTTATGAACAATCGCCTCTGTGGCGTCGCTGGTGTCGTCCACCTTCAGTACCTGATCGTCGATTCGAAATTGGAGGCTCATGAGTGTGATCTTCCCCTCTTGGAGCTCTTCCTACCCGCCCGCCGCGAGGGTTCCGCAAAATCACCCTTCTTCAACAATAGCGCCTTTTCATTCCCGTAGCGGTCGCAGAGAATCACCATCATGTTTTTTCCGGTGAACTCCTGCTCTGCGATGTGCAATTCCAGCTTATCGGCTTTCTCCAACCCGCCCGCTGCTGTGATTAAATCCTCGCCCCAGAACACCTGCCCCAGACGAAACACATCGCCGTTGTAATCTGGATCGACCATCGCCATGGAAAAGGTCTCGAAATTCTGGAAGTCCTCCGGATCGGTCGCCAGCGTTTGCGCCCGGAATTCGTTGATCTCCACCACGAAATCGGCAAACAGCTCGCCCTTGCGGCATTCTTTCTTGGCCCGCCAGACCACTTGAGGCTGAGAGATGAAATCGAAGCCTGCCGCATCAATCACCTCGTTCACATCCGCCTCTTTTGCGGGCTGCTTGAACGCGGCGGGCACCTTCTGCTCGATCAATCGCAACAAAACCGAGATCGGCACCTTGAGGAACACATAGGTCGCACCGTCCCGCAAAACCTCATCCTGGGCAAAGTCCATGGAAACCACGGGCGCAATCACATAGAAGCGCTCGCCCACCTTTCCTCGGAGCACTCGGTGCAGGTCGTCCACATATCCATAATCCAGCACGAGGCGCTTGTAGTCCGGATAGTTCCAGATCAACGCGGAATGAGTGCCAATGTAGCCGTCCAATTTTATGCCGTATCGTTCATGCCCATGCTCGCGCACACCAAAAAGTTTGAGTACGAACGGCCGATAGTCCGCCCACGGCATCGACTTGACCGCCGCCATGTCGTAGAACCCCGCCCGATAAAGCGCAAACGCCTTGGCCAGTAGCGGCTGCTCCTTCTCCGGTTTGTCCTTGGCCGTGATCACCGAAATGCGGAACTCTATCCCCTCAACTTCGATGCGCTTGTCTCCTGGCCCGTCCTCGGGGTCCACAAGTTGATCTTCTGGAATCCTCAGCTTGTCCGCTGGGCAGACCAACGATAGCGCCGAATCCTTTTTCACAAGATCATGCTTCACCGCCAGCGCCGCCAGATCGTGCAGTAGCTCCAGCGTCACATCGCACTCACCCTTGCGGGCCTTTTCTGTGATGAGCAGCACGCCCGGCGCGTTTTTCAAGTGCTCCCCCCAATCTCCTGCCCGTTCCGTCTCCATGCGGTCGTCCTTTTTGGCCGAACCGATGGAGGTGGTTAGAGAGAAAAGCCGCTTCTGCGCGGTGTAGATCGCTAACTTGCCGCAATCCATCGCGATCCAACGACGCCCCAGCTTCTCCGCCACCGCCGCCGTCGTTCCACTCCCCGCGAAACAATCCAGGATGATGTCGTTTTCAACTGAAGAGGCACGAATAATGCGCTCAAGGATGCCTTCTGGTTTCTGTGTTGGATAATTGAATCGCTCTGCTGCTTGGGAATTTACGGGGAAAACATCTGTCCATAAATCTGCGGGAGGATTTCCTTTGACTTCGTCAAGATAGCGTTTGATGCGGGCAAGACCTTTTCTGGTATAATATATTCGATTCTCCAATTCGTACCGTTTCATTGTCTCGATTGGGCAACGCCATGTTCGACGAACCCCCTTCCAAACATAATCATAGCCCCCACCGCGAAGTCCCTTGGCATCAAGATCGCCATCTGTAAAACGTCTTCCATCAGGATCTGTGCGGTTATATCGCCGAGCTATGTGTTCTTCACTATAGGCAGAATATATTGGTTTAAATAGCGGATTTCCTGTTTTCGAATAGTAAAATATATTGTCATGAACATTTGCATAACCGGTTGCATCGCTATGGGCTGAAGTTCTTTTCCAGACGACCTCATTATGGAAATTATTTTCCTCAAATACTTCATCCAAGACAGCTTTAATGTAATGACTTTTCTTTGTATCAAGATGGACATAGATGCTTCCATCATCGGCTAGGATTTCCCTCAGAAGAATTAGTCTTCTTCTCACAAATTCAATGAATTGAGCGCCCATTACTTTGTCATGATAAGCCTTCTCCTTGTCCTTCATGAAGTCCTGTCGCGTGGCGAATGGGGGGTCGATATAGACCAGCTTGATTTTTCCGCGCGTGCCATAGCGGTTTTCCTTCTGCTGGTCGTCCAGCAGGCCCCGCATCGCAATTAGATTGTCGCCCCATACCAACAAATTGCGCCATCCATCGGCGTGGGGCCGCTCCGAACAGAATTCGCGGACAAGCTGCCACGGCGCGGGCGGGGTGTTCGCCAAAACGGTGCCTCGCTCCAACTTGCCAGCATATTCCAGCCGGTATTCCTTATGCGGATTTGTCCGCTGGCTGTTGGGAAAAAGACGGGATTGCCACAACTCGGGCAAGGCTTCCCCGGAGTTTATGCGGCGGATCAATTCTTGTTTTTCAGCTTTGGTCAAAGAGTGCAACGGATTGTTTTTCCGCCGACCGGGCAACCGTGCATCTGCAACGGATGTTTGAAGCTGAAAATGAAAGAGGCGCGAGCTCCAAGCATCGCGTCTCGTCTGTGGCACCGCCAGGCGCCCGCGAAAGAAACGTGAAAACAGGAAGCACGCGCCCGTGGTCGGGCGCGTCTCCGTGAGATCGCTTCTTTCGCTTTAAACTGGCGGTTTTCAGACGAAACGATACTGCGCGTTAACGCACTAAATTGTCAGGATGGCTATTTTGTTCTCGGGCTTCTCTTGTTTGGTTCTTGCCTTGGAACGCTGGATTGTCTGCATTCCGATTGTCAAACCTTACCAGTCCCTCTCGGCCGCTTCCAGCACAATCCGGGCGGGCTCAGGGACGGGTTAAATTAGCTTGTTCGCCAAATTCATCTAGGCCAGAGCGAAGGCTTGTACTTCTTGTTCCAACCGGTCACCGAGGCGGTCTTGCTCCTGCTCCAAATCAAAGTGGCCCTGGAGATTCAGCCAGAACTGCGGCGAGATGCCGAAATACCGCCCAAGGCGCAGGGCAGTATCCGCCGTGACGGCACGGGTGCCATGGACAATCTCATTGATCCGTCGCGGAGGCACACTAATGTCGTGCGCCAGACGGTACTGCGATATACCCATGGGGGTCAGAAATTCCTCCATGAGAATCTCGCCGGGATGAACGGGGGGCATTTTGTTGGTTCTCATGTCATTTCTCCTAGTGATAATCCACAATCTCTACGTCATGCGCGTTGCCATCTCTCCATCGAAAGCAAATGCGCCACTGGTCATTGATCCGGATACTGTGTTGCCCCGCCCGGTTTCCGGCGAGGGCTTCCAGCCGGTTTCCGGGGGGTACCCGCAGAGAGATCAAATCGGGGGCGGCATCCATCATCCATAGTTTCCGCAAGGCCGTCCGCTGGATGTCATGGGGGAGCTTCCGTACATACTCCCGCCGGAATATCTTTTCAGCCTCCGGGCTTTTGAATGACTTGATCATGCACGGAACATAACGCGCGGCGGTATTACCGTCAAGCGTTATGAGTCAGATTTCTGGGGGGTGCCGCCATGTCGGAGGCGACGAGCGCGGTCCCGTTTCCGACGTAGACTCCCGCGTGGTCTACGGATCGTCCCTTGACCCACACCAGCCGAATGCCAATGGATTCGGCGGCAAGGCGCTTTTCTTCGTGAAGTGGAGACTCGTAGGCCGATTCGTCTAGTTCTGCGTCAGCGACGGAAGCCCCGGAAGTCCCAGTTTTATCATCTGCCAATGTTCTGGATGCCTCGCCCCGGACTCGTACAGCTTGTCGAACTGCTCCTGATTCGCTATCCGGTAGTCCCCATGCCCGTCCGTCTGCACCTGAAAGTAGAAACTTGCCCCGTCCTTGGTCTGCAAGGTTTCCATTCGCGGGAAGTCCCCCGGCTTCACCGGATGCCATTCCCGTTTCTTCTGCATTGTCGCGTCCATAATCGTCTCCTGTTGGTAATGTACTCTCTCGTGCGGCTGGGTCAATGGAGGAGAACATCGCCGTTCCCTGATCCGTCTTCTTGATCTGGATTTCCGCTATCAGCTTGTCGAAGGCCGCATTGATGGCCTTGCGTTCCTCCCCTACAGGAACGGTGTCTCCTGACCGTCCGGCGTGGGACAAATAGCTGTTCTTCTGGGCGCGTTCTTCCAGTTTGTCGGAAACGTAGGCGTCGAAGGCGCGGGCGAACATTTCCAAATTGGTAGACCAGTACGGCTTGCCATTTGCGGATTCAAGCCCCTTGGCGCTCTTGTAGTAGTCCGAGTCCACCATTTGCGGCTCGTGTGACTGGTTGGCGTCCTTGTTCGCGGCGCGGTAGACAGCGCTGTCGATCCACGACTGCAACGAGGCGAATTCGTCCAGCATCGGAATCCGGCCCGTCTTTGACTTTGCCAGTTGGCGCACCTCGCCCCGCGCATCAAAGCCCCTCCATCTGCCCGCAAGTCAAAGCGCGGTTGAAGCAGGCCCACCGCGCCCACTGTCGCCGCCACCGCCCACGCCGCCCCGGCCACGGCTCAACACCTCGCTTGCGTTCACGCTCCCGCCCTTATCCGTTTTGCCTCCCCCATAGAGAAGCCCCCTTAAAACGAATCCTAGCGCCTTGATCGGGTTGACAGATGAAAGCCAGTGGAATAGCTTTTCATCGACGATTGGAGGCGATGCTACGCCTGGGTCACTAACCCAGACACGAGCGCCGCCTCCTTCGTTGTTTTCGGAATATATCGCTATCTCGGATATGAACGTCGCTTAATCAGCCACGCCGCCTTCTCTTCTTCCTGCGACAATAGCTTCGCGCATGACTTGGCATCGAGCCTTATACAGAATTACCAGATATTCTCTCGCCCGTTTCGGGTCTTGCCTCGTTGCGGCGATTTCATCCGGCGTCCAACGGCGCGGACAGGAATCCGGCCATTTCGCAGGAGGTGGAATCTCCACGTTCTCCCCGTTCTTCCACCGTTGTAGTGCGTCCCGAAAGTCCGCTTCCGCCATCTCGTGCGGGTGATCGCCCATTTTGCGATTGATCCACCGCTGCACCAGAAACTTGTCGTGGAGTCTCGTCTTCTCTGCGAATGTCAGTTCTCGATTCATCTTCTACAACCCTTTCAAAATGCTCATTGGCCTCAATCTCGGCCTGATCTTCGTCAATATCAAGGGCTTTCTCTACGAAATCTATCCCCACTACTCGCCCATCGTCTAGGACGTATTCACAATCTTTGGTTAGATCCATGACTTCCGTTGGCGAAACTCTCGCCTCCTCGCCCCCGCGCGCGCCTTATGCGTACGCGCACGTACGACTTAACACCCTAGCCTCTTCGCCATCCGCATTGCCATAATTTCAAATCCCCTCGCCCAAGCCTCGTCCTTGCCTTCCGGTGTATCGGGGTCGCGGCCCTCACGAATGATGGAGTCACGGCCAATCTGATAAGCCTCCAAGTCGCGTTGGTGTTCTTTCAGGTCGCGCTTAATCGCAAGCCATTCCCGCCAGGTGCCGCCGCTGGCCTTCCAGTCCGATTTTGCCCGCATGAGTTCGGCGTGGTTTCGGGCATGACGCAAAATCCAGCGTTCGCGTTCAGCCTTCCATATCCGCCGTGCCTCGTCGCGCTTGCGAATCTTTTCAGCGTAAAGCGCGGGCATCTGAATCTTGGGTTGTTCGTCGTTCATGTTGCCTCCTGTTTGTTCGTGGAATCGTTTTCAGCCCCCGCCCATGTCGTTGTCGTGGTCGCAGTTTCCAAGGGCGTGGTGAGGGCTTGTAGCTCCTTCAGACGGTCCCTGTGAAAGTGCCGCAAGAAATCAAAGGTGACTCGTTCGGCATCGGCCCTATCCATGCAAAACCAGAACGGGATTCTGAACCTTTGGCTGAACGACAAGACGCTTTGCCAACCTGCCTCGGCATTCAATCGCCCTAAGTACCTGCCTGTTCGCAAGGCATAGGCTGGGCTTTCGACAACAATGGCGGCGGCATCGAATCCACGCAACCGAGAAAGCTCCTTCTCGAATCTATCCCGATCCGCTCCGAGGCAACCAACCAAGTCTTGAAGACTTTTCCTTTCAACCCCGATCCTATCGGTGAAGCCGGGAATTGAGTAGTCAGCACTCGCCAACGTGCCAGCCTCCACGATGACGGGCAGTCCATCAAACCGGAACGGGTGTTGCTCCCTGCTATCGCAGACGATTTTTAATGGCATCGAAGGTGGCTTCATTTTCGGTATCCGATGGATCAATGATTCCATGATTCAAACGGGTGTGTGTCCGCCCGTGTGGGCGTCCCATAGTATAAGAGCCTTTATGATAGAGCCTTTATGATAAAGACTTATTAAAGCTGCAAGGCATGGTGTAAGGCATGATGCAAGGCATGGTGCGAGTATGTTGCTAGGTTGACGCAAGGGTCCGGGCCTCCCTCTCCCGTAGCCTGTATGCCTTACGCAATGCTGGCTTTTTCTGGATCATCAGATGGAGTTCGGCAGGATTTTTCGCCGTCGTGGAAAGATAGACGCGACGCCCAGCGCCTACCTTCTGGTAGAACCCTCGCACCGCGCCATCGTCTATGATCCTGTCAAAACGATAGCGGCTCATCATAGCTTCATGCTCTGCCCGAAGGTCAGGATTCTTGGCGGTAAGGCTACGGGCCACAGCAGGCGACTTCCCGCCCAGCATCCGCGCACGGATCATGTCCTTCGTTGACCCGGTGAACCGCTTGGACCCGACAAGGGATCGCACCGCCGCCACCATGCGGAGCAGGCGCATATCCTCCAAGGTCGGGTTAGAATTTAAGACTTCCAAAAAGTAATTGGAGGGCAGGCTGACTGGGGCGTCTTTGCCGTTGTCGTACTCATGCACCAATACGATCTTCGTCGCTCGTTGCACCTTGCAGATAATCGAGTCATATCCGGTTATGCTCCATTGATGGAATCTGGCCGCATCGCGCAAGGCCAACCAGTCCACAAGGTCTTCACCGTCGGCGGGCGATAGGCCCAGACGACAATCATCCAGGAATGTCTTGGCGCTTTCCTCAAACCCTTCCCGCGCTGCAAACTGGTCTTCCAGACTTGTCAGCACGTTAGCCACAACGGGCCTCTCTGCGATCTTCCGCACGGCCTTTGGCAGGTCGTCTTTGGGCGACCGTAGCAGGTGATAGGCGAGTTGAACCAGCGCATCCAAGGGCGTCCGGCGATGGTTTCGCGCATAGGTCGCCAGCGCATAGTACGCGATCATGAACAAACCATCCTTGGCGTCCTCGTAGGTCGTGGAAAGTAGCACCAGCGGGAAGTTGACATATCTACTTTCCGGGCTTGTCATGTTCCTGCCCTCTGGCCTTGTGGCCCTCGGCTTGCTGTTGCTGATATTCCCTCTTGCTTGCGTATGGCCTGCCTATTCGACAGGTCCGGCATACGGCGCACAACCGCCCGACGTGTCCAGAAGAAAGCACCTGCATCATGGTGGGCGTGTCGCGCCCGCAACGGTGACAATGTTCAACGCTCATTGTTCCACCCCTCCCGCCGTCTGCATGGCGGTTTCGACTTCGACGGGTTTCTTCCGCTTCAAGTGCGCCATGCCTTCAGGCAGGTTCGGCTCGATATATTCGGCCCACACCCAATCCGGCAACTCGTCGGTATGGGTCCACTTTAGATTAAACTCCCAAGTTGTTTCACCGTTTCTCGATGCCGCAAGAATGTTCTGCAACCATCCGAGTAGCGGCGAGATGCGGCTGTCGGTCCATGCGTCGGCTCGCAGCGGCTTCATGGTGAAGTCGATTGCTCCGTCGTTGTCGGTTTTCCCCAACTCGATATGAACGCCGTAGAAGAATCCCGGATTGCGGCAGTCCTCTTGAACCATGAACCAATGTTCGCCGCCGTCTGGGCTGTCGGTGGAATGAATGAAGGCATTAGCGACTCGTCCTCCTTTGGGCGGAAACTCTGCATCCTCGACTTGGATGGGCTTGCGCGTGGCCGGACGAGACTTTCCATCCGCGCCCACCGTCCTTTCCAACTTCGGAATTTCCGCAGTTCGTTCCATCTCTACCCGTTGGGCGGATACCGTCTTATCGTCGCATCCAATCTGCCGACTAATCTCCTTATTGCTCCGGTCAGGGAAGGCCCGTAGTGCCATCCCAATGGCCTTGCGTACGTCCTCACGGCCCATCCGTAGACCGTGAGTCCTGTTCGCCGCCAGCGCAAACCATAGGGCATCCTCACGGGTTCCGTTGTGGACGGTGGCCTCAATGTCCTTGAAGTCGTTTTGAATCGCCGCATGGATTCGATGCCATCCATCCGCCACATGGTAGAGACTGCCATCAAAGAACAGGTCTACGGGCTTGAATACTTCGCCGTCCGTCATTCTTTCCGCATACTTATTCACCACGGACTGATTGACCTTGCACCGGACTTGAGTACCTGCATCCAACTTGATTTTGGAGATAGGGATTTTCATTGAAGACCTCCAATAATCGCCGCCGCAATCAGCGCCGCGCCCAAGGCAATCAGGCATTGCTCAATGCGGGTGTAAGTGGTAGCCTCTTTGGTGTCAGTTGCATTCGGGCGGTTCGCGAGACCGCCCTTTTCCATTTTCGGAACGGGGGTGGTTCTGTTCATGGTCATCTCCCGTTAGCCGCGCACCGTCAAGCGTTCCATGACTTTCAACAAATCGCTCTTGCGGTAGCGAATCATTTTCCCGTAGCGGATGTAGGGAATTAACCCATCCTTCTTCATTCGCTCGAAAGTTCGTCGGCTTATGTTCTGGAACGCCACAGCTTGCGTTGCCTTCAAAAACTCCGAGTCCTCAATGCGGTCGGTAGTGGGATTTTTCATTCGGCAACCTCCCGCAAAGCGTTCGTGCAGGATTTCTCAATCAGTTTTTCCAGCGAATCGCTTGTGACGCCGGAATAGCGTTTTCGATTCGGCAATATCACGCCAACTAGCAGGTCGGCCTTGACCATGTTTTTGACTTCGCGCGGTGTGGACGCCAGCCGTTCAGCCGCTTTCCAAAACGGCACTACGCTGACTTCAGCTTCATTCTTCATTTGCATCTCCAACTTATGCGGGACTCTATATTCCCGCCTTGAATAGGAGTTGCCGAAAGGCAGATTGCTTCCTATCGACGCTACTCAGATGGTCTTGTTTATCGCGTCAAGTGCTAAATCCCACAAAAAGCGATTTATTTTAGACAACAAAAAAGCCGGGGCTTTTAGGCTCCGGCGGTGGGTCATTTACCCAATGTTTGTGCTATTGAACCAGCTTCAACGGGTCAGTTATGCACCCTTCTTCGCTTTGCGCTTCGTCGTGTCGGCCAGCGTCATCCCGTCCGGTGCGATCTGCCAGAACTTCTCCGCATCGGCCCGGCTCACGGTGGCATCCTTGTAATGCTTCTCAATCTCTCGGCTCATGGCGCTATGTCCCATCATCGCCGCCAGCCGATCCCGGTCACCGTGTGCTTTGTAGAAGTAGCTCGCGAAACTATGGCGACAAACATCCGGTGCCCATTTCGCATCGCCCATCTTGGATAGAATGCGCTCCCGCGCTCGCCGGAATGCCGTAGGGTTCGCCACCACTGGCCCGCCTACCTTTCGGTACTTCGTCAACCATGCTTCCAAGTTGGGGAGGATTTCGACGTGCCGCCGCTCCTGCGTCTTCGACGTTTCGGCCCGAATGCTGATGAACCGTTCGTCTTCATCGTCAAGGCATACATCCGCCCATTGCAAGCCAGCCATCGCCTCACCGCCGTGCCGTTTCTGCATCGCGGCCAGATGCTCCCGCACATCCTTCAATGCCTTGGCCTGTGGCGATTCGTTCAATATCGCTTGCGCCGCCGCCTTCTTCTGAACGTGGCCGCCTCTCCCTTGTCCGAGTCCAAGCCTCATCCGTTCGGCTTCGTAGTTCGTCCGCACCTGTGCCAGCTTCAACTTGGCTTCCGTGATTTTCTCATGCTCTAGCCCGTACTGGCCCGCCAGTTCGGTAGGGCGCAACCCTGCAAACCATAGGACGGCAAACCCTGCCACCATATCCGGCGCATCCTGTTCAGCAATCCGCATGAAACTTTCCACATCCCGCGCCGTCCACACGGTGGGGAGTTTTCGGATAGACTTTGGAACCTTGACGCCTTCCACCGGATTCGTCTTGATTGCCTTGCAGTCCTCACGGCAATAGCGAAAGAACGATGATAGGGCTTTTTTCCATGAGCGGATTGTCGTGGCACTTCCTTTCCTTCCAGCGACGAAACGCTCAACCTCCTCATCACCAATACCGGAAAGGGGAGTCTTGGAACCCACGGACTCGACGAATGCCGCCAGCTTCCAGCGTAGTTCATGGACGGTGGTAGGGCGGTTGCCCAGCTTAACCCGCGCCTCGATGAATTGCTCCACCATATCGCCAAGCGTGATCCGGTTGCCGTCAACGGGGTGCCGATCTTTCCAAAACTGTACAATCTCATCCAACGTGGCCCGCTCGCCCAGTTCCCGCATGGCCCGCAAAGTAGCTTCCCGCGCTCCATCGTCAAGGGAATGGGCGGTGCCGTGCTTCTCCCGTTCGGCCAGCCACTTGTCAACCGCCTCGAATACCGCCGTTCGCGTCACCCCCGAAATGCGCTTGCGGTTGTGAATGTCGTTATTGTCGGCTTGCCAGATGGGTTGCCGTCCGTCTGGTCGATCCTCGATGAACCTCAAGCGCCATCCGCGATACTCTTCCGGCTTGGCTTTCTTCTGTGCTTTCTGTGGCATATATAACCTCCGTTTGCCTATGTTTGCCACCCTACGCCAAACCCCCTAAAATGTCAACCGGATGTCAACCGAGTTTTAGATAATAGTTGTAAGTACAAGTAAGCAAGAAGATAAAGAAAAATTGACTTAAGTCCTCATAAGCCTTAGGTCAAGGGTTCGACTCCCTTTCCCGCCACTATCTAAAACCCTCGAAAATATGGTGTTTTTGCCCGTTTTCGGGGGTTTTCCTTTTGCTCTTTCCCCTTGTCGACATTGCCACGTTTTGCCTGATTTTTTCCTTTTCGGGCTATTTTTGTGTCAACAATGTGTCAACCGGACTACTTCGATGTCCGTTTTTTGGAAACGAGGGTTTCATAAATGCCACGATGCAAGATTTGGCCTTTTCACCACGAAAAACGCTGACGTTGTTGACCGGACTGAAAACCTTCCAGATCGTTGCATCTTCCTTAATCTTGCGCGGTTTCCTTGAGGTTTTTCACGATAGGAGCAAAAACACGGTGCATGGATTCGAGGCGTTGGCGGAGCCAATCGAATTGCTCGGGCCACAAGGCTTCATTTTGGAAATCCGCATCTTGGCGAGTGGAGAGACGACAAGCGTTTTTGTTTTCTGGATTGTGCCAGATCAACGGAAAGCCAAGGGCTTTTTCAATGGGGGCTTTCTGCCTCTCCAACGTAGCGTATTCCTGCTTGGCGTTGGGGCCGCTTAAGTAGAGGTTCGCGCGGATTTCCGGGCTTTTGGTTTTCTTGACGGAGTGCCACATCGACAAAATGGAGCCAAGGCCAACGCCTGTTCTTCCGATAGAATGGCTCATCCAGTGATGGGGCGAAGCCTTCTGGCATTTCACAAAGCTGCCTGCATCTTCCATGTAGGCGCGGAATGCCGTCCAGAATTTCAATTGGAGTTGCTTATGTTCCGTGATTCCGCCCGCCGCTGCCGCATCTTTGACCGTGCGGGACCAGTCGTTGGGCTGACTGACCACATTGAATTTCGGGGCGATGGGCGAATCGCCGATCCGCCACAATTCGATTTCAAGGCCAAAGGCGTTGATATGCTCGTCGGTGTGTTCGTTCAACCAATCCAGCGCGGCGCGGTGTTCGTCGGTAAAGCGCTCGGCGATCCAGACGATGGTGACGGCCTGCAAGCCAGCCGCATACGTGATCAACTGGCCCAAGTGGGTGTGGTCGGTGCGTTCCAACTGGTTTTCGATGAGTACCCAATGATCGTTCGCCGTATCCTTGCAAAGAATGTCTGCGCGAAAGGGACCAACGTCCTTTTCCTGCGATTCCAGTTCCAAGTCGATGCCGATGGCCTCGCCCAACAATTGAAAGTTTTCCTCCTGCGCCAGCCAAGGGGTGAAGCCGCTGGCTTCCGATTCCCATGCCTCACGTAAATCCACTTTCTGCAATCGCCCGAGATTCTGTTGGCTCATGGTTTAATTTTCATCCTTCATTATATCGCGTTGAGGCGGTCGGTGAGATGGTGTTTGAGGTTCCATTTTTTGGTGGTGTCGAGGGCGAGTTCGAGGCAGATGAAGAAGGTTTGCTTGTCGCCTTTGAATCGGTCGACGGTCTCGGGCGCGAGTTCGCGGTTGAGGCAAACGAGGGATTCCTTGTGGGCGTCTTGGGCGTGGAGGACTTTGTTCTTCGTGAACTCGGGACAGGGCGCGAGGGTATAGTTGAGCATGAAGTCGTTTTTGAGAAGCACTTCGTCGAGCGCCGTGTCTTTGGCAAACTGGATGTCGAAGTTGTTTTCCTTTTCGCGGATATACTGTTCGAGGAGGGTGAGGCTGGTTGTGTTGGCATGGATGCCAAACAGATTGGAATTGTCAAAGGTGTTCCGGATTTGGCCATCGAGCACATTCACCACGGCATCAATGGCTTCTTGCTGATATTCCAAATCCTCTGATTGAATGCTCATCTTTCGTGCAACGACTGGTTATGGGCGAACCGTAGCAGGATCCCACAGCAAAACCAGCAAAAGCAAGAAGAAGACAGGAAAGCAAGGATTCTCCTAAAACCGTGTTTCATCTTAGCCGACATGCTGAAACGTCCTGTGGTGCGGCCTCGAAGAGGCTTGGCATGCCCCTGACCTTTGCTTGTCGCATTGTACGATAAGGCATGAGCGTGCAATGTGGTTTTCTTTATTGCATTCAGAGAAATATGGAACCGCATGATCCAGCGAACCCTAGGCGAAACCGTGACACTTTCGACTGTTGGTGAAGTGGAGAAGGCTTCTGTGCCGACCTCGTTGCCGCCTTCTCCGCCTTTGCAGTTCGAATCCGACGTGTTGGACGTGATAGACTAAGCCTCATCGGGAATTGGGAAGGGTGGATGGATTCTCTGCCGTTTTACTGTCACACGCTGGCCCAGTCGGGGCTGTTCTGTCCAACGAGGTGGGGGACGTCACTTCGTCCATTCGAGAGTTGCTGTTTATCTCCTTATCTCCTCACTCTTGCGAGTTGTGCGTTGCAACCCATAGAGGGGTGTGATAAAAACATCGGTTAAGAGTCGGAAATTTTCCGACCGGTTGGAATGAACGGATCGAAGTTTTCACGTGGAAAACTTCAGGGTGGTTTCCCGCTTCGAGGGAGCCCGCAATGAAACGAGTGAGTGATATGGACGATGAGGTTAGCTCGGAAAACGGGCCGCAGGAAAAGCCGGAACTTACATTGGATTTGAATTTTGTGCCGACATGGGCGCGAAAGCCGCCGGAGAATCCCTATGTGGGTCGCGAGGATCATGGGGATCGGTTTCAAGATCGATCGGGTGGACGACGGGAGGATCGCGGATCCTCTCCCGCTCGCCGTGGTGGAAGCGATCGGCGTGGACCACGACCCGATGCGGGAGCTCGTCCCGGAGGCGGAGGGGGATTCAGTCGTTCGAGTGGCGGAACTCGTCCGGAGGGGGGGCGTACTCCCGGGGGAGCACCTCGACCGAGTGGGAGCGGGCGACCCGAAGGTGGTTTATCTCGCCCCCGAACCGAAGAGGACCGTCGGGGTCCGCGCCGTGATGGGGAGGGGCGTCGAGACGGTGGAGACCGTCGTCCTGCGCGCGAAATGGCGCCTCGTATCAATGTACGCGTTTCCTTTTTGCCGGATCGGGAGCGGTTGTCGCTCGTCGTCCGGGATATTCAGGTGAGTCGGCGCGCGTTTCCCTTGATTGAAATCGCAAGCCGCTTTTTGAGCCGGGACGATTTGTATTCGGTGAAGCTGGAGTTGCCGCCGCCAGCGGAGGGTGCGGCTCGGCAGACGTTTGTGCAATGTCTCGAATGTCGTCGAGTTTTTCTGGCCCGGGCCAACGCCGAGGCGCATATCCTGAACGAACACATGGATAAGTTTTTCACCGTCGAGGAAATCGAGGTGGAGCCTCCCACGGGTGCGTTTTCTTTTGTGGCGCGTTGCCGTTTGAGCGGAGTCTTGTTGGGGCCGCCGAATCACCACGGCTACAACGAGAAAATTCAAGAGCTCTGGTCGTCGCGATTTGCCCACATGTCGAAGGTGGAATATTTGGGCCATATTGAGACGTTGCGCGACGAGGCGCTGATTGAGCAATGGAAAGAATCGTTGCGGAAAAAGACGGTGTATCGCCTCAAGGATCTTCCCGAGGGGCAGGATCCGGTTTCCATGACGCGTGCGGAGGCGCAGGATTGGATTCGTGCGGGGAAACTGAATCCCATGTTGCGGGAGTCGGCTCGATGCATGGTGCCGGGTGCGCAGTCCAAGCGTTTTGATGACGGAGCGTTGCGGTCGGCGGTTATGCTGGCGTGGCAAAAGGAATCGCGTTTTCCTTTTACCTTGTCTCTTGCTCTTCGCCCCGCTTTTCGTCACATGCATTTGCACCTCTTCAAGGTGAATGCCAAAGAGACCTACGTGACGGCGGTGCCTCCTGTGCCGGTGGATCCGGCTACGGCGCCTGCCATCGTGAAGGAAATTGTGAATTTCCTGGAAGGTCATCCCGGAAGTACTCGCCAGCAAGTTCTCGAGGGACTTCGGCCGGGCACGAATCCCGAGTTGCCTGAAGCCTCGGAGGTATTGTTGCATCTGGGGAATTTAGTGGCCAACGGTGGTGTGATTGAGTTTTTCAATTCCACGATGGTTCTGCCGCGTGGGGGAATGCGGACTGAGGAGAAAACTTCTCCCGCGGGTAGCGCGGATGCGGGTTCCCCTGAAGAATCCAGTGAGGCCGAACTTCCCGTCGAATCAGGGGAAAACGCCCTTGACCTTCCTCCTGAAAAGTCCGAAGAGGAGCTTGTGGAAGCGACGAACCCGGTGGAAGCACCGGTGAATCCGGAGTAGGTCATCATGGGTCTGAAGTATGCAGTTTTGGGCGACATCCACTCCAACGCGGAGGCATTGAGCGCCGTGCTGGCGGATGCGGAATCGCAAGGTGTCACAAACTACTGCTGCGTGGGCGACATTGTTGGCTACAATGCCGACCCCGAATTCTGTATCGACAAAATTCGTGAACTGGCCGGCGACTCGGTGGTGCGCGGAAATCACGATCACTATTGTTCGCGACAAGAAAACCTGAATGGGTTCCACCCGTTAGCAGCGGATGTGGTGGATTGGACACGCAAGCGCCTGAACGACGACCAACGCGCTTGGCTTGGCAATCTGCGTTATTCCCGAACGGTTGAGACGTTTATGCTGGTGCATGCCACCCTCGACAATCCGGAGATGTGGGGCTACGTGTTTGATAAGTTGGAAGCGGAAGCGAATTTCGCTTATCAAATGTGTTCGGTTTGTTTTTTCGGACACACGCATGTGCCGCTGGCTTTTGAAAAGGCCGGCATTGTGCGCGGCGGGCTGTATACCAAATTGCGCATCACGGCCGGGCGGAAGTATTACATCAATGTGGGTAGCGTGGGGCAACCTCGTGATGGCGACCCGCGCGCGGCCTATGCCATTTATGATCTGACTCAAAATGTGGTCGAATTGCGTCGTGTGGAATATGACTTTCAGACGACACAGCGGAAGATCCTTGCGGCCGGACTTCCTTCGCGTGCCGCCTCGCGGCTGGAAATCGGCCGTTAGGCCGATAGAGGGAGGTGGCCAATGAATCGTAGACGGACTTGGATGATTTTGTTGTGCCTGTTGGGAAGTGCGATGGGGGTGCAGGCTCAGATTGAAGTCACGTGGTCGCTGGTTCATAACCGGACTATTTTGATGGAGCCGGTCAAGGCTGTTGTTCGTCTGGCCAATTATTCCGGGCGTGACCTTGACTTGACGCCGAACGGTACGGCGCGCCTGTACTTCGATGTGGAAGATCAGCCCACCTCCACGGTGCCCAACACCGGACAGCCGCTGGTGCGAAAAGCGGTGATCATTCCGGCGAATGAAACCCGTGACATCGAAGTGAACTTGCTGGACGCCTATCGAATTGTCAAAGGCCAGTCCTACATGTTGACGCCGGTTCTTGAGTTTGACGGAACGCGATTTTTCGGGGCGCGGCTCTCGCTGGAAGTACAGCCTGGCATCGAGTTGCTCAAGCGCGATTACGGGATGCCATCGTCCGGAGATGCCCGCACGGTTTCTCTGCGGCAGATTTATCGCGATCTGGGCGACCGATTGTTTGTGCGCATTGACAATTCATCCACCGGCTATTGTTTGGGCGCATATGAACTGGGGCGACTCATTCGATTTTTTGTGCCGCGCCTGGAGCAAGACCGTAATGGATTTTTTCATGTGTTGCACCAGAGTGGTCCGGATCGGTTTGTTCACTCCGTGTTTGACTATGATGCGCGCTCCCGGGGGCAGACGTTCTATTCTTCTGAAGTGAGCAACATCCGCTTGGCTCGAACAGAAAACGGCGATGTGGAGGTGGTGGGGGGGACGGCGTATGTGGAGGACCCGGAAAATCCGGGCATGATGGTGGCTCCTGCGCTGCCGCCATCGCATCCGTACAACATGACCTTGGGCGAACTGCCGCCCAAGGGCAAGGTTTCCAAAGACCAGCGTGGAACCAAGGTCACGCCTCCGCCCAAGGACAAGCGCGGCACAAAGGTGGACTAATGCAAGACGCGAATCAGTTTCTGGGATGGCTGTTGACCGCGCTCGGCGGACTGGGGATTGCGGGCGGGCTGTGGGCCATCCGATTTCCCGTCGCCTTGCGTGCCGCGCTGACGGCTTTTCCACGTTCCAAATGGCCGGGGTGGATCTTAACGGCACTTTGTGTTGCGTGGGTTTCCTGGGTGGTCTATCATGCGGCGCTGGGGCGCTTCGAGGGCGTCAAGCCGGTGATTCCCGTGTTGGCCGTGGTTGTTTTTGCGGCGATCGTTGGATTTCTGGATGAATTGTTGTCGCCGCGCGCCTTGGGCGGCGTCTTGTTGCTCTTGGCGGATCCCGTACTTGATGGCATTCGATGGGCGGATTCTTCTTGGCGTTTTATTCCCGCCCTTATCGCGTATGCGTGGGTAATCATTGGCTGCGCGTGGATGCTGCATCCGTGGTTGTTCCGCAACATGTCCGATCGCTTGTGGAAGACGAACCGAACCCTGTTCTGGGCTGCTTGGGTCAACATCCTGGCGAGCTCCGTCCTGCTGGTGGCCGGGCTGTGGCAATTGCATTGAGAGTGGAGTCGTGTCGGAAGGCATCCGAACTCACGCACCGCGTTTTCTGATCCTCCGCGGGGGAGCCATTGGCGATTTCATTGCCACCTTGCCTGTCTTGCAGGCCCTTCGAATGCAATGGCCAGAGGCGGTTATCGAAATCTGGGGCTATCCACACATTGCGAATCTGGCGGTTGCCGCAGGTCTTGCCCACTCGGTGGTTTCACTGGACCGGGCCGAGATGTCGCGATTTTTCATTCCGGAACCCCAATTCACGGATGCCCAAGTCATGGCGGTTCGTTCGTTCGACATCCTCTTCAACTATTTGCATGATCCGGTCGGACAAGTGCGAAGCAATCTTCTGCTGGCGGGAGCAAAACAAGTGCTCTCGGGCTCTCCCCTGATCAAGCGGGGGCACGCCATTTCGTTTTTGCTTGAGCCGTTGCAGGCGCTGGCGATTTACGAAACGGACCTTGTTCCCACAATTTGTTTTTCGAGCGAGCGCCTTGTGCAGGGACGCGCCCGACTACAAGCCAAAGGCGTCCACAGCAAGCCTCTTGTGGTCCATCCGGGGAGTGGCAGTTCCACCAAGAATTGGCCTGTGGAGCGTTTTGTGGAGGTGATTCGCCGATTGCGGGCACAGGGAACAGGCGTGGTGGCCGTGGTGGGGGAGGCTGACGTGGAGGCCGCCGCTGTGTTGGCGCGGGATCTTCCAGACCTTCCGCTCTTGATTGGACTCTCGCTGACGGAGTTGGCCGAGACGCTTTCGGAGTGTGCAGCCTTCTTGGGCAATGACTCGGGCATCACTCATCTGGCCGCGGCTGTGGGGCTACCGGTGGTTGCCTTGTTCGGCCCTTCGGATCCGGACACGTGGGCACCTCGTGGGAGGGGCGCCATTCAGGTGGTTCGCGCTCCGGAAAAAGAACTCGAGCGTCTGGAAATGTCCACCGTATGGGAAGAACTGAAGCGCGCGTCCTTCTTCTGATTTCGTTTGCGCAGCGCAGCGCGGTGCGGTACAAACGTTCGCCGACAGGAGCCCTTTCATGAAGCCCGATTCTTTCTACATCACAACGCCCATTTACTACGTCAACGACAAGCCTCACATCGGTCATGCCTATACAACCGTATTGGCGGATGTCTTGGCGCGATGCCACCGGCTCTTTGGTCACGACACGTGGTTTCTGACCGGCACCGACGAGCACGGCCAGAAAGTGCAAGAAGCCGCCGCCAAACTGGGCGTGGATCCCCAGAACCACGCGGACAACACCGTGGTGCGTTTTCAAGAGGCGTGGAAAAAACTTGAAATTCTCAACGACGATTTCATTCGCACCACCGAGCCTCGCCACAAGCTCATCGTTCAAGAAATTCTCCAAGACCTCTATGATCGCGGCGAAATCTATCGCGACGAATACGATGGCTGGTATTGCGTTCCTTGCGAACGCTTTTTCACGGAGAAGGATCTTGTCAATGGCAACTGCCCGCTCTGCGGACGGCCCGTCCAACGTGTGCGCGAAGCCAATTACTTTTTCAAGATGAGCCAATATCAGGATTGGTTGGTGGACTACATCCAAACCCATCCGGAATTCATTCAGCCGGACTTTCGCCGCAACGAGACGCTCGGTTTCTTGCGCAAGCCCTTGCAAGACCTTTGCATTTCGCGTCCCAAATCGCGACTCGCATGGGGCATTGAGTTGCCGTTTGACCATGACTATGTGACCTACGTTTGGTTTGACGCGCTCGTCAATTATATCAGCGCGGTTGGCTATCGTCGCAATGATGAACAGTTTGCCCGCCGCTGGCCTGCCGTGCATTTGATCGGCAAGGACATCCTCACGACGCACACGGTGTACTGGCCTTGCATGCTCAAGGCGGCAGGTGTGGAAATGCCCAAGACGGTTTTTGCGCATGGCTGGTGGCTCTCGGGAGCCGCCAAAATGAGCAAGAGTCTGGGCAATGTGGTGAACCCCATGGACATGATGGAGCGCTATGGCGTCGATCCCTTCCGCTATTTCCTGATGGCCGAGATGGCCATGGGGCAAGACGCCTCCTTCACCGAAGACGCCTTCACTCGCCGCTATAATGCGGATTTGGCCAACGATCTGGGCAACCTGCTCAATCGCGTCGTCAGCATGGTGGGCAAATATTGCAATGGTCTCCTGCCCGCGCCGTCCGCCGGTGCGTTTGAGTCGGGCCCCGCCGCCGAACTGTTCAAGCTCGTTGTTGCGGCCGCCGAGGGGCTCAAGACATCCGTGGAGACCTACACCCTTCACGCGGGCATCTCGCAGGTGATCGAAGCCGTGCGCGCCACCAACCGTTTCATTGAAGTGCAGCAACCGTGGACACAGTCTCGCGCGGCGGATCTCGGTCCGCTGCACACCACGCTCTATGCCGCCGCCGAAGCCCTGCGTGTTTGCGCGGGCCTTCTCATGCCCCTGATGCCCAGCAAGATGACCGAGCTGCGAGCCGCGCTCGGAATGGAGAATCCCATGACTGTGAATCCCGAAGAACTGTCCAAGCCCGAAATGCTCAAACCCGGCGTTCCGGTCGGCGCTCCCGGCGCTCTCTTTCCGCGCATCGAGGCACAGGCGCCCGAGGCCGTCGTTCCTGCCGCCGCTGTTGCCGCCGCCGCCCCCTCCATCCCAGACGAATCGAAGGCGGGCAAGAAAGCCGCCGTTTCTGGCACCCTTGGCCATCCGGAGGGCATCATCACCTACGACGATTTTGCCAAGGTTCAACTGCGTAGCGCCAAGATCATGACGGCCGAGGCGATTGAAGGCGCCATTAAGCTCCTCAAGCTCAACGTGCTGATGGGCGACGAACGTCGTCAAATTGTCGCCGGCATTGCCTTGTACTACAAGCCCGAGCAGCTCATCGGAAAAACGGTGGTGGTGGTTTCCAATCTCGCGCCCATCAAATTGCGCGGCGTGGAAAGCCAAGGCATGCTACTGGCCGCCAGCAAAGGCGAATGTCTCCGCTTGGTCACCATCGATGGCGACCTCTCCAGCGGCGCCGTCGTCAAATAATCGCGGCCCCGAGCCGTTTGCCCAGCTGCGCTTGGATGCGGCTCAAGCGTTTTCCACAGTATGGAACCTGAATTTTGCACGGCGAGGTGATTTCAGGAACTGAGGGGAAGAGTGGAAGGTGCTTCTATTTCATAGATAGGTCTCGGGTGTGGGTGGTGCAAAATATTTTGGCGCTTCCGGGTTTGTGTGGGGATTTTTCATTGAACAGAAACGGGGTTGAGATTTAGCCCTCCGAAGTGGAAGAGGATGTCGATCTTGAGGCGCTCGCGGGAGCGATAGCCACAGGACTTCTGGATCAGCAGATGAATCCGGCTGTTCACGCCTTCGGCGAAGGCGTTGCAGAATCGGTGCTTCAGGTAGGTGACGATGGAAGCAACTCATTCTCTCATCGACTGGGCCAAGCGCTTCACCGGGGCCAGGCGGGTTTTCATGGCTTCCCGGTACCACCGCCGGAAGAAGTCCATTCCGTCCTCGGCGTCCGCGCACGTCTTGAAGCTCCGCCACAGTTCTTTCACGCGCCAGGCCTTGGCCGTTTTCAGAGAACTTTCTTTGAGCTTTTCAAACCGGTCCGCATGCCGGCTTGGCAGGTTCTCTTCTCCCCACAGCCACATCTGCCGGGTTTTCTTCAGGGACTCCCTCGCCTGTTCCCGACCCGTCAGGGCCTCGTCCCGTCGCACCTCGTCGACGGCCTTGTTGCACATTTTCATGATATGGAAGGGATCGAAGACGACGTCCGCGTCCGGGCAATGGCGCGCCGTCGCATTTGGGTTTGGCACTCCACCACCGGCACGGACGCCTCCAGCACCGTCTTGAACTGGCAACTGTCCAGATGCCGCCAGCGGCGCGTCCGGCGCTCTTTCACGTGCATCCGGCTCCGGCATTCCGGGCAGGCCCACGCCGCATCCTCAGGCAAGACCATGCGCACGTCGATGGTCAGCTTCTCCGCGTCCAGTTTTACTTCGTTTACGCGCCTCGGCGTCGTGTCGCCCAATATCTGCTGGTATAGGGATATGTCGTTCATGATCCCACCTTGCCACTGGTTCTTCCCCGTGCCAACGCCTTTCAACCCGAACCGTTCAAATCCGCTTTAAATGGCAAGAGCCCTGTTCGGCCAAGGTTGTCCCCAAGGGCCAACCGCTTTCCCCGGCCCGGGGTCTTCCATATTCCAAAGCCGTCCCCGGTTCCAATCCCTATGACTCCCATTTCATCTCAACCAACCGAAAATCCCCTTGGAAACCCAGAAGCGCCGAAAATTTCAACATTCTCCGATGAACAGATTGGTTCCTATTTCCGAACCACTATTTCGTTGTTGTTAAGCCACTCGCGTGGAGAATGGCCAATGGCGTGGGTGAAAACGCGGGAAAATTGTGCATAGCTGCCGAAGCCGGAGTCGAGAGCCTGTTGGAGAAGCCGGATTTCCGGATGGGCATGAATTCTCCGAAAAAATTCTTGCAGGCGAAGGCGATTGCGATAGGTGGGAATGGTCAGTCCGGTTTGTTTTTGGAAGAGAGCACTGAGATAGAACGGCGAGAGGTGGATTTTTTGAGCCAGTTCGGCCTGGGAGAGGTTTTGGTGGGGGTCTGCCAACAGGGCGAGAGCCGCTTCCAACTTGGGGTGAAAGGCGGCGCAGTCTTGTACGGGCTGAGCGGAAAGAAATTCATCCCAGAGCGCAAATAGCGCAAAGTGGAGCCCGCGATTGAAGGCGTCCGCACGGGAGAGGGCGGCGACAGCGGAGAGGAGGCCATCCATTCGTTGCAAAGCGGGCGCAGCTAGTCGGCGGCAAAATGATTGGGCGGGTTGGCCGGGAGGAGGGGTGTCCCGACGGCGGGCTCTTTGAAAAGGCTTCAGACACGAGGGTTGCCATTCGACAATCCACAAGAGCATGTCGGAGGACCATTCGGAGGGCACATGGCGTTGCCCGGGCCATAACCAAATGAGATGTCCGGGAAGGAGGGGATAGCGGCGGTCTTCGAGGAGAACTTGTCCCGAACCTCGCAGGACGAGATTGATTTCCAGCGTTTCGTGGGCATGCCAGTCGCGCAGATACCACCGTTTGTCGGACAACGATACGACAACGCCATCGTGGCCGGGCGGTCGGCAAAAGGGTGACCGGAGTGGGTTCATCGCAAAAAATGATAAGTCATGGGAGGAGAGATGAAAAGTAATTATGATACAGGTGGCGTAGAACGGGTTGAAGGAAAGGTGAGGTTAATCATGAATGTTGTGAACGGTGAAGTTCGCGTACAGCCGCTGGGAAAGTATTTGGTGCGGATAGAACAGAAGGGAAAAAGGGGTTTTGAGGATCGGGAAACTTTTACGGTGCTGAATCGAGGATTCGAAAAGGTGGAGGCCACCGAGACGCGAGGGAATGGGCAGGTGTGTGTGGTCACCGAGAACTATCGCGTGGTTGTGCCGGAGGGGGCAACGGGATTGGATGGAATCCGAGTAGAGTCGGACACGGGTGAGATGTTGTGCGTATTGTCGAACGCGATGCTTTCGAAGAAATTTCTGCCTGCCCCATCCGCTTTGCCTGCTGTTTGGGTATTGGGAGATACGCCGCGCGTGGTGCCTCCCGCCTGGGGCGCGCTTCCGCCGCCCGAGAATAAGTTGGACGATGCGATGTCGGGCTGGGATTTGGAAAACGATGAGTCGGATGCGTATGTATTTTTTCCAGCGGCCTCTGGCTATGAGGCTTTTCGTGCGGATTATTTACGTCTGACGGGGGACATTCCGCTGGTGCCCTTGTATGCGCTGGGTTTGTGGTACAGCCGCTATTATGCGTATAGCGAACAGACGGCGTTAGCGGTGATGGAACGATTTCAGAGCGCCCGGATTCCGCTGGACGTTTTTGTGGTGGATACGGATTGGCGGATAGGTGCTTCGTGCGGATATGGAGTCAATGAAGAGTTGTTTCCCGATATGGCGCGATTTGTGCGAACGGCGCATGAGCGCAATGTTCGCGTGATGCTGAACGATCACCCAGAGCCAAAGGGTCAACGTGCGATCGATCCGGTGGAGTTGCGCTATCGTCGGGAGGGGTTGGTTTCGCTGCTCTCGATGGGCGTGGATTTGTGGTGGTTTGACCGCAACTGGCACACCCACTTGCAAGCTCCCTTGCCGGGGTTGAACAAAGAAGTGTGGGGAATGCGGTTGTATCGCGACATCACAAAGGATTTCCGGCCGAGTCAGCGCCCGCTTCTCATGTCCAACGTGGATGGCATCAACAACGGGCGGCTGGATAGCCCGTCGCATCCGGCGGCACATCGGTTCCCGGTGTGGTGGACGGGGGACACGTGTGCGGAGTGGAACTATCTCCGGATGGGTGTGTGCAATGGAGTGAACAGCGGCATTTGTTCCTTGTTGCCCTACGTGCACGAAGATTTGGGCGGCCACCATGGACAGCCGGATGCGGAGTTGTATGTTCGCTTCATGCAGTTTGGGGCGTTTGCGCCGGTGGCGCGCATCCACTGCACGACTCAGGTGCACCGGTATCCTTGGGAATATGGCCCGGAAGTGGAACAGATTGTGGGCGATTTCTTTCGGCTTCGTTATCGTTTGCTCCCGATGTTGTATGCGGCCGCCTATGAGGCGCACCGGTTCGGCTTGCCGTTGATGCGGCGTTGTGATTTGGAATGGCCCGAGTTTCCAGAGGCAAGTGATTCCACGCAATATTTGCTGGGCGACGATTGCCTGGTGGCACCGATTCTGGAGCCGGCGGGCGTTGGGAAAATGGCGCAGCGATGTGTCTGGATTCCACCCGGCGAATGGCAGAATGGGTGGACGGGGCAACGTCATTTCGGTCCTGCGATGATCGGCGTCACGTGTCCGCTACATGAAGTGCCGATTTTTGTTCGATGCGGCGGGGTGGTCTTGTCGTCTCCGCAGCGACAAACCGGCGGTGAGGCTGTTTGGCCCGAACTGGTGGTGGATGTCTATGTGCCGCATCAGGATCAGATCCAAACGCGGTGGTTGTACGAGGATGACGGGATTTCAACGGCACATGAAGAGGGTACATTCGACTTGACGAAGTGCACGTTGAGTCAGAGCGGGATGGAGACGGAGATCGCTATTCTGCCGCCCACGTCATCAAGACTTGATGGGCCGAAAACGCGCAACTGGACGGTGCGCCTACATTTGCCGGTTGGGGCAAAGGTGAAGTCGGTTCGTTGGAACAACCGCGAATTGAGAGCAGGCGAATTTGCCGTGGTCGAGGCGGGCTTGGTGCTGGAATGGCGCGGTGAGGTGAACTGGTCGGAGCCGGTGGTCATTCGAATCACGTGTTCAGCGTGATGAAAGCAGAGTTTTCCATAGTGTGGAAAACGGGCACGGTCTTTTCATATGGACTCAAGAAGAGGCCTTGAGCATGGCGAAGGCTTTGGTGGAATCGGCGGCGACATCTTCTACGAATCCGTTGAGAGTCTTCTCCTTGGTTTGCGCGGTGAAGAAGTGCAGTACCACGTTGCGCAACATGGACAGGGAGACCACAATCGTGGAATTAATGCTACGGGTCATGTCTTCGAGCAGGCAGGCATCCTTGCGCCAGTGGTTACGGATTTCGATGCCGCCCCAATGGCCCCGGATGCGGCAGATCCAGTTTTCGGGCGAGAGAGCGCCGATGGGCAAGGAACTGACGTAGTAGCCGGCCTAGGGGCATTTCGAGGCGCTGGAGGTCCGGCAAACGTGGACGATGGTTTGGACGTGGGGGATGTTCAGGTCGCCGGGTTCGACGGCGCACAGCGAGATTTGGCGCTGGTCGATGCGGCCGTGGCCCTTTTCAATTTGGGCAAAAAGGGGGGAAGGTCGCGTGTCCGGATGGCGGCCTGCTCGTGGACGGTCTTCTGGTTGTCCTTGACCTGTAGAATGAACTCTCCGCCGCGTTCGACGATGTCGCGCGCGGTTTGGCGCTGGCAATGCAAGGCGTTGGCGGTGATGAGGACGTTCGTCAGGTCAGGCTGGGCGCAAATCAAGCGCTGGGCGACTTTGAGTTCGCAGTCGCGGCCTTCGCCCTTCTTTTCGGATGCCTTGGCCATGGCGCGGGGTACGCCGGTTTCGTGGTCGACGAGACAGACCAGTCCGACGGTGTCGCGGATGAACTTGCCGTCGAGGGCGAGCGAGGCGGGCAGGGTTCCGGAATGTTGCTGGATCCACTGGCCCAGATGTTCGGCGAAGGCGTCGACGTCGATCTGGCGCAGGAGATTGTAGAACGCGCTGTAGGAAGGCACCTTGCGGTAGGAGCTGTTCGGAGCGAACTTCGGCAGAGCCAGAGCCTTACGCTGGGGCATCTTCATGCGTTGGGCAAACCGGAGAATCTGCACGAGGTTCCGATGCCCGCTGAGCACGGCCATGGCCACGATCGACAGCAGAGCCCCGATGTGGAAGTGGCTGTTCTCCGCGCGCGGATCGGGAATCCGACAAAGCGCCTCGTGGAGCGATTCGATCTGCCGATCAGCCAACGGCATGACCCCGTCGGCGTCGCTACCGCCTCCCGACGCACATTCGGGTGGAAGTTTCGGTGCGCGCATCAGTGCTGCGGCGTCATTGCGCAGTTCGCGCACCCAGAGCTTCTTGGGGCGGTCGTTGGCCACGTAGAAGTCGGCGTAATGGCGCGAGTAGCCTTTCGTCAGTCCGAGGGGTAGCCAGCCGGAGGTCTTGTAGCAGGTGCCCTCCCGGGCCTCGACGTTGCTGAAGGTTTCGACCAGCAACGGCTCATAGCCGAACGTGGCCTTCCATAGGGCGGGCAGCTCTCGGATGGCCTGACCGAGAATGCGCGAGGCCAGATTCGGATGCTCTCCGCGTTCGGAGAGAAGCACGAACCGGCGGTTCTGCACCACCAGCTTCTGGCGCTGGGCACGCCGGGCCGGGTCCCAACCGATGAACGCATCGCGATCCTTGAGGCGATAGGCGGCGACCCCCACAGCAACAGCGCCCCCCACTGCCATTCGGCTTCTACGACAAGCCGCAGGGTGTTGCCCGCCGCATGCCCTTCACCCATGTAATGGAATTTGCCGGCCAGTTCGCGGAAACGGGACCGTTCACTCTTCTTTAATTTCCTGATCACGAGCGGCTTGCCGCTCAACGACGAGGGAGAGGTTTTGTCGTGCTTCTCTTCTATTTCGGTTTTCATCGAGCATAATAGAGCATAGAAGAGGAGGTTCGTTTAGCATTTTTCGCCATCTTCCCTGCAGGCTTGAGTCTTTGGGTGGCAAATGAAAAGACCGTGGGGGAAAATGAAAATGGGAATGGAAGAGTTGACATTGATTCTGAAAATGGTACAAGTTTGCGCCATATTGATTTGGAAGTGAATTGGTTGAAACGGAGAGTACCCCATGTCTATGCATCGTAGTTTGAAGTCGGCGAGCAAGGTCGCCACCCGCCGGAATGTGTTGAAGCGGTTTGAGCGCATTGAAGTGATGAAGGCGGCTGGCAAGTGGAAGGAAGGGGATCGCGGTCGCGGTCTTCCGAAAACCAAAGCGCCTGTGTAAGTCGCGTACTCCAGAAATTTCAAAACCCTTGGGTGCTTGAAGCAACCCAAGGGTTTTTTTGTTGTCCAAAAAAATGGCGGCCCCGTGAGGGGCCGCCGTTGTGTTTGGGTTAGGGGGCGATATAGCCGATCCGGTAATAGTTGGTGGGCAACAAGCCGTTGGTGATGGATAGGTCGATGGCGGCTCCTGTTCCATTTGTGACAGTTCCCTCCACAATCCGCCAGTTTTGGCTGGGGAAGAGGAACGGAGTGGCATAGACGGCGTACTGGGCGCCGGGAATGCTGTTGCTCATGCGGAACTGCAAGCCGTTTCCGCTCAAATCCAAATCCACATCGGAGATGGTGGGGGGAGGTGTGCCGCCGCCTTCTCGAATGACGTGAACGGTGGCGGTGCTATAGGATTCGCTACCGCCGGCTTGGGAGCGAGTGACCGCGAGCGAATTGAAGTAGACATTGCGTTCGGTATCCGTTCCGCAGTTGTAGTTCCAAGTGTGGAATTGGCGGGCTTGGGTTCCTGCGGCTGCTGCCGTGAGGGTTCCGGTGAAGGGAACGCCGTTGAGGAAGAGTGTATAGGTGGTGGCACTTTCGATCTTCAGGCTGACGGCGATGCCATCGCCGGTCCAACTGATTCCGGTGTCGCGGATGCCGGCATTGTCTTCCAACTTGTAGACGCCTTCACCGCCGATGAAGTAGACCTTCACCAGATTTTCGCCACTGGCATTTTCGAGCGCAAAGCCGGTGGATCCTCCATCTTGAATCCAGTTGTTGTCGAAGAGGAAGGAGAAGGTGTCGCCGACCTGAAGGGCATCGGTCAAAATTCGTTTGGCGCGGGAGGTTCCGCCCGAGTTGGCCCAGAGGCCGAAGGCGGGATTGCCGGCCGAACAATTGGCGGCATTGGTGGCGAGGAAGTGGCCTGCGGTGGCGTTCTCGATGGCTAGATCCCAGGCACTACTCCAGCCTGAGCCTTGAGCGCTGCCGTTGGTCCACGCGACATAAGAGGAAGCCGAATCCACCGCGACGGTCAGGACGGAGCTACTGCCGCTTCCGGCGATGACGCCAGAGACGGAGAGGACATTGTCACCGATCTCGAGGGTGGAGGGTAGGCTCCAATAGGTTTCGCGGGTGAAGGATCCGCCCAATCTACTCGCGGAATTGGTCCACAGTAGGTTACCTGTCAGGTTGGTCCCTGCGGTGCCTTGGAGGGTGTAGCTGGTTGTAGCATTGGCCACGGTGATGGTTCCAACGGCGGGGTTGGTGATGACCACGCCGTTTGGAACGGGCGGGGGCGGGATCGTGGGGGTGACGGAGAAGGTCCAGTTGTTACCGCCGTTGTTGTCCCACGTCGTGCCATTGTTGAAGCACATGACGATGTTGCTGGCGCTTGCGGGGACGGTGTAGGTGTAGGTCCAGTAGGCACCGGGCTTGGACATGGCCACTCCGGGGACGGTAGTCCAGTTGGCGCCATTGTAGCCGTGATGCATATTTACGGCAGAAGCGCTGGCCAGGGCACGGCCGGTCGGGTCATAACTGACGGTGACGCTTTGGCCGGCGGTGGGCATGGCCGGGAGAATGCTGACGCCATTCACAAAGGCGGGGGCATCACAATCCTGAATGGCTACCTTCCAATTGGCCCCGCCGTTACTTTCCCAATTCACGCCATCGGTAAAGGCTATTTCCAATTGCGGAGCATTGTCGGGAATTTGGTTGGTGGAGAAGGTAAGGGTGAAGGTATTCGTGCTGGTACGGGTCATGGCCGTCGTCACCCAGTCGGAGGCGTTGGTGGAGAAATGATAGAACGCGTTGACTGTCGTCGCGGTTGCCAGCACGGAAGTTGCCGCATTAAAGTTCACCGTGATGGGTGCGCAATCGGAGGGAGCCACCGGGGAGAAGGAGGTAGAAGGCTTGGAGCCCGCAGGGGAGCCATCATCCGCAACGTAGACGTGTTGAATATCGGATTTGTAGAGATTGCCCTTGGTGTCTTGCGCTTCGATATAGTAATCGAGCAATTCGTTGCGGTATCCCGTGACTTTTCCGAAATAGTAGTCGGCGATTTCGGCGGCCTCGATGAAATAGTCGATCTGGCCATTATCGGCGGCAGCATTGAGTTGAGCGCGGGTTTTGGGAAGAACGCGTTTGTTCATGGTAATGGTAACCCATCCTTCGACATCGCTGCCACCAGCGTAGGTTTCGTTGTCGGTGGTGGACATGGAATTGACGCCATCCTTGTCGCGGCGCACCTTGAGGACGACGCCGCCATCGGGAATGCCGGAGATGTCATAGGCGTGGGTCCAGATGTAGAAATCGGAGCCCATCGTTTTGCGGAAGTTTCCGTTGGTGGGGTTCACGTTGAACCAACCAAAGGTTTGGGCGCCGGGATTATAGGGGAACCGTTGGGGGCGGAAGATGGTGGGGGGGGTGCGGTCATTGTTGCGGCGATTGGACGTCAGCCAAGGCGTCAGCATTTCAATGGAACGGCGATTGGCGAGTGACTGCTTCACTTCGTCGTCGTTGCCCATGCCGCCATAATAGTTGAAGCCGGAATCGAGGCCAGCCAGATAGATGTGCCAAGCGCGTTCGACTTCGTTGGGATTGGTGTAGGTTCCGTCCCAATCATAGGGAGTTGCAATCTTCCAATCGGCAACAGAGCCGCCCTCGTCTTCGAGGATTTGCTCAGCGGTTTCGCACCAGTTGGCACCGGCGATGACGGGCGCCCAGTTCCAGAACTTGAGGGCGAAGCCGGGAGTTTCCAAGTCCACTTGGGTGTTGGGATAGCAGGAGGCCAAGTTCTTGGGATTGGTCGGGGGATCGACCCATTTGAGGAAGTAGGGGGAGCCGTAGCACATTTCGGGGAAAATCCAGGCCCCGTCTTCAATGTGGGTGACGGGGGCATTGGCGCCAAATTGGTTCACAAAGTCTTGAATGGAAGTGGGGCCATAGCCTGAACTTTCGCAGGCGCTGAAGAAGGAGGGGGTGGATTCGTTCCAGGAGCTGGAACCGCCGCCCCAGGCGTTATCGCCGTCGGTGGCGGGCAAAACAATTGCGGGGCGGGTGGCATCTGTGGCAAACGGTGCAATGTTCCCGCTGACCATTCCGATTTCGGCGCCCGAATAGCCGGCCTTGTAGCTGAGGACATCGTCGGAGGGGACGGCGATCATGGTTTTTTCTGTGCCGTTGGACGGATTGACATACTTCACTTTGTGGAGTTGGTAGGCAAATGGGGAAACGTTCCAAGCAGCATTGCCGGGATTGGGAGATCCGTACCACCAGCCGGTTGTGGGCGAGGGGCCGAGCTGGTCGGCCTTGTTCGGCGGGCTTGAATTGATGCCGTAGTTGCTTTCGGCGGTGCCCTGTTGCAAGTAGGTGGGGCAGGTTCGGCTCAAATGGTGGCTAGCCACAATGACCCACTCGTAGCCTTCGTCGCGGAGGACGTCGACCATCTCGGTGGTGAAGGCCATTTCCGTGGGGAAGTAGCCCTTTGAGTGGTCGGACAAATTGCTGTTTTTGCCCCACGCCTTCCACCAGACCTGTTTGAAGATTTGGAGTTCCTTGCGGAAGACGGCCTTGGGGATGACGGAGCCGAGGGAGTGGTGATAGGTGAATCCCACCATGTCCATACGGGGGCCGCCGCTGGGGGTGGTCCAACCCATGGCTTCGCGGTTGCCGTTGTACCAGCCCGATCCGTAGCCGAGGTTGTTGGCGCGGCCGAGGCTGCGGACGTTTTCCATGAGCGATCCGGAATAGCTAATGGCGTAGCCTGCGCTGGAGGAGAGGCTGGCCAGCGAATTGCGGGGGCCGCTTTGATAGGAAGCGACGCGGTCTCCGTGACCAAAGATATCGGTCAAGTTGTTGTCGGGGTGCGAAGTGGTGGTGTCGTAGAGTTGGCCCGGCTTGAGTACAATGGAATCCTGAGCAAACTGAACTCGGTTGTTTTCGCCGATGTTATTGTTCCACTCCGGCCAATAGATGGGCTGGTGGTTGTGCCAGAAACGCGAAACGCGCACGTTGGCGGCGTGCGCGTTAAAGGTTTGTCCCAGGGCCATCGCAAAGAACGCGGCGGCAAGGATGGGAGTGGGAAGGAATCGTCGTGTTTTGTTCATGGGGCACCAACCATTTTTATTGCGTGGACGAGCGAAACAAGGCCGGGAGACACGCGCCTGCCGGAAACTGTAAAAGGAAAGTATGCTAAAGCGCTCTACCGCGCAAGTGGAATTTTGAAATAAATAGAGGTTCTTGCAAAACGAACCCGGACGACACGGAGGTCGTCCCTCCAACGGTGAAAACAAGCCGTTTTGGCTGTTTTTGGAGGGACGGGTTCCGTACCGACCATTTTGACCAGAGTTTTTCAATCGGCTCCATAGATAAAAAAAAGAGCCGGGACGAATCCCAGCTCTTGGACGGCCGAAGCCGCGATTTACTTCTTGTTGGCGGTGATGTAGGCGCGGGCGGCGTCCACTTGGCCGGCGCTGCCGAGCAACACGTTCTTGGCGGCGATGAACTTGGCGTATTCGGGCATGAAGACTTTGCCGGGATCGCGCAGGTCAAACTTTTCGGGTTTATCGCGGAAGAACTCGCGGTGAACGCGGCACCAGACCAAGCGGCCATCGGTGTCGATGTTGATCTTGGTCACGCCGAGCTTGGCCGCGCCGAGGAATTGGGAGGCATCCACGCCCGAGGCGCCCTTGATGTTGCCGCCGGCGGCATTGATGCGGGCGACTTCGTCCTGCGGCACCGAAGAGGAGCCGTGCATGACAAGAGGGAAGCCGGGCATGCGCTTTTGAATTTCCTCGAGGATGTCGAAGCGAAGTTTTTGGGAGCCTTTGAACTTGAAGGCGCCGTGGGAGGTGCCGATGGCGCAGGCGAGGCTGTCGCAACCCGTGGCCTTGACGAAGGCTTCGGCTTCTTCGGGCTTGGTGTAGACGTGTTCGGCGGCGACGATATCTTCCTCGATGCCCTTGAGTTGGCCGATTTCGGCTTCGACGACAACGCCTTTGGCGTGGGCGGCATCGACGACGCGTTTGGTGACGGCCACATTCTCCTCGAAGGGGGCGTGGGAGTGGTCGATCATCACGGACGAATAGCCGGACTTGATGCAATCCATGCAGGTGGCTTCATCGCCGTGGTCCAAATGGATGGCGAAGACGGCCTCGGGGAAAATCTGGTCTGCGGTCTTCATCATGGCTTCGAGCATGAGCTTGTGGGTATAGGAGCGCGCCCCCTTGGAAAGCTGCACGATGAACGGCGCTTTGCTTTCGACGTTGCCTTGGAACAGGCCCATGGTCTGTTCGAGGTTGTTAATGTTGTAGGCGCCGATGGCATACTTGCCGTAGGCGTGTGCGAAGAGTTCTTTGGTTGTAACGATCATGGTGGGCTCCTGGGTTAACTTTCTCTACATCTGTTCTTGTTCCGAGGCGACGGGTTGTTCATCGCCTTCCTCTGGCTCATCGGTATCAGTGGCAGGTCGTTGCAGGTCGGTGAAATGTTCAGGGGAGAGGAGGCTGGTTTGCCAATCGCGGAACAATCCTTGGGCGCGTCGATTGCGAATGACGGAGGCAATTTCATCGCGATATGAATCAAAGCTGGCCTCGTCGGCGGGGGTCCGGGCCTTCAAGAAGGCCACAATGACGCCGTTTTCGGTGGGAAGGGGATCGGTCACTTCGCCGGGGTTATAGGCCACCACGGATTGCACCAGCGCCTGAACGGCTTCGTTGGTGGAAGAGGAGCCGGAGAGGCCGGTGAAGGGTTCGGCTACTTCGACCTTCACATCCAGCTTAGACAGAGAATCGCGGAACGACTTTCCTTCTGCCAAGCCCTGAGTGGCGGCTTCCTTCATTTGGGTGGCGGCGGTGGTCAGTGCGTCAATGAGGGCCTTTTGTTTGGCGGCGGAGAGGGCGCGATCCTTCACTTCCTCAAATTGGGGAACACGAGGAGCATGTTCCTTTTCGAGATAGATGACATAGACCGCTTCATCACCGGAGATGGGGGCGCTGACGCGATCAAAGGCGTTGGGGGCGAGTTCGAAGGTGGCGGCAGCAAAGGCGGCACCGCCGTCCTCCAACGGCACATCGAACCGGGAGAAGGGGGCCAGTTTTTGAACCGTGCGGCCTGTTTTTTCCACCTCGACGGCAAAATCGGGGATGGTGCCATCGCGATCGGGAATGGCGCGGAAGGCCAACTCTGTGGCGGCGGCATCGGCCTTGGTCAAGGCGGCTTGCAGGCAAAGGGCCTTCACGATGTCGTCCTTCACGGTGTCGAGTTCGGCGATATTTTCACGAGGCTTGCCATCGGCACCAGTTTCTTTGGTTGTGTAGTCGGCGATATTGAGCTCGTAGTAATCCTGAACGTCTTCATCGGAGATTTCGGCCTTGTCGTCGGAATAGTCGGCGATGGGGAAGGCGGCATAAAAAACTTCACGCTGAGCGGGAATCGTGAAGACGGCGGGATCGGCATCGAAGATTTTGCGCGCATCTTCTTCGCTAACAGAGAGGGACTTTTCGACATCGTCCATGCGGATGGTGGCATATTCGACGATGAAGGTATCGAGCAGGGTATCGAAGGTGCGGCGAATTTCGAGCGGGGTGACATGCGCTTGGCGGCCGATGAGGCTACCGAGTTTTTGAATGATGATTTCTTCGCGGAGATGCTGCTCGAACTGGGCGGCGGAGAAGCCCATGGGGTTCATCATGTTTTGAAGGAAGGCTTGATAGCGTTGGGGATTGTAGGTGCCATTGGTTTCGGCAAAGTTGGAGCGGATGGCGCCGATGAGTTCCTGATCGGTGGCGACGATGCCCAGTTTGGCCGCCTCGCGGAGGGAGGCCAATCGTTGCCACGACAGGCGACGCAAAATGGCCTCATTTTCGGGGGTGGAGGCGACTTCCCGTCCCATGGACAGTGAGCGGGCCATATAGGTGCTGAGATAGGCCGAGCGATATTCCCCGTGGGAGACAGCCTCGCCATTGAGCGTGCCGGCGGCATTGAGTTGGTCTGCCTCATCCATTTGCGAAGGCCAAACCATGCCCCAAATCACAAAGGAAAAAACAATGACGATCAGAAACGCGCCCCACAGAATGCGGGACTGGATCAATCGATGGAATTTAGAAATCATCATGGTCATCGGCGGTCTCTCTTTCCACAACTGGGAATCACATCCGTCCGGACCTACCCGGGCGGCAAACATTGGGGCAGGAGCATACGGACCGGAGGCGTGTCGGGCAAGCGGGAATTTTTTTTGATATAAACCGAGCCTCCAACGGTGCGCTTGTGGATTCCAATCTGCTTGAGTTCATTGTGAATTTATGTGACCCTGCGGAGATGAATTGTATTGCGTCATGTGGTTGTTCATTACGGAGAGTGTCCACTCCTGAAGAGGCCAAAGAGGTTTCGAATTTCCTTCTTCAGCCTGGTCTGTTTGGGACGCGGCTAACCCCCGGCGAGGTCGAAGAGTTCACTCTGAATCCCGCCAAGTCCATTGGTTCTGAGCACGACACCTATTGGTTTTGTCGCGATTCGCCTTCCCTTCTCTGCGCGGTGGTTGGGGTTCGCATGAATGCCAGCAAAACCGGTATTTATGAAATCAGCGCCATGGCGGTTCATTCCAGTTGCCGTCATTCCGGGATCGGGCGGCACCTGTTGGCATTTGCAGTACAGTTTGTGGAGGAGTCAAAAGGGAGGGGCCTCATCTTTGAGACATCCTCCGATTCTTCCTACGCCCCCATGCATTCGTTACTACATCAATTTGGTTTTCAGCAGGTTGGCCGATTTCCGGATTTCTATTATCCGGGCGAAGACACCCTGTGGTATTACCTTGGAATGAAAAGGTAGTTTTATGTCTCGATTTCGCACCTACCCCGTTCTGCTTTTCATTTTTGTTCTTCTGTTGGGGGGGCTGTTGGTCGTACAGAGGGGTCGCATTCCGGAGGCTTTTTCGCTCTCCCGCGATGTTCCGTTTGAGAAGATTTCCAAAGCGGTCCGCGCCTCGGATGCCTCTCTGGCGGTTGTTTTCGACTCCAACAAGCGCATTGCACGCCTTTCGGAAAATGGCGAATTGGTCTATCTGATCTCCTCCAGTTCTTCGCCAGAGAAGGGCTTTTATTTTGCGAATGAACTCACATTTGGCCCGGATGGCTCCCTGTATGTGGCCAGCACCTACATGGATATGGAGACCTTGACCGTCAACCGGGAGGCCATTGTTCGTTTTTCCGCGCGGGGGCATGTGGAGGCCGTCCTGTATTCCTTTGAACATTCCTCGGAGACGTATACCGACAACATCGGGTTGATTCGATCCCTCAAATGGACCCCGGCCGGTCTGCGTTTTTGCATGCTTCGCGAAGAGGGTGTTCACAGCCTGCTACTGGATCCGGAAAGCGGGTCGATCCTTAGCGAAACGGTCACGCCGTTTGAGGGTGCACGGGATCGAGTGATCTATGCCACTATTTCCGACGATGGGGAAGAGGTGGCCTTCAGCACCGCCGCCACGGAGATTTTTGTGGCCTCACCGCCGGACGGGATTCCTGCCAAGCCATTCGACGGAAGGGAGCTTCCTACCGAAATTTTCTCCATTCCATCGGACCTGCATTATCTGGATCGTACGCTCTATTTTTCCGACTTAGGTCGCGACAGCATCATGCGCCTTGTGGGAACGAATCTTTCCGAGCCCTTGTTTAATGGAGAGATTGCCCATTCGTTGGGATACGCCGATGACTTTTATGAGTGCAAGTATTTCCAGATTGCCCCCGGCACGCTCATCCTGCCCAATCATGGCAAGGTGGTTCAGTTCAACACAAACCCGCCCGCCTCCATTCAAACTCGGGACCGGGCGCAGGGTAATTCCATGTTCTGGATCCAGCGTGTCTCCATTTGGGCGCAACTGGCCGCCTTCTTAGGGGCCTTGGTTGCCTTGCTGGTTCTGACCACCCAAAACGCTTCGCCCGATGGCCGACGTATGGCCCGGCAGGTGTCCATTGTGGTGCTGATGCTGGGGGCTGCCGTCATTATTACGACCTACATGATTTTTAATAACATGAACCACCGTTTGGAGGAAGAATCCACCAAGAACTTGCGTGGATATTTGGAAGTCGGGCGCATTGTGGTGGATGTCGAAGGTGTGGATCGGATCCAGCACGTCAAAGACTACATGAACGAGGACTATGTCGCGCTGTTGAGCCAGCTTCAGCAAGCCATCACCCGCGAAGGCAAAATCGATGCGGGGACCTATTCCGGCGTCTATAAAATTTTTGGAAACAAGATGACCGCCGTGGCCTATCATGATGGTCTGCGAGGGATTTTCTATCCGTACGATTACCAATACGACAAATCCGTATATGCCAAGGTGGTCGAGACCGGACTCCCCTATGTGGGCGAAATTGTGGACATCTATGGTGTGTGGCTGAACGGGGTGATTCCGCTGGTCAACAAGGCGGGCAAAACCATTGGCCTGCTCGAAGTGGGGGTGGACCAATCGGCTCATCGAGATGCCAACCTTGCACTCTTCAAGATGACCCTGATCGACCTGTCCATGGTGTTGTTCGTGTTATTGTTTATCTTCACCGAAATCGGATTTTTCAGCTCCCAAGTGCTGGAGGCTGGCCAGCACCATGACGAGGCGGCTCTGCAAAGAGGCGATGAAGGGGCCATTCGGTTTGTGTCGTTTCTGGCGATCACGGGCGTCTTTCTTTCGGCCTCTTTCCTGCCGTTGTTTTCCAAGTCTCTGGCCCCGGCCATGGGAAACGTGCCATTCGACGTGGTGATTGGCTTGCCCATGGTCATTGAAACGCTCTGCGGCGCGGTGATTGCCCTGCTATATGGTCATCTGCGAATTCGGGTGGGCATCAAAACCGATATCGTGCTGGGAAGCTTGATTGTCGCGGCCGGCATGGTGGGCACGGCGTTGGCCACCACGTTTGTCTGGCTGATCGCCGGTCGCATCACGGTCGGCATGGGCATGGGCTTGTTGATGATTGCCTTCCGTACGTATTTTCTCATCGAGAAGAATGAGGGCCGAAAAGAGTCGGGCATCATTGCATTGACCGCCGGTGTGGTGGCCGGAATCAACACGGGTTCGGTATCGGGCGGAATGCTTGCCGCTCGTCTGGGCATGAAGACGGTTTTCTTCACACAGGCGGGGATTCTCGTCTTGGCGGCCGTTGCCACCTTGCTTCTGATTCGCAATCGCCATCGCCCAACTGGCTCTGCTGCCGCCGCGCCCTTTTCGCCTTGGACCTTTCTTGCCGACCGTACCGTCTGGAGTTTTTTCATCTTTGCCTTTCTGCCGGTCACGGCCTGCGGTTTTTTCCTCGGCTTCCTGTTCCCGCTGTTTGCCGAATCGCAGGGGCACACCACCCACGAGATCAGCTTGGCTTTCATGATCTTTGGCGTGGGGAGTGTGTATCTGGGTCCCTCCATTACGAGGCTGACCTCCCATTTCTTCGGTTCCCGTCGAGCCATGCCCGTGGGTGCCTTGGTCATGGCGGGTGGACTGATGGTGTTTGCCTATTTCCAGACGTTGGCCGCCGCCTATGCCACCATCATCCTGTTTAGTCTCACGGAAAGCTTCATTTTCAACCAAGGCATGTCGTATTTCTCCTCGTTGCCCGGTGTTCGCCGCTTTGGGGAAGACAAGGCCATGGGCGTCTACAACGTCTTTGAGTCGAGCGGGGAAGCCCTGGGCCCCATTTCCTTCGGCTTGGCCATGAGTTTGGGCCTAGGCGTGGGCATCACCTCCATTGCCGCCACCTTGGGCATCTGTTCCGTTCTCTTCCTTGCCTTGAGTCGTTCCGCCAAAAAGGATCCTGCATGAGCCTATCCAGTTGGTATCGCAAGCAAAGTGTTCGGCGGAAGATTTTTATCCCCTTCTTCACGATCACGCTGTTTTCGTCTTCGTTGTTCACCATCTACGGCTACATCCAAAACAATCGGGCCATCGTCAACGAAATCGACAAGCGTCTCCTGATTGCCGCGCTCACGATGACGCAGCTTCTCCCTGCGGATTATTTTGACCGGGTGTTGGCCCCCGACAGTATCCCTGAGGAAGAGCACATGCGCTATACCCAGCGGTTGTGCGTGTTTTTGGAAAACGTCGATGCCACCTATCTCTATGCTCTCTATAAGGCCGACGGAAAATATTATTTTGTGGCTTCTGCGGCATTGGATACGCCCTATTGGACGGAATATGAGCAACCCGCCCCCAACATCTTTGAGATTGAGAAATCGGGCATGCCCCACATTTCCACCACGCCAGACCCCGAATATGGCTTGTTGCGTTCCGCCGTCATTCCGTTCAAGGATTCCGCCGGGCGGCCATTTATCATCGGCGCCGACATCAACGCCTCCGAAGTGGCCGAGCTCAAGCGGCGCGCCTTCCTGAATTTCTTCATCATGGGCTCGGCCAGCTTTCTCTTGGCCGTCCTCTTTAGCTATCTCGCCAGTTGGAGCATCACCCGTCCGCTGAGCCGCCTCTCCAGTTTCACTCGCAAATTGGTGGACGGCGATTTTTCCTCTTCGATCCGGCTCGATCCTGCACTCTTCCCGGATGGAAATCGAACCGCCGCCGAGACCGCTACGCTGGCCTTTGACTTCGACCAAATGCAGCAAAAGCTCGAAGCGCACATCGCTCAGTTGAAGCTCACCCAATCCGCCCGCGAGCGTGCCGAAAGTGAATTGCGCATTGCCGGGCAGATTCAGGAAACCTTCTTGCCAGATCCCTTTAATCCCAACACCTTCGACAACCGCATCCACCTTCATGCCACCATGAAAACCGCCAAGCAGGCGGGCGGGGACCTGTTCGACTTTTTTGCGCTCGACGACACGCATCTGTTTTTCGCCTTGGGCGACGTGTCCGGGAAAGGCATGCCCGCCGCCATGTTTATGTCCGTCGTGGTTGTCCTGCTCCGATCCGCCGCCAAGCTCTTGCGCGAGCCCACCGAAATCCTGAAACGCGTGAATATCGACTTGGCGGACCGCAATGAAAGCTGCACCTTTGTGACGCTTGTGATTGGCGTTCTCGACACCCTCACCGGCGAAGTCGTCTTTGCCAACGGCGGGCACAATCCTCCCCGCATTCTGGCCGCCAATGGAACCGTATCCCCCGTGCCATTGAAAACCAACATGGTGGTGGGCGTCATGGACGGCACCACCTTTGCTCGTGAAACGATACGCCTCAACCCCGGCGACACGCTCTTCCTGTATACGGACGGCGTCACCGAAGCGATGGACATCCAGGACAATCTCTACGGCGAGCCCCGCATGGATCAGCAGTTGTCCACGATGCCCGCCGGCGCCAGCGTACACGACATCATTCGGCGAGTGGCCGACGACGTCACCGCCTTCAGCGGCACACGCGAGCAAGCGGACGACATCACGATGTTAGCCCTTCGCTATCGGCCCTGAAAAAGTTTTCCACAGTGTGGAGCGCGCGTTCCGCGCACGGATTGCCCGCAGGGCAAGTCCCGTTTCGGGACGAGGGCCAAACGTGGCCCGAAGCCCACCATTCTTTCCATTGTGTGGAAAGCGCGCGTCCCGCGCACGGATTGCCGAAGGCAAGTTCCGCTTCGGAACGAGGGCCAAACGTGGCCCGAAGCCCAATCGCGAAACATTTTTCCATACTGTGGAAAACGGGCGGCGGGTCACCACACGATCGGGTTGCCGCGCTTTCGGAATTCCTCGATTTGTTCGGGGGTTTTCGAAAAGGGATCGTCTGGGCCGGCTTCGAGCGCATATTCCTGCATGCGTCGAACTTGTTCGTCCATCATCCGCTCTCGAACGGCGGGGCTCTCATAGGGGTCGACGACGACGGCGACTTCGCCGGCTTGTGGTTCATACTGGGGAATGGGGGCGGCGGCTTGGATTTCTTCTAGAACCACGGGCTGCGGGATGGGTTGGGTGTCCGTCGGTTCGTTCGAAGCGCAGGCCGGATGCGTGTTTCGGCACAGATAGCATTGGTGGATGGAAATGCTGAGCAAGAGGGCAGCGGCCACTCCGGCAAGGGTTCGATTCGAAATATCCATTCCAGAGGTCTCCTTGGCGCTTCACTCAATATGTGGCCCGGTCGTCCCAACTAGACCACTGGTAGGCAAAAGCCAAGATGGGGTAGTTGGGGGGCGGGCGGGTTTGAAAGCGGGGGTCATAGATATAGTTTTTGGTGTAGCCGGTTCCGGAGGTGGTTCCGACGGCTTGGCGAATTTTGTTCACGATGCCGCCATAGACGGTCAGGTTTCCGCGTTGTCCCAAGGCGGAGCTGTCGTAATTGACGACTCCGAATCCACCCGTGGCGGCGATGATGTGGGCGAATACAAAGAGATTGTCGGGGGCATTGGTCTGGATGAGCACATGGCGTTGGGCCACCAGACCGAGGGCATCCTGCGAATTCGTGTTGCTGGTCGGGTCATTATAATATCGGACATGGTTGGTGATGACGATGTCGCGGTCGGAGATGAGGGTCAGTCGGCCGCTCAAGCCGTTAGTGCCGGAAATGCGGAGGTCGCCCGGACGGGTGGCGGAGTCTCCCGAGGTGACCGTTCGTACATAGATGCTTCCGTCTGTCGTGTAGTTCACCAGCCGGTTGGTCCATCCCGCGCGAAGATTGCTGATCACCATGTTGGTGCGGGTGAGTTTGATGGAGGTAGTTCCATCCAACACGAGGCTGGCATTGGTGCGCAACAGACCGAAATTGATTGAGGTCGTGGTTTGGGTGGCGGCATTCAGGGAGATGCCCATATCGAAAGTGGGGCTCACGGTCGGTTTTTCTAAATCATAGGAGGAAGCCGTTGAACTGACGGTGTCATAAAAACGAGTTTGGCCGAGCGTGGCCACATTGTAGGAGTGGAATCTCATTTTCGTATTCGCGTGAACGGGCCCTTGAAACTTTTCACCGCCGGCAATCCACAGTTCCATCGCTTCTTTGTCATACCAGAGAGCAAAGCGGGACCAGCGCATCGGGCGAAGGCCCTGAATGCCGATCACGCGGGAGCGGTCGCCGACGGTTCCACGTGCGGTGAGAGTATAGCGGGTTTCGGCACCCACGGGTGCCGACTCGATCCGAACCACATAGGTGCCGTTTGCCAGCGTGCCGGAATTGGTGGTGGGTACGACACCGCCATCGGCGATATATTGTACGCCCAGTTCGATGGCGCTTTCTGCGGTGAAGAAAGCTTGCTCATCGTTGAGCGAATCGCGCGAGCGAAGCGCGGCACCACCCACCATCGTCGCCATCAGCGTCCCGACCGTCATGGCCAATGCGGTCAAACACAACACGGTGATCAGTGCGACACCTTGCTTGGATGGGCTTGAGTTCATGGCTGGGTCCTCCGTTAATTCCGCCACCGAACGGTGGTGTTGAGTTGCCGGGTGGATGAAAAACGCCCTTGGGTCAGGTCGACCTCAATGGATACCGTTAGCGCATTGCTTTGAATGTTGACCAAGGAACTCGAAATGGATTGAGCCACCACCTGATCTGCTCCGCTGGGAGGGGTATAGGAGAGGGTGCGAGTATCCCCGCGATATTGGAAGGTGCCGGCGGGATTGTTGCTACGATCGGTGTAGTTCAAAATCCAGCCGTTGGTGGTGCTGGAGGTCAGGACCGCATCGCCGGCGCCCCGCAACCCGCAACTGGCCGAGCCCATTCCATACACGATGCGGTGGAGGGCCATCGACGCGGTGCGATTGGCTTCCACCCGCACGGAAGTCTCGCGCCAGATTTGCTGGTAGGCAATGAAAAGACTCCAAGCGGAGGTCAACACCACGATGGTGAGGAAGCTGGCGATAAGCACTTCGATGATGGTGAAGCCAGAATCCCATCGGGGTTGGGGGGGGGCGCTCATGGGTGGAGGGCCTCGCTGATCACGGTCGTCAGGGTTTCGGTGGGAACGAGATTGGTTCGAGTGGGATCCCCCCCGATCCAAGGGATGGACACCACGACAAGCTTCAGTTTGCTCAAGGGATCGGTGGGTGGAATGCGCGAAACGGTGTAGCTGCCGCCCGTAGAAATGGTGTGGGTGCCGATGGATAAATCGGCGTGATAGAAGGTGCGGCTGGTGAGACGCTCCAGCGTGGCACGTGCAGCGTGGATGGTCTGAGTCTGGCGGCTGACCGATTCTGCCGTTCGCCGGTTGGCCATCAGGGCGCCGACACCCACGCCGATGGTGAGGGACAGGACGAAAATCGCCACCAGCACTTCGACGAGGGTCATGCCGTTGTTGGGATGACGATCGCTGTTGAGATTCTGAATGTTTTGTGTACGACTCACGAAAAACGGCTCCCCATAGAACACTCTTTCCCCGTAGAATCGTCTTAGACGGTTCTAAAGTTCAATTATTATTTTATTTATTTTTTCAATATTCAATCAATCCCACCAGATTTCCTTGAAATCGCCGTCTTCGGCCACCGGCTCTTCGTCTTCGTCGCCAGCTCCGATGGTGCTGGAGTTGTAACCCATAATGGCAGAAGCGCCATTGATGGTCATGGCCCCGCCGACCATAATGGCTCCGTTAAGGGTGCAGGATCCATTGGCGGTGAAGCTGCCGGCGATATACAGCAGACCGTTGATGATGCGTTCACCAGAACCAATGAACGTCACAGCGCCATTGATGACGGTGATGCCGTTAAAGGTTTGATCTTTTTTATACGTTTGGTTTCCGCTGAGAATGGTGACCGGGATGCCGGCGGCGGCCGCTTCGGCCAAATAGGCTTGAAAGGCGGGATCCGAAATTTGAGGAAACGGGATGTTGTGCCATTCCGCTTTATTGGCTTCGGGAATGGAGTTGGGAGGGGGGGCGGAGACATGACCGCTGACGTTTACCCATGTTCCATTCAGGCCAAAGGAGCCGTTGGAGTGCATGTCACCCGTGATTCCCTTCGGGGTGCCATTGATGACGAAGGATCCGTTGCAGAAAATGGCATATTGTAGAAAATCAACCACGCCGGCCACATCGTTGGTGCCGTCGGCATCGCCGTCGGAATCCATTCGGACATCAAGCCCAATTTGATGTTCGGCCCGGCCAAAGGTTCCGGCGGAAATCATGCGGCACCAGCCGCCGGTCATGCGTTCGGTGGTGACGGTGTAACTGCCATCGCCGAAATCCATGTCGGAATATAAGGTTTGGGTTTGCCTCAGTTCGCGATCTTTCTGCAAGGCATTATAGCCCCGGTTGATGCCGGCCTCGGCGATGGCCTTGGCGCGGATGGCCTCTGTGAGAAGGCGGGATCGGTGGACGGTGTTGGACGAGAAGGCGAACAGGCTTGCGGAGGCCATCATGGTGATGACGAGCACCAGCATGACCGTGACCATAGCGGAACCCCGCTTTTGCGAGGAGGTCGGGTGATGGAAGGATGAGTTTGTTTTCATGGGTCTTTCCTCCTCAGTTTCGCGGCACGATTTCGGCAAACGCGGATGACTCCATCCGCGTCGTATGTCCAGATGCCAAGCGAAGATCCTTAAATACAGACACTTTGACCGTGATGTTCTGCAAGAGAAGGGCATCGTTCACAAGAATCTCATAAATGCCGTGTTCGGGGCCCACGGAGAAGATTCCGGACAAGTCCACATATTGACGGGTACCTGCCCAGCTCAGGGTGAAGTCTTGAAGTTCGGGTGTGGAGAGGGCATCCGTTCCAGGTCTCATGCGTGCCCACACTTGGGCATAGCGTCCGTTGATGACCGGGGTGCTTCCGGATGTGGCGGTGGAGGCGTTGGTCCAGTTTGCGGCGGTGCCCAGATCGGCAGGACTGGAGGCGGCCAGCACTTTCATTTCGAGTGTGGAGTTGCTGGGACTGGCTGCCATCCAAGAGAAGGATTGGTAATCGGGGTCTTCCAGTTGGGTGTCGATGATTTGCGAAAGATAGGTGCCCATGGGGGCGTGGCCTGCGCGCAAGGCATTAAGGGCGATGATGCGGCGTGTGCTATAGATGGTGTCGGGCATGGCGGTGTTCCAACTGTTCCATTGGCTGTCGATCAATTCTTCTGTGGGCAAGGAGCCCCAGTCGAACGCGGTGTCGGATTGGTTGGTCGAGGGGTTGATGATGAGGCGGCAGTTGGGGCCACCGGCATCGGCGGCATGGGAATAGACGGCGGGGCGCATATTGCCATAGATGTTTTTGGACAGGAGAATGCCGATGACATAGCTATTTGTTTTTTCAATCCTATAATCGAGCTTGTCGCTTTCGAAGGGTGAGGGAAGGGCCGTGCTGGTGTCTCGTTCCACGCTATTGGTGAAGAGAAAGGTCCGCAGAGAGTCGGGAACAATATTCATGGGATTATTGGCGGGATCCAGCATGACCGCCGACTGGGCAATGAAGGCATTTTGGATGTGCATTCCGGCGGAACTGGAACGGGCAAAACGGGCCCAGACGTTGGTGCCGTTGAAGGCAATCCAGCCGCCGTCATAGCCATCCCACAGATCGCTGCCGCGAACAAAAATGCGCAGGGCGACATTGGTGAGATCATTCATGTTGGAATAGCCATCGGAGGCGACGCGGGTTTGGTTGGTGGAAGACCAGACAACCCCGTTGCCATCGAGGCGAAGGGCATAGGTGCGGGGAGCGGAGGGGGGATTGATGATGATGCGGGACAGGTCTTTTGTATCGGCGTTGCCGGGGAAGAAATTCCGTTCCTCCCAACGGTCGTTGCCCATGCGCAAGGTGAAGGAATTGCCCACTTGGGTGGCGGCGAATCCCAAAGTGGAATTTCCGCTCCAGGCTTCGTTGGATCCGATGTTGATGACGCCGGGGGCGACTCCTACGGATGCCGAAACCGACTGCCATTCTCCTTCGCGCGCCAACCCACTGGCCGAAACATTCAGGGTATCGACACCGAGCGAAAAACCCGAACTGAGGGTGTTCTGGCTTGCCACGCGGAAGGTGATTGTGTTGGTGCCGGTGTTCAGGATGGCCGTTCCAAGGCGCATGCTTTTTCGGTTGGCGGTGGCGGCATAGGCGTCCAAGGGAATGCCCTTGATGTTGAGCTCCCACTCCACGGGATTTTGAATCAGTACTTGGGTTGTGGCGTTGTCCGCGTTAAAGGTGGCTTGACCGTCGCCCTCTTCCACCACCGAGGCCAGTTGCTGTTCCCGTTCGGCCTCGGTAAATTCTCCAAAGGGGTCGAAAATGGTGCGGCGCACTTCGCTGGGGGATCCTTCCTTGAGGTGATAGATCACGTTGGCGTCCCATTGAATTTCGCCATTTTCGTCGAGAAGAATGGGGCCGCGACCGTGTTTGATGGGGAAGCTGATGGCCTGATAGGGGCCGTTGCCGGGGGGGTAGACCAGAATCATGTCGCGCGAGGTTCTCCACAAGTCGCGCCGGAGGCGTTCGACCAGCAAGCTGGCATCCATATCCAACTCGCCTTGAGAGGCAATCATTTGCTCGTTGCGGGTCACATAGACGAGGGAGCTGATGGAGGCGGTGAGGGTGACGCCCAGCAGGGCCACGGCGGTGATGGCCTCGACCAGCGTGAAGCCGTTGCGATTGTCAGAAGGCTTGGATGGGTTTGTTTTCATAGTCCATACGGCCTTTTGATGAGGGTGGAGACGGATACGGGGTCGGTCCCCGCGCTGGAACTTCGATTGGGAGCCGGCGGCAGAACGGTCACGGCGATGCGGGTGAGATTGGATTCTCCACCCCAGTTGGGTTCAATGATGGTGGTGCGCCGATAGCGCCCATTGGCATCCGTTGTGCCCAGTTCGTCCACGGCACGCGCGTCTTCGACGAGAAGGGAAAGGTTGCCAAAGGCCAGATTTTTGGCGCGCTCGATTTGGTTATTGGCCATCACGGTGGCCACATAATGATTCAGGGCCACTTGTCGGGTTTGCATGGACACGGTCATGACCCTGTAGACGCCCGCCAGAGTAATACCCAAGATGGCCATCGCCACCACCACTTCCATAAGCGTATAGCCACTGGAGGTGGTGCGGGGCTTTTGGATTGGAATGGGTGGAAGGGTGTGCATGGTGAGTCTCCCTTTTAGGTTCCACGTATCAAATGCGTGATTTGGTCGTAATATCGGGTCCAATTTGTTTTGAAGAATTCAAACGAATCTTCGCCCAGACCTACGAGCAGGCCGCAGACGAGGGCGGTGAAAAAGGCGTGGCCGCCGCGGGCGATCATATAGTAGAGGCTGTATCCGGGTACCATCAGGCACAGAAGCCCCGCAAAGAGTTCTTCCTTGAAGGCAAAGATCACAACGATCAGGTGGAAGACCAAAATGATATAGGGGCCGTACAGTGCCAGCTCGTAGCGAATGTGCCAGAGACCCTCATAGCGGATGGCCCACATCAAGCCGCCCACGATCAGGAAGAGAAGGAATGCCAATGGCTTGGTATAGGTCATCAACCCGAGCGAGGTTTTGGCGGGTGCATGGTTCGCGTGAACCAAGGACGGCATGTCGGCGGGAAGGGGAGGGGGGGGCGGGGGGGGGGTTTCGGCCGATGAAGGGGAAGCCGAGCCCGCCTGGCGAAATTGCAGGGGGGCTTTGTGGGTGGGGGGAATGGTGCCGTTTTGGATTTCTTCGGTCATGGGGATGTTGCCTTTGGAAAGAATAGAATATAATCAGCGCCTGCGCTTTCGTCCGACTTATACAGGATGATGCCGTTGAGTTGAAGCATGGTTCGATAGACCGAGCTTAATCTCAACCCATATTCATCGCCGGGCGAGGTCAGGACAAAGGGGGCGAATCGGTTGGTTTGGGAATCGGCATGGATTTCGGAACTGGTGTCTTGGAACTGGAGGCAGAGGCATTCCTGCGCCGGAACTCCCAGCCGGTGGGGTACGCCGTCGGTGTGGATGGTGACCGTGCCGACCCGAACCGTCAGGGCGCCGCCCTCGTCCATGGAGGCAAAGGCGCGGATGCACATGTCTCTCACCAAATGATAGAGCGCGTCCTGAGGACCCTGAAGGCGGGTGGATTGGCCATCCGTTTCGAGAACGATTTGGAGAGAAGCGGCGGCTTTTCCTTGCTGGATCAGGTCATCTAAGACATCCCGTGCCAAGGCGTCCAATTCCACTTCCATCGGGATTTCATCACTTCCCTGACAGAGGCGAACCAGATGCTGATTCATTTCGCAGAGGCGATCGGTGGCTTTCGAAATCTGCTGGGTCAAATTGATGGCCGATGAGTTGCGCGGCAAGACCTTTTGAATCAGAACGGGGTACTCGCAAACCGGGATGAGCAAATCGGAAAAGGTTTGCGTCATGGAGGTCAGCACTGGGCACAGAGTGTCAAATTCAGCTCCCTCCAAGCTGGGGGAATGGGCTTTGCGATAGCTGGTCGAGACGTGGCTGAGCACACGATCCGCGAAGTTTGTTTTGTCGGAAACCGTTTCTGTTGTCGGGCTCATTTTCATGTTGATTAGGTGGTACGCACTCATCTACCCACAATTGAGCAAGAAATGTGCCGACTTGCTGAATTGTTTGAATAATATTTTGAAAGAGAGAATTCGAATCTGTAATATGCCTATCCTCATGCATCAAATTATGTTAAGACAATATTGATTAAAAGAGAGTGCAAGGGAGGAGGAGGGGAGAGGGGAATAATTCTCATATATGAGAAAACATGTCGCAAACAACGGAATCGGGGTCGGAAAGGTTGATCCTGTTCAGTCAGTTATGACGCGCATGGACTTG
>CAZYGH010000004.1:73986-87285 GCA_964647595.1 uncultured Verrucomicrobiota bacterium
GGGTCGGAAAGGTTGATCCCGGAAAAAGGGGGCATGGACTTGTTGGGGTGAAATCCATGAGCGTCATAACTGATTGAACCCGGACAACCGGATCGGGGTAAAAAAAAACACCCCGCGCGGTGCGCGGGGTGCGGAAGCTTTCCGATGGGAAAGCGTGAATTAGAACGCGTAGCTGGCGGTCACGCCACCGAAGAAGATATCCACATCGGGATAAAAATCGCTCTCTTCGATGTCGTCGCGGACTTCGCTGTCGATGATCGAGCTGAAGGCGCCCTTCAGGCCCAAGGAGACCTGTTCGCTAACGGCGTAGTTCAGACCGGCATCGAGCTGGACGTGCGAGAAGGCGGAACCGGAGTCAGAATTATAGTTGCTCTCGATATAGTAGTCGCCGGCAAAGCCAACCGTGGCGCCCAAATTCAAGGAAAGGGCCTCCATCAAGCTGAAGCTATGGCCAACGGAGAACTTGGCAATCCAGTCTTCTTGGTTGTCCAAGTCATGGCAGAACTTAATGGCGGGAGTAAGCAAGGTGTCGTCGGCGGACAACTTCGCGAACACTTCGTAGGATCCATCCGCGCTGCCTTCGGCCTGCGGGTAGACGTAGTAGGTGCCACCGAAGCTCAAGCTGACGGGAGCCTCGTAGGGAACGGTCCAGCTCAAGCCGAGGTCGAGCTCATTCCACTCGCCGCCGGTGTTGGGATCCCAGGCGGATTCCGCATCGGTGAGGGCCATGTTTGCCCAGAAGCTATAGGTCAGGCCATAGGGACCCGAGACATCCAAGCCGGGCTGAAACACGGCTTCGTCGTTACCGACTTGGCCATTGGACACATAAGCGGACAACACATCCGCATAGAGGAACCCATCGGCGGCCGAGGCGGCCATCGGCATTGCGGCAACCGCCGCAAGAATCAACAGAGCCATCATCTTTTTCATATTATTTTGTTTTCCTTTTTTTTGCGGCATTTTGTGTGCCGAATTGTTGTGTACTTATACTACCTTTATTTCTTTTGTCAAACGTTTTACCTTGAGGTTTTCTGGTTGAAACCTCTGGGCGTGGGGCACGAGGGGCTTGGGTCTTGCGGATTTGCTCGTCGCTACGGTGGCCTCGGCGCTCGGCGCCGGGCAGGAAGAAGTCCACGCGCTTGAGATGTTCATCCACCGCCGCAAGGCCCACTTCGATGGATTGTCCAAGGCGATAGGGAGAGCCTTTGTTTGAGGTGGCAGAATAGCCGTCATCGGACACATAAACTCGCTCTTTGCCAAGGGAGTAATAAGGCAACATGCCTTGCTGGAGGGAATCGGCCAGCTCCACAATGAGGCCCTTTGGATTCAGCGAAATGATCGTGCCTTTGAAGGGGCCGATTTCGCCTTTCTCCAGCAGGGAGGCGAAGTAGCGGATGCGCTTGATCTGGATGGATTGACTTTCCAGTTCGGCGGATTCGCGTTCTGTCTCCGAGCAGTGAATGGCCAGTTTTTCGATCTCGGCGCGAGAGTAGGCGGGCTCTTTTTTGCCTTCCTCGAGGTCGACGAGAATGCGGTGCAGAATCAAGTCGGGATAGCGCCGGATGGGGGAAGTGAAATGGGCATAGTGCGTGAAGCCCAGGCCAAAGTGGGGGCGACACTCGGCCTCGTAGGCGGCGCGCTTTTGGCTGCGGAGAAGAGTCAGCGTGACCATGTATTGATCGGGCTTGCCGACCACGGCGCGCGCGATGCGGTTGAGGTCTTGGATGTCCTCGGGCGGAGTGCGGTGTCCCAGCGCACGCAATTCGTCGGCCATGCGTGCCCACTGTTCCTCGGAAGGCTCGTCGTGGACGCGATAGATGCCGGGGACACCCGCCGCGAATACTTTGCGGGCCACGGCCTGATTGGCGGCCAGCATGCACTCCTCGATGAGGTTATACGCCTCGGTAGAGCCGCGCTTGGTGAAGCCGACGGGATTGCCTTGTTCATCCAAGTCGCAATGAACTTCGGGCAGGGCAAAATCGAGCGCGCCATTCTCAAAGCGCAGGGCGCGAATTTTTTTGGCCAGCTTGCGCAGGTCGGTCAGGGCGGTTCGAATCTCTTCGGTGACGCCATCCATTCTTCCGGTATCGAAAAAGGCCTGAACTTTCTCATAGGAGAGGCAAGCCTTGGAGCGGATGATGGAGCGAAATGTTTTTTCCTCCAGCACGTTTCCATGGTCATCCAACACGATTTCGACGGTGTGGGTCAAATGGTCTTCGTTGGGCTGCAAGCTACACACGCGCACGGTGAGGTCTTGGGGCAGCATCCGCACGACACGGTCGACCAGATAGGTGCTGTTGCCGCGCCGGAGCGCTTCGCGATCAATTTCGGAGCCGGGTACAACATAGGCGGCCACGTCGGCGATGTGGACGCCCATTTTCCAGCGCCCGCCCGGAAGGGGTTCAAGCGAGACCGCGTCGTCGTAGTCGTGCGCGGTGGCCGGGTCAATGGTCAGGATGAGCCGATTTCGCAAATCCACTCGACCGCGTGGGTCTGCCCCATGCTTGGCTTGGCCCGAATGAATGTGGGTGGCGGCCTTTTTTACCGTCTCGGGGAAAGCTTCTGCTAGGCCACGGTCCAGCATCAACGCGGGAATATCGTTGGCGACACTATCCGGATCACCGAGGTCTTGGATGAACTTGGCGGTGACGGGCTGCCCTTCGGAAGGTTCATCCTCGGTGATCTGGGCGAGAACCAGATTGCCCAAATGCGCTTCCAATTTGCGCGGGGTGTCGGTCAGCTTAATGTTGGTGCGCAGGAGGGCATCGCGAGGGACCACATAGGCATAATAGGGCGTGGCTTGAAGAATGCCCACGACCCATTGGCGTTTGCGCTCCAACACGCGAACGACTCGAGCGGCCTGCGTGTCGGGTTTGGCGCCAAACATTCGTGCCGAAGTATCCCGGCGGACGGGCACGGCTTGAATGCGGTCGCCGTTCATCGCAACGCCGGTGGCGTGCGGATCAATCCACAGGAGGGGCTGCTTGGGAGCATCGGGAACGAGCCAGCAAGAGCCGTTGGGGCGTACGCGGAAAATGCCGACCACCTGTCCGGACGCGGCGGTGGGCGCACTCCAGCGGCCACCCGACAAGGGGAGAGCCAATCCTTGGCTTTCCATTTGCTGTAGGGCTTGTCGAAGGAGGCCCCGCTGTCCGGGATCCAGCTTCAGCATTTTGGCCAATTCCCGTTCCGGGAGAGGACGATATTTCGGGGAGGAAAAAAGCGCCGCCAATCGGCGCGTCAAGTCGTTATTCATAATCATGTCTCTGTATTATCGCCGAAGGCTCCCCGCGCTGGCGAGAACAATTTCCAGCCTCACACCGGAATCCAAGACGTTTCACCGGTATCGAGATCCAGTATCAGCACGGTGGGAGGGCCGCCTCTCGGACGAACGGGCGAGCCCGGATTCAGGATGCGGGTCCGACCCACTTGGCGGTTCATGGGGTGATGGGTGTGCCCCGTGAACACATAGTCAAATTGGCCTGAACCCATCACGCTATCCAACCGGGTGACGTGGTGGCCATGCAACACGATGCACGTTTTGCCAGCCAGAGTGAATTCAGGAGATAGACCGCACTCAATTCCTGCGGGCTGGGGAGCAAAGCAAGCATCGTTGCCTTGCCGTCCATCGCAATTTCCAAGGGCGACATGGGAGCGAATGTCCTGTTCCATAAAAATAGCCGACAGCAGATCGAGGACTTCATCGCCGACATCCCCGCAATGAACGAGGTGTTGGGCACCGTGCTGAACCAACAGGTCCAGCGCTCGCCGGGTCTCGCGGAGATGGTTGTGCGTGTCGGATAGAATACCGATTTTCATGATGGGAACAGTTTTGCCACGGGCCACGACTTGTGCAACCCCTTTTTTGCAATATGGAATGATTTTGGCTTGTTCCTTTTGGCCTCTCCCCCCATATTTCGGCCCCATGATGACTTCAACCGATTCAAGGGATGCCACGAATTGCATCCGTCGGCGCATCGCGTGGGCGGCATGGTTTTTGTTGGTTTTGGCGGCCGGATTATTTTTATTCGCGAGGGGAATCAGTCGCCGCGATGAGGGCCGCTATGCGGAGACCTCTCGGGAGATGATCCTTCCTGGAAACGACTTCTGGGAAATGCGGCTCATGGGTGTGCGCTATTACGAAAAGCCGCCCATGATTTACTGGATGAGCGCGGCTTCGATGAAGTGGCTTGGTGTCAGCGGAGCGGCCGCGCGCGTTCCCCTGTTGCTGTGCATGATGGTCACGCTGGGGCTTTGCTATCACTGGACCCGGCGCGAGTGGGGAGTCGAAGCCGCACGCTGGGGTTCTATGGTTCTATTTTCCTGCACGGGTTTTTTGCTCGCGATGAGCTTTTTATTGACCGACCCCCCGCTCGTGATGTTCATAACGGCCGCCTGTTTATTTTTGTTTGAGGCGTACCGTCCCGGTGGCGCTCACTCGTGGCGTTGGCTTCTTGCGGCGGCGGCGGCGGCGTGGGGTGGCATTCTCACGAAAGGGTTCATTGCCATTGTGCTACCCGGCGCCATTCTTTTCCTCTGGCTTTTGTGGGAGCGCCGGTTGCGTGCGCTCTGGCGGTGGAGTCTCCTGCCGGTGGGGACTCTCTTCCTGTTGGCCTTAACCGCCATTCTGTGGTACATCGAGCAGCATAATCCGGATTTTAACTTCCGGTTCATCGTGCAGGAGCATTTTCAGCGCTTCACGGGCACTCGCGAAATTCAGGGCCATGTAGAGCCGTTTTGGTATTACCTGCCCATTCTTCTTGTTTTGCTGGCGCCGTGGGCTTTTTTTATTCCGCGTGCGGTGCGGGGAATTCGCATTCATCGGGATTGGAAGACGGATTCCTTCACGCGTTTTCTGGTGGTGTGGGTGGCGGTGATATTCCTTTTTTTCAGCGCCAGTAGCGGCAAGCTCATGAGCTATATCATGCCGCTGGTTCCGCCATTGGCTCTGCTGATCGCTCGTCGCGGGTTGATTTTAGCTCCGGCAAGCACCGATGCGGTCGACCGCCGTCTGTGGGCTGTGGGTGCTCTGCTCCCGATGCTTGCCCCGCTGGGAGTGACGGTGTTTTGGGCTCTGGCGCAAACGGGGGTGATTCGCGACGATTTTGGTGCCCCCCGGTGGGTTGTGGCCGTTCCCTTTGCCATCGGATTGGGCCTCTGGGTTTGGGTCTGGGCGCGGGGACATTGGAAAACGATTCCCGGTGTTCTCCTCGTGACCGGCGCCACCTATACGCTCTTGGGTGTCTTGTTCAGTCCGCTGGCGGGTCCCGATTTTTTGGTGGGGCTCAATGACGATCAGGCATTTTTCGAGGAAGTGGGCCAACGGGTGAGTGCCCACGATGAGCTCATCGTGTGCCAGAAACATTATCCCGCGTTGGCGTTTTATGCGGGCCGCATTCCATGGATGTACCGGGTGAGCGATGAGCTAGTCGAGGGCATGAAAATGGAGCCGGAACTTCCCGGGATTTTTTCAACGGCCCGTGCGCTGAATGCCGCCATGAGTTATGACGCAGGAAAAAAATATTATGCCGTTTTGCTGAAAGAGCATCGAAGTTCGCTGAATTTGCAAGGATTGCGCTTTGATCCGGAAGTGGTGGCGGAGGACCGTGAACTGGTTCTCTTGCGTTTAATTGCGCCATGAGTCGGCAGGTGTTTTTTGAGCAGTTGGCTTGCGAAGCCGACCCGCTGGCCTTCAGGCCGGAGCATGAACCGCGTCTTGAACGGTTTCGGCAACGCTTGGGTTCCCTGCATAGCAAACGTGTGTTGGAGCCGGGGTGTGGCGCGGGGGCCCTGACGCAACGGTTGGCGGAGTGGGTGGGAGGGGCGGGACAGGTATTGGCGTTAGACCCATGTCCCGGCATGCTCGCGCGTTGCCAGAAAACGGTTGAAGCGCATGCCCATGTTAGCGTCCTACGCTCTAAGGTTGAAGACGCGCAGATCGAACCTCGCGCATGGAATTTGATTGTGTGTTTTCGTCTGTATCCGCACTTAGAAGATGCTGCCACATTTTTACAGCGTTGCACGGAATGGCTGGCCGAGGGCGGGGAACTTGTCATCGCCAATTTGGAAGGAAGCGCACAACTCAATGCTCTGCATGCGGAACTCCATGGGGTTCATCTCGACACCATGCCCACGGGCGAAGCGTTGTGCTCACGCTTGCAGGCCGACGGGTGGCGTGTCACCGATGTGGTGGACGAGCCCGAAGAGTTTTTCCTCCGCGCGAGCCGGGGCTGAAGTTTTCCACACTATGGAAAAAAGTTTTCCACACCATGGAAAAATGTCCGTCGGCTCCACGCCTTGGCAAATTGGGGTTCGGTCGGCGCGCGCCAATCTGATTCCGGGGCTGGTGCTGCAAGTGGTGGCGCTGGTGCTGGTGGTGGCCTACTACCAATCGCCGACCTTCATGGTGCTTCTGGATGTGTTTGCGGGCTGGCAGGTGGAGTATGGAATTGGTTTTTCCATCGTCACGCGAATGGTGACGAATGGACTGGTGCCCGCGCTGTTCTGCGCGTTGGAGCCCAGTTTACAGATGCGACATCCGTGGAAGTCGCTTGTCTTTCTCGTGGGCTGGTGGGGTTTCATGGGCGCGGCCACCCACATTTTTTATGCCTTTCAAGCGTGGCTGTGGGGAGATCAGGCCGGGGTGGGAACGGTGTTGCTGAAGACGGCCACGGATATGCTGGTGTATTCGCCATTTCTGGCTTCGCCGATCAATGCGATTGCTCACCTGTGGCAGGATTTAGATTTTTCGGCCAGCGCCACCGTTCGGCAATTGGGGCCGGGGTGGTATCGGCGCATTGTGTTGCCGAATCAGGTTCCCGGATGGGCGTTTTGGGCCCCGTGTTTGTTGGTCTTGTACAGCTTGCCCACGCCGCTTCAAATGCCGTTGGCCGCCCTGCTGGGCTGCTTCTGGGCGCTGATGTGCCTCCAGATTGCCTTACGTACACCTGCCAAAGGAGCCACATGAAATCGAAGGAATTGGCCGCGAATCAGCTCGGGGTGGAACAAACCATTCATGGTTCGTTGTGGGGGCAGATGCACGGCGGTTACTTTTCCGCTCCGGAAGTGGCGCGTCCGTTGGTGGAGGCGGTTCGAGGCGTGGCAGAAAAATGCCATCCGGAGGTCATTGTGGATTTGGGTGGTGGAACCGGATTTTTGCTTTCTCAGTTGCGGGAGGGGGGCGTGGGGCCGGAAATCGCGTTGGTGAATCTCGATTGTTCGACGGCGCAATTGGCGATGGCCCAGACGATGGGAATTCGGACGGTCTGGGGTTCCGTGGATGAGTTTCAGCGCGACGCCGTGGTGCCGACGAAAGGGCAAGCCCTCTGGTTGATGCGGTCAGTGCTGCATTATGCGGGGGAGGCGGGACTCTTTCCCTTGCTGCGGCATTTGAGATTGCAGGCGAAAGCTGGGGAAGGTTGGGTTCACCAGACGGCTTGTTTTGAGCAGGCGGAAGATGCCCGTTGCCTGAATGAGTTGTATCGCCTTATGCACACCGAAAAGGCCTATCCCACGCAGGCGGAGTTGCAGCGGCGGCTCGAGCAAGCGGGCTGGCGGGTGGGCGCTGTGTTGCCCGCGCCCGTGTTGTCGTTGGATTCGGCGGACTTGAGCCGGCGGTATGGCTTGAGCGATGCGGAAACCCATCTGATTGGCGAAGAGATGTCCCGCGAATTTGGTTCGCAGGGGGCTGTGTTTCGCTTGACGGAGAACGGGTTCCAGGCCGATCTGCGATATTCCATTTGGCTTTGTGAGGCATTGTAAAAATTCGGGAATGCGATACCATGGTGTTCAGTTGAGGATGGAGGCTATCATGAAAATTTGGACCAATTCGTTTTGCAAGTGGATGGGCCTGTGGATCGTTGTTGTGGCCTTGGGAATGACGGCCGGGTGCGATGATTCGGAATACGATCACGAGCCGCCGGCGGGGCAGGGCTCGTTGATCGTGGACAACTTTACGGGCTACCGCATGTATGTCTACATCAATGGGCAGTCCGTCGGGGATGTGTCGTCTGGGGATGACGACTATTTCGATCGCCGGCCTGGAATGTGTCGCGTGGTGATCGATGGCGAACATGCCGACCAAGCGTGGGGCGGGGAAGTGGATATTCTGGAAGGGCGCCTGACGATTCTGGAAGTTCGCCCCGCCTACGGGACCTACAACGCCTTTGACGTGAACGTCTATTTTGACTGATCCGAGGCTCTTGCAAAACGAACACGGACGACACGGAGGTCGTCCCTCCAATGGTGAAAACTAGGTGTTCGGGCTGATTATTGGAGGGTCGGGCTCCGTCCCGACCGTTTTGGCCGGGGTTTTGCAAGAGGCTCCTCCGACTAGTTTTCGAGATCCACGGGCACTTCGGCACCGAGGGGCAGGTTGTCGGCAGGGTCGCCATAGAGGCGATTGATGAGGCGGTCGAAGCCCCAGCTAAATTTGTCGATATTGAAGGTCGTGATCACAAACACCACTAGGTTTTTATCCTTGAGCATGATTCGGCCACTCTCATCGGTGTTGCGGTTGACGTCGGGGACACCATCGATCATGGAAAGGCAACGCTGGGTGTGGCTGTCGTAGGTGGGGGGGCAAATCTTCCCGCGAGACATGTAGAACCAGAGGTGAATGCTGCTACACAAGCCCGAGCGGGCCATGGCATCCATCATCGTCATTCCAAAGCTATCGCCGATGAGCAGAGCGTGGAGAGGAGAGCCCGTTCCGGGCGGAAGAGGAGCGACAACGGGATAGGCGGAGGGAACCGACTCCGTTTGGCGCGAAAAGAACAGGTTGAGCTGTCCGCGAAGTTCGTCGTTCATGCTCGTGGGTGAATCGAAGAGGATGTCTTCGGTGACGGGAACCGGAATGGGGGGGAGAATGTTCTGCTGGTTGAGGAGGGGAATGGCGGCTTGCCACGCGACCCAGGCGCCCATGTTGCTCCAGTGCATGGCGTGGGGCGCAATCAGAGCCGGATATTGGGGTTGGAGTTCACGGAAGAGGGCCAGCGAGTCGAGATAGGGAACTTGATGAGCCTGAAGGGCGCGGATGAAGGGGCGGTAATCGGATCGAGAATCGGAGACCCGTTTTCGCGCCCAATCGGGAAGGGCCTCCGGATAGACGATGGCTTTGTTCGGGGCGAGGATGACCAGGAAGGCCATGCCTTGTTCCCTGAGCAATTCCTGAATGCGTTTTAGGCGCGCGGCAAAGTGATCCATGCTGGGTGGAGAAATCTGCGGAGGGCGTAGCGCATCGATGAGGACAATGTTCTCGTAGAGCTGATTCCCTTTGCCCATCACGATGGCCCGCTTGCGAAGGGGAGCGGGTTCGACTTGGCCGAAGAGGGAGTAGCGAAGCTGGCGGTTGAGATGGACCAGCCAGCCACGCAGGCCCACATGTTCGCGAATCCACGCGTCGGCCGCCGTGGCGAATTCGGCGCGCCGCCACGTTTTTGCTGTCCAGGTGGGAAACACCTCCGTCCGAATACGGAATCCATTGAGATGTTTTTCGGGAAGCCAATGCCCGATCTGTTGGACGAGGGGCAACAGCAAGAGCGCAGCGAAGAGGGCGACAAGGCTTCCCAGCAGGAATCGGCGAGCAAGAGGGGGGGTGGATGTCATGTTAAAACCGGAAATAGATGAAGGGATTGAAGTCGGATGCGCACAGTTCGCTGGCGGCCACGATGAGAATGAGCAGACTGAGGACAAAGCGGAATAGAATCGAACCCAGAGGTTGGGTGTTTGGATTTTCTGGATCCTTGGGAAGCAGGCGGTCCAGACGCAATACGGGGGCCAATGCGCAGGGAATGGCAATCACGGAGACCAGCCAGAGGGCACGATCGGCGATCATTTCTGGAAATACGTCCAGACCCGCACCGTTGGGCGAGAGACCGGTCAGCATGAGATAGAAGCCGCCGGCTTGGTGAAGATTTTCCGAGCGGAAGAGGACCCAGCCCAGCGCGACAAGCAAGAATGTGAGGAAGATGCCGAGGGGGCGGGGAATGCGCTTCATGCGTTCCGGGCCCAAGCTTTTTTCGATGGAAATGAGCGTTCCATGCCAGATGCCCCAGAGAACAAACGTCCACGATGCCCCGTGCCAGAAACCTGAGGCGAGAAATACCAGCCACAAGTTGCGGATGGTTTGGCGGTGGCTGCCGCGGTTGCCGCCGAGGGGCACATAGAGATATTCCATCATGAATCGACCCAGCGAAATGTGCCAGCGCCGCCAGAATTCGCCAATGCTGGCGGAGGCATAAGGGAAGTTAAAGTTTTCCAGAAAGTGGAAACCCATCATGCGGCCGAGACCGATGGCCATGTCGGAGTAGCCAGCAAAATCGTAGTAGAGCTGAAAGGTGTAGGCGAGCATTCCCACCCAGGCTTGCGACGTGGTGAGGGTGGAGGGTGCCGCTGCAAAAATGGCGTCGGCCAGACGAGCGAAGGTGTTGGCCACTAATACTTTTTTCGCAAGGCCGATGGAAAAACGCCAGAGACCGTCAAGAAAAAGGCCCGAGGATGTGGAACGGTTCTCCAGTTGGAGGGCGACGTCGTGATAACGGACAATGGGGCCGGCGATGAGTTGCGGATAGAGGGCAATGTAGAGCAGGTGCCTCCCGGCGCTCTGGGCGGGCTGTGCGGTGCCCCGGTAGACATCGACGAGGTAGCTGATTTTTTGAAAGGTGAAAAACGAGATTCCGATGGGCAGGACAACGGCTGTCCATGAAAATGCCGGAAGGCTCAATTCGGTGAACAAGCTCAAGGCTTGAGCCACAAAAAAGTTGGCATATTTGAAGTACAGCAAAAGACCCAGATCGAGCGCGACGATGGCTCCAAGCAGCCCTTTTCGTTTCGGCTCCGGCAGGCGGCCCTGAGGAAGGAAACGGCTGGCATAGTAGTCGGCCAGACAGGTTGCGATGAGCACATACACAAAACGGGGTGCGCCCCAAGAAAAAAACACGAGGCTGGCGATCAATGCCGGAATGTTTCGCCAGCGCGGCGGCGTGAGGAAGTAGACCAGCAACGCCGTCGGCAGAAAGTAGAAGAGGAAGGTGAGAGAGCTGAAAACCATGTGCTTTAGCCTTTGCAGCCGGCGGGGATGCGGTAGAGTCCGCCCGAGGCCGTCACCAGATCTTGCAGCGAATGAACGGGCAAGAGGTCGGTGGTGGCCGTGGCGGGATCGATTCCCAGGTCGGAAATGGTTTTCACTATGCCTGCGGAACGCAGAGCCTCGATTGTGCTTGCGTTCACCGTCAAGCCAACGGGTGTGTCTCCCGCAACGGTTGCCACGGCTTTTTGGCGAGTTTCGCTGTCGGGGCACTTGTCGAGATAGGCGATGCCGTTTTCGGTGACGATGTGCGTGACTTGGTCTCCGGCAATCATGATGGGCGGCTCAGAGAAAACGCCATCCTGATGCAGTTGCTGAGCATCGAGTTCTTCCACGAAAACGGGAATGTTTTTCTTTTCGGAGCGCGTGGGGGTGAGTTGAACGACCAGTTTTCGACCTCGAAAAACCTGCTCGCGGGTGCATCCGGCGGCGGTGGTGGCGGGCGTGTTGTGGCGGCGTCCGGGTGGGGTGCCGCCGAGATTGGGTGCGCCGCCAAAGCCGGCAATCATGCCTTTGATGGCCGTGGACGAATTTCCAAACCGATCGATTTGAAGTGTAGCACCAATAAACAGATCAATCGCATAGAGACCGGCGATGTGGGCGCAACAGCGGTTGGAGCGCATGGTTCCATCGGGGCCGACGGCAAAAATGTCAGGGCGCGCCTGCACATAGTCTTCCATGCCCGGCTCTCCGCCGAACGCGTAGACGTGTTCGACAAAGCCAGCCTCGATGGCCGGAATGAGCGTGGGATGGGGATTGAGTACCCAGCGGGTGGCCACTTTTCCCTTGAAGCCCAGTTGTGCGCCGTAGGTCGGCAAGAGGAGTTCGATGGCGGCCGTGGCATAGCCCAGGCCGTGGTTCAAGGCTTCCACGCCGTACGGCGCATAGATGCCTTTCATGGCCATCATCGCCATCAGAATTTGTTGGGGGGTGATCTTGCCGGGGTCGCGAGTGAACAGGGGCTGGAGATGATAGTCCTCGCCCGTGACCACGATGAAGTCGATCCACGATGCCGGAATGTCCACACGCGGAAGCTGCGCCAACTTGTGTTTGACCTGCACGACCACAATGCCCATTTTGAAGCGCGTGGCTTCAGCGATGATGGGGGAGTCCTCGGTGTTGTTTCCCGTGTAGATGTTACCCGCCTCATCGCACGCTTCGGCGGCGAGGATGGCCACTTGCGGATACAGGTCCACGAAGTAGCGGCCGTAGAGTTCGAGATAGGTGTGGATGGCGCCAATCTTCACTTTCTTTTCTGCGGCGAGTTGATAGAGCGCTTTGGATTGGGGGCCGGAATAGGCAAAATCGAGGCGGTCGGCAATGCCGAGCCGAAACAGGTCAAGATGTTCATTCAGCACAACCGTCGACTGTGTCATATGCAAATGATTCACAACGGCCGGATCCAATTTGACCAACTCGCGGGCAAAGAAATCCGCCTGCTTTTGATTGTCGCCCTCAATGCAGACCCGGTCGCCGCTACGGACAATGGCTTTCAGAAGCGCAAGGGCGTTTTCCTTGGTCACGAACTTGCCGCTGGCAAGGGATTTAGCCGCAAGGGTCCGGGAGAGATAGCTGTCGCGAAGATGATCAAATTTCATGGTGAATCTCGTTTGGTGAGGGGGACTGGCAATTATAGAAGCACGGCAGATCAAGAATCCAATTTGGAAGGGTGAATCAGGAATCCGTTCGCAGCAATTTGAGCCACGCCGCGAGCATGGGATTCGGCGAGGACGGCAGGGTATATTGCTTGTTCGTTTTGGTCACGACACCACCATCGACGAGCCACTGGATATGCTTTTTCAGAGTGGCTAGTTTTATGTTCGTGAGCGTGGAGAGCGCCAAGCGGCTTTTGGGGCCTTGAAGGAGTGCGCGGACGATCGCAATTCGTCGCTCATGACCCAGCGCCTTGGCAACGCGGGCAATGGAATCATCGCTTTCCTGAGCGGAGGCAAAGGTCGTTTTGAGGGCTTGGAGGAGGGGGGCCGCAGAGGACACTTGCGGGTCGGGAACGGGAAGATACACGACGGCAATCCCTTGGCAGGAACGGCGAAGAAGTCCCCGCGATTGCAAACGGCGAAGCTCTTGACTGGCATCGGAAATGCCGATCTCAAGTGTCTCCGCCAACTGGGACACGTTTAGACCGGGGTGGTCCACGATTTGGCGAAGAAGGGCAACCCGAGTGGCGCCACCGAGCGCTCGGCAGGTTCTCCATA
>CAZYGH010000004.1:87385-150172 GCA_964647595.1 uncultured Verrucomicrobiota bacterium
GGGAGAATGCCGCCCGCTTCGTAGTAGGCAATCTCAATCGGTGTGTCGATGCGGTTGCGCAGGCGGAAGCGGATGGGTTGTCCGTTGGATGGGATGGAGATGGCTTCGTGGATGCCGCGGGGGGCCAGTGGGCCAGCCCCGTGAATGGAGAGGGTTTCTGTTCCATTTAGACCCAAGGTTTCGGCGGTCTGGCCTTCGGTGAACTCAAAGGGCATCACACCCATCTCAACCAGATTGGATCGGTGGATTCGCTCAAAACTTTCGGCGATGACGGCACGGACGCCCAGCAACATGGGGCCTTTGGCTGCCCAGTCGCGCGAACTTCCTGCGCCATAGAGTTTGCCGGCGATGACGATAACAGGGGTTTTTGCCTGTTGGTAGGCCATGGCCGCATCATAGATGCTCAATTCTTCACCGGAAGGTTGGAGGCGGGTCCAGCCGCCTTCGCGTGAGGCCATGCGGTTGCGTAGTCGCACGTTGGCAAATGTTCCGCGCATCATGACTTCATGGTTGCCACGTCGTGAGCCATAGGAATTAAACTGTGTTGGCTCGATTCCATGTTCCATTAAGTAGTGTGCAGCGGGGGAATTTTTGGCAATGCTGCCGGCGGGTGAAATGTGATCGGTGGTGATGAAATCGCCAAATAGTCCCAAAACTCGAGCGTCGGAAATTTCGGGGGAGGGCTGGGCGGCGGAGAGAAAGGGTGGTTCTCGAATATAGGTGGATTCGGGGTGCCAGTCGAAAACGGGCTGTTGAGCCACTGGGATAGCGCTCCATTCGGGTGTGTATTGATTCAGGTCGCGATAGGCCGCGTCATAGAGGGCGGGATCATTGGCTTGAGCCAGCAGGGTGTGAATTTCGGTGGACGTGGGCCAGAGTTCGCGCAAATAGACGGGCTGACCGTTGGCTCCCGTGCCCAGAGGTTCGGCATCCAGATTGATGTCGACGCGCCCAGCCAGCGCGAAGGCGACCACGAGTGGCGGCGAACAGAGATAGTTGGCTTTGCAGGAGGCGTGTACCCGGCCTTCGAAATTGCGATTTCCAGACAACACGGCGGCGGCGACTAGGTCGTTCTCGCGTATGGCGGTAGAAATCTCTTCGCGCAAGGGGCCGCTGTTTCCGATGCAGGTGCCGCATCCATAAGCCGCTACGCCGAAGCCTAGTTTTTCTAGTTCGCCCAACAAGCGAGTGTTTTCGAGATAGGCGGTCACGACGCGCGAGCCGGGGATGAGGGATGTTTTGACTGTGGCAGGTACGGACAAGCCGCAGGCCACGGCCTTTTTGGCCAACAGACCGGCGGCCAACAACAAAACTGGATTGGATGTATTGGTGCAGGAGGTGATGGAGGCGATGGCAATGGACCCGTGGCGAAGTCTGGATCCATCAGCCAAGTGGGCAGAAGCTGAAAGGCGCTCGCGTGAGATGCCAAAACCTCCTTTTTCCGGTGCCTCGGACAGGGCGGCAAGGAATCGTTCTTTGATGGCGCCGATGGGTTGAAAATCGTGTGGCTTTTTGGGGCCTGCAATGGCGGAAACAACGCTGGAGAGATCCAAGTCGATCGTTCGCGAGTAGATGGGGGTGGGCGACTGTTTGTCCAGAAACAGGCCCTGCAGACGCGCGACTTTTTCAACCAGTTCGCAATGCGAGGAGGAACGCCCTGTCATGCGCAAATAGGCGATGGTCTCTGCGTCAATGGGAAAAAAGCCGGTGGTGGCCCCATATTCCGGTGCCATGTTGGCGAGGACGGATCGGTCGGCCAACGAAAGACTCGCCACACCGGGGCCGATGTATTCCACGAACTGGCCTACGACGTTATGTTTGCGCAAGAGTTGGGTCACGACCAACGCCAGATCCGTAGCGGTGACGCCAGGTTGCAGTTCTCCGGTCAGGCGCACACCGGTCACGACAGGAGTCAGAAGGGCGATGGGCTGGCCGAGCATGGCGGCTTCGGCTTCGATGCCGCCGACCCCCCAACCCAGAACGCCCATGCCATTGATCATGGTGGTATGAGAGTCGGTGCCCACCAGTGTGTCGGGATAGGCGAGTTGGGAGCCATCCGGTTGTGGTTCCACATGGATGCCATCGGCCAAAAACTCCAGATTCACTTGGTGGCAGATGCCTACACCGGGGGGCACGATGCGCAACTTTTGAAATGTTTGCTGTCCCCAACGGAGAAACTCATAGCGCTCGCGGTTGCGTGCAAATTCCATCTCCATATTTTTTTCGAGGGCATCGGTCGTGGCGGAGCAGTCGATTTGGACAGAATGATCAACGACCAAATCTACGGGCACGAGAGGCTCGATGAGCCCGGGATTTCCACCCGCGCGAACCACGGCTGACCGCAAGCTGGCCAAATCCACCACGCAGGGCACACCGGTCAGATCTTGCAAGAGAACTCGAGCGGGAAGATAAGGGATTTCATCGGTCGCTTCCTTGCCGGGCTTCCAGCAGGCCAACGCCTCCACGTGGCTCCATTGGTAGGCGGGATGGGATTGATTGCGCAGGGCGGACTCCAAAAGAATGCGAACGATGTAGGGAAGCTCGGACAAAGGAGATCCTCGCAGAGTCTCGACTTCGGCAAGGCTGTAGTAGGAAATTATTTTATCATCGTGTGAAAATGTCTTCAAACTGGAAAGGGCATTGGACATGAGGTTCTCCTTAACTTATCGACTAAAAAGTTGCGTGCGAAAATACTGATTGGGGGCAGACGCCGCAACCAAAGAAAACGAGGGGATGTATTCCCATGTCTTTTTCCACAGTGTGGAAAACTCGAGCTATCACTTATAATTATAAGTGATAGTCAGAGATGAGGAGGGGGAGAGGGGAGCCAAGGGGTCGCGATTAGGCGGGGCCGAGAGGATTAACGATTTTGGCGAGGTAGTTTTCGAGCTCGCGGCCGTATTCGGTGTCTTTTCCTGCCAGGGTGAGTTGCTTGTGGAGCATGGCCAGACCGTTGCTGCCCACTTCGGCTTCTTCGGCGGTGGCGAAACGTCCGGCGGGGTTGGGCTCCAGAAAGCGTTGCAAGAGGATGAGGAACTGTGCGTTTTTGCGGACGTGGTCCGGGAGCAGGTTGTAGAGGTGGTTGGGGAGGTCGCGCTTGGCTTTGAGTAACTCGGACTCCGAGAGGGGATTTTCGGTGGGGAAGAGTCGCTCTCCGCGTAGCATTTCAAGGCCGACAAGCCCGAGGCTATAGATGTCGGAGTGGGTTCGGGCAATGCGTTCTTCGTGGGCTTCGGGTGCCATGTAGACGGGCGTTCCTAGAAGAATGGTGATTTTTTCGTTGGCGAGCATGGCGCGGCCGTAGTCGATGAGTTTGACGTAGCCGAGCCGATCGATCATGATGTTGGCGGGCTTGACGTCGGAGTGGATAAACCCCATTTCGTGCAGGGTTTCGAGACCGCGCAGGACTTGTCGCAAAATGTAGAGGGCGATGCCGGGTTGGATCATGATCTTGCCATTTTCCAGGCGGAAGATTACGTCGGTGAAGCGGCGCCACTCTTCGTCGGTGGAGCGGGCGCGGGCTTGGGGAAGGTGGGTGCCATCGAGCAGATCGCGCAGGGAAATGCCGTCGACGACTTCCATTTGGATATAGCCGATGCCATTGCTTTCTTCGTAAATTTCGGGAGCAACAAGAGAAGGGTTTTTTACGAGTTGGAGCTTGGAGGTTTGGGCGGCAATACGGCCCATGTCGGTCCAATATTTTTTGGCGTTGCCATAGATGGCGGGGTCGAACAGTTTGAGGGCGTGGCGGGTGATGCACCCACGAGCGCCTTGGCGCAGGCCTAAAAAAACGATGCCCTGACGTCCGCGACCGAGTTCGCGGGGAAAGCGATAGGCAACAGGATAATAGATGGCGCGCGCGGCGAGGATGGCGCGATAGTTGGAGACCAGTTGGCGGCTGCCGGCGCCGATCACATTGGCCCCATTGCCGGCGAGGTCGCGCAGAATAGAGGGTTCCGATGAGGAACTGGTTTCGACGACGGTGGTGGCGTCCGGAGTGGCGCCGGGAATGACTTCCAAGGCTGTCGTATGATCGAATATGGGTTTGTTTTGCACGGTGGGAGTTTACCTGATGGGATTGTTTTGGCAATATCGACACTTCATGAGAAAAGAAGAATCATTACCGTCTGCCATTTCGTTTGAGCGAGCCTTTCGTCGGCAGGCCTTTCCGCAGTCAACGGCGGCGGATTGGAATGACTGGCGCTGGCAGTTGCGCCATCGTGTGCGGACGGCGAGTGAATTGGAGCAACGATTGCCCCGGTTGTCGACGCGGGAGCGACGGGGGTTGGCCCAGCCTTCGACGTGGAGGATGCCGTTGGCGATCACTCCCTATTTTCTTTCGTTGTTGGCTGCGGAAGAGCCCGATGGACCGTTGCGTCGCACTGTGATTCCGGACTTGCGAGAGAGGTTGGTGGGCAAGGGCGAGTTGCGTGACCCGCTGGGGGAGGAGGCTCATCAAGTGGTGCCGGGGCTGATTCGTTCCTATCCCCACAAGGTTCTCCTATTGGCGACGGCCGATTGTGCGAGCTTTTGCCGCTATTGTACGCGGGCGCGCACGGCGGGAACATCGGCTTGTCATTTTGCAGAGTCGTTGGCGTGGTTGCGTCAGGCGAAGGATATTCGCGATGTGCTGATATCGGGTGGGGATCCTTTAACTCTGGGGGATGCTCAATTGGAGCGGTTATTGATGGGGTTGAGGGCCATTCCGCATCTCGAATTGATTCGCATTGGAACCAAGATTCCGGCGGTGTTGCCTCAGCGGATCACGACTTCTTTGGTACGATTGTTGAAACAAGTTCGCCCTCTTTGGATGAGTCTGCATTTCACTCATCCGGCGGAGCTGACGGAACGAACTTCGATGGCCTGCCGCCGTTTGCTGGAAGCGGGGATTCCGCTCATGAATCAGACCGTTTTGTTGCGGGGCATTAACGATGATGTGGATACGATGCGGCGGCTCAACGAGGGGCTCTTGAAGATCGGCGTGAAACCGTATTATTTGCACCAAGGTGACATGGCGGCAGGAACCGCCCACCTGCGGTCGACCCTTTCCAAGGGGCGTGCCATTTTGCGCCAACTATGCGGCCACGTTTCCGGTTATGCGATTCCACACTTCATGTTGGATCAATCCGGGGGTGGTGGCAAAATTCCACTAGGTCCCATTGGAAAGAAGAACGGAGGGAGGAAGGTGGACTTTTTTTGAAATAGTTCATCCTTTTTCTTGACGCAAGTGCCGGGAGGGCCTACTGTTCCACCCGTTGACGAGGCGTTGTAGATAGCCCGTCAGGGAAGGCATGTGTGCGATGAAAAACTTGACGAAACGTAACTTGGCGATTCAGATCGCAGAAGAAACCGGCTTGACGCAGCAAGAGGTGGTCGTTGTGATTCAAAAGACGCTCGATTCCATTGTCGAATCCTTGCGCGAGGGTCAAACCATTGAGTTTCGTAAGTTCGGTGTGTTTGACGTGCGCGAGCGGCGCCAACGCGTGGGCCGCAATCCTCACAAGCCGGACCAAGTGGTTGTGATTCCCAGTCGGAAGGTAGTTCGCTTCCGTCCAGGAAAGACAATGAAGGAAATGTTCAAGTAGGCCTTTTTGTTCGGGCCGTATTCATGGTGTAGGTTCTCAGCGTGCCGTTGTGCACGTTGAATGGGGTTTTCGTATGTCTTCATCCAATCAGCCTGTTCAAGGAATGTCCGATATCTGTGGCGATGAAGTCCGCCTGTGGCAGCGAATGGAGCGCGTGGCTCGAGAGGTGTTGGCTCGATATGGATTTGAAGAGATTCGAACGCCGGTGGTAGAATATGAGTCAGTCTTCACCCGTTCGTTGGGCGAGACGACCGATGTGGTGCAGAAGGAAATGTACGTGTTTGAAAGGGGCGGACGTCGCCTTTGCCTGCGGCCCGAGGGAACAGCGGGTGTGATGCGCCATGCGGCAGGGCTGGGTGCGGCAGAAACGGATGGAGCTCGCTGGTATTATATCGGGCCGATGTTCCGTTGCGAGAGGCCGCAAGCCGGCCGCAAGCGCCAGTTTCACCAGTGCGGCGTGGAGTGCCTGGAGCCACCGTCTCCTTTGGTGGACGCTGAGATTTTGGCCCTTCAGGTGGATTTGTTGCGGGCGTGGGGTCTACCGGATTGTGAGGTTCGCCTCAATACGCGTGGCGAGGGCGGCGGACACGTTCAGGTGACAGACGGGATTCGTGCGGCTCTGACTCCGCGAGTGTCAGAACTGTGTGAAGATTGTCGTCGACGCGTTTCTGAAAACGTATTGCGAGTGCTGGATTGCAAGAATGAAGCTTGTCAAGCCATTGTGGCAACATTGCCGCCCGTGACCGATTATATGAGCGAGGCTTCCCGTACCTATCTTTCGCAAGTGGCCGCTCAGTTAGATCTGTTGGGGGTTAAGGTTCGGTTGGATCCGTTGTTGGTGCGCGGACTAGACTACTACGAGCATACGGTCTGGGAAATCGCCAGTACGGCTTTGGGGGCGCAGAATGCCGTGGCTGGAGGGGGGCGCTACCGCATGCAGTTAGGCGGTCGAGAATTGTCCGGCGTTGGATTTGCGATTGGCTTGGAACGTGTCGTGGGGGTGTTGCAAGCGTTGGGAATCGATCAGGTGGCGGAGGAAGCCGCGCCCGCCCGCGTTTGGTTGGTCGGATTGGGAGAGGCGGCGTTGGCGCAGAATTTAGTGCTGATGCAAACGCTCCGATCCGCAGGGCTTGCCTGTCAAATGGCGTATGGCGGTAGCATGAAATCCCAGATGCGGGCGGCCAACAAGTCTGGTTCTACGTGGGCGGCTATTCGGGGAGACGATGAATTAGCCAAGGGTGTTGTTGCCCTGAAAAACTTGGTGACGGGCGTTCAGGAGTCTATTCCTTTGACCCATTTAGCAGCCAGTCTGAAGACTTGACTTCGTCGTTCCAGTAGGAAGAAGGAAGGATTGTTTTCTTAAGGGGTTGGACGGAACAGGTAGTTGGGGGATCCGGGCAGTTTGGTGGAGACATAGCCAGACGAGGTTAGGGAAGAGACAACCTCCTGGGAGCCGGTTTCCACAATCAGAGAGGGATGGTATTTTTCGATTAGATTTTTCATGCCGATCAGAACCGAAGCTTCGTGGTCTTCAGCGTCAATTTTGATCAACGATATGGGATGGGATATCGAAAGCGAATCGAGCGATAGGGTGAGAACGGACAGCGTGCTTTCGGAGGCCGGGGACAGGTGGGCTTCGTAGTAGTTGTTGAGTCCGCTGGAAAATCGGGGAATGGACATGCCGACCTCAGAGAAATGATCAGACACGGCGGCATTGATCAAACTGACGTTCGGATGGGCGAAGTGTTGGGCGTTGGAGGAGAGTAAAGAAAAAGTGGTGGGGATGGGTTCGAAAGCGATGACGCGGCCATTTGCGCCGACCAATTCTGAAAATCGCTTGGTGTAATGTCCGACATTCGCGCCAACATCCATGACCCAGTCGCCGGGTGATACAAGCTGAGAAAGCATGTTGTATTCGGGCTCATCGGTCTGAAAAGAGCCGTTTCGGATTTGTCGAGCATAGCGGATGCGTTTCAGCTCGGACTGCCATTGTTTTGGAAAATATGAGGCGACGGTTTTCAGGAATGCCATGGAATGATCCTTTTCTTCTCTTTCACCATAGCCGATGTGCGAGGGGAAGGAAAGTGGAGTTCTTGGTCAGGGAGGGATGGGCGGGTACATCGTGACCCCCCTGGGGCCCGCACGTGGCAGGGCGACGTCGAAACCGTGCACCGTCTTCAGGAAGACGAGTTTTTCGACCGGGAAACCTTCAGCAACCCAGCCGACTTCTGGAACAAAACAACCCTGTACTGGCACCATTTTAACCTCACTCGCCGCAATCGCGCCAAGGAATGGCAAACCCCTGCCCAGATCGTTCACACAAAGAACCCCCACTTGAAGCCCCGCCGTCCTCTCCATGCCACCGCTTGACCTTCCCAAGTACTTGCGCGACTTCGCGGATCTCTCACCGCCTCAGGGGGGGCACGATGTACCCGCCCATCCCTCAAAAAGGCTTCCCGCACATCATTCCCAGCGAATTGGCGACAACCAGATCGCCGGAAACCCAACTTTGCCCACCCATTGATGCTTACGCGAGGATTTGGGGTCAAACTGACGGATTGCCAAACGGGGGGAAGACGAGAATAATGAGGGTGGAGATACGGGATATGCAGCGAGTAGCGAGCCATTGGAATGGGGTGTTGGAACGGATGATCCGGTCCGGGGAGTGGCTCCGTGGGTTCTGTTTTGTTTTGGCGGCGTGGATGGGGGTGAATCTTGCGATCGTTCCGGCGGTTGGCGGCGATACGATTCGGGTGGGATTGAACGCCGATCTGACGTCGGCGGATGCGGAGTCGGGGGAGGCTATTCGGCGGGGTGCGCTGGTGGCGATGGCAGAAATCAATAAGGGGGGGGGAGTATTGGGGCGGCGGTTGGAGCTGGTCCTGCGGGATCATCGGCGGAATCCGGCGCGTGGCATCGACAATCTGAAGGAATTAGCGGCCATGGAAGATGTGGTGGCGGTGTTGGGGGGCAAGCACACGCCCGTGGTGCTGGCGGAGCTTCCTCTGATTCACGAATTGGGGTTGCCGTATTTGATTCCGTGGGCGGCGGGGACGGCGATTGTGGATAACGGGCAGGATCCGAATTTTGTCTTTCGGGTTTCGGTTCGTGATGCGTTGGCTGGAGAGTTTTTGATGGGTCATGCGGTCGAGCGGCATGGCTATCGTCGGATTGGCTTGTTGCTGGAGCAAACAGGATGGGGAAGATCAAGCGAGGTGGCTTTGATGGCGGGGCTGGCCCGGCACGGGTTGGAGCCATGCCACGTGGAGTGGTTCAACTGGGGCAAACCTGATTTCGAGGATGTGCTGGAACGGTTTGACCGGGCGGGCGCGGAGGTCATTGTCTTTGTTGGAAACGCTCCTGACGGCGCGGGGCTTGCGCGGGCGCTGATTGACCGTTCGCCGGAAAAGCGTTTGCCGGTGATTTCTCATTGGGGCGTGGCGGGTGGGGATTTTGCGGGGAAGGTGGGGGCGGATTTGGACGGTCTGGTGTTTGGGTTTTTGCAAACCTTCTCCTTCTTCGATCCGCCGTTTCCGGACCGTGCGGACCGCTTCATGGAAACGTGGCGCGAGTTGTTTCCAACGGAGGGTGGCATTGAGCAAATCGCGGCTCCTGCGGGAGTGGCTCATGCATACGATTTGGTTCATTTGCTGGCCAAAGCCCTAACACAGGCGGGCGAGCCGGACCGGGCCAAGGTGCGCGACGAGTTGGAGCGGATTGGGCGCCATGAGGGGCTCGTGAGAAACTATGACCCGCCGTTTGATGCCGATCGTCACGATGCGCTCGACGTCACGGACTACTGTATTGCCCAGTTCGAAAACGGCGTCATTGTGCTGGCCCCCTGCTGGATCCGCCGGGAGGGTCGGGTGCCATGACGTGGCGTGGGTTGCGTGATTCGCTCGCGGGCCACATGCTGGCGCGGGCTATGCCTCCGGCTCTCCTGTTGCTGGCGGCGATGGGGGGTGTGTTCCTTTGGCGGGAACGGCAGATGGTGGACACGCGATTGACGGAGCGCCTCGAGCGGGGCGTGGAGGGCATTCGCAACGTCCTTTTCGAGAAATTGGCGGCCGCGCAAGGGCAGGCCCGCATGATTGCCGAAAACGATTTGGTGAAAAACGCCTTGGTCGATGCGCAGGACCAAAATCGCTATTTGCCGTATTTCTTTCGCTCTTTGGGACCCGTGGCGGGCTCGAAGATTTCGGCGCGCATTTCGCTGCTGGACTATCGGGAACGGGAATTGATCTCGAACGAGCGGCCCGGCGGACCCTCGCTGGGCGATCTGGGAAAGACTCGATCCTTGGGCTCCGAATTTCTATATGCGGGGGTGCGCGGGCTGCTGATCGTGGCGCCAGTGTTTCTTCACGGATACGACGAGGGTGCTGTGGCCTTGTCGATGGATGCCGTTTCCTTGAGCGAATTCGTGGGGCCGCAATCGTCTGCCTTTGGGCTTGCGTTGTACGACGGTGGCGGACGCCTGCTGTTTGCCAATGAGATCTGTCGAGAAGAAGCGGGATCGGTGAGGATGGACCAACTGCCGGGGTGGCTGTCGGTTCGCGAGGATGTTGACCTGAAAGAAGGATTGTCGTTCCAGTTGCTGGCGGGCTTGCCGCCGGGAGTTTTGGCGCAGGAAATGGCCCCCCTGCATTCCCAGACGATCTGGCTCCTCGGAGCGGCCCTTCTTTCCATGGCGGGCAGTATTGTGATTGCGACGCGTCTGGCGGTGCGTCCGGTGACGAAGCTGGGCCAAGGCATCCGCGCGGTGACGCGGCAGAAGAATTTGCGCGCTCGGGTGGAGCCGCAGGGGCCGCTGGAGTTGCGGCGATTGGCGGAAACCTTCAACCAAACCATGGAGGAGTTGGAGCGGACCTACACGTCGCGCGAGGAGCAGCGAATCCTGATTGACACCATCCAGACGCAGGTTTGGTTTCTGACGGATGATCACACGTATGGATTGGTCAATGAGGCGCACGCGGCCTTTTTTGGGGTGCGAAAAGAGGATTTGGCCTTCAAAAGTATGTATGATTTCATGCCGGTCGAGGCCGTGGAAGTGTGTCGAAGTAGCAATGGGGAGGTGTTTGCGACGGGCAAAGCGTTACACACGGAGGAATGGGTGGCGGACGGAAAGGGGCAGCGGCACCTTCTTTCGATTCAGAAGACGCCCAAACTTCGCGCCGATGGTTCGGTGGAATACGTGGTGGCGGCGGCCGAAGACATCACCGAGAGCAAGCGGACGGAACAGGCGCTACGGGATAGCGCGGCCAATTTTCATGCGTTCTTTGAGACGATGACAGACATGATTTTCGTGGGGACGCCGGACGGAAAAATTTTGTTCACCAACAAGGCGGTGGAGAACAAGCTGGGCTATCGCGCGGACGAATTGTCGGGCATGCATATGTTGGATGTGCACCCGATGGATAAGCGCCAGGAGTCAGAGGCGATTTTCGGTGCCATGTTCCGAGGCGAGCGGGATTCCTGTCCGCTTCCGTTGGCGCGCAAGGATGGAATGCTGGTTCCGGTGGAAACGCGCGTGTGGTTTGGAAAGTGGAATGGGGCGGATTGCATTTTTGGAATATCGAAAGATTTGACGGCGGAGCAGGATGCCCAGCAGCGGTTCGAGAGACTGTTCCGCAATAATCCGGCGCTGATGGCGCTTTCGTTGTTGCCGGAACGAACATTTTCGGATGTGAATGAGGCGTTCCTTAAAACGCTGGGGTACGAGCGGGCGGAGATCATCGGAAAAACGGCCGCCGAGATGGGGCTGTTTCCGCATCCGGAGAACCAGCAGGAAGTGTCGGAGCGACTCCAGAAGGAAGGGCGAATTACAGACTACGAGCTGAATGTTTGCCGCAAAGACGGGGCGATTTTGGACGGGCTGTTTTCTGGCGAGGTGATTCAGAGCCAAGGGCGGAGCTATTTCCTGACGGTGATGATCGACATTACGGCGCGCAAGCAAATGGAGCAAAAACTGCAACAGGAGCGTACCCGGTTGGCGGGGATTCTGGAAGGGACCCATGTCGGCACGTGGGAATGGAATGTGCAGACGGGCGAAGTGGTGTTTAGCGAACGCTGGGCGGAGATGCTGGGCTACTCGTTGGAGGAAATATCGCCGCTGTCGATCCAGACTTGGCTTCGGTTGGCCCACCCGGACGATTTGAAAGTCAGCGGAGAGTTGTTGGAGAAGCATTTCAGAAGGGAGCTGGATTCCTATGCTTTTGAGAGCCGAATGAAGCATCGGGATGGCACTTGGGTTTGGGTTTTGGATCGCGGCAAGGTGATTTCTTGGACCGATGACGGGAAACCCTTGATGATGATGGGGACGCATCAGGATATTACGGAGCGCAAGCGTGCGGAAGAAGACCTGAAGGAAAGTAATCGCCAGCTTGAAGCTGCGACGGCGAAGGCCCACCGGATGGCGATCGAAGCCGGGATTGCGAACCGCGCCAAGAGTGAATTTTTGGCGAACATGAGCCACGAAATTCGCACGCCCATGAACGGTGTGTTGGGCATGATTCGACTGTTGACGGAAACTCCGCTGAACGACGACCAGCGGCATTTTGCCGAAACGGCAAAGGGGAGCGCCGATTCTCTGTTGCGTCTGATCAACGACATCCTCGACTTCTCTAAGATCGAAGCCGGCAAGCTCGAACTGGAGAAGGTGGACTTTGATTTGGTCCGGCTGATTGAAGAGGTCGGCAGTACTCTGGCGGCTCGTGCCTTTGAGAAGGGTTTGGAATTGAATGATCGGATTGCGACCGATGTGCCGATTTTGTTGCGCGGGGATCCGGGACGCTTGCGCCAGATTCTAATTAACTTGATTGGCAATGCCGTCAAGTTCACGGCGAGAGGCGAAGTGGTGCTGAAGGTGGAGCGGACGATGGAGGATCCTTCTGCGACGGGTGTGCTGTTGCGGTTTTCCGTTCGAGACACGGGGATGGGCATTGTGCCAGATAAGCAAGCCCTGTTGTTCAACAAGTTTAGCCAAGTGGATGCTTCGACGACGCGGCAATATGGGGGAACCGGCCTGGGACTGGCCATTGCGAAGCAATTGGCTGAGATGATGGGTGGGGGCATTGGTGTGAAGAGCGAGCCGGGGGTTGGCTCCGAATTTTGGTTCACCGCACGACTAGATGTTCAACCGGTTGAGCGGTTCACGGATTCGGCCGCCGCGGAGGAGTTGCGAGGGAAGCGGATTCTGGTGGTGAGCGACAAGACCACGGGACGCCAGATCTTGTGCGAGCTGATGGCGGCGTGGGGAATGCGGGTGTCGGAAGCGGGGGATGGCCCCGAAGCCTTGCGTTTGCTGGTGGATGCGCTGGATCAAGGAATTCCATTCTGTGCGGTGGCGATGGAGGTGCAGATGTCGGGAATGGATGGGGAGACACTGGGGTTGGCCATTCGGTCCAATGCGCGTTTGGCCGAGACGCGCCTGCTCTGGATTTCGCCGATGCTCTCTCCCCACCATGCGCAACGTCTTCGGGAAGTCGGCTTCCTTGGTTGCTTGAGCAAGCCGTTTCGACGGGACGATCTGAAAAAAGCATTGAGGTTGGGGTGTGGGGGATCGTTGGCCGAGACGACGGAGCTGATGATGGAAGAAGACGTGCGGGCCGGGGCCCAATCCAAGGTGCAACTTTCCGGGCGCGTGTTGTTGGCGGAAGATAACGAGGTGAATCAGGAGGTGGCCGTCCATGTGTTGCGTTCCATGGGGCTTCAAGTGGACCCGGTGGGCAATGGGGAGGAGGCGATTGAAGCATTGAAGCGCACGGCCTATGATCTGGTGCTGATGGACTGCCAAATGCCGATCCTAGATGGATATGAGGCGACGAGGCGGATTCGGAAGAATGGACGGATGGAATGTGGGAATGTTGGGGAAGAGGGCAGGGAGGTTTTGCTCAATTCCACGATGCCATCCGTTCCATCTTCCGCCTCTTCCCTCGCTTTTGCTTCCTCCTCCACCCTTCCGATCATTGCGATGACGGCTCATGCCATGCGGGGAGATCGAGAAAAATGCATCGCGGTTGGGATGAATGATTATCTGACGAAGCCGATAGAGGTTGGCGCGTTGGAGGCCGCCTTGCGGCGCTGGCTACCGCAGGACAAGATCGTGTTTGCGCCCGAGCCGCCTTTGCTCATGGAGGAAACTCCGAACCCACCGAACAGGGTTTTTGATTATGCCAGCATGATGACGCGCCTGATGGGAAAACGGTCGCTTGTGGTTAAGATTGCCGGGATGTTTTTGACGTCTACGCCGGAGCGGATAGATGAGTTAAAGGGGAAGTTGGAAGCGGGCGACCTGCGGGGAGTGGAGGTGATGGCGCATACCATCAAGGGGGCTGCTGCCAATGTAGGCGGCGATGTCTTGGCCTCCTTGGCTTGCGACATGGAAACGGCGGCGCGGGTTGGCGATTTGGGGCCTGCTCGAGCCCGCTTCACGGATCTGAGGGTGGCCTTTGATGCGCTTCGGGAGGAAATGCGAAAAGAGGGCTTGGAGGAGGAAACATGAATGCGGCACAGTCGATGCGCCTCTTGATTGCCGACGATGATCCCATTTCCTTAGAGGTGTTGGCGGGAGTGTTGGAGGAAAATGGATATGACTGCGTGAGGGCTACGGATGGCGCCTCAGCATGGGAGATTTTGCAGCAACCGGATGCTCCCCTGTTGGCCATTCTCGATCGCATTATGCCGGGGTTGGATGGCGTGGGGGTGGTGCATCTGGTTCGGAAGCGGCAAACCGATCGACCGCCCTATCTGATCATGGTGACGGCGCGGGGCGATAAATCTGATTTGGTGGAGGCGTTGGATGCGGGTGCCAACGATTATCTGACCAAGCCGTTTGATCCGGAAGAATTGCGCGCCCGAGTCGAGGTGGGGCGGCGCATGGTTGAAATGCAGGGGGAGCTGAGAGAGCTGAATGCCTCGCTGGAGCGGCGGGTGGAGGTGCGCACGCGCGAACTTCATGTGGTGCAATCGCAACTGTATGCCAACGAAAAAATGGCGTCGATCGGGCAGTTGGCGGCGGGGGTGGCGCACGAGATCAACAACCCTATCAGTTTTGTGGCCACGAACTTTGCCTCGCTGGAACAAAGCATGACGCTGTTTGCGAAGTTGCTTTCGGCCTACCGAGAGGAATGCGCGAAACTGGCGGAGTTGCCCGGTGCGGGGGATCTATCGGCGAGGTTGGGCGAAATGAACCAAACGGTGCCGATCGATTTTCTTTTGAAAGATATGCCCAAACTGTTTGCGGAGTCCCGCGAGGGCATCCGGCGCATCACGTCGATTGTCGACAGCATGCGGGGATTTGCGCGCCGGGAGCTATCCGATTCCTTCGCGCCGTATGATGTGAACGCGGGCGTGAAGGATACGCTGGTCATTACCCGCGATGCGTACAAATATGGCGCGGACATTGTGCTGGACTTGGGTGAGGTTCCCACGGTCCGGTGCATTCCCGGGCAGATCAATCAGGTGTTGTTGAACTTGATTGTGAACGCGGCGCAGGCCTTGGGAAAACCGAAAAGTCCGGACGGAAAAAAGGGCTGGATTCGTATACGGACGGGGCAGGTGGGCGATGGAGTCTTTTGCGCGGTGGAGGATAGCGGGCCGGGTGTGTCGCCGGAGGCGGTTCCGTTCATTTTTGACCCCTTTTTCACGACCAAGGCGCCAGGCGAGGGCACAGGCCTTGGGCTGAGCATTTCCCATGACATTGTCGTCCACAAGCACGGCGGGACCTTGAAATATGCGCCATCGACATCCGGCGGGGCTTGTTTCACAATGACCTTGCCTTTTTCACGTCGTTTGGAACTGGTTCAAGAAGGAGGTCATCTTGAATGACATGACGGTGTTGTTTGTTGACGACGAGGAATTCGTGTTGAGTTCCTTGGAGCGATTTTTAGTGTTGGAGTCCTACACCAAGAAGTTTGCCATTTCCGGGCGGATGGCCTTGGCCGTTCTTGAAACGCAACCGGTGCAGGTGATCGTCAGCGATATGCGGATGCCGCACATGGATGGCGTGGCGCTCCTGAAAACGGTGAAGGAGCGGTGGCCGGATGTGATTCGGATTGCGCTGAGTGCTCACGTCAGTTCGCCGCAATTGCTGGCGTCGATCAACACGGGAGAAGTGTATCGCTATCTCACCAAACCGCTGCAATCGCCCGACGAAATCCGTAGCGTGGTGAACCAGGCCATCGAAGTGTACACGCTCCGGCAGTCGCGAAAGGATATGATGGCAGAGCTGGAGCGCCGGAATGCGGAGCTGGAAGGCATGCTGGCGCAGGTGAAGCGCTTGGAGGGCATGCTGCCCATTTGTGCGGCGTGCAAAAAAATCCGGGATGACAAAGGATATTGGCAGCAGATCGAGTCCTACATTGGAGATCACTCGCAGGCGGTTTTCAGCCACGGCATCTGCCCGGAGTGTGCGCGGCGGCTGTATCCGGACCTGTTTCCTGAGAAGGGGGAGAATGGCCAGACGCCAGTGCTATGAATAAGCCTGTCCTATCGATGGAAAGTGAAATTCAACAAGCGAGCCAGATTCGGCGCGAGTTGGAAATCAGCCAGCAACGCTACGAGCAACTGGCGCGCCAAAGCCGGACGTTTGTCTGGGAGTTGGATGCGGAGGGGCTCTATACGTATGTGAGCCAGGCTGTCGAAGGGGTGCTGGGCTACCGGGCGGAAGAACTGATCGGTCGTTTGCATTTCTATGATCTTCATCCGGAGCCGGGGCGGGTGGAATTCAAGACGAAGGCTTTTGAGTTGTTTGAAAAGGGGGAGTCATTTATCTCTCTGCAAAATCCCATGCTGTCCAAGGTGGGGCAACTGGTGTGGGTGTCCAGCAATGGATTGCCGTTGTTGGACGAGAATGGGGCGGTTGCCGGATATCGGGGATCGGACACGGACATCACCGAGCGCAAGCGGACGGAAGACCGGCTGGCTTTTCAGGCGCAGGTGCTCGACAGCGCGAGCGAATCGGTGGTGGTGACGGATCTGCAGGGGCAGGTGTTGTATTGGGGGCGTGGTTCGGAAAAGATGTATGGCTATTCGGCGGACGAGGTGCTGGGGCGGCCCTATGTGAACTTTGCGGGATCGATTGATGCCCAGGACGAGGAATCGTTTCGTGCAGAAATTCTGTCCAAGGGCGTCTGGCATGGCGAGCATCCGCAGCGGCGGCGCAACGGGGACCTGTTTTGGACCTCGGTGCATATTTCGCTGTTGAAGGATGACGCCGGTCAAACGGTGGGTTTCATCGGGATTGATCACGACATAACGGCTCGCAAGCGTGCGGAGGAGGAGCGGGAGATTCAGACGCGCATGCAGGAAATGCTGATGAAGATTTCTTCCACGTTCATCCATGTGGATTTGAATCAGGTGGATCGGGTGATGGAGACCTCGCTGGGCGAATTGGGCGGGTTTGTCGGGGCCGACCGCGTGTATTTGTTTGATTACGATTTTCCGGACGAGATTTGCCGCAACACGCATGAGTGGTGCGCGGAGGGGATTTTGCCGCAGATTAATGAGTTGCAGGCGGTGCCGCTGTCGATGGTTCCGCAATGGGTGGATGCCCATCGGCGCGGTGAGACGATGCTGATTCCGGACGTGATGGCGTTGTCGCCCGAGGACGGACTGCGTCAGGTGTTGGAGCCGCAGGGCATTCAGAGTCTGATGGCGATGCCGATGATGGACGGGGATCGTTGTCTGGGGTTTGCAGGATTTGACTCCGTGCGACAGCGGCACACCTATAGCGACGGTGAGCGGCGTCTACTGACCATGTTCGCACAAATGCTGGTCAACGTGAGCCAGCGGCGCAAACTGGAGCAAGAACTGCGGAACAGTCGCGAGCTGGCCGAAGCCGCGAACAAGGCCAAGAGTGAATTCCTGGCGAATCTGAGCCATGAGATTCGCACGCCGATGAATGGGGTGATGGGCATGACGGGGCTTTTGTTGAACACGGGATTGTCGGAGGAGCAGCGGCGATTTGCGGAAACCGTGATGAGCAGTGCCGAATCGCTGCTTTCGTTGCTGAACGACATTTTGGATTTTTCCAAGATGGAAGCGGGCAAACTTCATCTGGAATCGCTGGATTTAGATTTGCGCAAGGTGATGGAATGGGCGGTGGCCCCGTTGGCGTTGAGGGCGCAGCAAAAAGGCGTGGAGTTTATTTGTGCGGCATCGCCCGAGATTCCAAGCCGCTTGCGGGGAGATCCAGTCCGCCTGCGCCAAGTGCTGGTGAATTTGGTGGGCAATGCGGTAAAATTCACGGCGAAGGGGGAGATTGCTCTGCTGGTGGAACAGGTTGTGGAAGAGTCGACGCGCGTGAAACTGTGTTTTTCCATCCGGGACACCGGCGTTGGCATACCCCAAGACAAAACGGAAAAGTTGTTCAAGAAGTTTAGTCAGGTGGATTCCTCCACGACGCGCCTCTACGGAGGGACGGGGTTGGGATTGGCGATCGCCAAGCAGTTGTCGGAGATGATGGGTGGAGAAATTCGGGTGGAATCGAAAGAGGGTGCGGGTACGACTTTTTGGTTCACCGCTTGGTTTGAGAAGGGATTGGTCAGTGTCAAGGAACCGACCACCGGCAGACAGATGCAAGGCATGGCCATTCGGGGTGCCCACATGCTGGTGGTGGACGACAACGAAACCAATCGAGAGGTGCTCAAGGCTCAGTTGGGTTCGTGGGGCGTTCGGGCCGAGTTTGCGGTGGATGGTCCTGACGCGTTGCGTGTTCTGCAGGCGGCGAAGGCTCGAAACGATTCGTTTCAGATTGCGATTCTGGACATGCAGATGCCCGGCATGGATGGACTGGCCTTGGGCAAGGCCATGAAGATCGATCCTTCATTCCGCCCGGTGCATTTGGTGCTGTTGACCTCCATCGGTTTTCAAGAAGGAACCCAACCGTTGCGGGCGGCGGGTTTTGCGGCGTGGCTGCCCAAGCCGATTCGGCAGTCCGAGTTGTTCGATACGCTCGCGTCGGTACTGGTCAATGGAGCGGTTTTAGAGCGGATGGTTCCGCCGGCGGTTACCCAACCGAGTGCGCTTGTCGGGCGGCGGATTTTGCTGGTGGAAGACAATGAGATCAACCGAATGGTGGCGATGGGCATTCTGAAAAAAATGCAATTGGTGGTGGATTCGGCGCAGAATGGCGCCGAGGCGCTGGAGGCGTTGTCGCGCGATACCTACGATCTGGTCCTGATGGATTGCCAAATGCCGGTGATGGACGGGTATGAGGCGACAAGGAGGATTCGGAAGAATGGAATGATGGAATTTGAGAAGAATGGGGGTGCCCCCTCTTCTGCCTCGATTCCGGTTATTGCGATGACGGCGCATGCCATGCTGGGGGATCGGGAGAAGTGCATGGAGGCGGGCATGGACGATTACATCGCCAAGCCGGTGTCGCCCGAAGATCTGGAAGATCTGCTGGAAAAATGGTTGATGAAGAAATCGGCACCTGCCAGCTCTTCGGCTTTGGCCTTGGCGCCTGCGGAGAGGTTCACGGCCAAGGAGGTTTCGGATGTGGTTGTGTTCAATCGAGCCGCCTTGATGGAGCGCGCGATGGGTGATCTGGAATTGGCCCGGGCCATGAGGGATGCTTTTGACGTTGGTATGCCGAAGCAAATCGAGGCCTTGCGGTCGGCGCTTGATGAAGGGAATTTGCCTCTGGTTCTCCGGGCGGCACACACCATCAAGGGGGCCTCGGCAAATTTAAGCGGAGAGTCGTTGCGTGCGGCGGCCTTTTCGGTGGAGAGTGCAGCCAAGAACAATGATCTGGAAACGGCTCGAAAGCGCATGGTCGATGTGGATCAGCAATTTTCGCTTCTCCAGGCCGCGATGAAAGAAATGAACTAATGCAATTCAGAAACAAACGAGTGGGGTGGATTGGATGGTGGTTGCTCATTGGGTTCTTCTTTTCAATCGTGGACGTGGACGGTGAGTCTGAGAAGAGTGGAAAGGCGATTCCAAAGGTGTTGCTGCTGAATTCGTACCACACGGGTTTGTCGTGGACGGATCGCTTGACGGCCTCGTTCTTGGAGACGCTTCAACCATTGGGCGCGGACATTACGGTGGAATATCTGGATACCAAGCGACGACCGTTGGCGACATCGGAATCCTACTGGATGCCCTATCTCGCTGCTCGTCACCAGTCGATTCGCTACGATGCGATTGTGGTGAGCGACAACGATGCGTTGGGTTTTGTTCGGCGTCATCGCGTGGAGCTGTTTCCGGAAACGCCCATTGTGTTTTGCGGCATCAACTACTTCGGGCCGGAACTGTTGGACGATCCAGCTTGGTATACTGGCGTGATGGAAGTGACAGATTCCAAGGGAACCTTTGACTTGATTCGGCAGGTGCGTCCCGGCGTGGAGCGGGTGGTGGTGGTGGGCGATGGAACGCCAACGGGCGTGGCAGAGATGCAGGCCGCACGCGCGGCGTTGGGCGATTCCTATGCGGGGGTGGCCGTGGAGTATTGGGATAACCCCACCTTGAGCGATCTGCTGCACCGGCTGGCGGGGTTGCGTCCGGATCGGGACGCGGTGTTGCTGACCGTTTTGAATCGTGATGCGGATGGCCAGTATTTCACGTATGAGGAAAGTGCCAAGCAGATCACGGCGGCTGCCCCGTGTCCTGTATTCGGGCTGTGGGATTTCTATCTGGACACGGGCGTTGTGGGCGGGCGGATGGCGAGCGCGGCGGACCAAGGTCGTGCCGCTGCCGAATTGCTGAAAGCCCTGCTCGAGGGAAAATCCTTGCGCGAGCTGCCGATTCAGACGGACAGTCCCAATCGCAATTTGTTTGATGCGTCGGCGCTATTGCGCCACGGCATCGGGCCAGAGATGGTGCCCTCCACGGTGACCGTTTTGCATCAGACGCCGGAATGGGTGAGCCGGGGGCGTGAAGGATTTGCCCGTGACACCCAGATTTCCTACCATATGTTTGAAGATCATGGAGCGGTGATGTTGCTTGTGAATCCGGAGGATGGGCAACTCCTCGATGCCAATAGGGCCGCGATCGAGTATTACGGCTATCCGAGATCGACCTTGTTGTCGAAAACGATCCTAGACATCACGGGGCACTCTCCCGAGGAGGGGATTCAGGAACTGAAGCAGGCGGCGCGCGAAGAGCAAAATAAGTATTATTCTCGCCATCGCTTGGCCCGGGGCGAAGTTCGCGATGTGGAGGTGAATGCCTGGCCTATCGAAATTCAGGGCGTGCCGGTGCTCTTTTGCATTCTTCATGACGTCACCGATGTGGTCACGGCGCGCGCCGAAATTGAGCGGTTACTGGCGGAGCGTACGGCGACGCTGGGGCGGCGGACCCGAATTTTGATCGGCTCGCTTCTGATCTTTTTTGCCGCGCAGACGGGCGTGATGGGCTTGCTGGTTCGGGCCAATCGGCGGCAGCGAAAACTGACGGCGGCCGTTCGGGAAAGCGAGGCGACTCAACGCCTGTTGATGGAACGGATTGATGCGGGAATCATCGTGGTGGATCCCTCCACCCATCGCATTGAATTTGCCAATCCCAAGGCCGAACTCATGTTTGGTGCGCCGTGTTCGCAAATCGTGGGAAACATCTGCCACAAATTCTTGTGTCCGGCGGAAGTGGGGGCCTGTCCGGTGACCGATTTGAAGCTCGATGTGGAAAGTGCTGAAAAAGTGATGCTCACGGCAGACGGCAGCCATTTGAGCGTTTTGAAATCGGTCCGAAAAGTCCATCTGAACGGCGAGCTACGCCTGCTGGAAACATTTGTGGACATCACGGCCAGAAAAGAGGCAGAAGAAGAGCTGTTGAAAACCAACCACCGATTAGAAGCGGAAACCGTGCGCGCGAATCAGATGGCGACCGAGGCGGAGTCGGCGAATCGGTCCAAGAGCGATTTTCTGGCGAACATGAGCCATGAGATTCGGACGCCGATGAATGGCGTGTTGGGGATGGTTCAACTGCTCATGGACACTCCGATGAGTGAACAACAGCGCCGCTATGCTGAAACCATTTCATCGTGTGGCAGTTCGCTGATGGTGGTGATTAACGACATTTTGGATTTTTCCAAAATTGAAGCCGGCAAAATTCAGTTGGAAGCGGTCGATTTCCAGTTGCGCCCGCTGTTCTCTGAACTCTTCGACTTATATTCGCCCTCCGCGCAGACCAAGAGCCTGTGTCTGACTTGCACAGTGGAGAACGATGTGCCGGTTCGTGTGTGCGGGGATCCCACTCGCCTGCGGCAAATCCTGACGAACCTGATTGGCAATGCCATCAAGTTCACGTCCAAAGGCTGTGTTTGCGTGAACGTAGGCACGACGCAGCGGGACGAGGGGACGAACTGCCGCCTTCGGTTCACCGTTCAAGACTCGGGAATCGGGATACCGGAGGAGAAGCGGGGCGTGCTGTTTTCCAAGTTTTCTCAGGTGGACGCCTCCACCACTCGGAAGTTTGGTGGTACGGGGCTGGGGCTTGCCATTTCCAAGCAATTGGTGACGATCATGGACGGGACGATTGGCGTGGACAGTACGGTGGGAAAGGGATCCGTCTTCTGGTTCGAGTTGCCGTTCAGCCGAGTGCAGATGGGGACTGCTGCACCCGACTGCCATTTCACGGCGGACCATCGGCGCATGGCTCGCCAAGGCCACGTTCTTCTGGTCGAAGACAACGAGGTCAACCAAGTGGTGGCCAGGGGTCTTTTGGAGAAATTCGGGTTGAAGGTGAGTTTGGTTTGCGATGGCCAGCAAGCGTTGGATGCGTTGGCCCGAGAGGCCTACGATTTGGTGTTCATGGATGTGCAGATGCCGGTGATGGACGGTGTGGAGGCCACGAAGAGAATCCGGGCCACGGGTTCTACCGTGCCGATCATCGCCATGACGGCGAACGCTTTGGCAGGGGATCGGGAGAAGTACCTCGCCGTGGGCATGGATGGATATGTTTCCAAGCCGTTGAATTGCCATGCGATCTTGGCCATTCTCGACCGTTGGCTTGCGGAGAAAGAGGTGTCGAAACCGGAGACTCCTCATGCCACGTGAAAGGCCGAGACGTATTGTTTTCCACCGGTGGAAAATCGAGTCGCCATTTTTCCACAGTGTGGAAAACTTTTTTCCACCGGTGGAAAATAGATGCACAAGCGGGAAAAGAAGGGTGAAGGAATGCGCATTCTGATTGCGGAAGATGAAGGGGCGACGCGGCTGTTGTTGGCGGCGGTGTTGAGGAAAAATGGCTTCGAGGTGGTGGAGGCGGAAAACGGGGCGGAGGCATGGGCGGCGCTTCAGAGCCCGGATGCGCCCTCGCTGGCGATTCTCGATTGGATGATGCCGGAGATGGATGGGCTGGAGGTGGTGCGCCGTGTTCGTGCGCATAAATCCGAGCACCCGCCGTATTTGATTATGCTGACGGCTCGCGGGGAGAAGGCCGATCTGGTGGAAGGGCTGGATGCGGGGGCGAACGATTATCTGGCCAAGCCGTTTGATCCGGGCGAATTGCGTGCGCGCGTTGCGGTGGGGCAGCGCATGGTGGAAATGCAGGACGAGTTGAAGGCTCGCAACGAGGAGTTGTCGCGCTGGCGTTTCCGCATGGATCATGAGCTGAAGCTGGCGGGGCAGGTGCAACGTAATTTGCTTTCGACCCATTCATTGTTTGTTCCGGCTTTTGATGTGCGGTTTGCCTATCGGCCCAGCATGAGCATCGGAGGCGATTTCTTTGATGCGCTGGTGTTGCCCGACGGCCGCCTGTGTCTGTATGTGGGCGATGTGTCGGGCCATGGTGTGGCCCCGGCGCTGATTTCCACGTTTCTGAAAATGCGGACCAGCGACCTGATCCGCGAGCATGTGGACGCGGGGCCAGCGGCCGTTTGCCGGGCGATGAATCGCAATATGAACGACCACAACATGGGCACGGAATTATATGCCACGCTGTTTTTGGCGCTGTTCGATCCGGCCACCGGACGTTGGCGGGCGTGTAATTGCGGGCACCCGTTGCCGATTTTGTTGAGGGCAGATGGCAGCGTGGCGGAAGGGGTCATTCCGGATGTGGGCGATTTGCCGTTGGGCGTGGCGAATCGTCCGGATCAATACGGGCGAGATGTCGAGGTGGAATGGACGGGAAAGCCGGGAGATGTCTTACTCCTGTTCACCGATGGCACCTATGAGTCGGTTCATTCGCAAACAAAAGAATTGTGTGGGCGGGCCAATTTTGAGGCGTTGTCGTCGGAGGCGGTCCGACGCCACCCCGAATCTCCAGATCCCAATGAAGTTCTCGAATGCCTCGCCGAGCGGGGGTATCAGATCGAAGGCGACGACTGTTGCGTGGTGACGGTGCGGGCGACACCGCCCGACAGTGCGCTCGTGTTGAAAGAAGCCGCCTGCACACTGGAGGAGGTGGACCGCGTGTCGAGCGTCTGCGAAAAGCGCTTGCTGGATGCGGGTTGGCCGGAGACCGCCGTCATGGGTGTGCGGCTGTTGGTGGCGGAATATGCGGCGAATGTGGTGCGGCATGGGGGCGTTTCGCCGTCCGATTCTTTTCATTGTGCCGTATTTCTGTATGGCGATGTCTGCCGGGTGTATGTTCGGGATCCGGGACGAAGCTGGAATTTTCTGGGGCGCATCGCACGGTCGGCCATGCCGGCGCTGAATTCCGAAAACGGCAGAGGGCTGGCGCTCATTCAGGCCATCGCCAAGCAGATTGATTTTTCGCGTATGGAACGATATAACTATGTGCGGTTTGAGGTGGAGCGTGGCTGGACCGGAGGAAGCGTGGCGGAATGAATTCGAGCCCTGATAGTCGAGATGCCATTTTTCGGGCGCGCGCCGAACTGTTCAACGAAATGAACTGGCCAACGTCGCAGGCGGATGTCCGGCGGTTGAAGCGTCGTCAATTCTTTCGGTTGCGCTTGTGGGAGATCAATCTGCGGACGCTCTTCGTCATTAAGCGAGCCATTGATGTGGTGTGCGGATCGCTGGGACTGTTGGCGTTTTCGCCGGTGTACTTGGCTGTGATTGCCGCGATCATGATCGAGGATGGCTGGCCCGTGTTCTATGCGCAGCAGCGGGTGGGACTCAACGGTCGCCTCTTTCCGTTCTATAAGTTTCGCTCCATGGTGCGCAACGCCGACAAAATGAAAGACCAGCTCATTGCGCAGAACGAGTCTGGCGATGGCGTGATTTTCAAGATGAAGCGCGATCCGCGCGTGACGCGCGTGGGGCGTTTCATTCGCCGGTTCAGTCTCGACGAGCTGCCGCAACTGCTGAACGTGGTTCGGGGCGATTTGACGCTGGTGGGTCCGCGTCCGCCGGTTCCCCGGGAAGTGGCGCTCTACACGCTGGAAGAGCGCAAGCGATTGCACGTGAAACCAGGCTTGACGTGCTTTTGGCAGATTCAGGGCCGCTCCGAAATACCGTTCAAGGAGCAAGTGCGGCTGGATTTGCAATACATTCACAGCCAGAGTTTGCGGCAGGATTTCATGATTTTGTTGAAGACCGTGCCGGCGGTATTGCTGGGCAAGGGAGCGTATTGAAGAGTGTGGAGTACGGACTCAACCGAAGGAGCGAGCGATGGAAGTGGAAAAAAGGAACGACGGGAAGTTGGCCGTGTTGCGCCCGACCGGGCCGCTGAATGCGGCTGTGGTGGATCGTGTGCGCGAGGAGTGGTTTGGCTGGCTCAAGAACGAGCCAGACGTTCGCACGGTGGTGGTCAATTTGGCCGACGTGGATTTCATGGACAGCTCCGGCATGGGCCTCCTGATTTCCATGCTCAAGCGCGTAGGGGAGCGCGATGGCGATGTGCGGTTGGCCTCGCTCCGAAAGGGAGTGCGGATGGTGTTTGAAATCACGCGCACCTACAAGGTGTTCGATATTTATGACTCGGTCGAGGAGGCCGTTGGCGTCGCACCATGAAGGCCCTGATTCAATGCGGCGGGCGGCCGGAATGGGCGGCGGAATTGGGCCAGCCGGCTTGGACTTTGTTGCCGGCGGGGAATCGCCCTCTGTTGGAATACTGGATGGAGCTGTGCGTGGCACTGGGCATCCGGGACGTGAAGTTGTTGCTGGGCGATGGCGCTGAATTTGTAGAAGCCTATGCGGGGGAAGGCGAGCGCTGGGGTCTGTCCATCAGCTACGGTTTTCTGAAGGATGGACAGTCGGCGGCTTCGTATTTGCGACGCTCTCCGGCCCATTGGCGAGACGGATTGTTGTTTGTGGGTGCGCCCGTGTTTCCGCAACGGCTACGGGAAGGGTGGACTTTTTCGGGAAAGGTGGAGGCGTCGTGGGTGGCGCGGAATTCCGCTGGCGAGGTGGTGTGTCTGCTCTCGCCGCCGGGTGCGGCGTTGGATGCCTTTTGCGCGTCGGGTGTATGGACGGCGACAGGGGCGGATTCCTTTGAATCGTTGGGATTGGCGGTGCAGACCGTGGACTCTGTGCGGGATTACTATGAGCTGAACATGCGGCTCGTTCGAGGGGAAGTGGTGCGCTATTTGTCGCCGGGCTATTATGCGGCGGATGGCTCGTATGTGGGCTACAACGTGGTGCTTCCGCCAGCGGCCAAGGCGCAGCCGCCGCTGATGGTGGGCAACGACTGCCGATTGGCGCCGCTGAGTAGCGTGGGGCCCGATGTGGTGATGGGCTCGCGCGTGGTGGTGGATTCCCAAAGCACGCTGACGCGGTGCGTCGTGTTGGATGGCACGTATGTCGGGCGTGGATTGGAGATCGACGGCAAAATTGTGGCGGGACGCCGGTTGGTGGATCCCGAGAGTGGCGCGGCGATTGATATTGCCGACCCTTGGCTTCTGGCCGAATTGGGGCCTGCGGCCAGGCTGACGGATTTGTTCCGAGCGGTGGGCGGCTGGATTCTGGCGTTGGTGTTGGTCGTGGTGCAGGCGATTCCGTTTGCCTTGTTGTTCCCGCTGGTGAAAGGGAGAGGCGGACGTTTTTCGTGGAAACTGGTTCGAGGTGTTCACGGGGTGGATGTTCGCTTTCCGGTGTGGAACCGCCCGCCCCAAGCCAGCTTCTGTGCGACAGTTTTTCGCGCGTTGGGATTGGACCTGTATCCCCGGTTGGGCATGGTGCTGATGGGAAACCTGTGGCTGTGCGGTCAGTCGCCCTTGCGGATGCCCGAAGAGGAATTCTTGCAGAAGGAATTGCCCCACTATCACCCGGCCGCGATCAGTGACGCTGATACGGCGGAAGGAGAAACCATGGTGGGCCTGCGCGAAGTGGCGATTCGCTACTACGGCCAGGAGCATTCGCCGATGGGCGATTTGCGACTGTGGATGAATTTTTATTGGAATCGCCTGCTGGGCTCCATGACCGAAACCGGCGCCCCATCGGTTTCGCCGGAGGACTAGGGTGAATCTGGCGATTGTTGTCATTAACTACCGGACGCCGGATTACACGGTGGACTGTTTGAAATCGTTGGCACCCGAGGTGGCGGCATGGCCGGGCGCTCGGGTGTTGTTGATCGATAACGCTTCGGGCGATGATTCGTTGCCTCGCATTCGCGCTGCAATCGAGTCGCAGGGTTGGGGTGGATGGGTGGATGTGGTGGCCTCCGACCGGAATCTGGGTTTTGCGGGGGGCAACAATGCGTGTATTCGCCGTGCGTGGGCAGATGCCGCGCCGCCGGAGTGGGTGCTGCTGCTGAACAGCGACACGCTTGTGCATCTGGGCTGCTTGGCGGCGTGTCGGAGATTTATGGAGGCGCATCCGCAGGTGGGGTTGCTTTCCTGCATGTTGCGCAACCGGGATGGTTCGGTTCAAAACGTGTGCCGCAAGTTTCCGAGTCCGCACCGCGAAACCGTGCGCGCGTTGGGCTTGCCCTATGTTTTTCCACGTGCGTTTGGGTGGGCCGATTTGGAAGATCTGGGGTGGAATCGGGAAACACAGTCGAGGGCGGTGGAATGGGTGGGGGGTGCCTTCATGTTCCTGCGGGGAGAGGCGCTTCGCGCGGTGGGGCTGATGGACGAATCCTTTTTTTTCTATGGCGAAGATATCGAGTTTTGTCACCGGTTTTGGACGCTCGGCTGGCAGGTGTGGTTTGATCCGGCGGGAAGCATCACGCATTTTGGTGGCGGGTCCTCCGATCCCACGCGCTTGCTGGATCGTCGCAAGGACGTACTGATCTGGTACGCGCGTTTCCATGTGCAGCGACAATGCTATGGGCGAGTGGCCGCGGCGTGGTTGCGCTTCATCTATACCGCCGCATTTGCCGCGCGCGTGGGCTGGTTGGCTCTTTGCGGCAAGCGCGGAACGCCGATTGATTTGAGCATTCGCTCCGGTTTGCGCACGTTGACAGGGTCCTTGGATCCCCGAAAGACATGAGCCTGCTACGTATTTTGTTTGCATTGCCCGGGCTGCATGTGGTGCCGCGTGGTGCCGAGGCCGCCTTTGAAAACATTGCGCGCCAACTGGCGGGATTGGGCCACGAGGTGACGTTGATCGGGGCGGGGCAGGCGCGCGCGGGCGAGCCGTATCGCTTCATTCACGCGGGCATGACTCCGCGCGAACGATTTCGCCGCTGGCCGACTGTTCCACCGATGCGCAGTGAATACCGATGGGAAGAATTGAGTTTTGCGCCGTCGTTGTGGCGCGCGCTTCGACCCGGAGATTTCGATGTGACGCTGACGTGTAGCTATCCGTTTGTGAATTGGGCCTTGCGCATGAAGCGGAGGGGAGGGCGTCCGCGCCACGTGTTTGTGACACAAAACGGCGATTGGCCCGCCCAGCGGCGCAATGCGGAATATAAATGGTTTTCGTGTGACGGGCTGGTTTGCACCAATCCGGAGTATTACGAGCGCCAGAAGACTGTTTGGAATTGTGCGCTCATTCCCAACGGAATGGATGCGCGGCGATTTGTGCCGGGTCCGGGCGATCGCGCGTTGTTTGGTATTCCCGAAGGCGTGCCCGTTGTGCTGATGGCCAGTGCGCCGATTCCGTCGAAATATGTTCCGGCGGGTGTGCGTGCGGTGGCGCGGTTGCCGGGCGTGCATCTGGTCGTGGCGGGTGATGGCCCCCAAGGGGCGGAAGTGGATGCCTTGGCGGCCGATTTGATGCCCGGACGTTTCATGCGTTTCACGACGTCGATGGACCGCATGCCGGCGTTGTATCGAAGCGCGAATGTCTTCCTGCACTTGAGCCGGGATGAGGCGTTTGGCAATGTCTATGTCGAAGCGTTGGCCTCGGGCTTGCCGGTGGTGGGGCACGACTATCCGACGGCGCGTTGGATTTTGGGCGATCAGGGTTTGCTGGTGGATACCTCCAACGAGGAGCGAACCGTTGAAGCGCTGCGAGTGGCGTTGTGGAGTCCGGCGGATCCCAATGTGCGCCATGCGGTTGCAGCATCCCGTTTTGACTGGCCGGAGGTGGGGAGGCTCTATGACGAGTTTTTGCGCGATGTGGTGGCTCGATAAAGACAAATTGTTTTGGTTTTGTTAAAACAGGCTTGCCACTATGCGCTCCTCTGGGCACTCTTAAGGGATGTCGGAAAAGGAAAAACTCTTGGATTCTTTTCAGTCATTCTTGAAGGAGAATGTCGAACCTCAGGACGCTTCGCCGTTGGATGGGGGGGAGGACCGGATTCGGCGAGATCAAGCGGAACTGCGTGAGGAAAATCAGCGGCTTCGATTGGAGCTCCAGAGGATTGAACAACGAGCTGTAGAGGCGGAGGAAGTTTTCGACCGATCACCGCTGGGCTATCTTCGCGTGGATATGAGTGGGGTGATCCAAAGCCTGAATCCGGCGGCATGCCTGTTGCTGGGTGTGTCGCCGTCGGTGGTCGGGCAGGCGGCACAGGATTTGGTGAAGCTGGATTCCCAATGGGAGTGGCTCCGCCTATTGCAGGCGGTGACGGATTCCAGTCCGTTGTGCGAGGCGGAGTTAATGATCACGATGGGCAAAGAGGACCGCTATGTGGGCGCTCAGGCCACGCTGGTTTCGAAGGAGGGAAGTCCCTCTCACATCTGGATCTGCTTGCGAAACATCAGCAAGCGAAAGCGGGCGGAAAAAGAGATCATCCAAAGTTTGGATTTGTTGCAGAAGTTTGTTGCGAATTCGCCCATTTACGCCTTCCTCAAGGAAACCACTCAGGACAGCAGTGTGGTGGTGTATGCCAGCGAGAACTATGTGGATTTGATTGGAATTCCCGGTTCGCGGATGACGGGGAAATCGATGCAGGAGTTGTTTTCGGCGGACGTTGCCAACCAGTACACAAAGGACGATTGGGCCGTTGTCTCGAGCGGAAAACCGATGCGACTTCTGGAAGAGTTCAACGGGCGACATTTTATCACCTACAAGTTTCCTATTCGGCACGCCGAACAGCAGTGGCTGGCGGGGTATACGATTGATGTGACCGATCAGAAGAAAACCGAAGAGAGCCTGCTGGAGATCAATCGATCGCTGGAGCAGGCCACGGAGCGCGCGAACACCATGGCTGTGGCCGCGGAGGCGGCCAGTGTGGCCAAGAGTCAATTTCTGGCCCGGATGAGCCACGAGATTCGCTCTCCCATGAATGCGATTATGGGCATTGCCGACCTGCTGGCCGATAGTCCGCTGGACTTCAAACAGCGGGAACGGTTGAACCTTCTTCACTCCACCAGCGAGCATTTGCTGAGCGTGATTAACGAGATTCTCGACTATTCCCAGCTCGAGGCGGGAAGAGTTCGATTGGAGGAACGCCCCTTTTGGGTTCGGGAATGGGTGGAGAAGTGTGTGCGCATGGTTGAAGTGAAGGCGCGCGAGAAAAATCTGGAGCTGACGTGGCGCGTAGCGCCGGAGGTTCCTCGGGCCGTTGTGGGCGACGAATTGCGGCTTCGGCAGGTGATGATTAACCTGCTGGGAAATGCGGTTAAGTTTACCACGAAAGGGGAGGTTCGGCTCTCGATCGACCTGTCCGCTCCCGACCAGCTTCGCTTGGCGGTGAGCGATACGGGCATTGGTATTCCAAAAGAGAAAATACCGCATTTGTTCACGCGGTTCTTTCAGGCCGATTCGACCACCAGTCGCCGTTATGGCGGAACGGGGCTGGGGTTGTCCATTAGTTGGGAACTCATCCAGCTCATGGGCGGGAGCATTCAGGTGGAAAGCGGGGCGGGAAATGGCTCCGTGTTTGCCGTGCTGCTTCCCTTGCGGGTGGCGGATCCCAATGTCGTGGTGCCGGAGGTCGATGAGGCGGACGCTGTTGCTGATGGGAAGGATGCGGGGTCTTATTCCTTACCTCCCATGAGCCTTCTGCTGGTGGATGATCTGGACGTGAATCGGAGTTTGATTCAATCCTATCTGGAATCTCATCCGGTGGAAATTGTGGAAGCCGCAAATGGGTGTGAGGCAGTGGCCCATTGTGCGAAGCGCCGATTCGATTTGGTGTTGATGGATATCGAAATGCCGGAAATGGATGGGTTGTCGGCTCTTCGCCAGATTCGCAGGGAGGAAAAAAACGCGGGACGGGAGCCCCAGCGTATTTATGCGCTGACGGCCCACGTGTTAAAGGAGCAGACGGAGGATTGCTTGCGCGCGGGAGCCCAACGGGTGGTGACGAAGCCCATTCGCAAGAAAGCGTTGTTGGAGGTGTTGCATGGGGTGGCTGGAAAACCGTCCCATGTGCCCACGGTGCCTACCCTTTGGCCGATGGACCTTCCCACGTTTATTCACGAGTGCAACGGGAATGTGGAACTGGCCCATCGCATGCTGTGGAAATACCTCGATCAATTGCCGGCCCAGCATGTTCAGATTTTGGACGCCATCGAAATCGGGGACTTCGAGGCGGTGCGGCGGCTGGCGCATAAGACGAAGGGAGCTGCCGCCAACTTGACGGCGACTCCGCTGGCTCAAGCCGCAGCTGCCCTCGAGGAGGCGGCTCGCGCAAGCCATTTTGAACGCTGCCGACAGGGTGCTGGCGCGCTTCAGGCTTCTGCAGAGCAATTGGGGGCCTATTTGAGGCTGCAAAAGACGTTGTGAGGGATTCCCGACTAGTTGAGTTTTTGATCCGCCATCGATTTCGGCAAAAAATCTTTTTCGTGGCCGCGGGCAGTGTGCTCTTGGCGTTGGTGTTGAGCGGTGCCTACACGGTGTGCAAATTTCGTAGTTTGGGTGGAGTGGCGGCTCTTTCGGTGGAGCAGGGCCTATGGGAGGCCAACGATGAGTATCTCTCCAATTACATTCTCACCATCGCGGAGCGGTCGCATCTGGTCTTGAATCAGGCCTTTTCGGAAGTGCGCGTGTTGGCCGGCCTGATACAGGAACTGTTGGACCATCCAGAGGAGGCGAACCGGCTGGGAGAGGTGATGGCGCAGTCGTCGGCGTTCAGTAGTCCACTACAGCCAGTGGTGCGTTCCAATCAGGTGGCATGGGCACAGAATGCGGCCCCGGCGCGTTCTGTGGTCAGCGTGTGGCAACCAATGGTGGAGGCAAATGGCACGGTCCGATCGAACGCCTTGGAAGCCATTCAAAGCACGGCGATTCTGGACTTGATCCTGCCCGGCATGACCGACCACGGGGCGCCCAAACTCTACATGTATATGGTGGGGCCGCACCAGCGATCCTATATCCGTCTGGCGCACTATTTTGACATGGCTTCCGAGTTTGATCGAACGTATCCGGGAAGCACATCGGGAGATTTTTGGGATACCTTTTTCCCGGGCCTCGTCGACAACTGGAATGAGCTTGCCGCCCGTCTGTCGCGAGACGAGTTGAGCCGCTGGGTGACGACCACGCCGCCGTATCAGGATGCGGCAGGTGGCGGAGTCATCGTCAGCATTTTTCAACCGGTCTGGCAGTGGCAGGAGGGGAAGGCCACGTTTGCGGGGGCGGCGGCGATGGATCTTTCGTTGGATAATATATTGGGCTTGGTTCGCGATGTGAAATTGGCGCAGAGCGGATTTGCTTTCATCGCGGAATCGTCCGGAAATGTGTTGGCCATTCACCCGCAGGGGGAGGCCGTAATGGGGTTGCAGACGACCACGGATTGCGTGGGGGTGAATGTGAATCGGCGCGAGCTGGGCCAGAGTACGCAACCGAACGTGAGATCCCTTCGCTTGCCCCAAAGCGATGAGGTTCAGAGTTCCCGATTGGATTTGCGGCTGGCTGAGGGGAAGGACGAGACCTATCTGTTCACGATGCTTCGTCTGCCGCCCGTGAAGGTGTGGAGGGCGGCCAGCGATGACTCTTCGGCTTCAGCCATTGTCGAGGAGCGCTGGACGCTCGCCTTCGTGGAGAAGGAATCAGAAATCTATGCCCCGCTGACCACGGCGAAGAGGGAGCTCAACCGCACTCAACACGATACGTTGCGTGGTTTTACGCAGGTGGGGGGCATTGCCTTGCTGGTGGCCCTGTTGGGCGCTTTTGTGCTGTCGAGACGTCTGACGCAGGGGCTGATGGAGTTGGCCCATGCCGCCCGTCGAATGCAGAAGAAAGACTATAACGTGCGTGTCTGTTCCCATAGTCACGATGAGGTGGGGCAGTTGGCGGAAGCCTTCAATGAAATGGCGGAAACGATTCGGGACCATATCCTTCAGGAAGAAGAAGCCTCGCGTCGGCTGAAAAGCACGGTGGAAGAACGAACGGCCGAACTGTCTGCCACCAATCATTCGCTGGAGCAGGAAATTGGAGAGCGCAAGCGCATGGAGGAGGATCTACGGGATGCCGTGGAAGCCGCGCAGTCGGCCAATGTGGCCAAAGGCCAATTTCTGGCGCACATGAGCCATGAAATCCGCACGCCGATGAATGCCATTCTCGGCATGGCCGAGTTGCTTGGGGAAGGCTCGCTCAATACCAAGCAGGCTCGATACTTGACAACCCTTCAGTCTTCCGGCGAACATCTGCTCATGATCATCAACGACATTCTGGATTTTTCCAAGTTGGAGGCCCATCGCATTCAGTTGGATGAGATTGCATTTTCCGTGCGGGATGTGGTTGAGAAATGTGCCCAGTTGCTGTCGGTGCAGGCCCTTGAGAAATCGTTGGAGTTCGAGGTCGATGTCGCACCCGAGATGCCCACCTATTTACTCGGCGATGCGTTGCGGCTGAGGCAGGTGGTGTTCAATCTGCTGGGAAATGCCGTCAAGTTCACGGCAAAAGGCCGCGTGCGCCTTCGCGTGGCCCCCTTGGAGGGAAACCGCTACTTTCTGGAGATCAGCGACACGGGGTTTGGCATTGCCAAAGATAAAATACCCCATTTGTTTGAACGGTTTGTGCAAGCCGACTCGTCGATCAGCCGCGAATACGGCGGATCGGGATTGGGATTGTCGATTGTTCATGAGATTGTGGCCCTCATGGGCGGTAAAATCTGGGTGAAGAGCAAAGAGGGGGAGGGGTCGGTCTTCACGGTGGTGCTTCCTCTTCGAGTGGCGGAGGCGCCTCCGCAGCCGGAGAAGATTGTTGCGGAACCGATTCAAGAAGTGGATTCTCCCTTGCCACCGCTGTGCCTTTTGTTGGTGGACGATGTGGATGTGAACCGCGACTTAATTAAAGCATTTTTGGAGGATCATCCCGTCGAAATCGTCGAAGCCAGCCACGGACAGGAGGCCGTTGAACGATGTGCCCGGCGGCGGTTCGATTTGGTGTTGATGGATGTGGAAATGCCCGAAATGAATGGCATGGAGGCCCTGCGCCAAATCCATGAGGCTGAAAAGGCGGAGGGCCGAGTGCCGACGTCCATCTATGCCTTAACGGCGCATGCGCTGAAAGAGCAGCAAGAGGGCTATCTGAAAGCGGGAGCGAAACGGGTGATTACCAAACCGATTCGGAAAAATGAACTGATTGACGCCCTGCGGGAAGGCGCGCGAAGTGTCTTTACCGAGCGCCCGCAGCCTCTGCCGCTCGATTTGCCCCGGCTGGTTCACGAATACAATGGTCATCAAGTGCGGGCAGTCGGGATGGTGCGCAAATTTGTGGCTTCGCTGTCCGACCAATGCGAGGCGATTCAGGCCATCCTGGCCGCCAGCGACTTGGAGGGCGTCCGTTGCTGGGCCCACAAAACCAAGGGAGCGGCCTCCACCCTTGCTGCGGATCCGCTGGCCCGTACGGCTGGAATTCTCGAGTGGACGGCATCGGCCCAGAATGGGAAGGGATGCCAAGAGGCGATGAGGGCCGTGCAAAACGATTGCATTCAATTGGGGGAATTTGTTAGAAACACCCTCCGTATCGAAATCGGGGAGGAACGCAGTGAAAATTTTAATCGTGGATGATGAGGAGATCAGTCGGGATAAAGTCTCGAATTTGCTCTCAGAGTTTGGGGAGTGTACGGCAGCGGAAGAAGGTTCGGATGCGCTTTGTCTGTTTGGTTTTGCCCATGGGGAAGGAGCGCATTTTGACTTGGTCACCATGGACATCGACATGCCCGGACTACGCGGTCAGGATGTTGTGAAAGCGATTCGCCGGTGGGAGAGCAAACGCGTGGAGCTGGGGGCGGATCCGGGGCGTGTCAAAATCGTCATGCTGACCTCCATGAGCGACTCCCACAGTATTTTTGTGTCGTATCGGCACCTTTGCGATGACTACATCGTAAAGCCGATTACGCCCGAGAAAATTTGGTCCAGTTTAGTCAAGGTGGGGTTAATTTCGTCTTAGAGGGGGAAGATATGAACAAGGTTTTAGCCGCTGAGCCAGTCTCCGATTTTGAAAAACAGTTGGTTGCCGCGCGCCAAAAAATCAACGATCTGCTCGAGCAAATCGAGGCGCAAACCCAAGAGCAACGCCAGCACAGCACCACGCTTGAGAAATCCAAGCAATGCCGCGATGATTTTTTGGCGGCCATCAGCCATGTGATGCGAACGCCCATGAACGGCATTCTGGGAATGACCGAATTGTTGCTGGATACGAACTTGGATCCGCGCCAACGCAAATGGACGGACATCATTCAGGAAAGTGGACAGACGCTCCTGAAGACCATGAGCGACCTGCTCGATGCGGCATCGATTCGTGCAGGGCGTTTTCATCTGGAGCCCACGCCGTTCAATCTCGCCGAGCATTTTGGCAACCTGTGTAGCGATATGGAAAAAGCGGCTCAGGCAAAAGGTCTTCAGTTTCGTTGCGAACTCGCGCCGGACACCCCTCTTCTGCTGACGGGCGATGTGCATCGGCTCTTTCAAATTCTGGAAAACCTTTTGCAAAACGCCATTCAGTTTACCGCCTCTGGATTTGTTTCGCTGAAGATTTTTCTGTTGGAGGAAGATCGTCAAGGCGTGGTGATTGGCTTTGCCGTGCAAGATAGCGGAATCGGAATTTCCAAGGTCAATCAGGAACGCATTTTTGAATTTTTCGAGCAGGCAGATGGGTCGATGTCCAAGGCCCACTGCGGCGCAGGGCTGAGCCTCTCGATTGCGGCGGAATTGGCACGTATGATGGGCGGAGAGATTCGGGTCGAAAGCAAAGAAGGCGAGGGCTCTATCTTTTCGTTCACCGCCCGCTTGCAGCGGCTGGGAACGCGAGACTGGCCGATGGTGTTGTCCCGAGAACCGGGCGGGCTGGTGGTGCGTGTGCTGGTCATTGAATCTGACGACATCCTCCGCTGTTCTCTGGCGGCCAACTTGCGAGGGTTCGGATTACGCGTCGAGGAAGCGGTGGATCCGGAAGATGCCTTTCATCAAATCTTGGCGGCATGCCAAGCGGCAGATCCCTTTCGCGTGATTGTCGTGGACGGGGAGCTGAATCAGACCCCGGAAGGGAGGCTCCTGTTTGAAGCCATTGCGGCGGACCAGAAGTTGAACGGTACGCGGGTGGCGCGCCTGTCCCGGGAGTCCGCATCCGCAGGTGCGGGCGACGAATCGGGCTGGCTGACCTTTCTCAAGCCCGTGGAGTCTGAGTGCTTGTTTGCGAATATGGAACAACTGCTGGGGTGCTCCACAAACTTGTGCGCCAAGCGCGAAGGCATCTGAGCTACGCCCTCGGGTCGGGGCGTCCAGTTTGTTGCAGGGCATGGGCAAAGAGGGTGGAGGCGCACAGAAAAGTCCATCTGGACGAGTGGGCATTGCTACAGCGAGTGGGCTGTGCTACAAACCAAGCATTCAAGAAAGGCAGGAATCATGGCACTGACGGTCAAAGTGGTGGAAAGCAAGCCGCGTTTTTTTGTGATCTCGTTGGCGGGATCCTTGGACAGCAATACGTACGCCGATTTGGAGAAGCGGATTCAAAATCTGATCACGGAAGGGTGTGCAAAGGTTATTACCTTCGACATGGCTGCTCTGGATTTCATCAGCAGCATGGGCGTGAGAGTCATCTTCAAGACGAAGAAAGAACTGGCGAAAGTGTCGGGATCTCTTTGCTTAGTCCACATTCCGCCGCACATTCAGAAAGTATTGGAAATTATTGAGGCGCTGCCCTCGATGAAGATTTTTACCAACATTCAGGAGTTGGACGCCTACCTCGCCAAAATGCAGCAACACTAGAGTGCGCTAGCGACTGGGAAGGGCTGGCAAAACGTATTTTCGGCGGGGCAGGAAAACGTACAGCAGAATGCCGATGAGGAGGAGGGCAAGGGAGGTGCCCTGGGCGACATCAATATTGAGCAGGGATTGACGTTCATCTCCGCGCAGGTATTCGAGAAAGAATCGGCAGGGGGGATAGAGCATGAGGTAGAGGGCGAATGTGGCCCCATCTTTTTTGCGCCGAGGATAGGCGTAGAGAAGGATGAACCAGATGACGAGTAGGCAGGCGGACTCGATGAGTTGTACAGGGTAGAGGGGAATTCCCGCAAAGAGATTTCCGGGTTCGCAAATGGGCGGGTAGACGATTCCGCACAGGTGGTCGCCAGCGGGTCGGCCATAGCAACAGCCATTCAAAAAACAGCCCACACGTCCCAGGGCGTGTCCAATGGCCAGACCGGGGATGGCAAAGTCGGCGGCGTGCCACAAGGGAAGGCGGTGATAGCGGGCAAACAGGGCCAACGTGGCAGAGGCCAGCAGGAGCCCGCCGTAGAAGATCAGGCCGCCTTGGTCGATGCGGAGAATTTCGAGGGGAGCCGCACGGTAGTGCGACCAATTGGCGATGACATAGGCGAGGCGCGAGCCGACAATGCCGCTGGTCATGAGCCAAAATCCAAGATCGGCAGCAAAGCCAGGCGGGCGCGTTTGGCGGCGCGCGAGCCAAAGCCAAGTGAAGATGGCGCAGAGGAAACCGGATGCGGCCAAAATGCCGTAGCTATAGATCTCCTTTCCCAAGATTTGAAATAGAACAGGATGCATGACGGGGGAACGTATCAGGTGGTTTCGACAAAATCCAGTCCGGATCAGGGGTGGGTGGCAGATGGCTGCAAACGGTGATAGGTTTTTTACATGAACAGAATAGTGGATGGAATCGTTGAGATCTTGAGCCGAGCCTGGATGGTGTTGGGGGAGATGTCGCCGTGGGTTTTGGGCGGATTTTCTGTCGCGGGGGTGGTTTCCCTCTGGCTGAACGCGCGGGTGGTGGGGGCTCATTTCGGGCGGGGCCGACGGGGAGGCATTTTGAAGGCCGTTGCGCTAGGGATTCCGTTGCCCGTGTGTTCGTGCGGGGTCATTCCACTAGGAGCGTCCTTGCGCAAGCATGGAGCAGGCAAGGGGGCCACGGCGGCATTTTTGATGAGTACGCCGCAGACGGGGGTGGATAGCATTGCCGTGACGTTTGGAATGATGGGGGGGCTGTTTGCTGTGTTGCGTCCATTGGCCGCGTTGGTTTCCGGTGTGATTTGTGGTTGTTTCGTGGACTGGATGGATGGCGAGGAGGCCTCTGCCGATACCCGTCAGGATCCGGAAATGGAGTCAGAAGCTCAACCGTGGTGGGCAAGGGTTTTGAACAATGGTTTTGTTGTTTTGCCTCGGTCTGTGGGAGGGTCTCTTGTCTTGGGGGCGCTCGTGTCAGCAACGGTCATGACGCTGGTTCCGGACCAGTATATCGCCGAAAAAATCTCGAGTCCGTTTTTGCAGATGGTTCTCACACTCCTCGTTGGCATTCCCGTCTACATTTGTTCAACGGCGGCCGTCCCGTTTGCTTTGGGCTTGTTGGCGGCAGGGCTCTCTCCAGGCGCAGCCATGGCCTTTTTAATTGGTGGTCCGGGAGTGAGCGCCTCGACGATGCTGGCTGTATGGCAGTTGATGGGGTTGAGAACGATGTGGGTGTATGCCTCCGTCTTGATTGTCTGCGCCTTAGGCTTTGGCTGGGCTGTTGATTCGTTGATCCCTCCGGGGTGGAAGCCTCCCGGATTTCAGACTCTGGATGTCCACGCGCATTGTGAGGGGGGCATTCCGTGGCCAATTCACATACAGGCCGCGATTCTTTCGGCGGTGGTGGCTTGGGCGAAGTGGGGTCCACGCAAGAAACCGGTTCTCAAACAGGTCCCCACGCTTGCAATGGAAACGAAAAATTGAGAAAACAGGTCCGGAGGCACAACATGAGCGAAATTAAAGTGCGGAACGCGACGGCGGCAGAGTCGGTTCGAATTGCGGACTTCAACCGCGCGATGGCGATGGAAACGGAAGGTCTGGCGTTGGACGAAAAGACAGTGGCGGCGGGCGTGGTGGCTCTGATGGGGCATCCGGACCGCGGCTTTTATTTGGTGGCAGAAGCGGATGGAGTCGTGGCCGGTTGTCTCTTGATCACCTACGAATGGAGTGATTGGCGCAATAAGATGTTTTGGTGGATTCAGAGCGTGTATGTGAAGCCCGAGCATCGAGGCCACGGTGTGTACCGAGCCATGGAAGACAAGGTGCAGGCGCTGGCTGCGCAAGCGGGTAATGTTTGCGGGTTCCGTCTCTATGTCCACAAGAACAACACCCGCGCGCAAGAGGTGTATCGCACGTTGGGGATGCACGAAACCGAATACCTGGTGTTCGAGGATATGCTCTGATGTGCGCCCGTTGGACCGTTTCCGGTCTTGGTTGGCCATGCGGCGATTTTTTACATTCCTGAAGGAGTTGTTATGCCCAAGCCCCATTCGATTGTGTTGGCAGATGATGAAGCCCATATTCGCCTCCTGCTGACCACGTTGGCCAGAGAGATGGGGTTGGACATTCTGGGCGAGGCAACCAATGGCGTGGGGGCTGTTAAACTATTTCGCGAAACCATGCCAGATCTGATGCTTCTGGATATCAACATGCCCATCAAAACGGGTGAGTGGGCGTTGCGTGAGATCCTGAAAGAGTTTCCGGAAGCTCGGATTATTATGCTGACGTCCATGTCGGATATGGCGACGGTTGAGGAGTGCTTACGCAACGGCGCTTTCAACTTTATTCGCAAGGATTGTCCGCTGGACGAAATTCGTTCTGCCATTGTGGAGGCTTTTGAGTGAGGGGAGGATCATCGTGGATAAGAAATTCGACTTGAAGCGCATGTTGCAGGAAATCAAGGAGGACGAGAAGGTCGCTCCGCGTGTTGCTCATAAAATCACCCAAGCCGAAATTCGCGAGAGGGTACTGAAGAAACGCAAGGAATCCAAAGGTGAGCGCTAACCCCAGATTTATCGATTTCCTGCTGAATCAAGCGGGATTGACCACCCGCGAAGTCAGAGGTTTTTCGGATGCCCACGCTGAAGACGCGTTGGGAATGCTTCTGGCACTGGTTGAGAAGTATCCGAAGCGATTGGATGAGTTCGGGCAGTTATGGGGAGACTCGATCGATGTGGCCTATGTGTCGCCGGAGAGGTCCCTGATTCAATATGATGTTGCCCGCCGCCTGCCCGAGTCGGTGGCCAGAAAGGTTTTGGCTCTCCCCCTCTACGAGTTGAATTATGTGGTGACCGTGGCAACACCAACCCCAAACGATCCCCAACTGATCAATCTGTTGGAACCCCTTTTGGATCGGCATGTGAGTTTGGTATTTGCCTTTCCTCATCAAATTCGTTCTGCGCTGGAATTGGCTTATGTGGGAGCCGACGAGTTGTTGAACCTGCTCTCGGGGGAACGGGACGCAGAGGATAACCGCCGCGGATTTGAAAAACTCGGGAAACTGGCGCGCGAAAAAGCAGTGAAAGAATTCCTGCGCGGATTGTTTTTGTTGGCCGTGCGGAACCATGCCAGCGACATTCACATCGAGCCTACGGACGAAGATGTTCGCATCCGCTTTCGGCAAGATGGCGTTTTGCAAGAGGTGTTGCGCATCGAGTTGGAGTCTCTGCCCACCTTGGTCAACCACATCAAAATTCGTGGAGATGTGGATATTGCGGAAAATCGCCGTCCGCAGGATGGCCGAACATCCGTTGAATTGGGGAATCGGGTTGTTGATGTTCGCTTGTCGTTTGTTCCGACGATCAATGGCACCAAGGTGGTTGCTCGACTATTGGGTCAAAATGCCTTTTCATCGATTCCCGATCTCGATGAGCTTGCCTTTTCCAAGTCGGTTATGGACGATTTGAATGCGATTCTGGCGGTGCCCAATGGAATCTTCTTTATCACGGGGCCGACGGGTTCCGGAAAGACAACCACATTGTTTTCAGCGCTCAAGCGTTTGAACCGGAGCGGGATCAACATCATGACCATTGAGGATCCTGTTGAATACCGAATGCCGGGGCTAAATCAAGTTCAAGTCAATCCTGAAGCCGGTGTCACATTTGATGGGGCCTTGCGTGCTTTTTTGCGGCAGGATCCCAACGTGATTCTGATCGGAGAGATTCGCGACTTGGAGACGGCTAAGATTGCTGCCCAAGCCGCATTGACAGGGCATTTGGTCATGGCCACGATGCATACCAATAGCGCCCTGCAAGCGGTGACACGACTGATTCAGATTGGTGTCGAGCCATTTCTCGTGGCGCCCTCACTGATCGGCGTGATGGCGCAGCGGTTGGTTCGTCGGTTGTGCGATCACTGCAAGGTTCGCCGCTCTCTGACCGCTCGAGAAATTCGAACCTATTTTGAGTGGGATGGTGAAACCGATGTGGAGTTTTGTCAGCCGATGGGTTGCGAACGGTGCAACGGCACGGGTTTTTCCGGACGAATGGCGATTCACGAGCTATTCATCATTGACGAGGAGACCCGGGAATTAATTGCCCGAAAAGCCTCCATCCTCGACATTCAACGCCACGCGGTCGAACGGGGATTTCGATCGCTCCGGTACGATGGATTCAAAAAAGTGTTGCGCGGGCTGACCACTCCGGAAGAAGTGGACCGCGTCATGATCGATTTAGACTAGGGAGTAATACGGATGACCCAACCTGTCCATACGGATTGCGCACCAGCAGAACGTGCTTCTGCGGCTGAAGTAGCGCGGCAGTCAACATTTATCAAAGGGGGAATGAACGAAGATACCCTGCCGGGAACCATTCCGGCTATGCTGATGATTTTGAATAGTCAGCGCCAAATTGTTCATGCCAATCAAAACGTACTCCGGACATTGAACCTGAGCGATACCCGCCACTTGTGCGGCATGCGCCCCGGCGAGGCGTTTCATTGCTCCCACGCTGCTTCTTCTTCTGGGGGATGCGGCACCACCATGTTTTGCCGCACCTGCGGCGCTTTGCAGGCGATTTCCTCCGCCCAGCAGGGGATCCCCGCCACTCGTGAATGTCGGATTCAAGCGGAGGATGGGGGCATGCTGGATTTGCGCGTGTGGAGCACTCCCGTTGAAATAAATAACGAGTCGTTCACTGTGTTTTCCGTGTTGGACATCGGGGACGAAAAGCGCCGTCGCGCCCTCGAGCGTGTCTTTTTTCATGACATTCTGAACGCGGCATCCGGCTTGCGTGGGCTCAGCGAGTTGATGTCGGGAATCCCGCCTGCAGATGCCGGAAAATATCATGCCATGATACACGATCTGGCCGGAAAACTGATTGAAGACATTCAAGCCCAGCGCGACCTGACCAATGCGGAGAACAATGAGCTACTGGTGAGACCGACAGAATTGCGATCCAGCGTTGTGATGGGCGAGGTCTTGAAAATGTACCAACCCTTTGCCATTTCGCATGAAGTGTATGTGGTTCCGGATTCCGATATTCAGGACATCCCGTTCACGAGCGACAAGGTTCTGTTGCGGCGCGTGTTGGGCAACTTGATCAAAAATGCGGTGGAGGCTTCGCAACCCGGCGATACCGTCAGCCTGTCTTGTCATCCCGAAGATCAACGGGTGGTTTTCACCGTTCAAAATCCGGCTGTGATTCCTCTCGACATTCAGATGCAGTTATTTCAACGCTCGTTTTCCACCAAGGGGAACGGACGCGGATTGGGGACGTATAGCATCAAGCTTTTCACAGAGTCATATCTCAAGGGGAAAGTGACGTTTGTTTCTGAGGAGGGAAAAGGGACGACTTTCTCCGTCTTCTACCCGCTCTTCTTAGCGCCTTCTTCGTCCGTTGTGCGCAAAGTTTCACCGGTCTCCCCCCCCTCCAAGTAGGCGATGGGTCTGCCGATGTTCGTGCTTTCCGTTCCGTCAAAAGGATGGCACTATTCAGATTCCACAAGGAGCAAAGAATGAAAACAATGACAGGTGCAGTTTGCTTGATTTCTCTATTTTGCCTTTCAGCCGTTGCGCAGACGGAAGACCGTTTGACGTCCGATAAAAACACGCAGGCCACCGCCGAAGTGGCCAAATCCCTCAGCCAGATCGCAACCGAAATGAATGCGGTTTGCTCGCAAGGCCGAATTCAAGATGTCTTTGATCTATTTCGCCTCATGAAAGAGTTTGGCGTGACCTACCAACCCACGCTGACGGCTCCCCACCATTTGACGGGCCTTCTCAATCCTGAACAGCTACGCATGTATGCGGGTGTGAAGTTGTTTGATGCTCTTTATGCCGCCACGTTCATGCAACGACAAGATGTGGCCGATTGTGTGGCCACCATCGAGCAGATTCAAGATTCTCTGGAGTTGCGTTCCTATGCCGACATCAATAACTACTTCCTCCATACCTTGAAAAACGCCGCCTCTCGTCCTGAAGAGGTGGATGTCCAAGCGTTGATTGCGCAACTCTCTTCCGACTATGTTCAGGAATTGCCGGAGCTGCTTTCGAGCAATGAATCCGCCGAATATCTCATCGAAAGCCTCTATGGATTTTTCGTGGAGTTGAACTATGTTCGATATTCTTTGATGGCCACGCCGGCGCGCGAGCAAATGGAAATCGGCTTCAGCCAAATCAACACGACGGACATCTATCAACTGTTGTTGAATGCCTTTGAGGCGTTTAATCGGATGGATGAAACCATTCGAGTGGAGGGCGAAGTGGAAGAAAAGCTCGCGGTCATGCGAGCCGTTCACCATTTGGCTGAGTCGGAAAACAACCAAACGATGACCGATGAGTTTGCCAACCCCCTGTGGGCCTTGCTGGGCAACCGGATTGTTGGCATCCGCACATCCATTCTCACGCCTCCAGAAGAGTAGGATCGAGGCGGTGGGCTTGGCTCCGCGTCTGGCTGATGGGCTTCGCGCATGATTTCTGAATCTTTGCTCAATGCCATCTTGCATCTATTTGCGATGCAGGTGTCGCGGATGAGTGGGCCGAGTCGGGAGGCGGCGAACCGCCGTGTTCGCGCCTACCTGAACCATCATGTGGGGCTGTCCAATGCCGAAACGCATATGGGACTCTTCGATGCGTTGGCCGAAATCCATCAAGCCGAGGGCGACGAGGTTCTGTTAGCTCAAGCCGTTCCCATTGCGGAGCGCCTGAACAGTCTGTTGCACGGTTTTGAGCGACATGCCGCCGTCTTACGCTTTGTAGAGTTGTCCAGAAACTCATCCGAACAAGAGTTGCCACGAAAAATTGCCCGGGTTCTGGCAACCAAATTGGAGTTGTCCAAGACCTTCATCAACGACCTGTTCGATTTTCTTCAAGATCCGGTACACTGTGCGAGAACCCATTCGGCTTGTCGAATCTTTGAGGAGGGGTTCCACTCGTTTCACAGTCGTTTTGCGGCGCTGAGGGTAGAAGAAGAACAGATTCTGCTCGTGTCGTCGGTGGCTGGAGATGTCCTGCGAGTGGAGGGTCGCCCATTGGGAGCTGGAGAATGCCAGCCATTGCGTCCGGGACACGTGATGCGAGACGCTTGGGGCAATGAACTGGTCTACTCGCAGGTGGCGCACGCCTTTGGCGAACGTGTGAAAGAGGCGTGCAACATTTCGTTTTGTGGAACTCATCTGAATTTCCGATTTCCGGGAAGCGAGAATGGTCTTCATGATTTCTCGTTCTCAGAACACAGCGGTCGCATGGTTGCCATCATGGGCGGAAGTGGTGCCGGAAAGTCCACCTTGATGTCGATTTTGAATGGAACCCTTCGGCCCGATTCCGGTGAGCTCCGGATCAATGGTCTCAATGTGTACACGCAAGCCAAGCGGGTCGAAGGGGTCATCGGCTTTGTGCCACAGGACGATTTGCTGTTTGAAGATTTGACGGTGTTCGAAAACCTGTACTATGCCGCGCGCCTCTGCTTGTCGCATTTGTCCGAGGATCAATTGGTTGGCCGAGTGAACGGGCTGCTTTCCGATTTGGGGCAGTCCGAAGTGGCAACGCTCAAAGTGGGGTCGCCGCTCAATCAGTCCATCAGCGGTGGCCAACGCAAGCGACTCAACATTGCGTTGGAGCTGATTCGCGAACCGACCATTCTGTTTGTGGACGAACCGACATCCGGGCTTTCCTCGGCGGATTCGGACATGGTGATGCGGTTGCTCAAGGCGCAGGCGGAACTCGGCAAGTTGGTATTCGTGGTGATTCACCAACCTTCTTCCAAGATTTTTCGATCCTTCGATGCGCTATGGGTGTTGGATCAAGGCGGGTGGCCCATCTATTCCGGAACGCCGCTGGAAGCGATGGGATATTTTCGCTCTCGCGGTGGTCTTCCGGGCGAAGAGGAAGCCATCTGCGCCGGTTGTGGAGGGGTGAATCCCGAGCAACTATTTGAGATCATGGAAGACAAACTCGTCGACCCTGCGGGCGTGCCCACTCGCGAGCGTCGAGTCGCGCCTCAGGAGTGGAACCGACTTTTTCAGGAGTACTCCGCACAACGAAAATCGGGAGCGATTGTCCAAGAGAACACAGACGTTCCCTCCACGAATTTGCACCGTCCCGGGCGGGTGGGCCAATGGATGATCTTTTTGGCGCGGGATGTTCGGGCTCGGTTAGCCAATGCCGCGTATTTGGCCATAGCTATTTTTGAGCCGTTGATCTTGGGGTTGCTCATCGGTGTTGTGTCTCGTGGCGCGTTGGGAGGCGTGTACTCGTTTCACGAGAATAACAATGTGCACATCTTTTTCTTCATGAGCGTCATGGTGGCGCTTTTTCTTGGATTGAGCGTGAGTGCGGAAGAAATTTGTCGGGATGGGCGAATCTTGCGCCGGGAACGCTTTTTGCATTTGAGTTGGTGGAGCTATGTGAACTCCAAGACGTTTTATCTGGCGATGGTGGCGGGCATTCAATCCCTGTTGTATATCGGGGTGGCGCTTCCCTTGGTTCAAGTGCCCGGACTTTTTTTCAAGATGTGGATCATGCTGTTTGCCTGTGCATTTTCGTCCAGCCTGCTGGGCTTGAACATTTCAGCCTCCTTTCGTTCGGCCATCACCATTTACATCCTGATCCCGTTGTTACTCATTCCCCAAATGCTGCTTTGCGGCGTTGTGATTCCCTATGACGATTTGATTGCGCCCACATCTATCCGCCGGGAAGTGCCCGCCTATGCCAATTGGCTCCCGCCACGCTGGGCCTACGAGGCGTTGGTGGTCGAACAATTTAGTCAGAATGAGTACATGAGAACGTTGAGCGCGACCGACGCGCGCATTCGTCTGGCCGAGCATGAACTGGATTTTTTTCTGCCCGAACTACAAAGCCGCGTTCAATCGATCCCCCTGTTGAACACTCCGGAAAGCGCATCCCATCTGGCGGAACAACTGCGCATTCTGCAGCTTGAATTGAGGCGTCTCGAAACCAAAACCGGCCTGCCCCTGAGCCTTGGCGAGTCGGATTTTCAGCCCTCCGCTTTTCCTGCTGTCGCCGGCCGGGCGGCACAGTACATTGCCGAAGCGCGCCGATTCTATTTTGAGCAGCGCCGGGTTGCGGCCGCCGAAAAACGTGAGCTATTGAATGCCATGGAGACCGTGCACGGCAAAGAGGGGGTAGATCGAATACGAAAGCGGCACACGAACCGGGCCATTCAGGACCAAGTGTTGAACCTGCGCGACATGGAGCCCGTTCGTCCGACCAAGGACGGATTATATTCCACGACGCTTCCGATCTATCGCCTACCGGAGTCCTCTTGGGGCGGCGCCCATTTTCTCGCGGGGTCCAAGCGTGTGGGCCATCGTTTGATTTCGACGTGGAACTATAATCTAGCGGCGATATTCTTCTTGTCGCTCCTGTTGTATGGCGCACTTTGTGTTCGGCTTTTGCCGCATCTGTTACACTTCGGCCACCTGTTTTCCAGCGGTGGAAAAAAGTTTTCCACGGTGTGGAAAACTTTACACAGTATTTTCCACCGATGGAAAAACTAGTCTGGTGGGTTCTATCCTGCCGTCTTGCTATCCCGATTTTGTTGGGATAGATTGACGGCTCAACCAAGAACACAATTGGGTTATATTCGCAAGAAAGGGTTCGAACATGAAGTGGATCATGATGGCGACGGCGATGTTGGTTTTGAGTACGGAAAGTCTCGTGGCGCAAATGACGGGGGAGGCGATTGCGGCCGGCAAGGCTCCTATTCAAATTTCAGACACTGAAGCGGCTGGGATTGCCCAAACGATTCATGGCTATGTGCAGGGTGCCCTGCACCGTGGAACCTTGACTCTATTTGATCGCAAGAAGGGGGTGAATGTGGCGTTGCGGGTGGATCGCATTGTTGGCGATGATCCGGCCTGTGTTGTATTTCCCGCGGAAGGACAAGTGGCGGTTTGCGCTGAATGTTCTGAAATGAGAACGGTCGTGACTGACAAGGGCGTGAAGAGTCTCGAAGAAGCGGGGGACAAGTATGTGATTTGGTTTCTTGTGGAGCGTGGAGGAACCGTTTCGTCGCGCGTCCTCGACACCTTCATCAAGAGCGTCAATGGCCATCCCATGTACAAGTGGACGCAGGATGCGGCGGGGGCGTGGTCGGCCACATTGGTTCCAGATTCTCCCTAGGTTTCGGACGGCGTTCCTTGTTTTGGAAAGATCGGATCGCGTTATGATCTGCGGGCTTTTCTTGCATGCATGAACATTCGCTGAACGGAGTCATTCACGTCTTTGCTGTTTTATCCGCATTGGCGGGAGAACAGCGTGAGGCGGCCGCGCGTTTTGTGGAGGCCTATCTTTCTGGGACGCTCGGTCTTCGCCGTACCGATGTCAGTTTTGGAATTTATGGCGATTTGTTGGAGTTATATGCCGATCAGGCGAATTCAACCGCTCTTGAAAAAGGGATCGACGGCGTTTGTTCCCGCTTGGATTCGCTTCTGTCTTCCGACGAAAAACAGGCGTTTTTATTGCACGCTCTGCATATCCGCCAGGCCTTGCCGGACTTGGGTGTTCGTGCGGATCAACTGATTCAACGAGTGGCGGTTTCTTTTCGCGTGCCCGATGGCGAATTGGAGGCGTGGCGTCAATTCATGGCGGCCGACTCAAAAACAAAAGACACGTCCCATTGTCGCTTGTTTACGCGCGAAGGATGGCGAGCGCAAACCGTTGTTTTGCATAGCCCGTGGACCGGACGGCTGTTCATTCGGGTGTTGTCAGGATGGGTTTCATTGGACGAAAACCCGATTGAACCCGGCCGATTTTATTCTATTGAATCGGGGGCTATTCTTCGAGATGCCAGTGGGAGCCCCGTCTATCTTTGCGAGATTGAGCGGCAATTTTCCTCTGCAATGCCGGCCCCGCCCATTGTGTTTGAAGCGCACGAGGTGACGTATTGTTTTCCGGGTGGCGATCGAGGTATTCAAGGATTTTCGTTTCGGGAAACGGGTGGCCGCCTCATTGGGGTGATGGGGGGCAGCGGAGTTGGAAAGTCCACGCTGATCAATCTTCTGAATGGGAGTCTGCCGCCGCAGTCCGGGTGCGTGCGGATCAATGGAGTGGATCTCTACGCCCATTCGGATGCGTTGGAAGGTCTCATCGGCTATGTGCCTCAAGACGACTTGCTCTTTGAAGATTTAACGGTTCGCGAAAATCTGGATTACAACGCCCAGTTGTGCCTGGCTCGTCTCTCCTCCGAGCAACGCCGGGAACGAGTTCGGAAAACGCTTCGAGAACTCCATCAGGAAGAAATTGCTGAGCTCAAGGTGGGCGGCCCTTTGGCTAAAACCATTAGCGGTGGCCAACGCAAGCGACTCAATATTGCCTTGGAACTCATTCGCGAGCCGGCCATTTTATTTGTGGATGAACCCACTTCGGGGCTTTCCTCGGCCGATTCTGACATTGTCATGGGGCTATTAAAAGCGCAGGCGGCGCGGGGGCGTCTGGTGATGGTGATTATTCACCAGCCGTCCTCCAATTTGTTTCGCATGTTTGATTCACTTTGGATTTTGGATCGAGGAGGCTATCCCATCTACATGGGGCACCCGTTGGAGGCGGCGCATCACTTCCGTGAAACGGCCCATTTGGCGGGGGCGGATCGGAGTGTTTGCCCGGAATGTGGGAACGTGAATCCGGAACAAATCTTTTCCATCATCGAAACGAAAGAGATTGATTCGGACGGGCGGTTTTCCCGCATGCGAAAATTCTCTCCCCAGTTTTGGAATGAGGCTTGGCGTAAGACAATGCCGCCCGCGATGGCTTCTCGTGAAACGGAAGTGGAGCAAGACCTACCGGCGCGCAATCTGAGTCGTCCCGCATGGTGGAAGCAACTCCGAATCTTTTTTTCTCGCACGCTGTTTGCTCGGATGTCCAATCGTTCCTATGTGTGGGTCAATTTGCTGGAGCCGCCTCTGTTGGCCTTTCTCACGGCATGGCTTTGCCGGGCTGCGCCTAGCGGGATCTATTCCCTTGGAGACAACGCCTATCTGCATGTGTATTTTTTCATGTCTGTGATTGTTGCCATTTTTCTTGGTCTGAGCGTGAGTGCCGAGGAAATTGTGCGAGATCGCCGTGTGCTTCAGCGGGAGCGGTTTCTCCACTTGAGTTGGAGTGCCTATTCTGGCGCGAAGATGGTGCATGTGACTCTGCTGGCCTTGTTACAATCGGGCCTCTGCGCAGGCATTGGCGTGTGGCTGCTGAACCTGCCGGATTTTTTTCTCAAATTGTGGCTGGTGCTGTTTTCGTCGGCTGTGTTTGGTGGGATTTTGGGGCTCAATGTGTCCGCCCGTTTTAAGTCGGCTGTCACGGTGTACATTTTGTTGCCGCTTTTGTTGTTGCCCCAAATGTTGTTGGGCGGATTGATCATTGCGTATGACGATATCCGCTCACAGGAGGCGCCGCATGCCCATCCGCCCTGGATCGGTGAAGTGACCGCTTCCCGGTGGGCCTTCGAGGCGTTGGTGGTGGAACAATTCCAATCCAATGCGCATCAGCAGCGTTTTGGAGAGATCGATCGGCAGATTGCCGAGTTGGATTATGGAATCAATGACAAGATGCCCGCACTGGTGAGTCGATTGGATGCGCTGTATTTGGACACTTCGACGCCGAAGCAACGGGAAGAAAATCGAATATTGATTCTGCGAGAATGGCCCCGAATGGAAGAGCTCGACGCGACCCTGTCGGGAGCAACGGAACAGGTTGAACAATTGAGACCTCCAGATCGCACGGGGTTGGACGAACTCAAAACGTTGTTGCGACAGCATGTTCGTAATTTGCAGGCGGAACGTAAGCTCCTTCAAGGACAACGCAATGAAATTCAACGTGAACTCTTGGCCGAATTGGGCGAAGAGGGAGTTGCGGCGTTGATGAAGAAGCACACCAATCGAAAAATTTCCGAATTGGTGCGCAACAAAGGGCAACTGGCGCCGTATCGCCTACAGGGAGGACGCATCGTTCGGCTGTCGGAGCCGGTCTATCAGACGCCTGAATCGGCTTGGGGGCGCGCGCCCTTCATGGCGGGAAGCAAGCGGGTGGGTTGGCTTACCGTACGTACGTTTGCATTCGATTTGATGGCCTTGTGGCTGATGAATGCGGTGTTGGCTTTGCTGCTTGCCGTTCGCTTTGTCTCTCGGCGTTCGGGTTGCCGTGCTGGAACGTCGTCGGCGATTGTTCCCAAATAGTCGTTTCAGTGGGTGGCGGGGGCCGGTGGGGTGGAGTAGGTTGTCCGCCTATGTATGAACCTACCAGTATCGATGTATTTTTTCGTTCTCTTCCTGAAGAACAGCTTCTGCATCCCCAAGGCTACCCTCCAGAATTTTTGAGGGGAATTCTTCGGTCCGGGGCATTGCGAGCACTTTTTGGGCCAGAATCAACGGCTCGTGGCAATTTAGAGATTGTGCGTTCTGCCGGATATTATTCAGTGGAATTGGCTCTTTCTTTGGGCATCACGGTTTCGCTGTTCACGGGTCCCGTTCGGAAATATGCCCCCGGACTTTGGATGGATCAACTAGCGGAGGGGTTTCTCACGGGTGGGCAGTTGGGTGGCATGATGATTACGGAGCCGGGCTGTGGCACCGACATGATGGCGTGCCAGACGGAGTATCGCGTGGATGCTCATGGGCCTTCGCTTACGGGCACCAAGCATTGGGCGGGTCTGACCGCTTTGGCAGATGTTTGGTTGGTGCTGGCGCGGGACGGTGAAACGGGGAAGGGGTTTCGGTTCCCGTCCTTGAATTTTTATATTTGTCGTGCCTCGCCAGAGTCATTTGTGTTGCTGAAGCGATATGGCTCTGCGGGACTTCGGTCGATCCCCTATGGCATGACCCGAATTGAGGCGCGAAAGGAAATTTTGGCCCCACTTCTGTCGGGTAGCAAGACGGATCGCTTTCGCCAGATTCATTCCATTTTGCACCGGAGTCGCATTTCGATTTCGGCAATCACATGCGGGGCTTGTGAGCGCATGGCGGATGACATTCGCGCTCATGTCCAATCTCGAAGGGTGTTTGGCAAGAGTCTGGAGACATATGGCCAGGTGCAAGCCCGCGTGGCGGAGATCGATGCGGCAAGAGTTATTACAAGGGTGTTGCATGAAGTGGCCTGTCGAGAGGCGGAAGCGGCGGATCAGCCAGGAGCCGAAGGTGTGCCTGCCCAGATGGCCAACATTGTGAAAGTGGTTTCGACGGATTTGGCTTTTGCGGTGGCGACATCGGCCTCGCAGTTGTTGGGCGGAGAAAGCTATCGAACGGATACCTACATCGGCCGGGCAACGGCGGACTTGCGTCCCTTTCGAATCTTCGAGGGGTCCAACGATGTCTTGTACGATGCCATTTGGCAGGCGGCGGAGAAGGCGGTGCAAACAGGCGGAGAGTCATTCGGTGCGATTGTGCAACACGCCTTTGAGTGGGCGAATCTGGCTGTGCCCAATCTACAGGTATTTTCAGGGAATCAGGCTATGCCCCAAGGAATGCGTTGTCTGGGGGGGCGAATTTTGGCGAATGCCGTTGTGTTGCGCTGGTGTGTGGAGGAGGGGATGTTGCGCCAAGGGGTTTTGCCTCTCCTGTTGAGAATGCAACGAGACTTGGCTGTTGTGGCGATGGATCAAGCGAACGCGGGACTTGTGGAGTATTAACAAAAAAGCGCCGAGGCAAAAGCCTCGGCGCGTGAAAAGCTCTAGGAGCTTTTGTTTTTAGTAGCGATCACGGCGTCCGCCGCCACCACCACCGTATCCGCCGCCGCCGCCGCCGCCGTATCCGCCACCGCCACGGGGACGATCCTCGCGGGGCTTGGCTTCATTGACGGTGAGGGCGCGACCGGAGACATCCTTGCCGTTCATTTCGGCAATGGCCTTCGCTGCTTCCGCAGGGGAGGACAATTCCACGAACGCGAATCCGCGGGACTTGTCGGTCATTTTGTCCATGATCAGGTTGCAACTGGCCACGGTTCCAAACGGCTCGAAAAGACGACGCAAATCGTTTTCCGTGGTGTCGAATGAAAGGTTTCCAACATATAGCTTGGTTGCCATATTTACTTTTTCTTTCTGCTGCGGGGGATGTTTTTCATGACTGTCCCGACTCGTTCGGGTTAAGATGATCCCCACCGCTAATGCGGTTCGATGGACTACCTTCCAACTCAAGCTAACTACTCTCTCAACAAGCAGGCATGAATCTACCCTTTACTGGCGGAATAGCAAGACCCATTGAAATAAATAAATTCGAGGGGAATGAGGGGACTCATGCTTGAGCATGAATGGACTGAAATCAGGGCGTTAGTTTTTTGCGCACTGTTTCAATGTGGTCTAAGATTTCAGGGTCGCCGGGGCGCAACTGGTCGGCCTGCTCCAGAAAACGGATGGCATCGGAGTAGCGTTCGAGTCGGTAGTAAATCCAGCCGAGGGTGTCCAGATACGCGGCATTATCGGGTTCGATGAGTAGCGCCTCCTGAATGTGGTGCAGGGCTTCATCAAGGCGGATGCCTTGTCCGGCCCATAGATAGGCCAGATAGTTGAGAGCATCGGAATAATTGGGATCGAGCCGAAGGCACTCTTCGAACATGGCCACGGCGCGGTCGGTTTGCTTGGTTTGATCCAGCGAAACGCCAAACCAAAAGTAGAAGCGTGGGGAGAGCACGGACGCTTGCAACGAGTCCTGTTTAACAATCTCGGTTGCAGCTTCAAATTCCTGAACGGCTTTTGCGGCTTTGTTTTGGGTCAGGTATAAATTGGCGAGGTGGGCGTGGATGGTGGCGGTCTCTGTGCTGGGCATGACGGCCAGTTCGCGAAGGATTTCCGTGGCACTTTTGCGGAATGTGCGCGTACCGGTCATGGCGCGTTGCATATAGAGCTCCAGCAAGGCCGGCTCCTGATTCAAGGCTTTGAGTAGCCAGCCCGCCGCTTCCGATGAGCGGCGCAGATGCGTACAGACCGTGGCAAAGTTGTAGAAAAACAAATTGGAGGGAATCGTATCAGGGTCTTTTTCTATGACGGTTTGATATACCTGTTGCAAGAGGTCGGCGGCTTCCTCATACCGTTTTTGGTTTACACGAACGAGGGCCAAGACTTCTAACAACTTGGGGTCGCCGGGCATTTTTTCAAGTCCTTCGGACAAGGTGGCTACCGCGGCTTCGTTGTCTTCTTCGGCCTGAATAGCGGCCAATTTCAGCCAAGGGGCGGGGTCGTGGGGGGAATGCTCTGTAGCCGTACGAAATTGAGTGATGGCATTGGTTGCATCCCCAGCTTGAAGATAGAGCTCGGCCAGATAGTAATGGACATTGCTGGGACTTTTCTGGGTCCGGGCGAGACTTTCCAGCATGGCGATGGCTTTGGGTTGGTCATCCATGGCCAGAAACGTTCGGGCCAGACGCTGTTTGACTTGAAAGTCGCCTGGCTGAAGGCGCTCAATTTTTTCGTATACCAAAATGGCTTCCGCCAGTTGGCCATCCTTGACCAGTAGATCGCCCAGCGTGTAGAGGGTATCAAGATCGCCGGGCAATGCTTCGATGATTTGGCGAAGATAGAAGATGGCGTCTTGGCGCAGTTGCGCTTTGTCTTTGGGAGCGGTTTCCTCTTCCATGCGGTTCAGATCAATCCGCACCAATTCTTGTTGGAGAAGGGTAGGGGGGAGGGCTTTGGACATGCCGCTCTTGAGAACTTCAACGACGGCGTCGGTTTCGGACATTTGAGCGGTTGTGGCGGCCAGTTGCAACCAACCCAGAGGCTTTTCCGGGAACTGGCGCGTCATTTGAGTGAACAACTCAAGCACGCGGGCTTGATCGCCGATGCTTCCGTAGAAGGTGGCAAGCCACAGGAGAGCGCTTTCGGACGTCGGATTCTTCTTCAGAAACTCTTCGACCAGGAGCAGGGCGTCTTCGGTCTTGCGCTGGAGTACCAGCGTGGACGCCATTCGAAGAACAAGCAGTTCGTTGCTGGGGTCCAGATCTGCGGCATGACGGTAGGCGATGTAGGCCAACTCATATTCATCGGCCAACTCGTGATGGATGCCGGTGGAATAATAGGCGTGAGCTTGCGCCGCCTTTTCCTGCTCTGGCTGGAGCGAAGAAAACGAAATAAGCCCTCCGTCCAACAAAGGCGGAGGGCTAGGCAGCGAGCGACAACCGGCCGCGACGCCGAGGAAGACGAGGCCGAGCGCGAGCCGCCACTGGTGTGAGCTGCGCATGGCGCACCCGTTGCCGGGCAATCTCCCTATTTCTTTTTGTGACGGTCCGCGCGCAGACGTTTACGACGCTTGTGCTTGGCCATCTTCAACCGACGTTTCTTTTTTACGGAACCCATTCTTGTATCCTCCTGATAAAACAATTCCGGAAGCTTTTACGGCACAACCTTGTTCAATGCAAGTTCAATAATTCCAGAAGCTCCCGCCGCCTTGAGCTGGGGAATAATTTCTCGAACGATGGCTTCTGATACCACGGTTTCGATGGCGACCCAGCTAGGATCGCTCAACGTGTTGACGGTGGGGGAATGCAACGCGGGTAGTACTTGGCTGATGGCGGCCACATCTGCCTTTCGAGAATTCATTTTGAGCAGCACCTTGCTTTCGGCGTTGAGCGCACCCGTCAACAACAGTGCGAGCTGGTCGATCTTGGCGCGTTTGCCGGCATCGGCCCAAGCGGCTTTGTTGGCGATGAGGCGCGTCGTGGAAGTCAGGACTGTATCGATGATACGGAGTTGGTTGGCCCGCAACGAGGAGCCCGTCTCGGTGAGCTCCACGATGGCATCCACCAATTCGGGGGCCTTGACCTCCGTGGCTCCCCAAGAGAATTCCACTTCGGCTGTCACGCCGTGTTCTGCCAAATAGCGGGTGGTGAGGCCAACGGCTTCTGTTGCGATGCGCTTTCCCTGAAGATCTTTTACACTTTGGAGGGGGGAATCGTTGGGAACGGCTACCACCCAGCGAACCGGATTACTGGTGGCTTTGGAGTAGCACAGTTCGGCCACTTCGACGACGTCGGCGCCATTTTCATAGATCCAATCGTAGCCGGTAAGTCCGGCATCCAGTAGCCCCAACTCAACATATCGGGCAATTTCCTGAGGGCGGATGAGCCGAGCGGCGATATCCGGATCATCCACAGACGGCATATATGACCTAGAACCGACTTTTACGTTCCAGCCGGCTCTTTTCATCAACGAAAATGTACTTTCCTGCAGACTGCCTTTGGGCAGGCCCAGCTTGATCTGGCTCATGCGATATTCTCCTTCTGTGATAGCTGGACTCCATCTCAAAGGGAGTCTACCGATCCATCAACCTGCCTATTCTATACCCAAGCCTCGGGATAGGAGCAACAGCAGAAAACGCTGAGTGTTGGATTTGGTTCGTAGCGCATGAGAAATGCTTGTTGCATCCGGTCTGGGGGGCAAGGTATTATTCTAACGATTAAAAAACCATGACGGCGCTTGCGTCGTTGAACCGTGTAAGGAGAAGAAAAATGAGTCTTCAGAAATTATTGTTGGCTTCCATGGCATTGTGTGTGACGGCTGGGGTGGCGTTGGCGGAGCCGATGAGGACCGTGTTCACAAAAGAAAACAAGTTTCCGGGGGCGATGGGCGTTGATCTCTCGCTTGCCGGCGGTGGCTCTTCTTATGATGGTGGCGATAGTTCTTTCAATGATGAGGACGTCAGCACCTTTTTTGTTGCACCGGGTATTCGTTTCGGACTGGCGGATCGCTTGACGGTGTTGGCAGAAATTCCGTATGCCAACTATTCTGCGGGTGACATGGATGAAGGTGGTTTGGGTGATATCGCGCTGGGTACGGAATTCCTGTTCTTCGAGGACATTTTTGAATACGCCTGGATTATTCCGCATGCCACCGCCATTTTGGCGACGGGCGATGAAGACAAGGGGTTGGGAAAGGGTGAAGGGCAAGGGCGCCTCGGATTGTCGATTGGAACGACCGTTGACGATGTGTTGCACTATGCCGTGGACGTTAGCTACACCATCAATGGCGCTTGCATCGAGGAGGACGGTGACTACGATGATTTGCTGGCGGGATCACTCTCGCTCATTTGGGATTTGGATGCACGGTCCAGCGTCCTCGGTGAAGTTCAGTTGCGCGATGACAATGTCGATCCCGATGACGATTATGCCGTGCGCGGCCATTTAGGATTGGCCTTCAAGATCACCAAGGAGTTGACCTTGATGGCGTATGGCGGCGGCGCCTCGGGTCTGGCCGAAGATTTCTACGGCATGGGCCGTTTGGTCTATTCATTCTAGTCCCGCAGACCGAAGAGGTCTTGCATCGGGAACCGGTTTTGGAAACAAAACCGGTTCTTTTTCAATCCGGATTGCCTAGGATTTTTATCAAGGAGCGAGTTGGATATGGACATTCGTTTGGCTGACATTGGAAACCAGTTTCCATCTGCGTGGGATGGAAATCGGATCGCTCGTGCAAAGACCTTGTTCTTTCAGGCGCTGGCCATGGAGGCGCACCGTTTTTACGGCGGAAAGATTCAGATTCTTCCTCGCGCTCCGTTGCCGGGCTTTCAGTGGTTCAATGCATGGTACACGCCGGGGGTTTCGTCGGTTTCTACTGGCATTCGCGATTATCAGGATGAATCGTTTGAACTGTCTTGGCGCGGAAATGTGGTGGCGGTGGTTAGCGATTCGACGCGAGTGTTGGGAGATGGCGACGTGTCGCCGCCGGGCGGGTTAGGTGTCATGGAAGGCAAGGCATTTCTGATGAAGGTGCTGGGCGGTGTGGATGCCGTGCCGATATGCATGGATAGTCGCAATGCGGAGGGAAAGAACGATCCGGAAATCATGATTGATTTTGTTCGTCGTCTGGCGCCGTCGTTTGGTGCGGTCAATTTGGAAGATATTAGCCAACCCAATTGTTTTCGTGTGCTGGATGCGTTGCGCGAGAGTTGCGACATTCCGGTCTGGCACGATGATGCGCAGGGAACGGGATGTGTCACTCTGGCCGGTCTGCTCAATGCGTTGAAAGTGGTGGGGAAGGATCTTTCCAAGTGCCGCATTGTGTTCTATGGGGCAGGGGCGTCCAACACCACGATTGCTCGCTTGATTTTGCAGGCAGGGGCCAATCCAGATCAGGTGATGATGTTTGACTCGCGCGGAGGACTGCATCGCGGGCGTGCCGATATCGAGGCCGACACTCGGTTTTATCGCAAGTGGGAGCTTTGCCAAGCGACCAATCCCGGCCGAGTGAATGATGTGGCGGAAGCCTTGAAGGGCGCAGACGTTCTGATTTCATTGTCCAAGCCGGGCCCCGGCGTGATTCAGCCCGAGTGGGTGAGGGGGATGGCCCCGAAGGCCATTGTGTTTGCTTGCGCAAATCCCGTGCCTGAAATTTATCCCTACGCCGCCAAGGAGGCGGGCGCTTTGGTTGTGGCAACCGGGCGTGGCGACTTTCCAAACCAAGTCAACAATTCGCTTGGTTTTCCCGGGATACTCAAGGGAGCGTTGCTTGTTCGCGCCAAGAAGATCACGGATTCGATGGCGATTGCGGCGGCCAAAACGATTGCTGGATTTGCAGAGAGGCAGGGTCTTTCACCCGATCACATCATGCCGTTGATGACAGATGAAGCCGTGTTTTCTGAGACCGCTGCTGCGGTTGCCCGACAGGCGACGGAAGAGGGTGTGGCACGGAGGAGCCTTGCGCCAGAGCAGGTTCGTGAAAAAGCCCAAAAGGACATTGCAGATGCTCATGCCGCACTGGAGATGCTGATGACATCGGGTCTTATACCTGCGCCGCCTGAGGCGATGATTCGCCGCTGTCTGGATTCGGCCATTACGGCTGTACAGTAGCGGGAGCCGACTATTTTTTTCTCGCAGCTTCGATGAGGCGGCGAGCATTTTCGCCTTTCATCTGTGCACTAAGACAGCGAACGCTGCCTCCCATTTGCCCCATCTTTTCGGCATCGATAGGAACCACTTCACGATGAGTGGAGGCACGGATTTTTGAAAGGGCGGTGCTGTCTGTTTCCAACCCAAAGACGGGCAGATAGATGGCGTGGTCGGTGACGGTGGCATTCACATAAATTCCTTTGGCGGAACCAAAGTTTGGATCAAAAGCGTGGTCGTCAAATGTGGATTCAATTTCCACAATCTGAATATCCGGAAAGGCGTTGCGTAATTCCTGTTCCATGGCCGCTTGATATTCACCGCCATAGTGCGTGATGGCCACGGTGTTGGAATCGGTGAACAGGACCATTCCGTCGACATGGGCCAAACGGTCTTCTGGATCGGCCGTCAGAATGGCTACTTGCTGAACACCCAGTTGATCGCGAAGAATCTGAATCGCCTGTTCTTTGTCAAGATGGTTGTCCGAGAGGAAGCGGTCCGTCACGATGGCTTTGTCGAGGCCATTGTCAACGACGTTGCCACCGTCCAAGATCCAAGAGGTGCGCTCAAATGTGACGCCAACTTCTTGGGCGAAGCGAACAAAGGCGGCTTGGACCTGATCGGCGTCCTCGTGGTTTCCACTTTGGGCCGCCGCAGAGTAGCGGAAGAGTACAGGGCGATTTGGCAGGACGGGTGCAAAGTCCCGGATCCAGATATCTCGCATTGGGGCTTCGAGTAAAATGTCGCTGGGCAATTTTTCGGATAGTATTTTCAGGGTGCGCTGATCGGCCAGAATGATCACGTTGTCACGTCCTAAAATCTGTTTAGCAAAGGCCGTTTGGAAATCGAGAATTTCTTTACGCAGGCTTCGATAGTAGGGGTCGGTGGCCGAAGGCGCCGCCAGCACGATGAGCGTGCGATCGGCAGAGTCTTCATTGGAGGGAGGGGCGGCCGATGTTGATATGCACAACAACGTCAACAGGGCAACCACCCCCGTCCAATACCGGGCCACGGTCATGTTCGATTAAGGCGTACCCAGCAGGCTCTTTTTGAGCGATTCTTGCACCGGATTTTTACCGAGCCAGATGGCGAACAGGGCTTTTTTCAGATCGGGCCCCGGAATACGACCGAGTTTGGTTTCAACGGATTTGGAGTCGTTGCTTTCTGCTTTGCGATAGAGCGTGACCAATCCGTCGTTTTCATAGCGCATGACGATGGTGTCGCCTTTGCGAAATTCGGTTTTGGAAAATTGGTCCAGGAAGAGTTGCGTTTGATTGGATGAGTATCCGGATTCGGCGGCCTTTGCAAATCCTTCAGATGTGGCCTCCACAAAACGGTCACGAGTGATCATGGAGCTTTTGATGAGGAGGGAGAGTTCCATGGGTTTTGCATCTTCGATGATGGCGGTAGGATGTGCGCCCTTCATCTCTTTGGGAACATAGAGCGAAAGCTCGTACATGGCGCCCAAGATGAGCTTGGTGCGGGTTCCCGATCCATTTAGGATCAGATCCTCAGCGGCGGGGGCGGTGGTGGCGAGAACGGCCCATGTGGCGGCGGCAATCCAGAGCAGGGATTTCTTCATCTGTTTTCCTATTCTTCGGTTTCTTTGAGTTGGCTGACGAGGGCCGAGACGCTGGCCTTTGCATCGCCAAACAACATTCGAGTATTCTCCTTGAAGAAGAGCGGATTTTCAATCCCTGCGAATCCGGATGCCATACTTCTTTTGAGTACGATGCAGGACTTGGCCTCATCCACATGGATGATCGGCATGCCATAGATGGGGCTGGAGGGGTCGTCTTTAGCGGCGGGATTCACGACATCGTTGGCGCCAATCACAATGGCCACGTCCACGGTGGACATGAGAGGATTCACATCGCCAGGCTCGACAAGTTTGTCATAGGAAACATTCGCCTCGGCCAGCAGCACATTCATGTGTCCGGGCATACGACCGGCCACGGGATGAATGGCATATTTCACCTCGCACCCGTTCTTTTCGAGCAGATCACCCAGTTCTCGCACGGCGTGTTGGGCTTGTGCCACGGCCATACCATAGCCGGGAACGATGACGACCGCGCGCGCAGATTCTAGGAGATAATAGGCGTCTTCGGCGGTGATGGATCGGACTTCTTGTTTTTCACCAGTGGCGGCACCTGCGGTCTTGGCGGAGCCGAAGCCGCTGAAGAGTACATTGGCCAAAGAGCGGTTCATAGCCTTGCACATGATTTGGGTCAGGATGATTCCACTGGCACCGACGAGGCAGCCGGCGACGACCAGAACCGTATTGCCAATGATGAAGCCCGCGGCACAGGCGGCGAGGCCGGAATAGCTGTTGAGCAGGGAGATGACCACGGGCATGTCGGCCCCACCGATGGGAATGACGGCCATCACACCCAAGGCAAAAGAAAATCCAATCGTCAGGAGAAAAATCCAATAGGTGGTTTGCGGCGAAAAACTTCCGATGACCAAAAAGATCAGCGAGATGCCCAGCAAGGCCGCATTGAATGGTTTTTGTCCTTGGAAGAGAATGGGCTTGCCGTCGATTCGTTCTGCAAGCTTGGCATAGGCAATCACGCTACCCGTGAAGGTAATGCCGCCGATGATCACGGCCAGATAGGTCGCCACCATGGTGAAGATGGGAATTTCGGGGCTTGGACTCATGAGTGCGCGGTGATATTCGGCCCAGCCGACCAGTAAGCTTGCCAGTCCTCCAAACCCGTTAAAAAGAGCCACCATCTGCGGCATGGAGGTCATTTGCACGCGTCGTGCGGCGACTGCACCAATGGCGCTGCCGAGCACGAGCCCCGCGAAGAGAAGTTTGTAGGAGACGACGCCTTTGACTAAAAGGGTGGCTGCCACCGCGACGAGCATGCCCACGGCCGAAACCAGATTTCCTCGTTTCGCCGTTCGGGCAGAGCCGAGCATTTTGAGGCCGAAGATAAAAAGAACGGCTGCGGCGATGTAGCTCATTTCAATGTAGGATTGAAAATCCATTAGGGTTTCGCGCCTCCGTCTTTCTTTGTCTTGAACATGGCCAGCATGCGGTCCGTGACGAGATATCCGCCTACCACGTTAATGGTGGCGAGGACCAGCGCAAGAAATCCCAAGATCGATGTCAGCCACGACCCGTCGTTCGTGCCCGCCGCAATGAGTGCCGCCACAAGGGTGATTCCCGAGATGGCATTGGAGCCCGACATCAGCGGGGAGTGAAGCTGGGAGGGCACCTTGGCTATTAGCTCGAGGCCAAGAAAAATGGATAGAACAAAAACAAAAAAGAGAAGCATCATGTTATGATTCCTTTCCTTGGGCAAGCAACTCGCGGATGACGGGATGAACGACTTCACCATCATGAGTGACCAGACATCCTTGGATAATCTCATCTTTGCGATGTAACTCAAAACGAGATTCCTTTTTATTCCAAAAATGCTCCACAAAGTTAAAGAGGTTGTTGGAATACATTTGACTGGCGTTGTAGGCCACGCGCCCGGGAAGATTACTCAGGCCGATGAGTCGTACACCCTTGATTTCCACTTCTTCGTCGAGTCGAGAGCCTTCGACATTGCCCCCGGTTTCCACCGCCATGTCGATGACGATGCTGCCAGGAGTCATGCCGACGATCATGTCTTGTGTCAGGATCACGGGGGCCTTGCGACCAAAAACTTGTGCCGTGGTGATGACAATATCGGAATTTGAACAATGGCGAGTCAGACCTTTTCTCTGGAGTTCGAGTTGTTCCGGGGTGAGTGCTTTTGCATAACCCTCATGAGTCTGGCCCGTTTCACCTAGGTCGATCTTCACAAATCGCGCACCCAGTGATTTGACCTGCTCTTCGACGACGGGGCGGGTATCGAAAGCTTCCACCACCGCACCGAGGCGACGGGCGGTGGCAATCGCTTGAAGGCCCGCGACGCCCGCGCCAATGATGAGGACTCGAGCGGGAGCAATGGTGCCGGCGGGAGTGCTCATCATGGGAAAGATTTTAGGACTGCGGCTGGCGGCAAGGATAACGGCCACATAGCCGGCCAGATTGGCTTGCGAACTCAACACGTCCATTTTTTGGGCAAGGGTCGTTCGGGGAATCATTTCCAGACTAATGGCACTGATGTGGCTTGCCGCAAACGCTTGAATCAAGTCGTGCGCATGGAACGGGTCCAGATAGCTGACGTGAATGGCGCCTGACTTCATTTTGGCCACGGATTCGATTGGCGGCTTTCTCAATCGCAGGACTAGGTCGGCTTTGGCAAGACCTTCATCGAGAGAGACGATGTTTGCGCCTGCCGTGGCGTAGGCGTCATCGCTCAAACAAAGAGCATTTCCAATTCCAGCCTCCACCCAGACGGAGGCGCCCATTTTGACCCATTTTTGAACAGAGAGGGGGAGAATCGGGACTCGCGTTTCGCCAGAAACCGTTTCTCTTGCTATGAAAAGTTGCATGCTGCCCCACTGCTGAAAGTGTAAGAATTTTGTCTCATGGGGTGAATGTACACTTTTTTGACCGCAGGGTCGATTTTGTAAAACGGACCTAGTTTTATAACGGATGTTCCTGTAACTGCTGGGGTAAATATTTGCGTAATGCATTGGAA